>NZ_JAAFKG010000019.1 GCF_013299185.1 Microcoleus sp. bin48.metabat.b7b8b9.023 | reverse complement strand
TTCGTACCTGTCGTGTGAACTAGGTCGGATCGTCGAGTACTTCCAACCTAGTTTATTCGATTTGGTGCAGGGCTACTAAAAGCCTACTCCATAGTCGGTACTCCGACTTGGTGTAGGTAGTTTACTTAATCATTTCCCGGTTTACCACCGGGAAACGATCTTAGCTAGGGGGCCCAGATAGGTCTACCAATCCATACCTCTTGACACGGCAAGAAGAAACCGACACATCGAGTGTCTTAAACAAGAATATTATAGACCATTTCCCCTTCGTAGAGACAGCGAGAGGGGATTTTATATGCTATCGGATTGATAGGTTTTTGGAAAGTAAAACATATCCCAATACGGTTTACTTAAGATTGTCCTTCGAGAGGAACGAAGCAATCTCCGTATCTATTTTTCAGAGGATTTTACCCCCAGGGCGCTATATCAGTAAACGGTATTGAAACATATCCTAGATGCGCGTTAATTGATATTGCTCGCCTACGTCGAAAACCTCAAAAAACAGCCTCTTAAAAATAAAAAAACAGTTTTTTTTTACCGTCCGGATGGCTGTAGCGATGTTTTTTGTCGAAAAATGCTTGGCATCAAACTCCTCAATAAATCAGTTTACATCTAAAATTAAATATTTTTGTTTTGGCATTAATTGCTTCTGCTTTGCTGTTGATTTTATACTTAATCTAAAGTTTAGTAACTAGCAAATTTGGTTACATATAACTGCTATTTTCCGCCAACTGCGAAGGTCATATCGGCACTTTCAATCTTGAAGGTGATGGTATTGCCGTGTTGATTTGTTTGACCCATCTTTTTGGCTGTTGAGAGCAAATTACGGATAAAAAACTATTGAAAATTGTGCTGTCTTAAAATTATTAGGATTAATCGCTCTGTTATAAATTATACAAAATGATCCGTAGCTCGCAATTGTCGTCGGCGTGCGATCGTCCCCAATGAATTTAGAAAACAAATTCATCGCCACAGAGAGCAAAATGTATCGACTTGGAAGTTCGAGTCTTCCTCGGTAATGTATCGACTCAGAAGTTCCGAGTCTTAGTTGGTGCGGACATCATAAAGCTGCCTTAATTAACACAAATCATGGCTTTGGAAGAATAGCCAAAAAATATATCATCTATAAACAAGAATTAACACTTGCTCGCTTATGGTAGCCCCCGTAACAATACGTATGCCTAAAGTTATAGTTCACAGCAAAGCATATGCGGGGATCTAAATCAATAGGGTGAGGTGGTAGTGTCTGGGTGTTAAGAGGGGCGCTCCAAGAGGAATGTTTGGCGATCGATCCCTTCCCTATGGGGGAGGCTAAAACGTAAGAAGGCAAGGATCGGGAGACTGTGGTGAATTTTTTGAGTCCCGGAGAGTAGCGTTAGCACTAAACTCTGCATTATTGTAGGAAGCTAGGTAAATTTGTAACAGTTCTTAACTATGGAAAATTCTGTCAAAACTGCTAGCATGGTGACACTTTTGCTAGCAAAAACAGATAAAGTAAATAAAGTTGGCTAGCTCTAGAGGCCCCGATCCCCATCCCGGGGATCTTGAATCAATTGGATTCGTACCAAGTGGTTTTAGAGTTACAATTGGAACCAAAGCATCGCTATTTAACTGAGTTCTTTAGTTACTTTTACTTTCTGCTATGAACGTGGATTTTATCAAAGCCCAAGTCAGGTTGCTACAGGGTGCAAGTTCATCGGAGCGAGAAACCCTTATTAAAAACATCGGCGTCTGTGCTGGCGTGATCAGACCCGGAGAGTACGTGACTCCACAGCGGAAGCACGCCATCACTCTCTGGCTGCAAACAAATGCAGTGCGACTCCGGCTTCCCCAACTTCCTCTGGATTTATCGGGCCACAAGCCTTCACACGGAAGTAATTAAGAGGCAGCAACAGAATCAGATAAATTAGTCAATCTTGTCTAAAAGTGCTTTTTTGTTGAACCCTACAGGGTCAATGAGACACGATTCAGATTGAAAAAATGTTTGTAGGGAGAGTTGAACCCGAAAAAATGCCTGCGAATCGGAAGCGGCCCACCGCTTTGGGAGACAAAGGAAGTGAACGTCAAACCTGCTCTAAAAGTAGATTTGAGTGAGTTTCGCAGAACGGGGTTATTGTCCACCACTAAAACCTGGGTTATTTGCTTTTAGATTTGAGATTCAAGATTGAGTTCGTGCTGGATAAATTTGCTATTTGTCGATCGGCTGAAAAATCAACCCTATCGAATAGGTATAACTAATTACACGGGCAGTCGCAGGACTGCCTTTATTTTTGAGTTCCCAGACGAAACTCCTGCAAGTTACAATAAACCCATCTACTTGCAGACAGACTAAAGAGTTGGGAGTTCTCCTCTATTAAATACTGAGCAACTGGGATAGCTATGAATTTCACCCGGTACAGGATTTGTAGAAAGGCCAGCAACAATCTGAAATTTCTGTCCGGGTTGGTAGTGGGAGTCGGGCTGGACGGTAACTGTTGGAGATGTGGAACTTTCTGAGGGAGGATATCCGGTGCATGGCTTGAACTAGGGAGCAATTGTTATTTATGATATTAATATCATCCAACAGAAAAAGTTATTGCAATTAACTACCAGCCGGGAAGTCTAAGGGTATATTCAGAGGGGGATGAATCTCAATTGCTGCGCGAAGTACCCCCGAATGAATTACCGCGCTTGATGAAAGGCTCGTCGGATGGAGGAACGGAAGCCGACAATTAGACTTCGAGAGTACCTTTAAATTTGATGTACTTCCAGATGTTAAAACAAAAGAAATGGTATATTTAAGGTAGGTCGAAAAAAGGAAGTTTCTAATGCAGCTCACCTACAAATACCGCCTCAAACCAACCAAGCCCCAACTAGCAACTATTGTGGCTCATCTAGAACTTTGTCGCCGACAGTACAACTACCGACTCGGTGAAAGATTCAGATGGTGGGAAGCCACAAGAACGCCCATTAATGCCTGCCCGTTAGTTGTTTCGATAGTCCCTCTCGATGAGATTTATCGCAATATTCCCTTAACCAGAGTGCAGACTAGGGATGGCAGAAAGAAGGATGAATCAGGGAATCCTTTAACTAAAAAAGGGGACGTTTTCTCAAATATCGAAGGCGGATATGTACAGTGGCAGACGATACAACTTGCCGACTTGAAGAACACAAAAAAGCTATTTCCTGACTACAAAGTGCTGGATTCGCAAGTCTTGCAAGATGTCGTCAACAGAGTTAAAACTTCGTTTTCAAATTTCACCACGCCCGACAAAAACGGCAATCGTAGAGGCAAGCCTAAATTCAAAGGGCGACCCTACTACAAATCCTTCACATACCCTCAACTAGACAATCTAAATATTGTCAAAGACGAGCAAAATAGGATTTGTATTAGCCTCGCAAAAATAGGTCAAGTGCCGATGGTTTTTCACCGTCCAATACCAACAGGTTTCAAGGTTAAGACGGGTACAGTTGTCAGAGAAGCGGATGGGTGGTATATTTCCCTGACGCTAGAAGACAAAACGGTTCCCGTAACGGTTGCAGAAATTCAACCAACCGAAGAAAGCACTCTTGGTATCGATCTAGGAATTACTAATTATGCCTATCTTTCCAATGGTGAAAGAGTTGAGAATCCTAGATTCTTGAGGAAATCTGCTGACAAATTAGCAAGACTTCAAGCAAGGCTAGTTAGTAGAATTAAAAGTTCTAAACCTTGGCAGATTATCAAAGACAGGATTTCCAAACTCCATCAGTTCGTAGCTAGAGCGAGACTTGATTTTCAATTCAAAATAGCACATGAACTGTTTGGCAAGTGTGAAATTTTGGTGGCTGAAGATTTGAGTATCAAGAATCTAACAAGACGCACCAAAACTAAAACTGATATTGACAGTGACGGTAACTTAGTTTATTTACCAAACGGTCAATCAGCTAAAAGTGGCTTGAATAAATCAATGCTTGATGCTGCTCACGGGCAATTTGCTAGCGTCCTGAAATATGTTGCCTGGAAATTAGGTAAAAATGTTTTGTTCGTCGATCCCAAGGGAACTTCTCAGCATTGCTGGCATTGCCTCAACAAAGTACCGAAAGAATTGTCGGAAAGATGGCATTCCTGCCAGTGCGGAGAATCTTTGGATCGAGATGAAAATTCAGCCAAACTTATCAGAAAGATTGGTCTACTGCATCAAAGTGGCGGGGGAACTCCGTCACTCAAAAAAGCCTTTGCAAAAAAGGAAAAAGAAGCCTGCGGTCTAACTGTACTCAGTTGACCGTCAGGTTCGTTCACCTTGCTTTCTCATATATTTGCCAACAAAAATACTGTGCCGAAAAAACAAAAATTTCCTTATTTAGTTGGTTCCCGATGGACTTCTCACCAAAAAACTTGGGGGTGGCGGCACTTTCAAGTAGTCAACCGCAAAAACGAAGGTCAATGGGTTTTTGCCGAAATGGTGGCGGCTTGCGATCCAAATGTCCGTTTCTGGCTGAATGCCAAACAGCTCAAAGATCGATCGCTCTGGCAAGCTGGATGGCAGTCTACACAAGAATTAGAAGAATTAGAAGCGGCAGAGTAAAAGATAGCGCTTTGGGGGTAGAGTGAGGTAGAGATTAGTCATGGGCGATCGCAACAGGGTAAAGTAATGAAAAAAAAAGTTGTGTTCTTGGTGTGTTTGCTAATTAGTGCTGGATTGGGCGGTGCAGTTGGCGAAGAGTCGATCGCAATTCCAATTCGCTCTCTTCCCAATACTCTATCTGCGGATATTCCAACTCCCGCAGCGGAATTGTCCAACCTAGTCCTGACCTTACAAGACTTACCCGCAGGTTTTGTAGAGATGCCACCTGCGACCATGCAAAAACTGGTCAGCGGTCTCCAGACATTGAAACCAGCAAGTGTGTTTGCTTATAACAAAAACGACGACCAGCATTTTCAAATAATCCTAGGATTTACACAAAAACTGACCAACCAGATCGAGCGAGCAAAATTTGACGCAGATATGCGTGAAGATGTTTTTGCCAAAGAGTTCTCCAAAGGTTTAAACAGTAGTGGTAAGAATGAATATCAATTTACTAATCTTACTACTTTAACTTTAGAAGAAAAGATTGGGGAGGTATCGCGTGGGTGGACAAATCAAGGAAAAATACAAGGTGTGACGATGAATCTCGAAATCGCGGTATTTCGACGGGGAAAAATAGGAAGTTATCTGATGATTCTGTATGTTGATGGCAAGAAACCCGCTATAACAATGAGTTCAGCCGCACGCCAACTTGACAAGCGGATCGTGGAACTGACTCCTGACTTAACTCAACCGCAATAAGCGGGTAATGCCAGCGGTAAAAAAAATCAGCCTGATACCTGAGGGTGAGACTCAGATTGGTTGCCCTAACAAGATTCTTCGTTAAAAATAGCATAAAAACCTAATTTTTATGCTATTTTTAACGAGGAGTGTTACCAGAAAATTTAGTCGATCGCACTTGTTGCGGCATCCAGAGATGATATCATGTCTGTTGAATTGCCCGCCATCAAATTTTGTCGTTTGGTTGGGGCAGGTTGATAGATATTATTGTGGATGTGAATCTGAGATTGTTAGTAAACCCGCCACAAGTATTATGGTTGATTGACCAGGCAAAATCTGCCCCATAAGCAAGAGATCGATCGCAATAATTGATACAAAAATACCTATGACTGCCGCTGTTTCCCTGCAAAATGCCTGCAAAATCTACAACAAAATTCCTGTTGTCAATAACCTTTCATTCACGATTGAAGCCGGAGAAATGTTCGGTCTTTTGGGCCCCAACGGTGCCGGAAAATCGACGACAATTCGGATGCTGACTACGCTGACTAAACCCAGCAGCGGTCAAATTGAGGTAGCTGGATATGACGTGATGCGTCAAAGCTTGCAAGTTAAACAGTCCATCGGCGTTGTGCTGCAACAAACTAGCGTTGATAATGAGCTTTCTGTATGGGAAAATATGGAGTTTCACGGGCGGATGCACCACATCCCCAATCCGAAACGCCAACAATTGATTAAACAGTGGTTGGGATATGTAGAATTAGCAGAAAGACGGGATGATTTAGTCAAAACTTTGTCCGGTGGAATGAAGCGGAGGTTGCAAATTGCCCGATCGCTTTTGCATGAACCGGAAATCTTATTTTTGGACGAACCGACTGTAGGGTTAGACCCGCAAACGCGGCGCAGGTTGTGGGAAATTATTCTAGATTTGAACAAGCAGGGGATGACTATGCTGTTGACGACGCATTATATGGATGAGGTAGAGTATTTGTGCGATCGCATCGGGATTATGGACGGCGGTAAGTTGATTCAATTGGGAACGCTAGCGCAACTGCGGCAAGAACACGGTCAAGGGTTGGTGATGAAGCAAATAGGCGATCGCTGGGAATACAAGTTTTTCCCGACTTTGGAAGAAGCGAATTTTTATCTGGATGCGAAAGAGGATAAGACTGGTATGATGGTTCGTCCTTCTAATTTAGAGGATATTTTTGTAGAACTGACTGGCAGACAGTTAGATTGATAAATGTCTAATTGCTTTTTTCCGGTTTTCCTAGATAACTCGATCCTTCTGAATTCAACGTCTCTATTTCTAATTACCAGAAAGAATTGGTTGAAAGCCCGCCCGCCTTTGAGGTAGAAATTAAAATCAGACTATTCATTACTCCAATCCTCTTCCTTCTAGGTAGAGGTCGCTCTCAAACTGTCCCAGGTCAACTGTCAACTGTCAATTGTTGAAAAATTCCCCAATGACTCGTTTAGCCACAACAATAGAAGCCATACTTTATCTAAAAGGTCAGCCGGTGTCGCTTGTAGAGATTGCCGAGATTGCTAAGTGCGATCGATCGGAAGCCGAAGACGCGATTATCGAGCTCATGTCTGACTCATCCCACCGCGACAGTGCGCTAGAAGTCGTCGAAACTCCGACGGGATACAGCCTGCAACTCAGAGACGAGTTTGCGAGTTTAATGCAAACTTTAATACCCCCAGAATTAGGTGTTGGGGCTTTGCGGACGCTGGCGGCGATCGCCCTCAAAGGTGGCATCGCACAGCCAGATTTAGTGAATTTGCGGGGTTCGGGGGCTTACCAACAAGTGCAGGAACTGGTGGAAATGGGTTTCGTGCGGAAACGGAAGCCAACGGATGGGCGATCGTACTGGCTACAAGTTACCGAAAAATTTCACCGGTATTTTCAAGTAGACCAATTGCCCAAACAATTACAACTTGACTTTCAGGCAAATTTGTACCCAAGCAATGAGGAGTAGTTTGAAGTAGAATGTAGCAAGCCAGAAATTAAGAATCGCCAAATGGTTTTTCACCCTGACTTTGACCAAAACAATGCCCAACAAACCGCAGTCAATCCACTTCTGAAGTACCTCCAACACCAATCCCCGGAGGTTCTAGCCCGCATCGCCAAGTCCGCCAGCCCAGAAATCAGAGAAATTATCTCCCACAACGTTCAAGGACTTGTCGGCGTCCTGCCTTCAGACAATTTTAACGTCGAAATTACCACAGACCGCGAAAACTTAGCAGGTTTGCTAGCTTCAGCGATGATGACAGGCTATTTTCTCAGACAAATGGAGCAGAGGATGTACCTAGAAGAAAATTTAGCAAGCACGAGTTCGATTCAACCAAACCCTACCAAAGAAAATTGACATACTCACGTCTGCTGAAGCAACGGTGATTCTTATTCATGGTTCACAGAAGTCGGCTTGCTATATCAGGCTTCCCTTTTATAGTAGAGGCAGTCTTCTCCCCATGCTTTCCCGATTTCTCGGCAGATTCCTAATGCCCTTAGGTACTGTTAGATGGAATTAATTATTGGTTTTGTTTTTTGGGTACTTATTTATTTCCCCTAGCTATGTTTTTCTTGGCTTTCGCTACCCAATATTTTGCAGGTCTAGGCTCTACTTTCTGGTTCAAGGAGTCTTAACAAGCCACCACCATGGGATTTCCAACCGCTATAATTATAGCAAAAGCCGATGCTCAAAGCACGGGGCTGATTTACCCAATTTTTTGGTAAAAAGAGCAGCGACGGGTTTGGCAAGCCAGAAAGAAGAAACGTGTTGACAACAAAAACATTCCTGGACGGAGTAGCGAATTAAGAAACCGGGTTTTTAATCCTAATATACCGGACGATACACGGATGATTTGGGTAGCAAAACCCGGTTTTTGTGTCTACGACTATCCACCATCAGATTTATTTTTCAACTCGACCGCTTGAACTTAACCACCGGTGGGACTCCCGGATATGGGAAAAGCACCCGGACGTACTTTAATTTTCTGAACTTGACCGAAACGGTTAATTTCCACTTCGAGTTCTTTGCCCACAGCAGTGTTTTCCACCCGTTCTTGTACGTCCCCGGGAGTGTTGACCGCAATTCCGTCAATTTTTTGAATGACATCTCCAGCGCGCAAGTCGGCTTGTTTGGCAGGGGAATTTTCCACGACTCTCGTCACGGCTACGCCTCGATCGATCGTAATTTTGTTATCGAGTTGTTTGTTGACTTCTGCCTTGGTGGCGGGAGTCAAACTGAGCATTTGAATCCCCAAATAAGGATGTTCGGCTTTCCCTTTGGCGAATAACTGATCGGAAACTCGTTTGGCGGTTTCGATCGGAATTGCAAATCCCAAGCCTTGAGCGTCGGCGCGAATGGCGGTATTGATGCCAATTACTTCGCCTTGGTCGTTCAGTAGCGGGCCGCCTGAATTACCGGGGTTGATGGCGGCGTCAGTTTGGATGAACCTGACTCGTTTGTCGGGGATGCCGACTTGGGAACTGGTTCTACCCGTGGCGCTAATAATGCCGACAGTCACGGTATTGTCGAGCCCTAAAGGATTGCCGATCGCGATCGCCCACTGTCCCGGTACAATATTGTCCGATCGACCCAAAACCACCTGCGGGAGTTCCTTGGCATTAATTTTCACAACAGCAACATCCGTCAGCGGATCGACGCCCTGCACCTTACCCTCAAACTCGCGGCCGTCTTTGAGCGTCACCTTAACAGTATCCGTCCCGGAGACGACGTGAGCATTAGTCACAATGCGGCCGTCAGAAGTAAGAATAAACCCAGAACCGGTACCGCGCCTGACTCGTTCTTCCGGCTTGGGCAAATTGTCCCCAAAAAACCGGCGAAACAAAGGATTGTTGAAAGCTTCGGGGACTTGATTCGTTACCTTAGCCGAAGCATCAATCCGCACGACAGCAGGGCCGATTTTTTCGGCTGCTTCAGCAATAAAATTGGGATTGCTGCGATCGACTGGGCGATTTTCCTGAACGGGAGGAGACACATAGGAGGGGATTTGCTGGCGCACCACGGGCAAAACTGATCCGGTTTCTGGATTGTTTGAGCCTTGTAGATAGCGATTCCCCAACCATCCGATGCCTCCCCCAACAGACAGCAAAGTGACATAAAGGGTCAACTGCTTAAAAGATAAACTCATAAAAGCACTCGGTAAGTGAGAAACTCAGAGACTTCAGTCCTGAGAGAGAAACTCCAAGAGCGGTTTCAACCGCCTTGAATCCCCTTGCGGGGTAGAGGGGTATGGTTGCCCCTCTGGCGAGGATGGTTGTCCTCAATCTCCCTTTCGGGGTAAAGTTAGCTTCGCCAATGTTATAAAGGCTTGTCAGGCTAGCAGCACTGCCTCAGTGACTTTAAGGCTGTTTAACTACTAGCGACAGAGCAAGGGACTAGCTTCGCATCCCAGGGTGTCGTGACCTAAATAACGTAGCCAGTTAAGGCTTAGGCTGGTCAATATAGCTTGCTAGATTTCTCTTACAAGCTCAGTGGCTTGAGCCCTGAGTTACTGACATTTAACAACTCCCGCTGAATACCTCATCCCCGCAGACACCTTCGGCATCAAGTATTTTTGTCTTGGCGACGGGAAGGAAGCGGGGCGGGGCGTACCGCTTCCTCAAGAATATAGCTGTTAGCAACCAGGCGCAACACGGGCATCACGGGCAAAAATTGCCTGATTTGCCAAGAGCGACAAAAACTAATAATTCTCATCCTAACTTGGCTTAGCCTGGGATTTATAGTCTAGGGTACGGCTGGAGTTTTCAAATAAGCCTTTTCACTCGGCTCAAAAATTGTCAATTGTCCGAATGAATACTTTTTTCTGCACGCAATGAGTTCTAAACGCCTATTTTTGGTCATTTATGCATTGATTTGCTCGATCGCCCCTGTTGACAAAACGGCGGCAAATCTTCCTCCCGGCGCACCTTTGGAAAACCCGAATCCTGCCCGCGATTGCCTGGGGCAGGCCTTGGATCGATCGCGCCGCCACATCGCTCTCCAGGGCGAAACGTTGACAAACCTCTGCCTAAAGGCAAGAGGATTCTTGCTTCGCAGGGATTCCGACGAATTTACCCTCTGCAAGCATCTTGACCGTATGCCCTACGGCTGCAAGTCCTCTACTTAGAACTAAAGCGAGCTGCTGCAACATCTCTATCGGTTGTGTAACCGCAATTTGAGCAAATATGAGTACGCTCAGAAAGCTCTTTTTTGCCTGTTGCGACACCGCAATTTGGACAAATCTGACTGGTTTTCTTCGCATCCACTTTTTGGAAGTACACCCCGCGTTTCCAACAGGTTTGTTCCAAAATAGTGAAAAATTGACCCCATCCAGCGTCTAAGCAGTGCTTGCCCAGCATCCCTCTAGATAGTCCAACTAAATTTAAGTCCTCAACGAATACCATCCCCACATCATTGCAAATTTGATGAGAGATTTTGCGATGCCAATCTTTGCGACAATTAGCCACGTATTCATGCAAAAGAGCAACTTTTTTTTGAGCTTTGCGCCAATTATTTGAGCCAATCTGCTTTTTACTTACACGTTTTTGCAGCAATTTCAGCTTGCGTTCTGCGTCTATAAAAAACCTTGGCCTCTTGACTAAAAGACTATTAGAAGTTGCTATGAAATTCGTGAGTCCGACATCGATTCCCAGGGGATTTCCGTGTGGCATTACCTCGGGAATTTTTACGTCCCATGCAACGGTCAGCATTACATACCAGCCGGATGCACGATTTACCACCCGTGCCTGCTTAATAATTCCACCATCGGGAATTGCTCGGGATTGCCAAAATTTTACCCAGCCAATTACAGGCAGTTTCACACTACTATTTTGAATTGGGTTTGAACTTAGTTGTGGAAACACAAAAGACCTCATCGCTCCCCTTTTTTTGAATCGGGGAAATCCGTGATTTTGTTCCCACATACTTACAAATGCCTTTTCTAGTCGGCGCAGCACTTGTTGTAAAGCTTGAGCATTGATACGTTGTAATGCAGGGCTGGTTTTCCTGTATGCAGTTAAGGCTTTACATTGAGTTGAGTAAGTTGGTCTGGGTGTTTCAGCTCTGATGATGAATTCCGAGCGAAGCGAACAAGCGTCAATCCGACATTTTCGCGAATTATACCAATCTTTACGTTCTTGCAGGGCATAATTATAGACCTTGCGACATTGTTCCAACCAATCCTCAAATATTGCTACTTGTGTTTTTGTTGGTTTTAGCTTGAATTCATAAGTCAGATTGAACACTTGCATCACCTCCTTGTTTGATTTTACCGAATTTCTACAAAATGGCAAAAGGATTTATAGAATAAAGTCGTCCTGGAAGGACGAGGCTCTAACCCCCTAATTTTGGTAGATTTTTTGGCTGCGGAGGGTACGCAGGTTTTGGCTGCGGGCGGAGGGACTGTCGCCTTTGCCGGGCCGCAGGGGGATTACGGGAATTTAGTTGTGGTGAACCATCAAGCGGGGAAGCAAACGCGCTACGCTCATTTAAAAGATCTTGCGGTGCAAGTCGGTCAAAAAGTGCGATCGGGAGAAGTTTTGGGAAGCGTGGGGATGACTGGAAAACGGGACATTCCCCAAGCTCATTTACATTTTGAAGTTCGGTACAATTCGGGTTCGGGTTGGGTGGCGGAAGATCCGCTGCTTTATTTGCAAGCTGCTGTTAAAAAATAAAATTAAAAAACATAGGCCGTTGAACACACAATTCAACCGCCAATTCTGTTTTTGTCTCACATAATTTACCAACAAAAATGGGTTTAAAGCCTCATCCTTCGAGGGGGAAATAAAACAAAATTATTCACTGTTTCATTCCTCGGACTTATAGGTAGAGGTATATCTAAAACTGTCAACTGTCAACTGTCAACTGTCAACTGTTGAATCCAAGCCCGTGGCGAGATTTGAACTCGCGACTTCCTCCTTACCAAGGAGGTACTCTACCCCTGAGTTACACGGGCATAAAAGATTAAAAATGTTAAATTAAAATGTTTGACTTTTAATTTTTAACTTTTAACTTTTATGTGAATTGTGGTGGGCCGGGCTGGATTTGAACCAGCGTAGGCGTAGCCAGCGGATTTACAGTCCGCCCCCATTAACCGCTCGGGCACCGACCCATTTGTACCCACAGTTAAACATCCTAGCAGATTCTTCTTTTTCTGCAACATGACATTTAAAAGTCTAATCATTCAAGGCTGAACACATAAGTCATATCGCGTCCGGTCGATTACCATAACAAAAACAGTTGGCGCGTGTAAGTCCTCCGCACTACGGCGGGAAAGCGGACTGAAGTCCGCACTACGAACCTTAACAGTTGGCGCGTGTAAGTTCTCCGCACTACGGCCGGAAAGCGGACTGAAGTCCGCACTACGAACCTTACAAGAAACCGGGTTTTTTACCGAATCTGAGGGTTGCAACGACTATTTTGCTAAAAACCCGGTTTCTGGCCACGTGTCCATCTAGGATTCTTATAGCACCGGAAGTCTGGGCTCAGCAGAAATTGTTAATTTAGTAATTCGCCGGTTTCTTGCAGTTTGTGCAGGCGACGGTAAATGCCTTTTTGGTTCAAGAGTTCGTCGTGGCTGCCAACTTCGACGATTTTACCGCCGTCGAGTACGACGATCGCATCGGCTTCGCGAATTGTACTCAGGCGGTGGGCGATAATTATGGTGGTGCGCGTACCCAAGATGTTCTGCATGGCTAGCTGGATCGATCGCTCCGACTCATAATCCAAACTAGAAGTAGCTTCGTCAAAGATTAACACGTCCGGCTCCACTAACAGCGCCCTAGCAATGCCCAACCGCTGCCGCTGACCGCCAGATAACCGCATTCCCCGCTCCCCGACAACGGTATAGTAACCTTGGGGCAACAAGTTCACAAACTCATCAACTCTGGCGATGCGACAAGCTTCTTCAACCTGGGCGAAAGTTGCTTTCGGGTTGCCGTATGTCAAATTATCTAGCAAACTACCGTTAAACACGTCTACTTCTTGGTGGACAATGGCTAAACGCTTGCGGTAGCCAGTGACATTTAAACTGGAAATATCCTCGCCGTCGATCAGAATGCGCCCGGAGTTAGGCTCGAAATATCGAAACAGCAGTTTCACTAATGTTGATTTCCCCGAACCAGATCGCCCGACTAATGCTACAGTCTGACACGGATGAATCAATAAATTGATATCCTGCAAAACTGGCTTTTCGCGATCGTACCCGAATGTCAGCCCGCAAAACTCAATTTTGCCACTAAATTTATAAGGCGACGCGGATGCAGCATTTTCTGTTAAATTCACCGCATCAACACCGTCTGGTAACTGCATAAACTCATGGAAGCGGATCATTGAAGAATAGCGGCGGGCAAATAATTCGGCGATAATACTAATCGGGCGGAGTTGCGAATAGGCCATACTTGCTAAGGTGTAAACCGTAACAAAATATCCCAGAGATATTTTACCTGCGACTGTTGCTGCTAGACTAAAACCGAGAACTGAAAACAGGCAAAGCTGGACGATTGCTTGTCGGTATGTCCCCAGGATGACGTATCCTTTGTGAATGCGTTGAATTACAACTTTCAACTCGCGATCGAGTCTGGTTGTTTGCTTTTTTAGTTCGTTTGTTTCAGTGGCAAAAGCTTTGACTGTTTTGATGTTTGTAATAATTTCTGAGTTGCGACTTTCGGTATCTTCGATGTATTCATCCAGAATTTCTTCGCGCTGAGTCAGCCCTTGGAGGCCTTTGAGGGTGAAACTGAGGATAAATATGAAGGAAATTGAAATTAATAGGCCGATGCGCCATTCAATTAACCAAATAACTGCAAAAATGCCGATTAAGCGGACGACTTCTGGGATGAATTCAGCGGCAATTTCTGGGTATGTCCAAGTATGGTTGGCGATGCCTTTGGCGATGCGACTGGAAATTCGTCCGGCGTTGTTTTCGTCGTAGTATTCTAAGGGTAAGGTGAGCATTTTGCCGATCGCTCCTTTCATCCAATCCCGCCTTGCTCTCAACGGTACTACCCAATGGAACCAATTTCCCATCCAAAGTTCTATGGGTGCTTTGACGACTGTTACTACAAAAATCAAGCCCAGCAAGACGGATAGCGATAATATCTTGCTGGGTGACTGCTGGGTAAGTGAGGCGATCGCTGCGATCGATTTTTGCGTTATTGTGTCTGTAGGTCGATCGGACAATACATTTAAGAGTTGCCCGATCGCGTAGGGTACAGCTAAATCCGCGATCGCAAACAGGCTGGATGCACCGATGCTCAGAGCTGAGATTTGACTGTAGCGGGTGTAGTATTTAAGGATGTCCCGAAAACTTGCCATAAATTTCTGTTGCGATACAACCCTTGCAAACACTTGAGTCTGATAACTGCGCGCGATGGCGCTTGAATTACAAGTATACTACAAAAGTAGGTCTTCGGGGAAATCGATCGAGAAAATCTGAAGCAGCTCAGCTCGTTTAAAGGTGCGATCGCAGATTTGAGATAAATATTATTGGGAAGGGGCAATCGAATGAAGCAGATCGATCGCCAGCGATGATATTTCAAGGGTTGAGACAAAAACAGAAAACCACCGACTAACGCAGATTAACGCAGATAGTCTCAAGAAGAGCGATCGAATTAATGCACTGCCGAACTTAGTTGTGGTGTCGCAGAAGTCCTTGTACTGGTACTTTTGGGCAGTAATTGATTGAGGGCGACACACAAGTATTTTATCACGGTGTCCCTGCTGGCAGTCACCCCACTCGAAAGGGCAAAAAAATACAGAAGACAGAATTCCCTAAAAATTCTGTCTTCTGTGACTAAAGCTTTCTAATTTTTAGGTTTGAGCAGCGTGTTAGCTGAAGGCGTAGGCTGATTGCAGCGCCCACCAGATTAGGATGCCGATGCCGCCACCAATGACGATCGCTGAAATGGCGATCGCGATCGGGCTGTCAGCTCCCTTGAACTTCATGATTCCGCGATTTAAGTCTGACATGAGCAGTGTTCTCCCACAATTGCAGCTTGATTGTAGCTTTGCCCTCGGCGGATCGCGGTCAAAAGCACTGCAATTACTGATTTTTTTAACAATCTACTTGCTGCAATTTCAGGCGGGGTGAGGCATTCGGGTGCGCCCCAGCGAGTTTATGAAAAAAACTTACAAAAAACACTTGACAAATTCCGAGCAGTGAGGCAATATTATTAATACCGCAGCAAATGCGGGTGTAGCTCAGTGGTAGAGCGTCACCTTGCCAAGGTGAATGTCGCGCGTTCGAATCGCGTCACCCGCTTTTAAAAATCAAGAACACCAGGAAGACTAACCCGGAAAGTATAGCGAGAAGATATCGCATATACCCCTAACGGTTGTTGAAAACACCTAGGTTAATGGTAAAATTGATTAGATAACTGGCAAGTCACAATAGCCGATCGGGCGATCGATCGAAACAGGTAGTTAAAAGCCTCGACTGGGCAGAATTGACCGGGAAGCGAGACTCAAGCTCCTGACTTTAGGTAGGGGGAAATTCGATAGCGGTTTCAACCGTCTTGAAGATTTCTTTAGGTATTTTTTACAGAGTTAATCAAAAGTTGATGTTATCATCAAAAATATCGAGTAAGAATAACCACCTGCGTGTTGAAACATCCTGAGTTGGGAGCAATCCCTGCAACGGGCATATTCGGCCCATATCCGAAACAGCTCTCATTGCGAATAATGGCAGGATGTTGAGCCTACCGTACCTGTTGGCTAGTGATGGCAGGACGAAATAAAAAAAAACAAAAGTATACGGAATGTTTGAAGAAATTCAAACTGAGTTAGTAGCGGTGGCTTGATAACGCCGAAGACAAGCCCGACTTTGGACTATTCAAGAATCCCCGTCTATGACTCGGGTTCGGGAGTATCACAAGTTTGATTAAATGGATATGTTAACGATTATTTTTGCAAAAACGCTTTTTTTATCCGATCGCTCGTGCCATCTCAAAAAGCTCCCAAAATTGACTTAAACGATGAGTACCCGTGCCCTTGCCGGCGCCGCGGCCGTCTCGTACCCATAACGCTGACAGAAGCCTTTGGCTGCAACCGCTGTCAGCAAATATTTGTATTGGAGGAAAACGGACACGTCATCGAGCAACTATCAACGAACTATCCTTACAAGCAGGCTTGGCGGTGGACAGGCAACCAGTGGCACAGAGCACATCCGGGTTTGAAGGCGCACTACTTGCCCCTAGCCCTGGGGATGATTTTGGTGCCGCTATTGATTTGGCTGCCCCTGGCGCTGCACTCACCGGGCCCGAATATTATTCTGTGGGCAATGGTCGCTGTGCTGTTAGCAATGCTGCCGGCGCTGATGGTATGGCTGGCTTACAGGCGTTAGTTAAATGATAATAGAGGATTTTAGTCATTCATCAGAGGGGGCCAATGTCGCCCGCCGCGCTTATCAGGCTTCTTTGGAATTGGCGGCAACCAAAAGTACGGATCGCGCTGCTGCTTTGCAGGCAATGGCGATCGCACTCAAACGCCGACAAAATGACATTTTAGAAGCCAATACTCTGGATCTAGAAGCGAGTCGCGACATGGCGATTCCCGACTTGATTGTGGACTGGCTGAAGCTGACGCCGGAACGGATCAAGACAACTGTCCAAATTTTGCAACGCTTGGGGGAAATGCCAGATCCAATTGGCAGGGTGATCAATGCTTCTTATCAAGTCGATCGCTGTCAGGTGTACTGTCAGTCTCTGCCGCTGGGGGCGATCGCGCTCATTTACGAGGCGTTTCCAGAGTTTGGGGCGATCGCGGCCGGTTTGTGTCTCAAAAGCGCTAACAGCTTGATTCTCAAAGGTGGCAGCGAAAGCTGGCAAACTAATGCTGTAATTGGTGAAGCTTTGGTTTCGGCGATCGATGAGGTAGGTTTGCCGTCAGGATGTTTGCAGGTATTGCCACCGGATCGGGGCGCTTCGATCCGCGATTTGGTAACTCAAGACCAATATCTCAATTTAATTATTCCCTACGGTAGACCGAGTTTAGTGCAGCAGGTGGTAAGGCTTTGTACGGCACCGGTGTTGCGATCGGCAATGGGCAATTGTTACCTTTATTGGTCGCCGACTGGTAGTTTGGAGATGGCAAGGTGGATGATTTTGGACAGCCATCAAAGTGTGCCCGATCCGGTAAACGCGATCGAGAAAGTATTGATCGATCGCAACCAAAAGCATTCTTCCTTAGTCAGGCTGTGGAACAGTTTAAAAGAAAAAGGCTTTCAAATTACCGCAGATGCGGATCTTGTCGCAGATTTCCCAGACTTGAAGCTGGCGGAACCCTACGAGTGGACTCAACCGTATTTAAACAAAACCATCGCGTTTAAAGTTGTTGATAGTTTGGAAATTGCGATCGGCTGGATTAACCGCTACAGCAGCGGCCACGCTGACGCGATCGCCACTGAATCTTATTTAGAAAGCCGCCAATTTGCTCTGGATGTTAACAGCGCCTCAACTTTTATTAATGCCTCGCCTCGGTTTTGGCGCTATCAAAATCGGGGAGATGCAATTTTTCTGGGAATGTCCAACCAAAAAGGCTATCGTCGGGGATTGATCGGGCTAGATACGCTGACAACAATTAAAGAAATTGTTCAAGGTAACGGAGAATTTTAGCTGAGTTATCTTTGGCAGTTTGGCTGTTGAATTTATACCAATTATAAAAAATATTGCTACTACCGAAATTAGAGCATTTCATCTGTATGCCAACGGCACAGTAGGGTGTCTAGCCGGAGTTATGCAAATGACAGATAATTTATCGACAATCAATAATAATTGGTATCAATATTTTTTTAAATAGGTATTAATTTAAGTATATATAGCGGTTATCAGAAAGATTCGCGGACGTTGTTGGGATGCGAGCCCTCTGAGTTTACTGGTTTTGCAAACAGTCTGTTATACCTCATCTTTTTGAGAAAGGCTATAGCCGTTCTCAGAAAGATGAGGTACTCATGGCATTGGGCGAAGCGAAGCGGAGAGATTGAACATTTTTTGACCCAAATATGATTTTAAAATTGTCTGTCTCGCACATATAAACATCATCACAAAATGATTTAATGAAACCAATTTTTCGGCAAATATGATATACTAATAAATGTCAAAAAAACAATCTGACTAACATTTTGGTGTGATTAGCAAACAATGAATTCAGAAAAAATGCTTATTTCTTTAGACGAGACTGTCGATCGCGAAACGCTAATTCACCAATCGGCTTATGTTAAAAAATTGCGTCCGCTACTGCCACCAAATGCCTTTGAACCAGATCCTAGCAAATTAACAATCCTGTTAATCAATCTGGGAATTTTATTGCTGGGATGGGGAATTGCCGACTACCTCGATCGCTGGCCTGTCTACCTTTTAGGGCTTTACTTGCCTTTGGCTGCGATTATGGGCAATAGTATCATAGTTTTGCTATTTAGCTCCCACGATCTGATGCACGGCAGCGTTCAGAAAAAATCCCGGCTGACTTATGCGATCGCCTTTTTAGGCCTAAGTATGCTATTGATGCCACCTACTCAGTGGAAATCGCTGCACAACCTCGTACACCACAGTACCACCAATTCCTTAGCAGACCCCGATCGCAATTACCTGTTCCAGCAACCGGATACTTGGGGAAAATGGATTCAAAATCTATTTGTACCGTCGGTGGAAGTCAATCCCCTGTGGTTCATTGTAGGCATGGCTGGATCGTGGTTGGTGCATAACTTCCGCAACGTGTCATCGGTATTGTTATTCAACGATAAATCTGTGGATTACGTGCCCGCTGCGTTTACCGTTAGTCCGAAAGATCGATTGACGATCGCCCTGGAATGTCTCGGAATTTTGGGAATTCATCTGGGCGTCTTGTTTTACCTAGATTTTAACCCGATTAAAGTTATTCTGGCATACATTTTGCCGATCGCACTGGGTCACGCAGGCACAATGTTTTACATCTATACCAACCACATGGGTTGCCGGATGACCAACATTAATGACCCGCTGATCAATACTACTTCCCTGCGGGTTCCTAAAATATTTGACCTGCTGCACTTAAATTTCTCTTACCATACAGAACACCACATTTTCCCTAGCATTAACTCCAACTATTACCCGATGGTGCAAGAGTTGTTAAACGTTCACTATCCCAATCGAATGAATTTAATCGATGCTGGGGAAGCTTGGCGGTTGCTGATGGAAACGCCCCGGCATTATAAAGATGAAGTTACCTTCACTGATTCCTTAGGAAAAATGTCCGTTAATTGCAGTATTCTCGAAGAATATAAGGGCTAATTTAACCATGTCAAAAATCCGTAGGTATGCACTGCATACCTACGGATTTTTGACAGTTATATAATGTCGTAAGATTGGTTTTATAGTGCAATACGGTTGACTTACAGCTTTTTGATGAATTTAGGAATGAGAATTAAATAACTTACAATTTAATGGTTCGTGGGATGGGCGTCCCGCCCGTCCCGGAAAGACGGGCGGGACGCCCATCCCACTTTCTTTGTGTAAATTATTTAATTTGCGATCCTTACGAGCGCGATTTTATAGGAATACAGGCATTTTTACCAAATCTGATTGGTCTTAAGTCAACTATATTGGTTCTCAGAAAGATTCGCGGATGTTGTTGGGCTTGGGCCCTATACGTTCAAGCGGTTATGTAAGCTGTCAGTCATACCTCACCTTTTTGAGAAACGCTATATATTGGTTGATAGTGAGGACTCAGAGTTCAAACTTATGGATGCGGACTTTGGGGCGAACGACAATACAAACCTGTTTGATTCCGGGCAAAGCGTTGTGCAGGGAATTGACTGGGATAATAGACATCTCCCAAAAAGACAGTCTTGAACAGGCAGGATGTCTGTTTCACAGTATTATGGGAGATGTCTATTATTATTTGAGCTTGAATCGCCTGAAAAATCACTGAATTTTAGCAGCGATTTTTCACGCGAATTGGGTATTAGATGCTGATGCTATTGATCACTAAAGAAGGTTTGAGAGCAATATATGGCACTAATCGCTTTTTATTGTTCTGATCTATCTTCTGTTCTGCCACATTCAAATCTTGCTGGAACTGTTTGACTAACTGTTGGATCGGAGTACCTTCAAAAACTTCGTCGAAGGTGGCACGATAGAGTTCTCGGAAAGATTTATCGTAATAACCCAAGCGGTCATATTTATAAGCTGACAGAGTAAACAAAATTTGCAGTTGTTCGGCCGTTTTTTTGTAGGGCGGAAGCAACTGTAAAATTTTCATTTCCGTAATTACTTCGGGAATCTCTGACTTGTTAATTGCCGGAATATCGCGGTAGGCAGCCAAAGGCATATTGGCAGCAAAACTCATGTATTGATGCTGGGTATAATTCACAGCAGAATGCTGGGGCCCGCAGGTAAAAATCACGGTTGTGACAATATCAATCAATTGTTGAACATCCTCAATGCGCTGTGGCATTCCTTTGACTTTACCTCCTGTCTGGGAGGATAATTCTTGGGCCCAGCGTTGCAGTTCGGTATCATCGGTAAGTTTCTGCTTTGTCGGGTAAAAGTATTTGAGATAGCCGGAGACAAAGGTTTTAATCGCGTTCCACAGCAGCAATCCATCATCTCGGTAAGGGTAGTGAGGTAGTTGAGTTGTGTTGTCCATTCCGCGATTTTTTAGTTCCGTTGGGAAGGCAAATTGATCCAGACTCCAGTTAGTGCAGGCTTCTCTACCGATCTCTATTGTCTCTGGCAAGGTTCCTGCCAGCAACTCATCGACGGGGCCTCCAGGGGCGATCAACTGAGTGCGTGCGAGATTGTTGTTGGTCAACATGAAGCGAAAGTGGGGTTTGAGCAATAAGCTGAGGGGATGATTTTCAGCTAACTGTCGCGCTGTGACGATCGCAATTGGTTCCATAACTAGATGGGTTCGACCTAAATGCGAACTCATTTCGTGGTGATTGGCATCTGCTACTTGGACGCAGAGTTTGGCAAATAACCAATTGAGTGGCGGATCTGACGGCGTGTAGACACGGCTGCCCGGTTTGGGGTCTAGTTGGATCGCAATGGGTACCAGTTCACCGCGATCGCGCACTCCAGTCCACCGCCAAGCGAAGAAAGCACGGGGTTTCGGCAAGTATTTCCTGCCCTTTTCGTAGGTTCCTCCTTGAATTCGAGAAGGTGCGCGATAGTTTGGATCGGTACCTGTGTAGTCGGCAATATAAATACTTTTTTCCCGTAACAGTCTGGCAAGTTCCAATAATGGCTGCTTGCTGTCGAGTTTTGTGACGATTTCTGCCCGGGGGTCGGTGGCACTTAAGAGACGAAGTACCATCGGATTTGCCCCAGACAACCGCTGTTCGGCAAAAGAGCGATCGGTTTGGTAAGTCTTGGCAACTTGAGGCAGCCGGATCACAGGAAAGAAGTCTTCATAGTCTTGGAGCTCGTCGAGAGGATCTAGAAAAGATCTCGCCCGGACTGCCAACATATTTACAGCAAGTTCAGAGGTTGCTAATATCCGTTCTCCAATATAATCGCTCGAAAAATTCTCGATCGCTGGCACGGTTTTCAATAATGCCAAAGGCGATAAACTGTTATAGTCAAATTGGTAATCTTGTTGCTGGCGATTTAAGTAATCGCTGCGCTGTTGTTTGTTCGCATCGTCTTGAGGAAGGGAAGGTTTCATGATTTTTACCATTATCAAAATTCACCCTTGTTTTTTAGTAAAATATAGGTAAAAATTACTATAAAACGAGGATGGGATGAACTAAGTTTTGTAACCGTAGAAGAGAGCTTGATACAATCATAGTTCGCAGATAGGTAATTGCGCTCCGGACAGTTTCGGCTTATGTTGCTGCTACGAGTCGCAGATTTCCAAGCACGGGGATTTTGAGATGCTGACTCAAGCTTTATCGCGCACTCAAATCCATAGCTCGAAGGGAAATTTATCCTAATTCAAATAATTTTTGCAACAGTAGGTTTGGTTTGTATTCAGGATATGATAATTTTTATTGCTGGTAAAGCTGATATGATGAACGTGATTATTCGACCAAATGTATGAAGTCTTCGAGTTTAAGCAAGGTTAATATTTCAACGCGGTTTCGGTCTCGCGAATCAGCCGAACCGTTGAAACAAGCGCTACAGGATCGAAGCCTTGTACCCGAGGAAGCAGCGGCATTACTAGCAGCAGACGAACAGCGTGCCATTCCTGCTATTAGCAAAAATGCAGCGTTGATCGAGGAAATTCAGCATCGGGTGCAAAGCTTGCCATCTTTCCATTCTCTGCTACAGGGCGATAGCCGAAATTTGACAGATATTCCCGATGAAAGCGTGCATCTGGTAGTCACATCGCCCCCGTACTGGAATTTAAAAGAATATCTTAAAAACCCAAACCAGCTTGGGGAAATAGCAGACTACGAACAGTTTTTGCAAGAGATCGATCGAGTATGGCAGCAAATATGGCGTGTTTTAGTCCCCGGCGGACGGCTGGTGATTGTGGTGGGCGATGTCTGTGTTGCGCGCCGGCGTTTTGGCAGGCACATGGTATTTCCCCTGCACGCGAGTATTCAGGAACACTGTCGCCATTTGGGATTTGATAACCTCGCACCGATTATCTGGTACAAAATCGCCAATGCTTCTCTAGAAGCAGCAGGAAACGGCACCAGTTTTCTCGGCAAACCTTACGAGCCCGGAGGCGTCATCAAAAACGACATCGAATTTATCCTGATGCAGCGCAAACCGGGCGGCTACCGCAGTCCCAGCCTGACAGCACGAGTATTGTCCGTGATACCGGAAACTCTTCACCGACAGTGGTTTCAACAAATTTGGCAGGATATCAAAGGCGCTTCCACCAAGCAACACCCCGCCCCGTATCCTTTGGAACTAGCAGAAAGGCTGGTGCGGATGTTTTCTTTTGCTGGGGACACGGTACTTGACCCATTTATGGGGACAGGAACAACCTGCGTCGCCGCCGCCAACTGGGGGCGCAACAGTATCGGGGTAGATGTTGAGCCAACTTACCATCAGCTAGCGCTGAAACGGATGCAGGAGACGTATGGCTTGCGCGTAGTCTATGACGGATTGATGGGGGAGGTTGCTCAATGACTGGACAGACACCCATTATCCCCAATGATGTGTTCCAGGAAGCGGTGCAGGGTTTCTGGGATACCCGCATCGCCCAGGCACAAGCCCAGGTGCTAGCTGGCAAGATTGACCAAGGGAACCGCAGTGCGGTGACAGGCGGCAAGCAGATGGACGGTTTCATCCTGACGCTGACTAATTTCTTGCTGGCTGCAGGTGTGCCTCAAAACCATATCCACGTTAAAAAAAGCCTAACCGTTATACCGGGGTTCTTTGGCCCGACGAAGATGTACGACTTTTTGGTGGTAAACCCTCAAAAACGGCAACTCAAAGTAGTCATCGAGTTGAAGAGCCAGGTTGGCAGCTTTGGCAACAACTTCAACAACCGCACAGAAGAAGCGATGGGGGCTGCTCTCGACATCTGGACAGCTTACCGGGAAGGGGTGTTTGGCGCAGCACCTCCGCCACCGTGGTTGGGATATCTGTTTGTTTTGGAAGACTGTCCTGCCTCGCACACCCCGGTACAGGTTGCTGAACCGCATTTCACGGTTCTGCCAGAGTTTAGAGGGGCCAGCTATGCTAAACGCTATGAACTGTTTTGTCAGAAGATGGTGCGGGAAAGGCATTTCACGGCTGCTTGCTTTTTAGTGACCGATCGCAAACAGGCTGCACAAAATCCCAACTATACGGAGCCATGTTCAGACTTGTCGGCTGCCAATTTTTTGCAGCAACTTATCCGGCACGCGCTCTAAATTAGGTAACAGATTTTGGCGCTGCTGAACAGGAGTATGAATGTACATTTTTTAGTTGTTGCCGAAAACAAACTTTTTGCGCCTTTGAGTCTTTGTGTAGAAGTTAATTCATATCTTTTCCGATCGATTACCTTAACAAAAATGGTTCGTAGTGCGGACTTCAGTCCGCTCTTAAAATGCGGACTGAAGTCCGCACTACGAACCTTGCTTATTGCGGTACCGGACATGATGTTAATCAGCAATCCTACAGTTTATTCTTCGTTTTCACCCGCATATACAGCTCTTCCATCGCCTCAATAAACGAACCATCCTTCTGCCAAAACGGCGGAAAATCTCCCTGTTTCTTCACCACGATCGCACTTACGCCACTTTGCACGCCCACCTCAATCGTCTGCGGCAACCGCTTCGCACCGTGCCAAAACTCTCTCAGGCTGACGGTTGGCGCCTCATTGGCGATCGCCTGCGTGTAATAGGAATCCACCGCCACAGGCTCGACTGAATCCGCCGTTAACTCGGCAGAAAGCGCCAAGCCCAAGGGCGTTTTTGCTAATTCGCGGTGCAGCACTTCCTTAGAAAGTCCGCGCAATTCAAACAACAAAAATGGATCTTTGTCCAATTCGGCGGCCACCAGATAATAGACTCCCGCAATATGTTTGCAGGGATTGCTATAGTCTGGGCAAGAGCAAGTGGTTTTAAAGTCCTCGCGGCTGCTGGGTAACAGGTGCAATCCGAGGGGTGAGAAAGCGTTTTCAATGTTGTCGGGCATTTCGTTGAGCAGCAGGCGGGAAATGAAGCTGGCTTTTGATGCCATTTGGGCGATCGCCACTTGCCACTTTGCCTGACTAATCGGCTCAAACTCAATTTTAGTTTTGTACAGCGGCTCCTTATAAACTCCAAAATAAGGATTCACCGAACCCCTGACTTCTGCCATCACTAAGCCATCATTCATTTTAAAGCTCTTTACCTTACCATTTCGTGCATAGGAACGTCCCCGCCCGAGACGCCCAGAATCGGTAAATCTTTCCAGCGCCTCGATAAATTTGTTGCCCCACCAAGTCCGAGTAAATTGTGGCATATTTTTGATTTTCTCCTAATCTAAAACTGCATTTTTATTGAGCCTAATTAAATTCTTAAATGCCTCATTATCCAACTCTGTCAACCAGGATTCATCAGCACCAATAATTGAGCCTGCCAATTTCTTTTTGTCCTCAATCATTTGGTCAATCTTTTCTTCCAAAGTGCCAATTGCTACAAACTTATGCACGAACACATTTTTTTCCTGCCCGATCCGAAACGCCCGATCCGTTGCCTGATCTTCTACCGCCGGATTCCACCAGCGATCGAAATGGAATACATGATTGGCTTTTGTTAGGGTAATTCCCACACCGCCGGCTTTCAGTGATAGAATAAATACCGAAGGTTCTGATTCTGGATCTTGGAACTCTGAAATCATCCGTTCCCGTTTTTCGCGACTGGTTCCGCCGTGGATGTAATAAGTGTTGTAATGTAGGGTTTGTTTGATGTATTTTTCCAACGCACTTCCCAATTCTGTAAACTGCGTAAATACTAATAAACTTTCACCTTCGGCTTTGACTTCCTCAATCATCTCGATCAGCCGTTCCAGTTTGTGCGATCGCTCTGGTGTAAACTCACTTTCATCCTGCAAAAACTGGCGGGGATGGTTGCAAATTTGCTTTAACTTCAGCAGCGTTGCCAAAATCATCCCCTTGCGCTTCATGCCTTCAGCCGCGTCAATTTCTTCCTCTATCTCTTTGACAATGGCTTCATAAAGCGAAGCTTGCTCGCGGGTGAGATTGCAGTAGAGCTTTTGCTCAACTTTGTCGGGGAGATCCTGAATAATTGACTTGTCGGTTTTCAGACGGCGCAGGATAAAAGGTTCTACTAATTTTTTGAGCGCGGCTGATTGCGTGCGACTACCATGTTTTTGAATCGGTAATTCAAACATTTTCCGAAACTGCGCCTCTTTTCCCAAATATCCGGGATTGAGGAAGTTAAAAATTGACCATAAATCCAACAAGCGATTTTCGACAGGTGTTCCAGTCAATGCTAGTCGATGGGTAGCGGGTAACTTTAAAATCGCCTTGGTTTGCGCGGCTTTCGGATTTTTAATATTCTGGGCTTCATCAATTACCACGCGATGCCACGCTACGCTGCTCAACAGCTTCTCATCTTTGCGCGCCAAGGTAAAGGAAGTAATCAACATATCACAATCTTGGACGGCAGCTTTAAATGCTTTGGCATCTTGCAAACGTTGAGGGCCGTGGTGAATCAGCGATCGCAATTCTGGAGCAAATTTTTCCATTTCCTTTTGCCAGTTGCCAACTACGGAGGTTGGCGCAATTAGCAGCGTCGGTAAAATTGCATTTGCTGTCTCTTTTTTTCTCTTCTTTTCCGTTCCTTGTTCCGTCTCTTTGGTAGTAGATAAAACTTCTCTTTCCTGCAACAATCTAGCAATTACCTGCGCCGATTTACCCAAACCCATATCGTCGGCAAGACAGCCATTTAATCCAAGGCTTTCCAAATAGCTCAACCAAGAAACACCGCGCTTTTGATAATCCCGGAGTTTGCCTTGAAAGCTTACTGGATCTGCAATCAACTCTAGCCGACTCTTGTCGTGCAGCTTCTCCAACATATCCGATAAAGCGCGATCGCGCTCCACCTCCAAATCTTCACTAGCTTCTCCTTCTGCCGTCAACTTCATAAAGTCAATCAAGCTGACATCGGGATTCTCTTCGCGATGTTTTTGCCAAAAATTCAGCATCTCCTGCATTTTATCTTTGTCCAGTTCCATCCATTGTCCTCGGAACTGTACTAACGGCGTTTTACTATTAACTAACGCCTGCCATTCTTGTTCGCTAACTCTTTCGCCTCCGATCGCCAATTCATACTGATATTCCACCAAGGAATTTGCCGAAAACAATCCCTTGCCTTTGATTGCAGCGCTTTTACTGCCCTTTCCTTTGACTTGCAGGCGAATCTTCGCCCGCTGCCGTCCCTTCGGCGTCCACCAAGCGGGGACAATCACTTTATATCCAGCATCTTCTAATACCCAAGCGGACTCGCTGAGGAAGGTAAAAGCATCATCTACGTTGAGGGAAATGTTAGCGGGTTTGTCTGTTTCTAGCCCCTGCCAAAGTTGGGGATAAATGCGCGCAGCGTAGCCGAGATTTGTCAGCAGATGTTGTTCAAAGTTGTCGCCGAATTGTGTTTGCAACTGTTTTTGTTGAGTCGATCGCGATCGCCAATAATCCTGCAACGGCACCCGCAGAGATGGGTCTTGTTTTGCCGCCACCTGAAACTCTAACACCCAAGGCTGTTCGGGGTTTTCGGGGGATTGTAATTGAAAGCAGAGGGAGAATGAGTCAGCAGATTGATTGCGCGTAATGCGATCGCGCCAGGTTTGCCATTGCCGGTATTGTTCGAGGCTGACTCGCGCAATTTTTTGTGTTTGGTTAAAGCAGATTTCGAGTAAAGAATCCTCAATCTTCATCTGAAACGATGCTGGGATGGGAGTTTGAGTGACAATTTCTGCGATCGCGCATTCTGAAAAATTACGCAGCAACATTTCGCGATCGTAGAACTTTGGTGTATCTTGTAGCTGGATCTTCCGAAAACCGGACACACAAACTAAAGGCATCCATTCAACATAGCGTTGTAACTCTGTTTCGTACTGTGCTGAGACAATTTCCCATCCCGGATAAATATCAAAGCTGGGTGGAATTTTGGCAGGTGTTTTTGGAGTTTTTGTGGTTGTTTTTGTTTCACCCGCTTTCTTGCGCCCGCGCGTGGCTTTCTGGGCGGGTTCGGATGTTTCGATGGGTGCGATCGCGATCGGAGCAATTTCTCGATAGCGCAACGCCGGAATATAATGATCTTTCAGAACAATTTGCTTAAAAAATTGGGTGTAGTGATACCAAAACAGCAAATCTGAACCAAACTGAACTTCTGCTAAATCGTAGAGGGCCAAAAAATGCAAATCGTTCAATACTTTAGTCAAAGTGTGGGTAGCGATGACTGCACAATCGACTTCCCAATACTCCAACTCAAATGTTTCGGGTAATTCTGTCTCTAAATATCGCGCTAACTCTAAAGATGGTAGCGGCTGGTTATCGGCAGTGGGCAGTAAAAAGTACCGATGGGCGATCGCGTATTCTAGCCCCATCCCACTTGTATTGCTGGCTGGTGCGAGTTGAATCCCGGCTTCTTTCGTTAGAAACTCTGTTAACTGTGCCGTCTCCAATTGTCGGGGATGAACCTTAGCAGGCTGTTTTTTCCTTTCAGTGGTTTCAACCCAAAGACAAAACGTTCCAGCTTGAATAAAATTCTCTTGTGTTTGAGGAATCCAAGTCCCGTGGAGGATTTTCATAGGTCATACCAAACGCAACCTTTAGGAGACGATCGTATCATGAATTAGCCGAAAAACATCAGACGGCAGCTGAAACCAGGTTTATACAAACGATGTCCCGTCCAAGCGTACTCAAGAAAATAAAGGTATCTATCTGTAAGGTACGTTGTTGGGCTTTAGCCCTGCTGAAATCTGTAAGGTACGTTGTTGGGCTTTAGCCCTGCTGAGATCCGTGACAAATAGGAAAGTATGCGCCTAACAAGCCGGATCTCCTGAAGTGCATCTGATTTTGGCAAGGGTTCTCGCATTTCGGCACATAATTTATGAGTAACAATCAGAGATTTACTGCCGAAATGCTTCGCCCCTTAGAGGGCTAAAGCCCAACAACATACTTCATTTTTACGAAAAGAGCGACAATCTGACATATCCGCACATCTCCGCTTAAATTGCATCAATCTTTGATTGATAGATGCCACATTCTGCACGTCTATTTTGGAACTTAACTCTCTATATAACCTTGCATATTTTCCGGTTCAAATTGCTGCAAAATATTAGCAGCTTGATTGGTTAAATCGTCAGTACCTTTAACTGCAATCAAAAATTTGCCCGCATTCAAACGGTTGCGATAGGGCAAAGCATCGCCGCTACCAAAGGCCATTCCTCCCGCACCGCCGACAAAAACGCTGCCCATTCCGGCTGCGATCGCACCTAGCACTCCGCCGATCGCGTGATCGCCAATTTCGCCCGCCCATGCAAAAGTCTTCAACTCTGTCATCAAGCTGAAAGTAACGCCGGCAATAAAGCCAAACGGTATCAGCCAAACAGCCATGAGTTTAGCTTGTTTCTTTGCTTGCTGGTTGGGGTCGATTAAGCCAAATTCATCAGCAGTTTTGTAGCCCCGTCCCAAAATGCTGACTTGCTTCATGGGTAAGCCTTCTTTTTCGAGGGCGCAATAGGCAGCTTCGGCTTGCATTCGATCGGGCAGTACGGCGATAAGATAATTCATCAAAATAATTCCTGATAGTTAGGCTTCAATATCCGGAATTCATTATAGCCTGAAAAGACTTGCTAGCTAAGCAATTGAGCGTTTTTAAGACGATCGCCCAGGACGATCGCCCGTAAAGGTAAAATATTTCAAGCAAAAATGACCGACCTTGACCGAATACGGATACAATTCAAACTGCACAAAGGCAAGCTTGAGCTGAGCTGTTAGATTCTGCTCTAAGTCATAAGTCTCAACTTTGAGCTCGCCAACGCTCGGCCTATTTTTACTATTGCACTCAATTGCTTGCTATGCCTAAAGTTCTAGTATCCGATCCGATCGACCAAGCCGGTATTGACATCCTCTCCCAAGTCGCACAAGTTGACGTGAACACAGGGCTTTCAGCCGAAGAGCTCGTGCGAATTATTCCAGATTACGATGCTTTAATGATCCGTTCTGGCACCCAAGTTACCAAAGAAATCATTGAAGCCGGAAATCTACTAAAAATCATCGGTAGAGCGGGCGTTGGCGTAGATAATGTCGATGTCCCCGCCGCTACCCGCAAAGGAATTGTAGTCGTCAACTCCCCCGAAGGCAACACGATCGCAGCAGCCGAACACGCGATCGCCATGATGCTATCGATGTCCCGCCACATCCCGGAAGCCAACGCCTCCGTCAAAGGCGGTAAATGGGAGCGCAACCGCTTTATCGGCGTAGAAGTTTACAAAAAAACCCTCGGTATCGTCGGTTTGGGCAAAATCGGCTCCCACCTCGCCACCGCAGCCAAAGCAATGGGCATGAAACTGCTCGCTTACGATCCCTTCATCTCTACTGAAAGAGCCGAACAGTTGGGCTGCCGCTTGGTAGAGCTCGAACTGTTGATGCGCGAATCCGACTACATCACCCTGCACATCCCCAAAACGCCGGAAACTCTGCACTTAATTAACGCTGAGGTGCTGTCGAAGATGAAGCCCACGGCCAGGATCATTAACTGCGCCAGAGGTGGCATCATCGACGAAGCAGCCCTCGCAGAAGCTATCAAATCAGGTCAAATCGCCGGTGCAGCGATCGATGTTTACGAACATGAGCCGCTGGAAGCTGATTCTCCATTGCGGAATGTCGGGCAAAACATCGTGCTGACGCCTCACTTGGGAGCTTCTACGGCTGAAGCTCAGGTGAATGTGGCGATCGATGTTGCCGAACAAATTCGTGATGTGTTGTTGGGACTGCCGGCGCGATCGGCTGTTAACATACCAGGAATCTTCCCAGATTCGATCGAAAAACTCAAACCCTACCTGCAACTCGCCGAAACCCTCGGCAACCTCGTCAGCCAGCTAGCCGGAGGCCGAGTCGATTACCTCAACGTCCAACTCCAAGGCGAATTGGCCAGCAACCAAAGCCAGCCCGTAGTCGTCGCCTCTCTCAAAGGCCTGCTCTCCCAAGCCCTGCGAGAGCGCGTTAACTACGTCAACGCCAGCATTGAAGCCAAAGAACGCGGAATTCGCGTCGTGGAAACCAGAGACGCCTCAATCCGCGACTACACAGGCTCTCTGCGCCTCTCGGCAAAGGGAACTCTCGGCGAACACACAGTCACGGGTGCAGTCCTCGGCGAAACCGAAATTCGGATTACCAGCGTTGACGATTTCCCAGTCAACGTTTGCCCGACGCACCATATGCTGTTTACCTTGCACCGCGATATGCCGGGGATTATTGGCAAAATTGGTTCCCAATTGGGCAGTTTTAATGTCAATATTGCCAGTATGCAAGTAGGCCGTAAAATCGTGCGAGGCGATGCAGTGATGGTTTTGAGCCTTGATGACCCTCTGCCAGAGGGTATATTGGCTGAAATTATGAAAGTTCCTGGGATTCGGGATGCTTACACGGTGAATCTTTAAAGGATTTTAGATTTTTTAGGTTCCCCAATCTAAAATCTAAAATCATTAAACGGTAACTATTTAAAGGATTTTAGATTTTAGGTTAACCCAATCTAAAATCTAAAATCGTTAAACGGTAACTATTTAAAAGAGTTTAGATTTTAGGTTTCCAAATCTAAACTCTAAACTCTAAAATCTAAAATCGTTAGACGCTAACTCTTTAAAGGATTTGGGGGTTTAGATTTTGGATGCAAGGACTGATAATTGGTAATAAGTGATTGGTCATTGTTAATTGGCAAAGTTAATTGGCAAAAAAGCTGGAATTTTTCTATTAGTCAATCGTCATTTCTCACTCTTCAGTTCCCAGTATCCAGTTCCTGACGGGCGAATCTAAAATCTAAAATCTAAAATCTAAAATAGTCATGGCACATAGCTGGTGGGAAATTAGAATTCTTTGCGATCCGGCGCTGGAAGATATCATCTTTTGGCGGCTGGAACGGTTTAACTGTCGGGGAACTGCCACTCAGATTAAAAGCAATTCCTGCCTGATGTCGGCTTATTTGCCCGAGGAACAAGCGGGATTGTTGGATTTAGCCGCCCTGTCTTTGTGGCTGCGCCAAGATGCTTTGTGTGCGGGTTTGCCCTTACCTGCGATGCAGTGGGATTTGATAGAGGATGAAGACTGGGGGAGCACTTGGAAGCAGCAGTGGCAGCCTCAAGAAGTGGGCGATCGCTTTTTAATTAATCCGGCTTGGCTGCCCCCACCGACTGATACCGATCGGGTAATCTTGCGTTTAGATCCCGGTGTGGCTTTCGGTACGGGTGCTCACGCTACGACTCAACTCTGTCTGGAGTCGCTGGAAATGCGCCTCGGTTTTGACGACAAAGAATGTGTAGTTGCTGATATCGGCTGCGGATCGGGTATTTTGTCGATCGGCGCGGTGTTGTTGGGCGCCACGAAAGTTTATGCTTTGGATACAGATCCTTTGGCAGTGCGATCGACCATCAGCAACCGACAACTCAACCGCATTAACCCGCAGCAGTTGGTGGCAGAACTCGGAAGTGTCGATCGGCTGATCGAAATGACGGGCAGCCCGATCGACGGTTTGATGTGCAACATTTTAGCAGAAGTAATCATTGATTTAATCCCGCAGTTCACTGCAATTAGCAAGCCGAGCACTTGGGCAGTTCTCAGCGGCATTTTACTCGAACAAGCCAAACCAATTGCAGACACTCTCGAACAACACGGTTGGATTGTCGCTACTCTGTGGAAGCGCGAAGATTGGTGCTGTTTTAACATTCGGCGCAGTTAATAATTGGGAAGGTTCGTAGTAAGGACTTTAGTCCTTCTTCAAAGTTTGTAGTAATTTGTAGGGTGCGTCACTTAGGATAATTCAATTCACAAGCAATCAGATATTGGCTGACGCACCTTACAGAAGTTGGGTAAGATAGTAAGTAATTGCAGCAGAATAATTAAGATATAGAAATTATATTAAGTTTGCAGTAAAGACTTTAGTCCTTCTTCAGAACACGAAAGAGGACTAAAGTCCTCACTACAAACCAATTTTATCGCTGTCGCTCGACAGCAGATGATATTAGAGAACGAACATAAAAAGAGACAGAGCCGATTAAATAAAAACTATTCACCAAAATCAACAATCCTTTACCAATAGAAGAGTGAACAAAACCAAAAACGCGGTAAGTTGACAGCAGCACTAACAACATTTCAATAAAAGAAACAATTGAGCCGTAGTGATTTGGATCCCAATAAGAAATCGGGCTGATAAAACGGTAATTGCTGAACGGAAAAAAGTGCCTGTGAGCATCATCATTATGTACAGGCAAATCCCCCAAAGAGTGCAAAATCATACTCAAAAACAGAAATTGCAGATTTTGCCAGCCCAAGTAATAAGCAATTAACCAACCAATAACCGCCAGGGGAATTGAATGAAACAAAGCAACAATATTTTGGTTTAAAGGCTCATAGTATGCTTCCGACCAGATTTTGGCTTCCGGCAAGCGAGCAATGTACTTCGCCCAAAAGTAAAATAAAAATATCGGGATATCGGGTAAGATTCCGCCGATCGCAATAATCAGATTAAATTCCGGCTGTTGCGGTTTACCCAGAATAGCTAGATTGATAATCGCGTGACTGGGAGTTTTCATAAGACAAAAATGCAAAATTGGTTTGTAGTGAGGACTTTAGTCCTTCCAAAAGAGGACTAAAGTCCTTACTACGAACCTAACTTCCTCGTTGGTAGTAAGGACTTTAGTCCTTTCAGATAAAAGTGAAGTCCTGACTACCAACCTACAAATGAGGTTGCAGTCGATCGATCAACTGCGCCGGCTGCAATACTCCCTCAATGCGATCGACCTCAACACCATTTTTGAACAGCACCAAAGTCGGCAAAGCATAAATGTGAAACTGCGACGCCAACTGCTCGTACTTATCCGTATCAATCTTAACAACCATGAGCTTATCTTTGGTCTGACCGCTCACCTGCTCCAAAATCGGCACCATCATCTGACAAGGCCCGCACCAAGTAGCATAAAAATCTACCAGTACAGGCAAGTCGGAGCTTGATAGTAACTCTTCAAAACTGTTGAACTGTTTTTGAACTGCCATCTTAAAAATGTGGTAAAGGGACGCCCATTATACCCGAAGGGTTAACGAGTAGGGAATTGCGACAACTCAATTAGTGTCAAATTAAGACTAAAAACCTTGAGAAATCTCGCTTTTAATCGAGTCTCGATCCCCCTAAATCCCCCTTAAGAAGGGGGACTTTGAGCACCTCCGGTTCCCCTCTTCTGTAGGGGCGGTGCCCCCGTGCCCGCCCTCGGCTAGGGGGATCTAGGCCTTAATCGTCAGACAGTAGACCGGCACTAGATTTGACGTGTTGGTTGACACTAATACTCAAAACTGAACTGAGTAAGTCAGTATAAATTTTTTTGGTTCTGGATCGATTTTAGTGCAGAATTCTGTGAGCATAGATTTTGAGGACAGAATTATGGAATTATTGCCAGAGACATATCAACGATTGCGGGGTCAAGTTGCAGTTGTCACCGGTGCATCGCGGGGAATCGGGCGCGCGATCGCTCTAAGCTTAGCAGCAGAGGGCGCTAAAGTCGCCGTTAACTATGCGAGTTCCAGCGCTGCGGCTGATGAGGCCGTAGCAGAAATCATCGCAGCAGGCGGAGAAGCTGTGGCCCTTGGGGCGGATGTCTCTAAAACTGACCAAGTGGATGCACTCGTCAGCAATGTCATGGAAAAATGGGGACGAATTGACATTTTGGTGAACAATGCCGGCATCACCCGCGATACATTGCTGCTGCGGATGAAACTGGAAGATTGGCAAGCAGTGATTGATTTGAATCTCACCGGCGTATTTTTGTGTACGAAAGCTGCTAGTAAAATCATGTTGAAACAGCGCAGCGGCCGAATTATTAATATTGCTTCGGTTGCCGGTCAAATGGGAAATCCCGGACAAGCTAATTACAGTGCGGCGAAGGCTGGAGTAATTGGATTTACAAAAACTGTGGCAAAAGAGTTAGCAAGTCGTGCGATTACGGTAAATGCAGTTGCACCGGGTTTTATTACCACAGATATGACCAAGGATGTCAAATCTGACGAGATTTTGAAGTACATTCCGCTGGGAAGATACGGCGAAGTTGACGAAGTTGCGGGGATGGTGAAGTTTTTGGCGGCGGATGCGGCGGCGGCCTATATTACCGGGCAAGTTTTTAATGTCGATGGTGGCATGGTGATGGCTTAAGATTTGATTTTATAACCGCAGATATCTGCGGTTATGATTTTATCTCAAATACCTGTAAGCTGGTTATCAGTAAACCTTCCAGGTACGTAGTTGCGATGAAAGCGCTCCGAAAGGTACGTAGTTGCGCTTCAGCGCTCCGGGAGCATCTAATTTTTTTACAAACCATTTTTTTACAACACAATAACAGGTAGGTAAAGGATTACCGATGTATAGCATTTCTCAAAAAGATGAGGTATAATTGACAGCTTATATAACCCTTAAACTCAGAGGGCTGAAGCCCAACAACGTACCTCACAACGTACCTCACTTTTTTAAGAACCGCTATATGCCGATCGCAATCTAAGTTTCACAATCTAAATATTTTCCGAGCCCAATTCCGTACCGCAGCCAATAAACCCATTAAACTCTTGAAAATGCGCTGCAAAACTGAACTTTTCTTAACCTGGGAAATCTCCTCAATTTCTACTGGTAGCGGCGGCATTCCGACAACTTCGTAAAGCGGATATTCGCCGCTCTTTCCGGGAATTTTAACTGATACGCATTGATTGACGATCGCCAAATCCTTCACTTCCTCATAAGTTTCCTCAGAAATCAGCAAACTTGTTCCTACTTGCTTGTTTGCAGCTTCAATCCGGCTGGCAAAATTTACCGCATCCCCGATCGCCGTTACCGTCTGATTTTTCTGGGCCCCCAGATTCCCCACAACCGCCAAACCGCAGTGAATCCCAATCCCAATCCGCAACCGGTGATGGTATAAAGTCTCAAAATAAGGATTTAGTTTGTCCAATTCCTCCAGCATCTCCACCCCAGCCCTCACCGCTTGTTCCGCTGCCTTCTCTGAGTTTTCTAACCCAAACAGCGCCATAAAACCGTCGCCCATATAATTATTAATCATCCCGCCGTTGCGGTTGATCGCATAACCCATTTTTTGGAAATAGCGATTTAAAATATAAATTACATCATAGGGTAACAGCGATTCTGCAAAGGCGGTAAACCCTCGAATATCGGCAAACAAAATTGCTATTTTTTTTTCTTGGCCCACAGGTGCAGAAATGAAGTTTCCGGCGATTTCGTCGTTAAAGGTTTCTAAGTCTTCAGAATCGATCGCCAGACGGCGCAAAATCACCTTCCCGCCCGCAACCTGTGTCTGACACGCCAGCCTAATTTCGGGATCTAGGCGCAGTTTGTTCGCGAGCTCATCTTCCGCGGAATTGCGGGGCGAGCAAAATTCCAAACCTTCGACTATCAAGACGCGACAAGTCGAACACCGCGCACTACCACCACAGGCGTGGGTGTGGGGAATACCTGCACGCAGGGAAGCTTCCAGAATTATATCGTCGTCGTCTATCTCGATCGCGCGATCGTCCGGCAGATAGTGAATCTGTGGCATATGTGGCGTTTCTAACTAAGTAGCGAGGCATGAAGCGGACATCTGTTATTGCAACGACTCTCTATGCAAACCCGGTTTTTCGACATTTTTTCTGCATTGCCTGATTCCTTCAGTATAAATGGCGATCGGCATTAGCTTCTCGTGCCGTCCACTCAACCGCCAAACAAACTCAGCTTTAAATCGGCGATCGCACCCTCAAAACACCTCAATTCAAGCTTCATTAAAGTCTGTGGAATTAGTCTCAAATCTCCCATCTAAAATTTTAAATTAACTGACATAATTCTTAATAAATTTATGATAGCTCAAAACCCTTTAAATCCGTTATCGAATCTCCTTCACCCCCCCGATATTTTGATAGGTTTGTAGATTTTTGCTATGCAAACCATACTTGGCAATAGTTTTAGCTGTTGGGTTCTCTAACCGCCAGCAAATTTGCTTGAGATAGAATAGCAGCATCTTTAAAACCCGTATAACCATGAGTTCATCAACAGCCCTACAAAACATCGAACAGCACATCCCGCTGGTGGGAAATATCCATCTCAAAAGCCCGATCGCCTATCGAGCAACCCGCGTCGCAGTCAGTGCAGTTAACGCGGTGCAAATGGCAGTAGCAGAGTCTTATATCAACGGCTTAGAAGTACCGGATTCTGTATTGCGAAGTCTTTTTGATACCTGTATGCCCGTCTTTTTTAAGTATTTTCCCTCTCTGCTCGCACCCTACGAATGGGTACTCAAAGAAACAGAGCATACAGCCGAAAGCCCGCGAGATTTAATGAAAATTCAGTACGACTTGCCTCAAGCTATGCTGAATCCCATGTTAGGCGAGAGCAAACTGATTTATCCGAAATACAGCATGGGATTGTGGGAAAAAGGAGCAGCCAACCTCGAACAATCCCAAATTCAGATGATTGATGATGTAATTGAGAAACTAGAGATTCAGGATGGCGATCGCATTTTAGACTTTGGCTGCGGTTGGGGCTGCGTTCCCAATTACATTCTTTCCAAATTCCCCAATGTCCAGTTTACTGGCATTAATCTCAGCCACCATCAATGCGAATATATGCGTCACAGGATGCAAGATCCCGACAGCTACCTTAGTTCAGGTCGATTCACTCTATTTGAAGGCGATTTGAACGACGCCCAATTCGATACCAAATTTGACAAAATTCTCTCGATCGGAGTTTTTTGTCATGTCGGTAATTTAACCAAAGCTTTCCAAAAGCTCGCCTCTTTCCTCAAAGATAACGGCCGCGCATTCATTCACATCATCACCGTTCGTACTCCTAACAACATCTCCAGCGTTTTCACCCACAAATACATTTTCCCCCACGGCCGTTACTGGAAATACGATGCCGTTCCCAGCCACAACAAAGACCTCAAAACCATCAAACAATGGTATCTCAACGGTTACAATTACTCTACAACCTTTGCTAACTGGCTGAAAAACTTTGATGACTCTCAGCCGATAGTCAAAGATTTAGACTACGGCATCGACTATGCCAAATTCCGCAGAATCTGGCGGTTTTACTTGATTTGGTTTGTTGCTAATTTCGCCAGTTGCGATGGTGAATATAACGGCAACGGTCAATATCTAATGGTTCATGCCTAATTGCTGACATTCCTGGACGCATCAACCGGGTTTTTCAACCGCCATTCTTCGTTAATTAAAGAATCTCACCTGTCGGGAAACGGCGCTGCCGTGTCCGGCGGGGAGTTCAGGCAATAACAGCTAATTGTTGCTACGGTTATTAAACGTAGCAACAATTTTTGATGCTTGGTATTATTTGACGATCTTAGACTATAATTAAAGTAGTGGGACTGTTAAAGAAGTAGACTTTTGAGTTACTACAGCAACATGAAGGCAATTTCAAATTAGAATCTAAAATTGACTGATGTTACAAAAAGAAGAACTGTTAAAAGGCATCGAAAACCGCGAATGTGTGGCGCGGGCATTAGACCAAGCTGAACAAGCAATTAAAACTTGGGAAGTTACTCTGACTGATTTTCTGTCGCCGCCGGAGTTGGCGGACACTCTGACGGTATTTAAGCGCTTGACTGATGTGGAATTGGTGGCTTGGGGCGGCTATCCCCAGGGTGAAAGGCAGAGAATTGCGATCGCCCGATCGGAAATCCCGATCGACTCTGGGAGTGTTAGCGTGGCTGCGGTGGAGATAGCCGGCAATTTCTTGTTTGACACCGCCAGTCACCGCGACTTCTTAGGCGCAATGCTGGGTACGGGAATTGTCCGCGAGAAAACCGGCGATGTGATTGTCTTGGGGGAACGGGGCGCGCAGGCGATCGTCATGCCCGAAATGGTAGAGTATCTGGAGATGAGTTTGCAGCAAGTGCGATCGGTTCCCGTTAAAACTCGGCGCATTGAGTTAAGCGAACTAAAAATTAGAGAACCGAAAAAGAAAGAAATGACAACCGTTGAAGCATCGATGAGATTGGATGCTGTGGCTTCTGCTGGATTCGCCATGTCTCGCAGCAAAATGGTTGAATTCATTGACAGAGGTGACGTGCGAGTTAATTGGAAAGACATCACCCAAGCTAGTTATAACGTTAAGTCGGGAGATTTAATCGCTGTTACTGGTAAGGGAAGATTGGAAATTGGGGAAGTTATGATTACTAAAAAAGAACGCTATCGAGTGCAGTTAACTCGATACTTGTAATTCGGAGAATTGGGAATTGAGATGCGGGTAAGTGCTGGAGTCAGACAGGGGTTAAAAACCCCTGTCTCACAGCGAAAGTCCAGGGTTAATTTATTGTTGGGATAGGATATATAAAACTACTAAAAGTATCGCTCAAGCTTCGGCCAAGGTACGTAGTTGCGCTTCAGCGCTCTTTATAATATTAGGAAAGAGCGCTGAAGCGCAACTACATACCTAATTTGTCTGAGGACTAAAGTCCTCACTACAAACCTTTTGTATTGCGAGCAATTGACCGAATGGGATAGGAAATTTGCGATTATTTAATCTAGCTATCCAGTCGGTTTCAAGCGACTTTCGCTATTAGCCCGGAACTTGAGTTACGGGCGGACTTAACTTAACTGCAAATTGTTAGCGCCGAAATAGCTTGGCTATCGAGTTCACCACAAGTTCTCGCGGCATAAATCGGGGCATATTTACGATTAGAGGATTCGGGAATCCGCCCGTCACGACATTGGACTGATTTTTCTCTAAAGCTTTGAGTGCATCTCGCACTACTTCATCAGCGGGGACGAGTTTTTGCCCGCTGCTAGATGCTAGGGATGCCGGAAATTCTGCTGCTTTAAAAAAATCGGATTCTGTAGGGCCCGCACAAAGTGCTAAAACCCGAATTCCTAAATCTTTGTTTTCCGCCCAAATTGCCTCGCTGAAACTTAACACAAAAGCTTTAGTTGCGGCGTAAATTGATAGGTACGGCATCGGTTGAAAGGCTGCAATAGAAGCAACATTGATGATACTTCCCGATTTTCTCTCCCGCATTCCCGACAAAAATAAGTGCGATAGCTCAACTAACGCTACAATATTCAGTTGCACCATTCCTACTTGTTTTGCTAAAGGGCGATCGGCAAAAGCGCCATAATCTCCACAACCCGCATTGTTCACCAGCAAATCAACCGTCCAACCTTTTTTAACAACCGCATCAAATACAGCAGTTGTGGCTCCTGGCGCAGTCAAATCTTGAACGATAATTTCGACCAAAATATTGAATTCCTGTTGCAGTTGAGCCGCTAGCTGCTGCAATTTCGCTTCGGAACGAGCTACCAAGATTAGATTGTGCTGGCGTTGGGCTAATTCGATGGCAAAGGCTGCGCCTATTCCGCCTGAAGCACCGGTGATTAAAGCAGTTGGCATGAGGTTAATTTTGATGATTTGATTTGGGCTTTATATATTTTAACAATTATCTCGGCTAGCAGCCTGTAGAATAATTAAATAGGGAATAGGTAAACTACTCACACTAAGCTAACGCTATAGTGTGGGCTTTTGGTAGCCCTTGAGTTACTGCACAAGACAACAACTCAGAACCTCTAGGCTGGCTTACACTCAGCCCAACAAGAGCAATCATTTTTGAACCATTAACATCGGCATCCCCAACCCAACCACAGACTTGATTGCTACACTTGAATTTTTTCTCGGTTCTGACACCGATGTGCAGACAACAATGGCAACTCTGGCTTGTATAGGCTGGATTGACCGCTACAACCTCAATCCCTTCGCAAATTCCTTTGTATTCGAGAAACGTTCTTAACTGATAAAAAGCCCATGAATTACTGCGTCTTCGTTCAGTCTTATTTCTAGGTTTAGAGTTAGTCCGTTCGCGGATACCTATTAAATCTTCGATAGAAACAAAGGATTGAGTTTCTTTGGCTTCAAGAACGATCGCTTTGCTAATGTTGTGGTTGATCCATGTTTGGTATCTTCTTTCGCGACCTCCTAGCCGTTTCAAAATCTGCCTAGCCCTACGTCTAGTAGACCTTGTGCCTTGAGATGCCTTTTTCTGCAAAGAAGCTCGAACACGACTGTATTTATCTCTAGTCTGTTGAATCCCTCTCCCTGACCACGATTTACCTGTGCTAGTTACAGCAATATCACGCCTTCCAAAATCAACACCGATAGCGTTAGTTGTCTTTTGAGTATTTGGAGTTTCAGATTTGAGCTGAATGTGGACATACCAGCAACCATCCTTATGCAGACAAACTTGAGCCGAAGTAGGGTTTTGCCCAGCTAATTTACCGCGATGGTAGTTACTAGCTCTGATTGGAGAAATTAATCGTTTTCCTGTGGTGCTAATGCTAACAGTCCAATTTTCTTCGATAAATCGAAAAGTTCTGGCATCGCAATCAAAGCTAGTTGGTTTAAAGCTCTTAACCTTTTTCCCTTTCTGAAGAGCTGTCAGACGGTTAGCTCCGACTCTAGCGCAAGCTCTAACTACATGGTTAGCTGTTAGTCCAAACTGGTCTTTTACGTCTTTGTAGCAGACAGCTTGGATTGAGTTTTTGTTGGTTAGGTTAGGATTAACATTTTGATTAATCCAGTTACAAGCCGACGCAAAAGCATCAGCCATCTGGGAGAACAATTGTTGCTGTTCGGTACTGGCTTGAAACTTTACAACTAAGGTCAGGACTTGTTTCATCTCACCAAAAACTCACTTCTATGAGAATAGCTTAATTATCGCCGTTGTGCTGTCGCACGTTTTATACTGGTTGTAATTCCTCTCGCTGCTAAACTTCGTTATAGCGGGAGCCTCCTTGCAACATTAAGGTGAGTTTTATGGGGCGTCTTACCGATCGAGCTTTTGACATTTTACGGGCGGAAGTTGACAAGTGCGCGGCTGATGATGCTCTAGCGGGTGGGGTTTACCGCAAGATGGTGATGAAGCGGCTGGAGAAATTGCGATCGCAAAACGGCACTTTCGCATCCAGAGAAGAAATCCGCGATACTTTCAAAGACGAATTTCCCACATTCAGCGAAGAAGCTCTCAAAGCTGCTGTCAAAGCCAACCGCGCGCCCGGATTGTTTGATAAAATCATCTGGGTTGGCGGTTTGCTGGGTGGCGCAGGGGGGATAATTTGGCTGATTAACCTGCCTTTCCCGATGATTCGGTGGCCCGTGGCGAACACTATGCCGATCCTGCTGCTGCCTAGCTTTATTAGTATGGATTACAATTACCGACAGGCGATCGCCCTCGTGGAACAATCCGATCAACTGGTTAACAAAGCTACGGCTGCGGCAGATTTTGAATATGGCGACACGAAAGTAAAACAAGCTCAAAAACACCTCGATGCTTTGCCGGTGTGGTTCCTCGGCTACTATCCAAAAACTTATTGCTCTTTTTCCGGCTGCACTTGGCGCTTTACAGTGGATGAATTTCAAGCCGCCCGCAAAAATATCGGGCGGATGGATGCTCAAATTTTTCAGCAAAAAAATGCTTTTGCTGAGTTAAATCAAGTCGAACAAACTCTCGACGCCGCAAAACAGCAGTACCAGCAAGCGAAAACTGCCGCCGACAGGCAAAAAGCGACTGGAAATTGGCAAAGTGCGATCGATAAACTCAATCAAATTCCCGCCGAAACCCTCGCCGGAGAAACTGCTAAGAAAAAACTCCAAGCAGCGCAGAGAGATTTTCAAGCAATGGGAGGAATCGCCACCGGTTCGGTACACGCCGACAACTTAATTGAAGCAGCCAAAGAATTTGCTTTTTCTGCCGCCGTCGCCTCCCAAAAACCGCCACATCCAGCCGCACAGTGGGAACAAATAGCAGGATTGTGGGAAGAAGCAATTAACCGACTGAAAATGATTCCTGTCGATAACCCGGGCTATCTCGATGCTCAAACCAAACTCGCCCAATACCAGAAAAATTTAGGAATTTCCCAGATTAGAGTCCAAGCAGAAAAAGATTCTGCCAAAGCTTTACAAGAAGCTAAAAGTTTGTTTGCTAACTTGCAAAATAATGTAAATTCTCCCAGTCAAAATCCTGGTTACGCCCTCAGCCAATTGCAACAGATTATCAATCAATTAGAATCTGTCAAACCTGGGACAACTGTTTATCCCGAATCTCAAAAATGGCTGCAATCTGCTCGCAAAAAACAGCAAGAATGGCAAAAATAATTAAGTAGTAGTCGGTTAGTATAGCCTTTCTCAAATAGGTAAGGTACGTTGTTGGGCTTCAGCCCTCTGAGAGTGATTATATAGTAAGCGAGGTCGCATCAAAAACTCCATTTACATTCATACCTCATCTTTCTGATAAATGCTATAGTGAGGACTTTAGTCCTTCTTTCTGCGGACTAAAGTCCGCACTACGAACCGATAAGATTAGTTTGTAGTGAGGACTTTAGTCCTCAGAAATGCGGACTTAAGTCCGCACTACGAACGAATCTGTGGGTGACGATTGAAATATTTAAAAGTGCGATCGCATTTCTGCACATTAACACACCCTACTTGACAATTACAAGGCAGTCAGAAACAACGGCGTATCAATCAATCGCACACCTCGATCGCAATACCGCCATATCTCCCTTCCTCGGCCCAACACTTGACCCCTTCAATATAGCAAAGCTGGCTGGGATACTCTTCTTGAGTATCCACTACGACAGCCTCAACACCTCCATCCATGGAGTTGTTAAAAAATTGTACCTTGCGCCCTTGACTGTCACAGGCTTTGCTACGGCAAGTCGAACATACTAGACGGGGATATCGATCCCAATATGGCGATGGGATGGAACAGATGGGACAGGGCTTAAATTGTCGATCGCTCATACAAAGATGCCATTAAAAAATATATCGATTACCAAGTCGGATCGACATACACATTAATTGTAACTTGCTTTTTCCCCGAAGGTATGCCGGAAATACAAGCACAAATCGCCTCCCCGTCATCAATTTCTACTTCACAAGCATGACAAGAACCCATCATACAACCAGTAGGAATAGAAACCCCTGCACGTTTGGCTACATCTAGCAAAAGCTCTCCCGCTTCTGCTTCGACTGTCACATTATCTGGCAAAAAAACAATCTTTATCATTTAATTTTTCCTTTTGATATAGCGGTTCTCAGAAAGATGGGGTACGTTGTTGGGCTTTAGCCCTCTTATTTTAAGTGGTTATATAAGCTGTCAGTCATACCTCATCTTTTTGAGAAAGGCCATAACACATTTTTTACCAAGTTTTGCTCTCAAAAAAATTGAGGTTTATTGATAAGAACTATCAACCACAGGTGCGTCGCTCTGAGATTTTTGGTACTTAGTTAGGTTTTTTTCATGGCGACGCACCCTACGATTGGTAAAAAACAAATTTTTGTCATTTAAATTATAACCTCCGCTCTAACAAACAACTGTCAACTGTCAACTGTCAACTGTCAACTGTCAACTGTCAACTGTCAACTGTCAACTGTCAACTGTCAACTGTCAACTGTCAACTGTCAACTGTCAACTGTCAACTGTCAACTAACCTAAAATATGCTTGATATCCAAATGCTTTTCCACTGTATCTGCTAGAGTTTCTAATAGAGTTTCTCTATGTTCTCGGTAATTCGGAATACCTGTGGGCAATGCACGGAGTCCCCGCTGTTGGCGCAAGTGATTTAACCAAGCCCGCCGCCAAGCTCCATTGTCAAATATGCCGTGCAGGTACGTCCCCCAAACTGATTGAGAAGTGTTGACAATTCCTAAAGTTGGATCGTCAAATAACGGTTGAGTCAAATCTGACTCTATCATCTGGGTTCTTCCTTGATGAATTTCGTAACCGGAAACTGGTAAACCCGGTTGAGGATAGTTAGATGTTACGATCCGCTGGCGGGCAATTTTGTTTGGTGCGATCGCAGTTTTCAAAGGCAATAACCCCAATCCTTTGAACTCTCCCTTTTCTCCCTCAAGGCCTTCTCTATCAGTAATACTTTCTCCCAGCATCTGAAAGCCACCACAAACTCCCATCACTGTACCGCCAGCTACTAAGTAATTTTTAATCGCTTCTGCCATGCCTGTTTGACGCAGCACCTGCAAATCTGAAATTGTAGTTTTAGAGCCTGGTAAAATCACCGCGTCTGGATGGCCTAACGGGTCTTTGGGGCTGATATATTTGACAGTGACAGTGGTTTCCGATTCCAGGGGGTCAAAGTCGGTAAAATTGGAAATTCGGGGCAGCCGGATGACAGAAATATTCAAGTCGGTTTGAGAATTGGGAGAACGCCGATCGAGTAAATCGAGGGAATCTTCCGAGGGAAACACTTCATCTATCCAAGGAATCACCCCAACTACGGGGATTCCCGTCCTTTCTTCCAGCCAAGTCAAGCCCGGATCTAAAATCGATTTTTGGCCTCGGAACTTATTAATAATGAATCCTTTAATTAAAGCGCGTTCGTCAGGATCGAGCAATTCCAAAGTACCGATAATGTGAGCAAAAGCGCCACCGCGATCGATATCAACTACTAGCAAAGTCCGAGCATTCAGATGTTTTGCTACCCGCATATTAGTTAAATCGCGGTGTTTGAGATTGATTTCTGCTGGACTTCCTGCTCCTTCGCACACAATCATGTCAAATTCTTGACCGAGAAATTCTAAAGATTCCCGAATCACTTGCCAGCCGAGATCGAAATACTGCTCGTAATATTGAGATGCTCGCACATTTGCGATCGCCCTGCCCTTGACAATCAATTGAGAAGTCATATCTCCTTGCGGCTTGAGCAAAATCGGATTCATTTCTACCCAAGGTGCGATGCCCGCAGCCCAAGCTTGCACTGCTTGAGCATAGCCAATCTCTCCGCCGGCGGCTGTGACATAGGAATTCAGTGCCATATTCTGACCTTTAAACGGAGTTACCCGCCAGCCTCGCCGAGAAAAGATTCGACACAATGCTGCAACCAGTAAAGATTTTCCTGCGTGAGATGTTGTTCCCACGACCATAATTGCTTTCATAATATTAATTTAGAATGTAAAAACAGTTGACGGTTGACAGTTGGTAGTTGACGGTTGACGGTTGACGGTTGACGGTTGACGGTTGACGGTTGATAGTTGATAGTTGACGGTTGACCGAAGCAAACAGGAACAACGAAAAATTTAAAAGGAATAAGGAACAAGGAAAAATTTAAAATCTAGGATTTATAGCTTACAAAATTTGACCAAATAAATGGTTTTTTTATTGGCTCTAGGGGTGACAACGAATTGGTTTTGAGGGAAAACCACATTTGTCGCCACCCGCACCTAAGTCCTAAAAGGAAGAAGGAAGACAGAAGAAGGTAGAAGACAGAATTAAAACAATTCTGGTTTCTACCTTTTGCTTTTTGTCTCAAGATGACGGCCTATCTTCGCCGGATACATTCTCAGACTTCGATTCAGTGGCTGGTTTGGCCTGTTCAACTAAATCCGGTTGCGCTCCGTCAGACGAGGGTTTTTCTTCTGTGGATTCGATCGAGATTGTTGATACTGAAACCGTTTCTACCTGAACGCTCAACCCTGGTTCTCCCGGTACTTCTATCTCTACAGGCGGTGCTGAAACGATTTCCACCACAGTCATTTCTAGAGATACAGCAGGAGCTTCTGCTTCCGTTACGCCTGCTGCTGCTTTGGGTTCACCAACCGCATCCGCAGGTGTTTCTTGAGCCAACGGATCTGTTTGGCTTTGTGCCGGCGATCCGTCGTCTAAAATCGAACTTTCCCCTATTTTGGCAGAATTCGCCGCAGTTTCTGTTGCTATCAACTCGGCCATTGCTTCCACATCGGTGGGAAACGCCACTGCTTCGCTGGTTTCGGATGCCACTTCGGCAGCAGCTTCGGCTAATTCTGATTCGAGAATCTGGTCGATATCCGGTGCAGGAATTGTCGTTACCTTAGATTCAGGAGATTCAGGTGCGATCGACTCAGGTGCCACTTTCGGCTTTGTCACCGGAGTATTTGCATCAGGCTTGTTTTTAGCCGCACCCCGTCCCAACATACCGCCGAGACTATTTTTGAGATTGCCAAACAGACTTCCGAAACCGCCTGATTTTTTAGCTGTTTTGGCAGGAGTTGGGTTTGCCGTTGGGGCTGCGGTTGCGGTTGCTGTCGCCGTTGGGGCCGCCGTTGTAGCATCAGACTGGGACTCTTTAGCCCTCGATCTCCACATCTGGTCAAAATCATCATCATCGTCATCATCATCAGCCTGCTTTTTGGCTTCTGGCTGAGCCTCTGCTGGCTCTACCGTTGGTGCAGCCGCAATTTCTGAAAATTCTAGAGGTGAAGGCAAAGGAGTGAAGTTGCTGGCTAATTCTGCTGGGGCTGGTGAAGTCTCAGCAGGAGCATTGTCAACCGAAAACACCGGTATTTCTGTAATTGCGGGTGCTTTTGAGTCGGGAGTTTTTAAGTCAGGGCCGATCGCACTTTCGGGAATGCTTTCGGGAATGCTTTCGGGAATGCTTTCGGGAATAATCTCAGCGATTTGCCCAGTCGCCGGTTGTGCTTCTACCTTTGCCTGGCCCTGATTCGCAGGTGCTGGAACAGCATCAGCTTTTGGTTTGGGCGATCGAACAAACTTCGGTTTTTTAGCTGCGGGTTCAGGTTTCTTACCAAACAAACCGGATAAAGGCCCGCCCATCGCCCCGGCCAAATTCGCCGCCTGAGGAATCGGCGTTTGCTGAGCCACCGGCGTCACCTGCCGGCGCAAAGTCAGAGTTTCCCAGGCAAACCAGCCCAGCAGAGCCACACCCGCCATTTGACCAAGCAGGAGAGCACCAGTAATTCGCCCCGCACAAGTCCATAAAATTAACGCATAAAAAAGTCCTACCCCGCTCCAGGTAAAATCACTTTTCCGGTGAACCTCTGGAAAAAAGAAGGCCGCCATGTAAATACTAAAGCTGCCCAGACCGACCGCCAACGCCAGAATGTATGCAAGCATCTTGTCGGTACCTCCGCTGTGTCAAATAACTTCTACGCGCTAATTCTACCTTTGCGAGACACTCAACGGCTTCTTTCTGAAGGACAATTCCCGATTTGGAACGAATTTCGGCAAAGAATTTTGTACCGGATGTAACGGATTGACAGGATTTAAGGGTGGAATTCTGAGGAGCATCTCAATTTTTGCAAAAATATATTTTTTCTTTGAGTCCCTTCCTCGCTCGCGATATACACTTCGCTCTTCGGGGACAGCACTATAAAATGCAAAACACAGAGGCTCCCGAAGTCAGAGAAAAGAAACAAAAACCAATAACGAAGAAATCGCAGGCAATATTTCGCCTCTCCCCCTCTCCCCCTCTCCCCCTTTCCCTCTCTCCCCTTCTCCCCTTCTCCCCCTCTCCCCCTCTCCTCGATCGTGATATCTATCACTAAACTAGCGTTGGCGCGATCGCACCTGCGGTAGACGATGTTTTGTATGTTGTAGGTGTAAAAGAAGTTATGCCTTAGGGCGTATGTATTGGAGACAATGCCATGTGTGAAAAACTGTTTTTAGCAGCGAGCTTAACTTTATTAGTTCACATCTTTGCCGGAGTCGGCACTTCCGCGAAATTACCGGTAAATTTCGTATTGCGATCGAGCGATCGTCCGACACAAATCCAGAAACTTCCCTTTGTTACAGTACCTGCGAGCTTCAAGTCAAACGTCGAATCCTAACGATCCGTGCCAAATAGTACGTGCAAGTGGGATTTATCGCAAGGCAGAGCCTGTCTAAAGTTTTTTTTTCAAGCTGTTCTCTTTTCTATTTGACTCTTCACAACTGATCGCTTTGTAGTAAGAACTTCAGTCCTCATTAAGACCGGCTAACAATAACGGAAGTGCTTGCTACAAACCCTAAATGAATAATGAGTAGCAGCTCCGATATTAATTGCCATAAAACATTTAACAAATCTCAACATCAAGTTGTGCAGTCAAAACCTTCAAACCCAAAAAAATCTGTAATCCCGAGTAAAGCATCAAAATAGATCTACGATCGCGCTTGGGTTAATTTTTTTTGCGATCGCACAACCAGAAAGCAATTGCACTATCTGTGTTGTACAGAGTTTTGCTTCCGGGACTATCCGATCTGAAGCGTATTGATATATAATCGCCAGATGAAGCTCAAAGCTGATAACCACATAGACTGTTAAATCAAGGAAAGTGAAAATGGGACTTAGCGATATTCTTTTGAATGAAAACAAGAGAGACACTATTGTTGATGACTGTGTAAAGTTGATAGACAAACAAGTTGCAGCAGCACCGGGATTGGGCGGCCTTGCTCTGAAAGCTGCCTACTCTACCGTTAAGGGGATACGGGCTGACTATTGCGCCCAAGTCGTCGATCAACTTTTGCCCGAAATCTCGATCGCACTCGATCCAATGTGGACTGAAGCCGTAAACAATGGCAACCCAGTCGCATATCTAACTGAAAGAAAAGCTCAAGTAGCAGATCAATTGCTCCAAATCAGTGACAAAAAAGCCGAAAACAGCACCAGAGCAGTTGTCAAAGGCGCCTATGGCAAACTCCGCCCCTCCGCTAAGACTTACGTCGAAAACGGCATACCAGATTTAGCCGCAATTATAAATAAACATACCGCGAGCTGATTTTCAATAGGTGGGGATTTCCCGCCAATTGAATAAATCTACTCGTTACCAGCAATTCCTGGTAAAACAGCCGTAGGGTGCGTCGAAGAAAGAAAAATCCCTAAAAAAATATCGACAATCTCATAGCGACGCACTCCTACAAAAACACTCAAACAAAAAAACTTATTTTGTAGCATTACTTTGAAAAACTGGTACAGCGGTTCTCAGAAATATGAGGTACGTTGTTGGGCTTGGGCCCTCTTAGTTGATAGTTTAGTGGTTATATAAGCTGTCAGTCATACCTCATGTTTTGAGAAAAACTGGTATTACTTTATCAGATGCCTCAGTACAAAGATTTTTGATTCACAAAATCATCAAAGCTGACGCACCATAGCATCTTAAATTGTCTTATCCATTGCCAATTACCCACTGATTCGCAGCCAATATTTTTAGAATAGCCTCTCCGGTAATGCCCAGCCCCAAAAACATTACCACCACCGCGCTAATTGCAGGCATAAATTTGACTGCTGCAATCTGTTTCGGCAGTCTATCAAAATTCCGTTTGGCATAAACTAAGATTAAGCCGATCGCACTCAGCACCAAAGCCAATCCCAAACTAAAGGCTACCACGAGCGTCATCCCCAGACCAACATTGCCCAAAGCCGACGCGCTCAACAGCATCACCAATGCGGAAGGACAAGGCAACAATCCCCCGGAAATGCCCAACACTAACAAGCTTTTCCAAGTAATCGGAGAACCGTCAGATCCTGGTGGCAAATGTGAATGAAGGCGGCCGTCTCCATGATGGTGGTAGTGCTGAGATATAGGTGGTTTGACAGGTTTAAATTCTCTTTCCCAAGTTCCCCTACTCAAAAGATTTACTGGTTCCTCAAGGTTCGTAGTAAGGACTTTAGTCCTTGGGTTTTTGCGGACTAAAGTCCTCACTACGAACCTGGTTTTGCGGACTAAAGTCCTCACTACGAACCTGGTTTTGCGGACTAAAGTCCTCACTACGAACCTGGTTTTGATTCTTTCTGAAAGTAGTTTGATGCCGATGATTGCTACTAATAAGCCTGAGATTAAACTCAGCCAAGGATCGAGTTTTTCTGGCTCGATTATGTTAGAAGCAAATAATGTAATTGCGCCTACAGCAAACACGCCAGCAGTGTGAGTAATTGTAGTTGTTGCTGCTAGAAATACAGCGTGTACTGGAGTAGCCCGCGAACCAACTAAATAAGCGCCGACTATGGTTTTCCCATGTCCGGGTGACATCGCGTGCACGCATCCCCAAGTAAATGCTCCGACTACTGCTAGCACAAAACTCCAACCTGACTCCCAGATTGATTCTTTTCCAGCTAACAAAAATTCTCGGTTGTGTGGCGTAAATACAATGCTTTTGACAGCACCAGCTTCGACAATTGTAGCTTGACAGCTAGCTGTCGGAACTCCGGGCAAAAATAAATTGTATTTAATCCGCATTTTGTTGTTTTTTGAAGTTACGCTAGATTCTGGCCAGGTGTAGTTTAAGATTAAGGTGCTATGGGTATTGGGCTGCTGGATCGAGCTGGCACTCTTAGCTATTTCCAGGGGTTTTACTGTAACCGATCCGGGAATCTTGCTACTTTTGGTGATGCTAATTTCTTGACTAAAAAACTTTTCTAGTTCTGTTTTGTGATTCCTAACTTCTGCCAGTTGTAACTGTCCGTCTCCATTGTCGTCGGCAAATTTTGTTAGGCCGGTGGGAAAGGTTAATGTTATTTCGGTTTGCAAATCGTTGACGATGATTTCGGCTACTGATAAGTCTGACCAGTGGGAATAAACTGGTTGGGTTGAGTTTGTACAAAATAGTAAGATTGTGAGCGAAAAAAGAATTAAATATTTTCGCATTTTTTGCCAGTTTTTGTGCATGGTTGGTTTTAATTTGATGTGTTTGTGGCTAATTTCAAAATTCATAACTTCCCAAACCCAATGCTTGACGAGATCGACTATCAAAACTCGGATCGATTTCCTTCACCTTTTGAAAATAAGCGCGAGATTCGGCATCTTTTCCTAAAGTCTTAGCGATCGCACCAGCCCGATAAAACATCCCAGCATCGCGAATTCCCGATCGCACAATTTCAACCATCACCCGATCGGCTTTTTGCCATTCGCCAGCACTAGAAAGCGCCCAGGCGTAAATATCCAGAGTCACCGCATCCCTGCGAATTTTCACCTCTTCCTGCATTAACAACAGCGCTTCGGCGACATCCTGCGATCGACCTTTTTCCAGCAACAAACTCGCCAAATCGCGCCGGTGCCCGAAACCGCCAGAAACCTGTTCCTGTCGCAGCCCAGCTTCTGCTTTGTCGCGCAGTCTCCCCGAGGATCTCGCATCTCCCTGCAACTCCTTCACCCTCGCCATACCGCGATCCACCAGGCGATCGAACACCGTCGCAGCCCCGCCAGAATAGGCAGAAACCTTGCTGTAATTAGCCTCAGCTTCCCGATAATTTCCCTGGCGCGTCTCCAAATCCGCCAAATAAATCAGCGCTAGCGGGTATCGCGGAACCAACCGCAACGCTTCCAAAAATAGCGCTTTCGCCTGCACAAACTGCCCGCGGCGGGCGTAAAATCGACCCAAGAGCGATCGAACTCGCGCCGATCCAGCAATCTCTCCCGGTTCCTCCGCAGCCATTGCTTGCCGGTAATCCTGCAAAACCTCCGCGTCTCGCCCCTGCGATTCTCTCACTAACGCTCTTAATGTGAGAGAACCTAAGTTAGGAATCCGATTAACTAAGGCTTCTGCGGCTATACTTGCCTCACCGATTTTTCCGGTGGCTAAGTGAGATGTGACGGAAAGGGCGATCGCATCTTCATTGTCAAAACCCACCTGTTTCGCCAAGCGCAAAGCCGTCGCAAAATCGTGTCTGGCCTCGGCAATTCGAGCTAAAACTAGCAGCGCGCCTTTGTTGTCAAAAGGCAAAAGGGCGATCGATCTTTCTGCGGCTTGTTCGGCTAATAAAAACCAACCACCTTCCCCAGTTACGCGAGCCATTTTCAAATAAGCACTCGCCAAAGCAGCCCGATTCAAACCGCTTTTTGAATCAACAGCCAATCGCTGCTGGTAAAAAGCAATTTCCTGCTGAATAGCTTCCTTTTGATTCGGATTGTTCCTCAAAGTTTCCGAAAACTGATAGCGGTAATTAGCATCGAGATTTGCCGTACTTTTATTAGCAATTTTTCCTGAGATTTCACGCAGATTGGGCAGCAAATTAACTGCGACAATTCCCACTATCGGCAGTCCGATGAGAAGCAACCACCAGAAAAGATCGGATTTAGGTTTTTGTGATTTGTTGGCAGTCATATTGTAGGGTGCGTCATTATTGGATTTAGCACGAAAAACTACGATTTTATTTGATAAGGTCGGCTCATGCTTGAGCCAAGGTACGTTGTTGCGCTTCAGCGCTCTTTATAAATATTAGGAAAGAGCGAAGACAGCGCAACAACGTACCTATTGTTAGGTTAGTTTTCTCGGGTGCATCTAATTGTGGCAAGGGCGAAGGAAGCATTTCGGCACATAATTTATGAACCATAATCTGAGATTTACCGCCGAAATGCTTCGCCCCTACGAATATATTTGCAAAAAAGAGATGCTCCCGTTTCCTCGGTGATTGTAGAAGGTGCGTCGCTCTGACATTGTTGCTTTTTTTTCAGTATTATCGATAGCGACGCACCCTACAAATAACTTCAGCGCTCTTGATAAATATTAGGAAAGAGCGCCCAAGCGCAACTACATACCTATGACTATTAACTAATTCGGCAAAGCCAAATAAGGAAAATTCGGTTCTAACGGTTTGTGTCCCTGAGCCGGATTTCCAGGAGCTCCGTTATAAGAAACGTTATCGCTAGCCGGAGAACCCACCAAAGCTCCCAAAGTGATATCAACAACATCGTCCAAAAGCAAACGACCTCCGATCAAACTTCCTTGAGCATTTGCCGCACTACCGTAGCCGCTGGGCCTTGTGGTATCGATCCGCAGGACATCCGGTAAGAAAGCTTTGGCGATCGCATTTGCATCCACATTATCCTTACCGTCCAAAAGATCCACAGCATTGAGAGTAGCAACAGCTTCCTGTCGCACCGGAGCAGCAGCAGCACTCAAATCCAATCTCGGAGAAATAGTATTAAATGCTTCCAGAAACTGGGGAGTAACTATCAACGCCTCATTAATTCCCGGTCTCGCCAAACGCTCGAATTGTTTGAAACCGCCAGCTCCATCCCTCACAGAAATAGTTGACCAAACATCAAAAGTATTCGCGCCTGTTCCTGCTTGCAGAAATGCCTTCGGAACGCGCACCGCAATGGTATTGACGTTGTAGCCTTTAGCAAAGTCGAGCGCTTGACTGGCTGGCTTGAAACCTACTTTAGGGCCCGTTCCCAAAGCCCCAGCCCGGACTCTAAAAAATTGTTCCACATCAAAGAAAAACGGATCTTCCCGCAAACCTGCAAATACAGTTAAGTTAGAACCGCCCACAGGTACTGTATTCAAAACAGCATTAGAATTCAGCGGAGTTGTGGCAATTAAACCGCCATTAACCGTTGTCTTAGTTGTGGTCTGGGAGCCGCCGCGCACAACAGTCATCGCTACCGCTTGCATACCTTTACTGTTAGGCGGACTGAAGGCAAACCGCAAGATAATATCGGCACGTCCAGTCGGTGTAGAATTTACATCACCTACCTGCGTGATGTGAAATTGGTAAAGGGCTGTGGTGCTGAAATAATATTGATAGCGGGCTACAGACCGAGGATTTGAATTCATTGTAAAGACTAAATCCCCGTCCGCAGCGCCGGAGTTTTGATCTTTTTCGCGATAGACGTATAAGTCGGTTAAATTGACAGCGCGACCTTTGATATCGACTTCGCCGTCATCGTGGTCGGAAGCGGCAATTATCCCAGGAGTTAATACAACAATTAAAGCTGCTTCAATTGCTAGGATAATTCGGCGAATTTTCTTGGTGAGTTTCACAGTTAGCACCTATCTTTTACTGAGATTTTTACAAAAATTAATCGCAAATAACCCACCTTCGCGGGTTTTACTTTGGTCGCCACAGGTTCAACTTGTTAACCTGTCGGGCTTTTGGGAGGTTGCTGAGCCTTCTCGTAATTGGTATACGAAGTTTTGGCTATTTTGGATCTGTACAGCAAGATTAGGTATGAAAAACTATGCAGAAGTGATAAACTGCAATATAAATCGGATAGATTACAATTCAAAGCATCACAGAATTAGCCCGCAAAGGCATACTTATGCTTGCATCCCCAATTGACTTACAGTTATGTTCTATAGTGATATACGCCGAATATTTAATTTTGGATCTGTACGCTCAAAACAAAATTTTTCAGGTACACTGAGATGACAGGGGAAAAGTTAAGTGATGAATCGCTGCTGTTAGTGCAGATTGCCCAGAAAGACCAAGCAGCATTAGCTAAACTGTACGATCGCTACGGTCGTGCAAGTTTCGGTCTCGCTTACAAAATTCTGGGTTCGGTAGAAGAAGCTGAGGAAGTTGTGCTCGATGTTTTTTCCCAAATTTGGCAAAAAGCAGCAACTTACGATCCCAGTCGCTCTCGTGCGGATACTTGGTTATTTATGCTTACCCGCAGTCGTTCCCTCGATCGCCTCCGAGTGTTGCAGCGAACAGTCCGCGCCGCAGACGCTTGTCTGGAAGATGCTAAAATTCCGTCTGCGCGTATTGCAGAACCGATGGAAGATGCAATACTTGAAGAACGCAGCGCCCAAGTCAGCGCAGCCCTAGAAAAACTGCCACCAGAACAGCGAATTGCGATCGAACTAGCCTATTACGAAGGATTGACTTGTGCGGCAATCGGCACTAAACTCGGTATCCCGACAGGTACAGTTAAAACTAGAATTCGGTTGGGAATTTCTAAGTTGCGCCAAACTTTGAGCGAAGAGTTTTAGATTGTCAAAAAAACAAAATTTAAATTGTTTAATATCGATCTAAACCTATGGCATCTCCAATCTTCCATCTTGAGTGCAATGGCAAAAAAAAATCGAAAATCTAAAATTTAAAGTCTAAAATTGATAATGCCGGAGAACTGATGGAAATGATGCCAGACGAGGAGTTTAATCTGCTTGCAGCGCTTAAAGCTCTCGATACCCTTGATGAGTCAGAACGCAGCGCACTTGCCGAGAAATTGCAAGCATCCCCAGAACTTCAAAGCGAATTAGCTGCCTTTGAAACAGCAATTTCTGCGATCGCCTATACAGCCCCTGCCGTTCCCGTCGCCCCCGACCTCAAAAACCGCCTGTTGCAGCGCATAGCCGAACTACCAATTGTTACATCGCCCACAGAAAATAATCCGCCATCTTTAATTGTGCGATCGCGCGATGTCAAATGGAGACCCTACTCAGTTCCGGGAATCTCGATCGGCAAGCTTTATCTTGACAAAAAAAAGCACCAAATTACTTGTTTAATGAGGCTGGAACCGGGAGTAACTTTTCCCCTGCACCGACACGCGGACTCGGAGGAGGTATTTGTATTAGAAGGAGACTTAACTGTAGAAGGGGAAGTTTGCTATCAAGGCGATTATATTCGATCGGTTCCCGGTTCCATTCATTCGCCCATCACCGAGGGGGGATGTTTGCTGTTAATCAAATCTTCTACAAATAACGAAAGGCTCGTTTGAATCCATACCTAAATCTATTCTGGGACGGGCATCTTAATAGGAAAAATTGGATTAACATCAAATTCGATCGCATCCTCTTGCATTCATCTCTATCTTCTCTCTCTGTGTTCTCTGCGCCCTCTGCGGTTAAATAATTCCGATCCAACCGGAAACGATATAAAGCCGGAACTCCGCGACAAATTAAAAGAAGACGATTCATTACTCCAAGCTAAGAGGGCTAAAGCCCAACAACGTACCTCATAAAGCCGGAGGAACTCCAGGACAAATTAAAAGAAGACGATTCATTACTCCAAGTAAGAGGGCTGAAGCCCAACAACGTACCTCATCTTTCTGAGAACCGCTATAGGTCGTTGTCAACTGTCAACTGTCAACTGTCAAAGGATAGTGCCATGCTAAATTACTGGCGTTTAACTGCTCTAATGTCCGCCGTTATTATACAATTTGTTCCCAAAAGTGCGATCGCCCAAGAACGTGAAGGATGCTTTCTAGTCAACTCAGCGGGAGAAGTAATTAACTTAAACCAGTTGTGCACGCCCCAAGACTCGGGAGTCAAGCTAACAGGAGACGACGGGAAATTTATCGAAGACTACAAACGGTTAGCCAAAAACTACTCTCCCGACGCAACAGGCGCTTTATTGCAAGGAATCCAAAGCAACCCCAATCAAAAAATTGCGGCCGCGAAAAGCATATGCGCCCAAGCCAAAGCGGGAGTTTCTCTGCCGGAATTTAAATTAAGGGCGATCGGGCAAGCTGGTAGTATCGAAAATCCCACGGCTAAAGAAAGTTTTCTCGCCGAAGCCGATATTATCACAACTCTTGCAGGCAATCATTACTGCCCGGAATTAGCCAGCAAGTAAGATTGTAAAATATTTAGAGACGCGGCAATCCCGCGTCTCTATTTGCAGTTAAAATATGATTAATATTCCTCTTGTCGCGCCACGACTCAGGAAATTACCCCGCATGAGATGAAACATTTAAAATCAAGTTCCGCCGATTTGCGGGATTTATTCAAAGACAGCATCACCGTTAAATACCTTGCGGAACCGCTAAAATCTGTGCCGGCGGGCGAAGATGCTGCTAAATTGCGATCGTGGATGGAGGCGCGCGATTTTGATGTGCTCGGGATCGAAGAAAACGGGACGGTTTGCGGCTATGTGGAAAAAGCGCACTTAATGACAGGTAAGTGCAGCGATTACCAGCAAATTTTCCACCCATCGCAGTTAATCGCCGCCTCGACTCCGTTGATGGAATTGCTACCGCTGCTGCGAGAAAAACCGAGATTGTTTGTCTTGGAAAGCAACCGCATCAACGGGATTGTCACCTGCGGCGATTTGCAAAAAGCGCCGGTGCGGATGCTGCTGTTTGGGTTGGTGACGCTGCTGGAAATGAATTTATTGCGGATTGTGCGGATTTACTTTCCCCAAGATTCGTGGCAGAAGTGGCTGAAGGGCGATCGTATTGTAGCAGCAAAACACCTGTGGGAATTGGGGCGATCGCGAAATGAGGCAATTGACTTGATCGATTACCTGCAATTCTGCGACAAGCGAGATTTAATCCTGACGAATGCCGAAATAGTCGATCGACTGGGGCTCAAATCCAAACGTTACGGGGAGCGTTTTTTGAAGTCAGCAGAAGCATTGAGAAACAAATTAGCACACGCCCAAGACTTAATCAACGGTTCTTCGTGGCCGGAAGTAATTCTTCTCGCCCAGGAAATAGAAGCGCTGTTGCAGCGATGTGAAGAAATTGAAATTTCTCTATGAAATAGCGCAAAAAACCCAACAACATCCAAAGGTACGTAGTTGCGCTTCAGCGCTCTTTAGACTTATGAAATAGCGCAAAGAACACAACAACATCTAAAGGTACGTAGTTGCGCTTCAGCGCTCTTTAGACTTATAAAATAGCGAAAAAATCGCAACAACATTCTAAAGGTACGTAGTTGCGCTTCAGCGCTCTTTAGACTTATGAAATAGCACAAAAAACACAACAACATCTAAAGGTACGTAGTTGCGATCTTTGCACTCTTGTCTAGATGAATGAGCGCTGAAGCGCAACAACATACCTAATACCTAAAAATTAGCTTTCATATACGTTTTATCTTCGACCTAGTTTTTAATTTTCAACTTCCTATTAGTATACTGAGGAACCCACCCTTGAGCAGTGGTGTAATACTGCACAGCTTTCAAGTACAGCAACGGAGTAAGATAAAACCAATGTTCTGTATTAGGCGGTACTTTAATATATTCTTCAGCTTGCAACATTAATTGTACCTGAGAGCCGTTAGGATAGACAAACCCAAAAACACATTCCCCAGCTAAAACGTGCAGAACTTCTGCATCTGCGTGGGTGTGAGTGCGATCGCTTTGAGTCATCAGCGGGTAAATCTGTGGCGAACCGGGATGCAGCACTTTTAAGTCGCACCACTGACATCCGTTGGCGCGCTTGAAGTATTCAAACTCGGTTTTAAATGCTGCGAGAATGTGCTGTTTTTCTGTGACATTGAGAATGTCTTGCAGTAGAATTTGTTTAACCGCAGGATTTTCCTGATTTGACAGGCGATCGAGCTCAATATTTAAAACAGCCAGTTGGCTGGCGATCGCCCCGATATCGGTATATGTCCTACCGTCTTCTAGTTGCAGAACAGCCATATTACATCACCTATTAATTTCGCTTAGAAGAGAATTTAGTTGCCACTTTCCATATACTGTTGTTACAGACTAAATTCCTGCTTGTTTTCCATAATAGCCGATCGCTAAAATTAGATGTTTTTCGTTATATTTTATTAAACATTTACCATAAAGAATTGGTTGAAAGCCCCAACCCCGAGCGGAAGAAATTACGATCCGACTATTCATTACTCCAATCTTCTTCCTTCTAGGTAGAGGTCGCTCTTAAACTGTCAACTGTCAACTGTCAACTGTCAACTGTCAAACATACTTTAATTGTCAAATTTTAACTTTTATTTAATAACCTTGAGAGTAGAGAGTTGGGTGCTTGTGGCGCACCTTACAAAACTCAAAACTTTTAAACGAGCATTCCCGCAATACAAGCAGTCATGAAACAAGCCACAGAACCAGCAATCATCGCCCTCACGCCCAACCGAGCCAAATCACCCTTGCGCGATGGCGCCATCGCACCAATCCCCCCAATTTGAATCCCGATGGAACCAATATTAGAAAAGCCGCACAAAGCATAAGTCGCAATAATTACCGATCGTTCCGAAATAGCCTGTTGCTTCACCAATTCCATCAAATCCAAATAAGCAATAAACTCATTTAAAATCGTCTTCTTCCCCAAAATAACTCCTATTTTTCCACAATCCGCCCAAGGCACGCCCATCAGCCAAGCCACCGGAGCCATGAAATAAGAAAGAATCCATTCCAGTGACAACTGAGGCAAACTAATCAGCCCTCCAAACCAACCCAAAAGCGCATTAAAAAATGCCAACAAACCCAAAAAAGCTATCAGCATTGCCCCCACATTAGCCGCTAATTGCAAGCCGTCGCTAGCACCAGAAGCAGCAGCATCCACGGCATTAGCATAAACCTGTTCTACCTTAATTTCCACCTCGCCAGCAGTCAGGGACTTTTCAGTTTCTGGATACAGCAATTTAGAAATTGCCAAAGCAGCCGGTGCCGACATCACCGACGCAGCAATTAAATGTTGAGGAGACACGCCAAAAGAAATGTAAGCCGCCATGACTCCGCCAGCAATTGTCGCAAAACCCCCCGTCATCACAGCGTGCAGTTCCGAGAGCGTCATCGTTGCTACATAGGGTTTAATTAACAGTGGTGCTTCTGTTTGACCGACAAAAATATTGGCAGCACAGGAAAGAGTTTCTGCACCGGAAGTTTTCATGGTTTTAATCATGCCCCAAGCGACTGCCTTCACCACTCGCTGCAAAATACCGTAGTGATAAAGTAGGGTGATAAATGAAGAGAAAAAGATAATAGTGGGCAGGACTTTAAAAGCGATCAAGTGATCGGTAAATTTATCACCAAATACAAACTTTGCCCCAGCATCAGAAAAATTCAGAAATTGAGTGACTAAATCTCCCAAAAATTTAAATGCCACCAAACCCGGAGCAGTTTTGAGAATCAAAATTGCAAAAATTAGCTGCAAAGCAATTCCCCACAGTACGGGAGGCCACTTAACAGCCCGTCGATCGACTGAAAAGGCGTAGCACAAACCGACAAAAACTCCTAGCCCCAACACAGAAATAAGTCTTTCCATTTCAGTCACATTCCCTTATAATTAAAGATTAAAGCTCAAAATTACGGCGCAGCCTAATTGCTGCTACTTTTATGCCTCTACCTATAGTTGCTATTATTGGACGCCCCAATGTAGGCAAATCGACGATCGTCAACCGTTTAGCCAACAGCCAAGACGCGATCGTCCACGACGAACCGGGAATTACGCGCGATCGCACGTACAGGCCAGCATACTGGGGCGATCGCGAATATCAAGTCGTAGACACCGGCGGGCTAGTATTCGATGACGAGACCGAATTTCTGCCATTAATCCGCGAACAAGCAATGGCGGCCCTCGCAGAAGCCAGTGCAGCCATTTTTGTAGTAGACGGAAAAACCGGACTCACCGGCGGCGACGAATCCATCGCCTCTTGGCTGCGAGTGCAAAAAGTCCCCGTCATTCTCGCCGTCAACAAGTGCGAATCGGAAAATACCGGACTTACCCAAGCAGCAGACTTTTGGACGTTGGGACTGGGAGAACCATACCCCATTTCCGGGATTCACGGTAACGGTACCGGCGAATTGCTAGACCAATTAATGACTTACCTTCCCACAGAAATAGAGCCAGAAGTAGATGAAATCAAAGTAGCAATTATCGGTCGTCCCAACGTCGGAAAATCCAGTTTGCTAAACGCATTTCTCGGAGAAAACCGCGCCATCGTCAGCCCAATTTCCGGCACAACCCGCGACGCAATTGACACCATAGTAGAACGCAACGGTCAAACCTACCGCCTGATCGACACAGCCGGAATTCGTAAAAAGAAAAACGTCGAATACGGCGCCGAATTTTTCGGAATCAACCGCGCCTTCAAAGCCATCCGTCGGGCAGATGTCATACTGCTAGTAATAGATGCAATTGACGGCGTTACCGACCAAGATCAAAAATTAGCCGATCGCATCAGCCAAGAAGGTCGAGCCTGCATCATCGTCATCAACAAATGGGATGCCATAGAAAAGGACAACGACACCATCTACGAGTACGAAAAAACAGCAAGAACTAAACTGTATTTCCTCGACTGGGCAGAAATGATCTTTGTCAGCGCCATGAGCGGACAGCGAGTTGAAAAAGTCATTGAATTAGTAGACAAAGCCTCCGACGAACACAAACGCCGCGTCGCTACCGCCGTCATCAACGAAGTCATAGAAGAAGCCACAACCTGGCACTCAGCACCAGTTACCCGCCAAGGAAAACAAGGCAAAATCTATTACGGTACCCAAGTGCGATCGCAACCGCCAACAATCGCGCTATTCGTCAACGATCCCAAACGCTTCACCGAAAACTACCGCCGCTACATGGAAAGCCAATTCCGCAAACACCTAGGCTTTACTGGTACACCAATGCGGCTGCTGTGGAGAGGCAAAAAAGTTCGCGCCAGCGAAGTCAGCACCACAAACAGAGCACTGCGCGTGAAGTAATTCCAGACTTGAGATTAAAGAAAAAACGCAGTTTAACGATCTAAGCAAATTGCGTTTTTTTATTTTCTCTTCCTTCCTTCTTTCTCTTTCTTCTTTCTCTTCCTTCGCGTCCTAGCGCTGACGCGCGGCTTCGCCTAAAGCGTCTTCGCGGTTCAATAAATTAGATCTCTTGTATCATCACGTCCCGTCGATTACCATAACAAAAACCGTTCGTAGTGTGGACTTTAGTCCGCAGCATTTTGCGGACTAAAGTCCACACTACGAACCTTATTGCGGTCAATCAGTTTGATACAAAAACCGCAGATATAAGGCAGATAAACACAGACAAACGCAGATAATTTCCAGATAATTTGGAAATGAATGCAATAAGTCTATTAATATTATTAAAAATCTCAAACCGACAACATGGATTTACTTCGCTCGCTCCCTATTGGACTTTATCTAGAACAACCCGTAACCTGGCTGCACCGGCTAGACTCCCGCGTCAAACTAGCCTGGTTGATGACATTTCTAATTGCGCCCATACTCGCCAATCCCGTTTGGCGGTTGATGCTAGTAGTAATGTTAATCGTACTGACACTAAGCGCAGCCATTCCCTTCCGTGTCTGGAAACAGCAAATGGGACTGCTGCTGCTATTCTGCCTTTTAGTATTTTGCCTCAGCGCGATCGCCCCTGACGCACTTCCATCAGAACATCGGCCCCGCATCCCCGCCGACGAATTAACCTTTTCCCAACAACCCGCAACCCTTCCACCCGCTCAGAATCCCAAACCCTGGTACAAACCTTTTAATTTAGGCTCAAACTCTCCAACCCAAACTCCTAAAGTTCAAACCCAAAATAAACTCCCCCAACCCACAAACTACAGTTACGTTTTATTCAAACAAGGCCCTGTTAAAATCACCCGCAAATCCTTAGATTTAGCTATCAACGTCAGCACTCTATTCTTTACAGTAATTTACAGCACCAACCTCTACCTGCTCACCACAGCCAGCGAAGAAATTACCGCCGCCATCGAAAACTTAATGCAGCCGTTGCGCCGCTTGCGCTGGCCAGTCACCGAAATTGCCCTAACATTAACCTTATCTTTGCGCTTCATTCCCCTCGTATTAGAAGAAATACAAAATTTAGTGCGATCGGTCAGCACCAGAGCCATAAACTGGAAAAAACTCGGATTTCGCCGCGCCGCTCAAGTTTGGTTGACTATCGCCGAGCGCCTGTTAGAAAACTTGCTCCTGCGAGCCGAACAAATTGCTAGCGCCATGAAAGTTCGCGGCTTCACCAGTCCCGATCGACACCGTGTAGAATGGCACCAGTTGCACTTCAAAATCCGAGACTGGATCGCCCTCGGCTGCTTGATCCTCCTCTGGAGTGCCCGCTTGGTTTGGGGTTGGGACAGTTAGTTAACAGTTGACAGTTGACAGTTGACAGTTGACAGTTGACAGTTTCCAACAATAATGCAGGTGTAAGCTGTTGAGCATTTAAAATGGTATTGTAGGGTGCGTCAATTTTAAGGCGTTTCCCATGTACGGTCAGTGTTGTAGCTGACGCACCCTACGTAAATAGTTAGTGGTTTAAATGCTCCACAGCTTACTTAGTCCTACAAAGCGCCTATCCAGTCAGTCATCCCCAATTCTTCAACTCTTCAACCTCAAATCTCAAATAATCTGAGATACTTCCACGCGATCGTCCTGCTAAAGTAATGGATGCAAATATTTAGAGATCCAAGACCTTGAACATCTATCTTGGGACAGATATCGTATATGTTCCGCGCATTCAAGCTGTATTAGATCGATTTGGCGATCGCTTCCTAGAAAAAGTTTACACGAGGGCAGAACAAAGAGACTGCGGACAACTAAATTCTCAAGACAGCAGCATTAAAGGTAAAATGAACCGAGTTTCCTGCAACCAACTAGCGGGGCGGTGGGCAGCAAAGGAAGCTGTTGTCAAAGCTCTAGGCACGGGATGGCGGGGAATACGGTATGCTGATGTCGAAATTCAGCGCTCCGAAAACGGTGCTCCTAACGTGCAACTGCACGGAACCGCCGCAGCACAAGCCTCTGTTTGGGGAAATTGCCAGTGGCAGTTGAGCCTCAGTCACGATGGAGACTATAGTATGGCTACCGCGATCGCCCTTTGCACCCCGCGATCGAGCGAAACTCAAATCTAAAATCTAAATCTTTAATCTAATATCGATCGATTGTGAGAGTGAATGACTACCGAAACCTACCTGAATCATCCAAACTTTGGCCTCCTCTTCAGGGTATCCCAGGTTGAAGACAGCCAAGAATTATTTACCACCCTATACGCCCAGCGCCTATTTTTCTTAGTAACCAACGGCCCTGGCGGCCTCAGATTCGATCCTATCAGTCGATCGGACGCTCGCCTCATGGTCGAAATTCGCCTGCGAACCCTCCGTCGCAGCGGTCAATATCAGGAATACGACCAATTGCAGGCAATTCACCAGCGCACCTTTCAATAGCCAAAATCGTTCAACTGTTGACAGTTGACAATTGACAGTTGACAGCTAGAGAGCGACCTCTACCTATAAGTCCGAGTATTGGAGTAATGAATAGTCTGATTTTAATTGATCCCGCTCCGGCGGGCGGGCTTTCAACCAATTCTTTCTGGTAATCGGTAATTGGTAATCGGTAATTGGTAATCGGTAATCGGCAATTGGTAACTTGGTAATTGATATAGCGGTTCTCAGAAAAGTGAGGTATGCCCAATGCCCAATGCCCTGTTTGGCCTTCTTCCCAATGCCCAATGCCCTATGCCCTATGCCCAATGCCTATGAGTACCTCATGTTAGTGAGAAAGGCTATATCTGTCTTAATTGTCCTGCCCTCCTGTCAAGAGCGTTGAGTACCATGACCATTGCCTCTCGAATTAACAGCCTTCGCCAACAGTTGCCGGAATCAGTGCGGTTAATTGCCGTTAGCAAACAAGTACCGACTGATGCTATCCGCGAAGCCTACGACGCGGGCATCCGAGATTTTGGCGAGAGCAAAGTTCAAGAGACTGCCGAAAAACAAAGCCAACTGCAAGATTTGCCAGATATCAACTGGCACTTGATCGGCCACTTGCAAGCCAACAAAGCAGCAAAGGCCCTAGAGCATTTCCAGTGGATTCACTCGCTCGACAGCTTAAAACTGGCTCAGAGGCTTTCGCGCCTAGCTGGCGAAATGTCTTGCACCCCGCAAGTCTGCCTGCAAGTCAAAATATTGCCAGACCCCGATAAATACGGGTGGAACGTCCCAGAACTGCTTGCCGACCTCTGTGAACTCAATAAATGTGAGCATATAAAAATTCAAGGTTTGATGACAATACCTCCGCTGGGATTAGATGACTCGCAAATCCTACAATTGTTTAAGAGCACTCGCGAACTTGCTGACAAAATCCAGGAGCAAAATTTGCCAAACATTCAAATGCAGCAGCTCTCCATGGGGATGTCGGGAGATTATCATTTGGCAATTCAAGCAGGTGCTACTATGGTACGGCTAGGACAAACCTTATTTGGCTCTAGGAGGGGATAAATTGTTCAAATCTTCTGATAAGCACAACTTAGGTTAAATATAGAGTAGTTAACGACCCGCGGCTAACCCGCAACGCGAGTATAGTCGGGGCAGCACAGTCGTAAAGGAGCTTCAATGGTGAACATTTTTTCTAAGCTACGAGATTTTGTAGGCTTCAACAATGAGCCTGAATACGATTACGAGTACGACGAAACCGAAAGCGAACGCTTTGCGAACGCCTACCAACCACCTGAACCAAACGCTGCCGCTTCTGCTGCTGCGATCGCCGCAGCAGAAGAAGAACGCCGCCAAAATCGCAGAATGCGGGAGCGGTCAGTAGTAGGATCGACAGGTACGGATGTTGTTGCACCAACCGGGGGAGTAGGATCAGTAATGAATAATGTGATTGGAATGCCTGGATCTATGAACGGGATTTCGGAAGTAGTAGTAATGGAGCCGCGCACTTTTGAAGAGATGCCGGCAGCAATTCGAGCTCTTAAAGAACGCAAATCTGTGGTTCTGAACCTAACGGTGATGGATCCAGACCAAGCGCAAAGAGCTGTGGACTTTGTGGCGGGCGGTACTTATGCCCTTGACGGTCATCAAGAGCGTATTGGCGAAAGCATTTTCTTGTTTACGCCTAGCTGCGTGCAAGTAAGAACTCAGTCTGGTGTGGTTCACGAAGTGCCCCCAGCCCAAGGCCGCCCGCGCCCTGCTGCGGCTGCTCCCGCACCGACAGTCTGGCCGGCTGAACAAGCTCAATTGGCTCAGTAGTGAGTTGACAGTTGACAGTTGACAGTTGACAGTTGATTCCAAAAGCTGTTGGCTGTTGACAGTTGACTCCGAAAGTCGTTGAGAGATATTCATTCAAAAAAACACTATAGTAAGGTGCGTAGTCAGTTGACAGTTGACAGTTGACAGTTGACAGTTGACAGTTGACAGTTGACAGTTGACAGTTGACAGTTGACAGTTGACAGTTGACAGTTGACAGTTGACAGTTGTTGACAGATATTCATTCAAAAAACCAGTATAGTCAGGTGCGTCGCTACCAGATGAGCAATGGAAGTTTTAGATGGTCGAAAGCGACGCACCCTACAAACAACGCACTGTTAACAAATAACCAATAACAAATAACAAATAACCAATAACAAATAACCAATAACTAATAACTAATTAACTATGATAAAATTTGGTACGATCGGCGGCGGAGTAATGGGAGAGGCTCTCTTATCCCGCTTAATAGCAGAAAAAGTTTATTGTCCTTCAGAAATATTGGTGAGCGATCCGCAACCGCAACGGCGCGAATTTTTGACTGCAACCTACGGAATCGGAACAACAGCCAGCAATCTAGAAGTTGCTAACGCTACGGAAGTGCTGTTTTTGGCGATTAAACCGCAAATTTTTGAGCAAGTAGCTTTGGAATTGGCCGTGGCGATCGATCGCCCACAAGCAAATAATGGAGAAACAGCTAATTCTCAGCCAGAAGCTGCGATCGTGTCGATTTTGGCGGGAGTTCCCCTGAACAAGCTCGAAGCAGCCTTCCCGGGGCGCTCTGTGCTGCGGGTGATGCCAAATACTCCGGCAACGGTGGGGGCGGGCATGAGCGCGATCGCCCCGGGGAAACTCGTGCAACCGACGGATTTAGAATTAGTCAAGCGGATGTTTCAGGCCGTGGGAGAAGTGGTGGAAGTGCCTGAAAGTATGCTGGATGCGGTGACTGGCCTTTCCGGTTCCGGGCCAGGTTATGTTGCGATTTTTATCGAAGCATTGACAGATGGCGGTGTTTGTGCTGGACTGCCGCGGGCGATCGCCTCTCAATTAGCAATCCAAACAGTATTCGGTACGGCGAAGCTGTTGCAAGAAACGGGAATGCACCCAGCAGAATTGAAAGATAGGGTGACAAGTCCCGGCGGTACGACGATCGCCGGAATTGCTACATTAGAAAGTAACGGTTTTCGCTCTGCTGCGATCGAAGCAGTGAAAGCAGCTTGTTTGCGCTCTCAAGAATTGGGTAAATAAAAAAAGATAATTTACAATGGCTTATAGCGACTTCAAGCTCAAAGAAATTGTCAAACAATTTGACTTAATTATCAAGGAAAATCAAGATTTATTTGCCGATATATTAGAAGTAGAATCTAGCGAAATTCTGAAAGTATCGTTAAAAGAAAACGCAGGATTAGCGGTAGACATCAATACCGAAAAAGCGCGTTCTGAACTGATTATCGCACCAATTTTACTCGAAGTTAGACGACAATTGAATTATCAAATTGGTTTATTTTCCGGTTCCGAGTTTAATGTAGCTCCTGAAAAAGGATTAAATGGAACCTGCGATTTTTTAATGAGTTTGTCAGCGGAACGCTTGTTTATCAGTGCTCCTGTGATTACCCTTGTTGAAGCGAAAAAAGAAGATATTAAGGCTGGTTTCGGGCAGTGTGCAGCCGAAATGTTAGCCGCTCAATTATTTAATGAGGAAGAGGGAAATCAGATTCCGATTATTTATGGGGCCGTGACATCGGGTACTGTGTGGAGATTTTTGAAGTTAGAGGGACAGATTGTGTCTATTGATGCGATCGAGTATTATCTGAGGGATGTGGGAAAAATTTTAGGGATTTTATTAAGCGCTATACCTCCGATAGATAAGGGGTAGGCACGGGGCACTACCACCCTAAAAATTTTGTGAATCATTCAGGATTGCTATATGATAAATATAAGAGGGTTCGCATCCCAAAAATGTCCGCGAACTTTTTTGGGAAGTGCTATAAATCAAACTAATTATCACTCGCTGGCTGCTGTTTCCAATTTCTGCCCAATTTTCGGTTCAGTACCGTTCAAAAGCCGCTGAATGTTGCTGCGGTGCCGCACGATTACAAATACGCCGCCCGCAAGTCCAAACAACACATAAGCTAGCGGCTGATGTAAAGCAAACATCAATCCAGAAACGCTAATTGCTCCGATAATAGAACTCAAAGAAACAATTCGCGATAGGGCAAAAACTATCCCGAAAATTCCGAAAGTCCCCAAGCCGACGGGCCAGTACAAACCTAGTAAAACTCCCAAACTCGTAGCGACGGATTTGCCACCTGTAAACCCCAGCCAAATTGATTTGCTGTGGCCCAAAACAGCAAACAAACCGGCTAAAGTTGCCATCCAAGGGATGACTGTTGCAGTATCTTCTAAATTGGCGCCGATCGCGAGCTGGCTGGTAAAATCTAGAGAGTAGATGTAACGGATCAGGACGATCGCACTTACGCCCTTCAACACATCAACCAGCAACACCGCCAACCCCGGCCCCTTTCCCAAAGTCCTGAGTACGTTAGTCGCGCCAGTCGAACCAGAACCTACTTCCCGAATATCAATCCCCAGCATCCATTTACCCAAAGCGTACCCAGTTGGAATCGAACCCAGCAAGTAAGCTGCGATTAACAATGCGCCATTTAAAATTATCCAGCTAGCCATGTTTTGATTTTAGATTTGTTGTACAGAAGGAAGTTCGGCAACGAATTATGTAACTGATGTCAAGCAGAAGGAAGAACTAATTCCGGTTAGTTTACCCTAAATTTCTTCAGTCCGCGGAGGCGGACTTTGTTTGTATAGCCGCGAATTCTATTCGCCGGAAATTGAAGTCAGAAGTCAGAATCTAGAACTAATTCCGGTTAATTTACCCCCTAAATTTCTTCAGTCCGCGGAGGCGGACTTTGTTTGTATAGCCGCGAATTCTATTCGCCGGAAATTGAAGTCAGAAGTCAGAATCTAGAACTAATTCCGGTTAATTTACCCCGGAATTTCTTCAGTCCGCGGAGGCGGACTTTGTTTGTATAGCCGCGAATTCTATTCGCCGGGAATTGAAGTCAGAAGTCAGAATCTAGAACTAATTCCGGTTAATTTACCCCCTAAATTTCTTCAGTCCGCGGAGGCGGACTTTGTTTGTATAGCCGCGAATTCTATTCGCCGGGAATTGAAGTCAGAAGTCAGAATCTAGAACTAATTCTGGTTAATTTACCCGGAATTTATTCAGTCCGCGGAGGCGGACTTTGTTTGTATAGCCGCGAATTCTATTCGCCGGGAATTGCCGGAATTGAACGTGTTAAAGCCGGATTGGAAATCAAAAATCCTTAGAAGTCGTTAAAGTTTGCGGATCGGAAGCAAAGGCCAACCACAGCGGAAATTGCAGCATCGACAAACTGATTAAATCTTCTGTTTCGTCTATCACAATTAAAGGCAACTTACCATCTCTCACCAGTCGATCGGCTTTTTGAGCCAAAGCCTCCGCAGACTCAAACATAATAATGCCACCTTCCGGGCCAAAATCGGTGCGAGTAATCCCCAAACAATCCTGCAAACCCCGGCGCCACTCACCCAAACGTTCGGGACTGTTCGCGAGCACCAACGTCCGCACCCGCGTGCCGTAGACGCTTCTGAGTACAGAAATAATGGTCGAACTAATCAAGATATTTTGCAAGCGCGAACCCATTGTTCGCAATGCACCCCTTCCTCCTTGGGTGAAAAACCAGTTAGAAACTCGTTCGGCGTGGATGGGTTCAAAAGTGCGCCGGAGTTGCCAAGGCGGGCCGTAATAGTCGGGGAGAGTGCGATATTGGTCTAGGGTGCGGCGAATTTGTTTGGCTTGTTCTTGAAATCCTTGTTCAGCAAATCTGGGATTTACGGGGGAAGAGGATTGAGACTCCTCAACAGAAATTTGCTTGGAAGTTTCTTGCACCGGCGGCGTCATATCTAAGAGTTCGGCGGTAGCTGCTAAATCCTGCAAACTGCCGACTAGATAGTCTTTGAAACCTTGAACTCTGATTGCTAAATCTTGGGAAACTCCGGCGAAAGTAGTTCGCATTTCCTTTTGAATTCGATCGCGCCTGCGTTCGAGTTTTTCTACTTCAATTTGCAGGGCTTGCTTGCGATGATCTAGCTGTATCAAGCCGTCTTGTACCAAACGCCCTATTGATGCTTGAGCCTCGCCCAACGCTTCTAACGCCTTAGCTTTGTCAGCTTCCAAGGTGGCAATTCTTGCGGTCAAATCTTGTTCTTGCTGTTGCAATGCTTTGACTCTATCTGCCAAACTTTCGGTAACATTTTCTGGTACGGGCGTTACCGTTTCTGCGGTTGCTGTTGGCTGGGAGTCTGTTTCTGGGGAACTTTGGGCGATCGCACTTTCAGATTCGCTATCCTCAGTTTCTGGCGAAATTTGGGCGATCGTGCGCGCTTCGTCCACCACAGGGGTGATTTGGGGATTTTCCTCGTCCCAGGGGTCTATTTCGGGAGGAATTTGCGATGTGAGATCGTTTTGGGCGATCGACAATTCCTGTATTTGAGATGGCAATAGATTTTCCGTCTCATTCACGGGTAGAGTTGGTTCGCCATCAGCGGCTGGTTGCGATTGCGGTTCTTTGGTTGGAGATTCGTCTGAATTCATGGGAAATTTGTTCGGCGTGGGGCACAGAAGAAGTTAAAAATTTAAAATTAACAACTTGTTTAGTCTTCACGGGGACAGCGCTGTTCTAAGCAGGTCTGTAGCATTTTACGATCGAACAGAACCGGCAGAAAGTGAATACTGTTAATTTCTTTGAAGTAAAACAAAATCGGCACAGCAGGCCAAAATATCCGCCAATTTTGCCATTGTCGGTAAGGAAATTGGCGGATCAACTTGGACGATCGATAAATGTCCAAATCCGTTGGAGTAAACTGTAGCCGGATAGTAGCGGCTTGGTACATCAGAAACAAGCCGAACAGCGAAAGCGGCAAACTCACCCACTTCTGCACGAACAGCAGCGGTACAGCAGCTAGTACCAGGACTAGCGGAATCGCATAACTCGGTGCAAGTTCGATCGTATCTGTGGGTGCAGTCCCAGAGGTAGTTGTAGTCACGGGTTTAAATCAAGGGGTAGTTAAAGGAATATTGCCCATTATTCATATTTTATCTATTTCCTAGCTTACCAAAGAACTGGGTCTAAAGCCCCGTCCTTTTAGGACGGCTTTTCCTCTTTGAGTTTATCAATCCAATCCTCGATAAGCTGGGTCATTGTTTTTTCCTTCTGCTTGGCAATTCTCCGTAACTTTTCTAGCCGACTCACCGCAACCCGAATACTTAATCTTTGTTTAATCATTTGGCTACCCGATTGCTACCCACCATGATATCATGGTTAGCATGAAAACATTGAAGTTCAAGCTATATCAAAGCAAGCGGAACAGACACCTCAAGCGAAGCATCAATGCTGCCGGGGCGATCTACAACCATTGCATTGCACTTCACAAACGGTACTACCGGATGTGGGGCAAGCACTTGAATTGCAGCAAACTTCAAAGTCATATCGCCAAACTCAGAAAGCGTAAATCTTTCTGGCAACAAGTGGGTTCTCAAGCTGTGCAGGATATCTGTCAACGCATTGAGAAGGCATACCAACTGTTTTTCAAGCATCACAATAAAGGCGTTAGACCTCCTGGTTTCAAAAAAGTCCGCAGATATAAATCATTCACCCTTAAGCAAGCCGGCTACAAATTATTAGGCGGCAATCGAATTAAGATTGGGAATCGCGTTTATCAGTATTGGAATTCTAGAGAAATAGAAGGGAAAGTTAAGACGTTAACCATAAAACGGACTCCTTTGGGAGAGTTATTTATGGTTGTAGTCGTTGACAGTGTTAAAGAATCTGAAATCAAAGTCGAGACGAGTAGAACCGCTGGCTTTGATTTCGGCTTAAAGACGTTTCTCACCTGCTCTGACGGTTCCAAGATTGAATCACCGCAATTCCTAAAACAGTCCCTCAGTGCTATCAAGAAAGCAAATCGTCAGCATTCCAAAAAACGAAAAGGCTCTGCCAATCGAGAAAGAGCAAGACTTAATTTGGTTCGCAAACATGAGGACGTAGTAAATCGTCGCTCTGATTGGTTCTGGAAATTGGCTCGCGAACTCACTGATAAGTTCGACGTGCTGTGCTTTGAAACTCTGAATTTAAAGGGAATGCAGCGACTTTGGGGACGTAAAATCTCAGACATTGCATTTGGTAATTTTCTCCAAATTCTCGAATGGGTTGCCAAAAAGAAAGGAAAACAAGTAGTTTTTATCGACACTTGGTATCCATCTAGCAAGACTTGTTCTCATTGCGGACACGTTCTGAAAGAGTTGGATTTGTCAGTGAGACAATGGCGTTGTCCGTCCTGTCAGAATGTAAACGACAGAGACGAGAACGCTGCAATAAATATTTGTGCGGTTGGGGCATCAACCGTTAAGTTAGGCGATGTTAGACAGGCTATGCCTGCAATTGCTGTTTGATCTTAGAATCCCCTCGCCTTCAGGCAGGGGAGTATGTCAAAGGCCTTTGAGCACGCTAGAGCCAGTACCCTGAAACATCAGCCAAGTCAGGAAAAAGTTAACAATAAAAATAGCCAGCAAAGCCGTCACCACCGCTGTGGTAGTCGATTGGCCGACGCCTTTGGCGCCGCCGGTAGTCGTCAAACCCCAGCTAGTGCCGATGACAGCAATCAAACCACCGAACACAAAAGCCTTAATAGCAGCGCTGCAAATGTCCCACAGACTCAGGAAATGGCGGACTGATTCTAAAAACACATTTTGAGAGATGCCGTACATTGTCGTCGCAATCAGCATCCCGCCGGCGATGCCCGTGACGAGGGACAATATTGTCAGAATTGGCAGCATCAAGCAGCAAGCTAAAACGCGGGGAATTACTAAATAGTCGATCGGGTCTGTTCTGAGCATCAGCATGGCATCTATCTGCTCTGTGACTTGCATCGTGCCGATTTCCGCAGCAAAAGCCGAACCAACCCGTCCCGTCACGATTACGGCTGTTAACACCGGGCCGAGTTCGCGAGTCAAAGACAAAGCCAAAACCCCGCCGACGACATTACCCGCACCGAGGTTAATAAACTCCCTGGCTACCTGAACCGTAAATACCATGCCGACAAAACCCGCAGTCAGCAAAGCAATCAGCAGCGATTCCGGGCCGACTGCTGCCATTTGGTCGAGGGTGTTGCGACGGTTAATTTTGCGAGTTAGCAAGTGCAGCATGACTTGGCCGCCCAATAAAATGGCTGCCAGTAACCGCTGACTCCACAAACTGAGGCTTGATGGTGTAGTTGTGCTCAAGGGATTTTGACTGTAGAACAACTGCAAAAATGAAATCTATCTACAAATCTTAAACAAGTTTCTTCTCTAAGATTTAAGATTTCTGACAGAATTGGCCACTGAGGGCGATCGCTGCCTATCGTAGAAAAGGACAAGTTTATTTTACTTGCACCTTTCGGCAGTTTAGCTGAATTTACTGACTGTTATGAGCATCTTTCCTAATTTTATTCGCTCTTTACTGCTGACCAGCCTCCTGAGCTTTGTCGCTCCCTTATTGTTAATCGGCGCGGGATTGACTAGCTTTTCGTTGATCGGTCTTGTGCCTGCTCTGCAAGCAGTAGGTCGTTCTGGAGAAGACCAGATTTTGCAGTTCTTAGCCACTTTTGGCAGTGGCTGTCCTCTCCAGGGATTTTTGGTGATTGGCCTAGCTTTTAGTTTAGTGGGTGCTTTGTTTGATACCTACGCTTCTTATCAGCATTCACGGTGGGGTTAATGGTGTTTCTATTTGAAATCTGGGATTTGAGATTTTATGTAGGGAATTCTCGATCGCGCATCTAAAATCTCAAATTGTTGGGTTGCTGTGCATCGAATCGCGCCCCCTCCAGCGAAACAGTCTCTATCGAAGCTCCTCGTCCTTTGATTCAGCAGTGGAGTCAAATCTCAAATCCACTGACTTCGCCCAAAAACGGATATTTGCTTTCCTACAGGAGTCGTGGAGAGCGAAAATTAGAGAGTTCAGTTCCAGCTACCAGATTCATCATTAGAGTTAATTCTACAATCTCAAATCGTTTGGCTACCTCAGCATTAACTAAGTAAGTCGGTACGAAAATTCATAACTATGTCCGCAGCGAGCGTAACGCAGTGAAGTGAAGCATAAGTCCTACGGACAGGCTTCGCCAACGCAAGGTTTTTGTAGGCTTCATACTTTGTTACACAGCTCGGTTTATTTGCGCCTACCTACTTATCGATCGAATGCGTCTACAATCCAGAAGAAAGATTGCCTTATGTTCTGGCATTTAAGGACTGTCGCGATATCGGGTGGACTGTACGCGATGAAGAAGAAGTTGGCGAACTTGAAGCAGAATTTTTAGGAATTTCTTTGGGCGAACCGGAACACCGCAAGCCTGCTGTAATTACTACAGACATTTTTGAAATTTCAATTTTGTATGGCAGTTTTAGCATTCATAAGGGAGAGGATTTAAATTTGGAAATAGCAGAATTAGAAACGGAGGTTTTAGTATCACAAGCAACCGCAGTCTAGTAGCAATTTAAAAGTATTGCGCCGTTAAAAAGTAAATTGCTTAGTAATTTTATGTGTAAAATAACCATTATTAGGTTCGTAGTGAGGACTTCAGTCCGCAAAAAAAGAGACGACTGAAGTCCTCACTACGAACCTGGTTGGAAAAGGTTCGTAGTGAGGACTTCAGTCCGCAAAAAAAGAGAGGACTGAAGTCCTCACTACAAACGAATTACCAATTTTTTAACAAACATAGTAGGTATTGTTGCACGCATCAGTTTACGATACTTAATAGAACTTTTTTGCCAAACGAGGTAGAACCAAATGCCTGATATTGTTGATATTGCCGTAGGTGCGGGTTCGTTCCAAACCCTGGTAACTGCGGTGCAAGTAGCAAATTTAGTAGATGCGCTCAAAAGTCCGGGCCCTTTCACTGTCTTTGCACCGACTGACGATGCTTTTGCGAAATTGCCACCGGGAACTATCACAACCCTAGTGCAGAATGTCCCCCAACTGAGCAGGATTTTGATGTTTCACGTCGTCTCCGGCAAGTTTATGAAGGCAGATTTGGCAAAACTCGGTTTTGTTACTTCCTTAGAAGGTTCGCCGATTAAAATTGATTGTTCAGACGGTTTTGAGGTGAAGAATGCTACTGTTGTCGCGGCTGATATCGAAGCTGACAACGGTGTCATCCACGTCATCGATAACGTGATTTTAATGGGATAATTTCGCCTTTAAACCTCGCTGCTGGAGCGAAGCAGGTGCCTTGCGGTGTCGCTTCGCTCCCGATCGCGCTTTTGGTTTTTTAGCAATTAAAAGTTATATAAATATAAAAAAGTTGTCTTTTCGCCTGATGTATTTTAAGATGATTGTTTAAAAAACTTTGAAGATGAATAATTATAATATAAGGAAACCAGTGTGGTGAGCACTATGCAAATCCTAGCCGCCAGCCTCAAGGCCAAAGTCCGCCAGCGTACCTTGGAACTGCAAGTTCTCAACGAACTTACGGAGAATGTACAACTTGCTGCGGTTGCTGATGAAATTTGGTCTGCTTGTCTGGCACATCTCGGGCGCCTGATTCCTGGTGAGACGATCGCACTTTTAACTCTACCGGACGATCGCATCTACCTGCAACACTTACACCCGTTAACTGAATCGGTCAAATCTGAAATAGCAGCCTGCTTGCAAGCTACTCGCACCCAATGGCTGGCAGGAAGTCGAGACTGGGCGTACAACATCGCTGGCCCGCCAATTGCTCAGTTTAAGTCGGTGTTGGTGGCACCGGCTAACCCGGAGGACAGTGAAGAATTGTTGGGAGTATTTTTCATCGGTGCAGAGCAGGGAACTGCTTTTAATTTTGAACACCTTTGTTTGCTCCACACGGTCGCTAAAATTTGTGTTAAATCGTTAATTACTTTAGCAGCTAAACAGACGGATGTCAAGGGAACTGTTCAAAATAATTTTGCTCTAGATGCGGAAAGCCAAGAGCTATTGTTGCGGGCTTTAATAGACAGTATTGACGACAGAGTGTTTGCCAAAGATCGAAATTTTAGATACATTTTTGTCAATCAAAGTTTTGCTGCATATTTGGGGAAAAAGGTTGAAGAAATTATTGGCAAAGACGATCTCGAATTAGGTTTCTCAGAAGCAGCAGTATTTGGCGATCGCCACGGCTCAATTAGGGGCATCCGCGAGGACGACCGAGCTGTGCTGGGGGGGGAGACGGTTCGCAATCCCTACCAGGCGATCGCCTTTGCAGGTGGCAAACAGCAGGTCTTTGACACGCAAAAACTGCCCCTGCGCGATGCGAAAGGCAATATATTTGCGATTTTGGGCATTTCTCGGGAGATTGCTCAATGGGAGGCGACAGATGAAGCCCGGAATCAAAGCCAAGCCAAACTGCAAAAAATTACTGCTAGCGTACCCGGTACGGTATATCAAGTTGACTTGCATCTAGATGGCTCGATAGCCTTCTCGTTTGTGAGCGCGGGCTGCCGAGAATTGTATGAAATAGAACCGGAGGTGGCTCAGCAGGATATTCGTGCAATTGTTGACATGATTCATCCCGAAGATAGAGATGATTTTCGGAACTCGGTAAGGCTGGCTGCGGAAAATTTGCAGCCTTGGCGGTGGGAAGGTAGAATTATTACCCCCTCTGGAAAACTTAAATGGATTCAAGGGGCTGCACAACCGGAAATGCAAGGATCGGGAGAGATAGTTTATTATGGCTTGTTCACGGATATTAGCGATCGCAAACAAGCTGAGTTAAAACTGCAACTTTATCAAGAAATATTTTTAAAGTCCAATGATGCGATCGCCATTTTAGACCCGCAAGGCTATTATTTGGAAACTAATCAAGCTCACACGGCTTTGCTGGGTTACAGTGCATCAAAATTGTGGGGTAAAACTCCTGCAATTCATACGGGAGAAGAGACATTTGCATCGGTGCTGCAAATATTGATCGCAACAGGGAGTTATCGAGGCGAAATGAGCTGTGTTAAGGATTTGCAAGGGGGAATCTTTGAGGTGGAACTTTCGGCTTTTGCGGTTCTCAATGATGCTGGGGATGTGGTTTGTTACGTCAGCGTCAAAAGGGATATCACCGAACGCAAGCGAGCTGAGGAAAAACTCAAACTTTACCGAGAAATCTTTTTAAACTCCAACGATGCGATGGTGATTATCGATGCTGATGGGTTTTTCCTCGAACAAAATCGCGCTCACCAATCGCTATTAGAATATACAGACGCTGAATTAGAAATAGAAACGCCGCCGCTGGTGGCGGGGGAACGCTTTTCTGCGATTTCCAAAAGTTTAGCGAAAACTGGAACTTTTCGGGGCGAAATTACTAACTTTACTAAAAAAGGTCGCACGCTGGCGATCGAGGTGGCGGCATACTCTGTAATTAACAACAGCGGCGATATAATTTGTCACGTCTGCGTTAAGCGCGATATTACCGAACGCAAAAAAGGTGAAGAAGAACGACAAAAATTTGTGTCGCTGATTGAAAATAGCAGCGATTTTATCGGTATGGCTACTCTCGAAGGTCAAACGCTGTTTGTTAACGAAGCCGGTCAAAAACTGGTGGGTATAGAGAATATGTCGGAAGTGCTTGATACCGAGATCTGGGATTATATAGGCGAAACTTTTAAACAGGAATTCAGTCAAGAGATTTTGCCAATAATTGTCAGTCACGGCCAGTGGCAAGGAGAAGGTCAAATGCAGCACTTGCGTACTGGAAAAAGTATTGATGTTGTGATGAATGCTTTTCTGGTCAAGCACCCTCAAAGTAGCGAACCGCTGTGCTTTGCTGCGGTAATTCGCGATGTTACAGAACGCAAGCAAGCTGAAAGAATGCTGCTGGAACAAGCAGAACAGGAACGGCTGGTTTCGGCGATCGCCCAGCGAGTGCGACAGTCTCTCAACCTCACTCAAACTCTGAGCACGGCTGTACAAGAGGTACGGCAATTACTGGCAACCGATCGCACGGTAATTTATCGTTTTGATTCCGATGACACAGGGATTGTGGTTGTCGAATCTGTAGGATCTGATTGGATGCCTATGCTGGGCAGAAAACTTCAGGAAAAATCTTTTGGGGAAAGTTACAAAGCGATGTACCGCGCTGGCAAGATTCAAGCAGTTGAAGATATTTATAATGCTAATTTGAGCGAGATTCACCGAGATTTACTGGTGAAATTGCAGGTAAGGGCTAATTTAGTTGTACCAATTTTTATCGGCGACGAAAGTCAGGAATTAGCAATAGAATATTCGCCAGAAACTCCTAGAATTAAGTCGCAGATCGAGAGTTTGGACAAGCGTCAAAATCGGTTGTGGGGGTTGCTGGTTGCCCACCAGTGCAGTGCCCCGCGCGCTTGGACTGATTCTGAGGTGGATTTGCTGGGAAGGTTGAGCGTGCAGTTGGCGATCGCCATTCAGCAATCTACTTTGTTCGAGCAAGCGCAGCAAGCCCGAGAAGCCGCTCTGGAAGCGTCTCGAATGAAGTCACTATTTTTAGCAAATATGAGTCACGAAATCCGCACTCCGATGAATGGAGTGATGGGGATGACAGATTTGCTGCTGAAAACAAATCTTACTCCCGAACAGCTAGACTTTGTGCAGACGCTGAAACTCAGCGGTCAAAATTTGCTGTCGATCATTAACGATATTCTTGACCTTTCTAAACTGGAAGCAGGAGAAATGCGCTTAGAAACCATCGAATTTGACCTCAGTATCTGTCTGGATGAAGTGCTGGATTTGTTGGCAACTCCCGCACAAACTAAAGGTATAGAATTGGTGGCGTTGATTGATACCGACGTGCCGCTGCAAATTAAAGGGGATGCAGCGCGATTGCGGCAAATCCTCACTAATTTAATTAACAATGCGATTAAGTTCACGGAAGCAGGAGAAATAGTAATTGAGGTTTCAACTGGCAGGATTCCTGGGATATTGGCAGCCAGCGACGACCAGAAAAAATTAGAGAGTATCCAACCATTAAAACTAGGAATCAATCGCTCGCTGTTCCTGCTGTTCAAGGTCACAGATACAGGGATTGGGATTGCTGCCGAAGACCAAAAAAAGCTGTTTAAATCTTTTAGTCAAGTTGATGCTTCTACTACGAGAAAGTACGGTGGCACTGGTTTGGGTCTGGCTATTTCTAAGCAGTTGGTGGAGCTGCTAGGGGGTAAAATTGGTGTGGAAAGTACCCCCGGTAAAGGATCGAGTTTTTGGTTTACTGTGCCGGCACTTAAGGAAAATTTAACTGGGGCTGGGACAGCGTGCTCAGTGAATTTGCAAACGGTGCTGGCGGGGCAGAAAATGTTAGTTGCTAGCGACAAGCCCACAGTGCGAAAAGTGCTGCTGAGAATGGCGGTTTTGTGGGGGATGGAAGTTGATGAGGTTGAGAATGGTTGGATGGCGATCGCATCTCTGTACAAAGCTGTCAGCATAAAATCCCCTTACGATATCATTTTGGTTGATATTCAGTTGCCGGAAATGGTGGCGGGAAGTCTGGAACGTTTGATGATTGCTGAGCCGGCAATGCAGCAGACGCATTGGGTGGTGCTGACTTCAATTACTCAGATATCGGAGGCTAAACGTTTGGTAGATATTGGTTTTAGCGGTTATTTAACTAAACCTGTGAAAGCTCACCGGCTGTTTGAGTGCTTGGTAAATGCGATCGCCCCGGGTGCAGTGGTTGACTCGCGGCTGGCAAATTCAACGACAAATCCAGACTCCTCTATTGACAACCGGGAGTTAGCTAGCCTAAAGATTTTGTTAGTTGAAGATACTCCGATCAATCAAAAAGTTGGTCTGAATCAACTCAAGGTTTTGGGATGTGCGGCGGATGTGGCAAATAACGGCGCTGAGGCGCTATCGATGCTGGCTATCAAAAAGTATGACATTGTGCTGATGGACTGTCAGATGCCAGTTTTGGACGGTTACGAAGCTACGCTGGAATTGCGCCGCATGGAAGCGACAGGCACTGCTGCTGGGAAGATGGATCCCGATCGCAAGACGGTGGTGATTGCAATGACGGCAAATGCTTTGAAGGGCGATCGGGAAAAGTGTCTGGCGGCGGGCATGGATGATTATATTAGCAAACCTATTTCCATCGAAAAGTTAAAATCTGTACTAGAAAATTGGTCGGTACAGTTAAAAGTTGAAATTCCTCAGTTTAAGGGTGAGGAAGTCCAAAACTCTGCTTCGGATCTAGAATGCGTAGTCGATATGGCACGCTTGCACGAAATTGCGGGCACTGATTTGGACTTTGAGCGGGAAATATTGCAAGCTTTTGTGGTGGATACTAGCAGTTATTTAGAATCTGCTAAAAGTGCGATCGCCTCGCGAGACATGGAGACACTGGCCCGCCGCGCGCATCAAATTAAAGGTGTCAGCGCTACGGCGGCGGTGCGGTTAATGCCGGAGATGGCTGCTCAGCTTCAAACTCACGCCGAATCCAACGATTTGGAAGGCGCCACGAAAATCATCGCTGAATTAGAAATAATCCTAGCGGGGGTTAAACAGTTGGTTGCTGCTGAATTATCTGGTTAATCGATCAATTTTCTCAGGACTAAAGAAATCCTGGGCGGTTGGAAACCGCATCTACACAAACGATGTCCGCCTCCGCGGACTAAGAAATATGGAATTTGAGAGAATGTGCGTGCGATGGCTTACGCCCCGCTACGCTACGGCTCTTCAACCCGCGGAGGCGGGTTTTGTCTGTGTAGACGCGGTTTCAACCGCCGGGTGTGCTACGCTACGACTCTTCAACCCGCGCACCATCCGGGTTTTGCTTGACAAGACGCGGTTTCAACCGCCGGGTTTCTCAAATCCTATGTAAAGATTCTTAATTTTTTATCAAGATATTTATCTGTATGTGACGAGATTGGGAACTCTTATAACATCTTGTGTGTTGTAGCTTTTGACACTACTATATTAAGTTATTGTGGTCAAATATAAAATAATCATTAAGCCGATGACAAGACGGCTACTTTTCGTCTATCGGCTTGAAACACTAAGACCAACTCATCACCCAGCCAGCCCACTAAGTGCGTATTTACGCTCAACGAGGTTTTATGACTCCAGTCATGTTACGCCAACTCTGGTCATTAATTGAAACCACCCAAGCGACTCTGTTAGTCAATTTGGACGATGCCACCCTGGTACAGTGGCTGCTGAAGCAGTTGAAGATGAACTCTGCGCTCAATGGTAACGAAACAGATTTGCTGAACGAGTACATCGAGTCTCGGCTGTCGCTAATCCGCGATTTAGCCGAGCAGCGCCTAGCACCAGAGCGGTTCTAAGCGCATTAAATCAAAATTGGATAAATATTGTAGGCAAGATTTTCAACAGTTGACAGTTGACAGTTGACAGTTGACAGTTGACAGAAGGAGAGCGACCTCTACCTATAAGTCCGAGTATTGGAGTAATGAATAGTCTGATTTTAATTTCTCCCTCAAAGGCTTGGGGCTTTCAACCAATTCTTTCTGGTAAGCAAGATTGTAGGCAAGATCGCCCGCAGCGGGCAAAAAAAATAATAGGCGGTAAGCCGGTGCGCTTTTCAGGGTGCGACACCGGGTTGAGAATGGTTAATTTGAAACGGTAAGGTGTTCTAGATTGCCGATCGCAACAGTTCTCGACACTGACAAGTTAGGATCGTCGAGAAAGTGTTCTACTGGTAAAATGTATGCGTAAATTGGGATTTCTGTTGCTGGCAAGTGTGTTGTTTGTGGCACCGCTGGCATCTTGTAGGGATCGATCGGCACAAGTCGGACAAACACCAGCCTCGCCTGCGGGAAACGCGCCACAACAAACTTCGAGCCGGATAGATACAATTGTCAGCCGCGGTAAACTAATTTGCGGCGTTAGTGGCGAACTACCTGGTTTTAGCTTTGTAGACGAAAAAGGCAAATACTCCGGCTTGGATGTGGATATTTGCAGGGCCATCGCTGCGGCTATATTTGACGATCCCGAAAAAGTCGAATACCGAAAGCTCAACGCCAAAGATAGGTTTACAGTTTTGCAGGCCGGAGAAATCGATATTCTCAGCCGAAATACCACCTACACGGCGAGTCGCGACAGCACTACCGGCTTGGAATTTGCCCCAATTATCTTTTATGACTCTCAAAGCATCATGGTCAAAAAAGATAGCGGCATCAAAAGCTTAAAAGATTTTGCGGGCAAATCTATCTGCGTGCAGACAGGTACGAGTACCGAACAAAATTTGTCCGACCAAATGCGAAAATTAGGAGTTAAATACACTCCTGTGGTGTTTGAAGATGCGAATACTACCTTTGGCACTTATCAAGAAGGTCGCTGTCAAGGTGTTACAGCCGATCGATCGCAACTCGTGTCGAAGCGCACAACTCTACCGAATCCTGAGAATAATGTTGTTTTGCCGATCGTAATGTCAAAAGAACCGTTAGCCCCAGCGGTGAAAAGCGGCGATCCTAAATGGTCGGATGCGGTGAGATGGATTATTTTTGCGGCGATTGAAGCTGAAGATTTAGGAATTAATTCAGCAAATGTAGACCAAACTGTGGCAAGCACTACAGATCCAAGCGTCAAACGTTTGCTAGGAAAAGAAGGAGATTTAGGTAAAGGTTTCGGACTCCCCAACGACTACGCCGTCCGCGTTGTGAAGAAAGTCGGGAATTACGGCGAAATGTACGATCGCAACCTCGGCCCAAAAAGTACACTTAAGTTAGACCGGGGTCAAAACAAACTCTGGAAAGATGGCGGTTTGCTGTACTCGCCACCCTTCCGCTAATCAACAGGTTTGTAGTTGCGCTTGGGCCCTATGCGTGTCCGCAACTACAAACCTAAAAATCAACTTAAACAAAGGTACGTAGTTGCGCTTCAGCGCCCTCTTAGGTACGTAGTTGCGCTTCAGCGCCATCTTGGTACGTAGTTGCGCTTCAGCGCCCCGATCTACGCAACATACGCAGCAGATTTAATCAAAATAATATTTAAGCTATGAAGACAGAACCTAAACCGGACAAATCCGAGAAATCATCCAAAATTAAAGATATATCAACACTGCTGCGGGACGATCGCTTCTGGAAAATAGCCGGACAGGCGATCGCCCTAATTTTAGTAATAACAGTCATCGCCATTCTCTGGGACAACCTCACCGCCAATTACGCGCAACTGGGGATTGCATTTGGATTTGACTTTCTCAATTCCCAAGCATCCTTCGACATCGGCGAAAGTGTAATTCCCTACAGTCCGGAAAACAGTTACAGACAAGCTTATTTTGTCGGATTACTCAACACGCTGCGAGTAATGGGGTTGGGAATTGTTTTCGCAACAATTGCAGGTTTGACCGTAGGAATTGCCCGCCTTTCCGACAATTGGATCTTGCGTAATTTAGCAGCTTTGTATGTGGAGATTTTGAGGAATACACCATTATTGCTGCAATTATTTTTCTGGTATTTTGCAGTGTTCATTTCCATGCCCAAACTCGAAGACAACCAGCAGATGAAGGGCCCTCTTTACTTTACAAATCGGGGTATTGCTGTACCTTGGCCTGCGACTTTGCCAGGTTTTGAGATTTGGTTAATTTTGCTAACTGTGGGAGTTTTGGCTGCGGCGGGGCTGTGGATGTGGCGGGCGCGGGTGATGGTGGAAGAAGCGAAGCCGGGAAGACAGTTGTTTTGGGCCGCAGGTGCGATCGTCCTCAGTGCAATTTTAGCTGGGATTATCACCCAAAATCTACCTTTCCGCGTCGATTTCCCGCGCCTCACACCAGCATTGCAACTCGAAGGAGGATTAAAATTAACTCCAGAATTTGCAGCCCTCGTGACAGGACTCAGCTTGTATACTGGCAGTTACATAGCAGAAATTGTCCGCGCCGGAATTCAGTCAGTCTCGCGAGGCCAATGGGAAGCAGGAAAATCTTTGGGACTGAAATCTGGAACCCTGATGCGGATGGTAATTTTGCCGCAAGCTTTGCGGGTGATTGTGCCGCCGTTAACCAGTCAGTATCTGAATTTAGCAAAGAATTCGAGTTTAGCCGTGGCGGTGGCTTATCCCGACGTTTACTTTGTGGTGGGTTCTCCGACGCTGAATCAGACCGGAAGGGCGATCGAAACAATGATAATTATCATGGCAACATATCTTACAATTAGTTTGATAGTTTCTCTCTTCATGAATTGGTACAATAAAACCGTACAACTAAAGGAAAGATAAAAATTCAAATTTTTGAAATTTACCAAGAGGGGAAAGGAAAAATAAAATGGCTTACAGTGACTTTAACTTAAACAACGTTTTGAAAACATTTGAATTAAGTTATTCTGAAATCGCTGATTTGTTTGCAAACGAACCGGAATTAGAATGTAGTCCATCACTCGCAGAAACTTTACGGCGATATCTGCCCATAGCTGTTGGCAGCAATACAGAAAAATCTCGTTCTGAAATGATTATTGCGCCAATTTTATTAGAATTGAGAACACAGTTACAAGACAAAATAGGTTTATTTTCAGGAATAGACTTTACTGTCAATTCAGAAAGAGGTTTAAATGGAATTTGCGATTTTCTAATTACCCGTTCTCCAGAATTGATGATTGTAAAATCCCCAGTCATTGCAATTGTAGAAGCTAAAAAGGAGAATATAAGTTCGGGATTAGGACAGTGCGTGGCAGAAATGTTAGCTGCTCAAATATTCAACCAACGTGAAGGTAAGGAAATTAAAGTAATTCTTGGGACTGTGACTACGGGAACAGTATGGAAATTTATTAAGCTAGAAGGAACAGCCGTAGAAATTGATAGTAGCGAGTATTTCCTGAGCAATGTCAATAAAATATTGGGGATTTTAGCAAGTGCAATTAGAAATTAACAAATAACAACTAACAACTTATGGAAACTTCCCCCGTACTGCCGCCTCCCGCCACCGAATCGCCCACCCCTTGGAATTGGGCGCGCAAAAACCTATTTAGTACCTGGTACAACAGCATTCTGACAGTATTTTGCTTAATTGTCGCCTTCCAAACAGTCAAAGGAATTATCGTTTGGGCAACTACAAAAGCTAAATGGCGCGTGTTAGAAGCCAACTTGCCACTATTTTTTGTGGGCAGATTTCCCAGCGAATCCTACTGGCGGCTGTGGATAGTAGCCGGAATAATTGCCTTGTTGGGAGGTTTAACTTGGGGCAATATTCAGCGAGATGAACGTCTTTGGAATCCGCCTACACTAATTTTACTGGGTGCTGCCGTTGTTGGTGCGGTCATTTCGCCGATCGACCTCACCTCTCGCTTCTACCTCTTAGGAATTATCATCGCAGCCGCCGCCAGCTATATCGCTGGGCGACAAATTAACCCTAACCCCCCCCAACCCCCCCTTAGTAAGGGGGGGCGAGGGGGGGTTAGCTGGATGCCTGCAATTTGGACTCTTTCCTTCCCAGTAATTCTGTGGCTAATTAAAGGCGGATTGGGTTTGACAGAAGTCTCGACAAATGACTGGGGCGGTTTAGTGCTGACGCTATTTTTAGCAATTATTAGTATTGTGCTGTCGTTTCCCTTGGGAGTATTGCTCGCCCTCGGGAGACAAAGTTCTTTGCCAGTCGTCAAACTACTTTCAACATTGTACATTGAAATTGTTCGCGGTTTGCCATTAATTGGCATTTTGTTTTTAGGTCAAGTCATGCTGCAATTATTCTTACCGCCCGAATATCCCAAATTAGATAGAGTGATTCGGGCGATCGCCGGATTAACATTATTTAGTGCGGCTTACCTAGCCGAAAACGTCCGGGGTGGCTTGCAGGCCGTACCCAGGGGACAAATAGAAGCAGCAAGAGCGATCGGGCTAAACACACCCCTACTGACCATTCTGATTGTACTACCTCAAGCACTGCGAACAGTCATTCCGGCGATCGGCGGTCAATTCATCGGATTGTTTATGGATACATCCCTGCTTTCGCTATTTGGAATGTTAGAATTAATCGGCATATCCCGCGCAGTTTTAGCAAATCCATCATATATAGGCAGATACGCCGAAGTTTACATATTCGTCGGCCTCATTTATTGGGTATTTTGCTATTCAATGTCACTAGCCAGCCGCAAAATTGAAAAAAGTCTAGAAAAAAGTCATTAGTCTCTAGAGGCGGGTTCACCAACAAAATAGAACTACAAACCCAAATACATATAAACCCGCCCCCTCCCAACCCAAATATATATAAACCGAAGTCTGTAGGGGCGGGTTCACCAACAAAATATAACTCCCAATCCAAATATATATAAACCCGCCCCCACCCAACCCAAATATACATAAACCTCCCCTCCGGTAAAGCAGTCAACAGTCATCAGGCAATAATTATCCGTCATTATTTAAAGGACAAAACTATGCAAGATAAACTAACAGTTCCAGAAACAGTAATCGTAGCAGAAAACGTCCACAAATGGTACGGACAATTTCACGTACTGCGCGGCGTCAGCATGAACGTCAACCGAGGCGAAGTCGTCGTCGTGATGGGCCCTTCAGGTTCCGGCAAATCGACGTTTATTCGTACTTTCAACGCATTAGAAGCATACCAGCAGGGTAAAATTACGATCGACGGAATCGAACTTTCCCACGACTTGCGAAACATCGAAAAAATTCGCCAGGAAGTCGGAATGGTGTTTCAGCAATTCAACCTATTTCCCCACCTATCAGTCCTGCAAAACGTCATGCTAGCGCCCGTATGGGTGCGTCGCTGGCCCAAGAAAAAAGCCGAAGAAGTAGCGATGCAACTATTAGAAAGAGTCGGGATTTTGTCTCAAGCCCAAAAATATCCCGGACAATTATCTGGCGGACAGCAGCAACGGGTTGCTATTGCACGTTCCCTAGCAATGCAGCCGAAAATCATGCTATTTGACGAACCGACATCAGCATTAGATCCGGAAATGGTGCGGGAAGTTTTAGATGTCATGCGGAATTTAGCGAAAACAGGAATTACAATGGTAGTAGTGACTCACGAAGTCGGATTTGCGCGCGAAGTTGCCGATCGCATTGTATTGATGGACGGCGGCGTTTTAGTGGAAGAAGCACGCCCGGAAGAGTTTTTTCAGAACCCGAAAGAAGAACGCACGCGCAAGTTTTTATCTCAGATATTGTAAACGGAACTTACGTCATTATAGGTTCGTAGTGAGGACTTTAGTCCGCATCCAGAAGACTAAACTCATCGTTAAAAACATTAATAGGTTCGTAGTGAGGACTTTAGTCCGCATCCAATCAGAAGACCAAATCAATCATTAAAAACATTAATAGGTTCGTAGTGAGGACTTTAGTCCGCATAAAATCAGAGGACTAAAGTCCTCACTACGAACTATTTTTTGTGATTGATTCGCTTGACCCAGATAACAGCGTTACAATAGTAGATATATAGCCTTTATCAAAAAGGTGAGGTATCACTGACAGCTTACATAACACCTTAAACAAAGGGGGCTCGCATCCCAACAACATACCTAATCTTTCTGAGAACCACTATAAGTCATAAAATCTCAAATTTATATGCCGTCCACAAAAACCCTGCCACTAATTAAAGATGCAGAACGCCTAGAAAGCCGCCTCAGAGAAATTCCGGCAGTTCCCGGTGTATACTTAATGCGCGACGAGAGCGATCGCATCCTGTACATCGGCAAATCCAAAAAACTCCGAAACCGAGTCCGTTCCTACTTCCGCGAAAGCCAAAACCTCAGTCCTCGCATTGCGATGATGGTGCAGCAAGTACGCGAAATTGAATTCATCGCCACCGACACAGAAGCCGAAGCTTTGGCCTTAGAAGCCAACCTCGTAAAACAGCACCAACCTTATTTTAATGTCCTCCTCAAAGACGATAAAAAATATCCTTATTTGTGCATAACTTGGTCGGAGGAATACCCGCGCATTTTCATCACCCGCAAACGTCGGCCGGGTAATGCAAAAGACCGCTACTACGGCCCCTACGTCGATACAGGCGCGCTTCGCAGTACGCTGCATTTAATTAAGCGGATTTTCCCCCTGCGACAGCGCCCTCAACCGCTGTTTAAAGACCGTCCCTGTCTCAACTACGACATCGGCCGTTGCGTCGGCGTTTGTCAGGGGCTAACTTCGCCGGAGGAATACCGAAAAATTATTCAAAAAGTGGCGATGATTTTCCAGGGAAGGACTCAGGAATTAATGGATATTCTGGAACCACAAATGGAACAAGCTGCGGAAGATTTGAACTTTGAAACTGCGGCCAGGATTCGCGACCAAATTAAAGGTTTGCAATCTTTGAGTGCTGGTCAAAAAGTGTCTTTACCTAATGATACCGTTTCCAGGGATGCGATCGCCCTGGCAGCAGACACGCAGCACGCCTGCATTCAATTATTCCAGATTCGTGCAGGTCAATTAGTCGGCAGACTGGGCTTTATGGCGGAGATTCCCAGGGCGGGCACAGGCGCACCGCCCCTACATTCCGGGGAAGAAATACCTAGGGCGGGCACAGGGGCACCGCCCCTACATTCCGGGGAAGAAATACCTAGGGCGCGCACAGGCGCACCGCCCCTACATTCCGGGGAAGAAATACCTAGGGCGGGCACAGGGGCACCGCCCCTACATTCCGGGGAAGAAATACCTAGGGCGGGCACAGGGGCACCGCCCCTACATTCCGGGGAAGAAGAATTATCTCAACATTCTCTTACCTCCCCCCCTTACCAAGGGGGGGAACGAGGGGGGGTAGAAGCCGGGGCGATTTTGCAGCGAGTTTTGGAAGAACACTATCAAAATGTCGAAGCCGTAGAAATTCCCAGCGAAATTTCTGTACAGTACGACTTACCAGAAGGCGAAATATTAGCAGATTGGTTGAGCAACCGCAAGGGGCGAAAAGTGACTATTTTGACTCCGCAGCGCCAAACTAAGGCGGAGTTAATTGAGATGGTGGAACGGAATGCTGAGTACGAATTGGCGAGAATGCAACGATTGAGCGATCGCAATTCTCAAGCAATGCAAGATTTAGCCGAAATTCTCGATTTACCAGAAATGCCGCACCGCATAGAAGGTTACGATATTTCTCACATTCAAGGTTCGGATGCGGTAGCTTCCCGCGTCGTATTTATCGACGGTTTACCAGCGAATCAACACTACCGCCACTACAAAATTAAGAATCCTGAAATTAAATCCGGTCATTCTGACGACTTTGCTAGTTTAGCAGAAGTTATCGGCAGACGATTTAGGCTCAAAGACGCAGAAAGAAACAGCAAGCAGCAAGATGAATTTAGCAAGTTACCAGATGCGGAAGCAGTCAGTAATGTGTCTTCAGTTTCTCCTAATATTGCTGACAAACCGGATTTGATTATGATAGATGGTGGCAAAGGTCAACTGTCAGCAGTTGTGGCTGTTTTGCGGGAGATGAATTTGCTAGACGAGTTGCGGGTTGTGAGTTTGGCGAAGCAGCGAGAAGAGATATTTTTGCCGGGGGAATCTTTGCCGCTGCCAACTAATTCTGAGCAACCGGGTGTACAATTACTGCGACGGGTGCGGGATGAGGCCCACAGGTTTGCTGTGAGTTTTCACCGAGATCAAAGAAGTCAGAGAATGAAGCGATCGCGCTTAGATGAGATTCCCGGGTTGGGACACCACCGCCAAAAACTGTTGTTAGCGCATTTTCGGTCGATCGACTACCTGCGTTTAGCGACTCCCGAACAGTTGGCCGAAGTTTCTGGAATTGGCCCGCGTCTGGCGCAGCAAATCTACGATTATTTCCATCCGTAAAGCCTTTAGTAGCGTGGGAGAGGGGATTTGGGAGGCTACGAGTCCCTATTCAACCACTTTCAAGGAGAACTTGAGAAATTTTGCACGGGCCTATTGCAATTCTCAGAAGCTTGTGGTATGTTTAGGTTCTGTGTGAATGCGGGTGTAGTTTAGTGGTAAAACTTTAGCCTTCCAAGCTAACTATGCGGGTTCGATTCCCGCCACCCGCTTATTAAACAAAAAGCCTCAAACCAACGATAAATCAACGGTTTGGGGTTTTTTATTGCCGATTTTTTGGCTGGGTGGGGCGTCAAAAAGACTAGAAATTGGATACAAATTGACGACAAAACGACCAAACTGAGTATCAAGTGACTGCCCGATCGCCCTTTTTGAATACAATTTGAATACAATTTGAACACAATTTGACTAGAATTTGACTGTAAATATCCAGCCGACAGGCAATAGCAGTAAGGTGGGGTGTGCGTGGAACCCTAGATAATGGGAGTTGTATGAGTCCTGTATCTGGAAGAATAATGAGTTAACATAGAGTGCCTCCAGTTGGCAAGATTGTCGATCGCACTCAGCTTGAGTTATGACTGATTCGGAGTCGCATCAGTCAGAAGGAGAACCCGTGAAATATTTTTCAGTAGTAATGTATTTGCTGCGGGAACGGCAACAGTTTCTCGAAGAAATTCGCGAAGGTGTCAAGCTCAAATCTAAAATTTTTGGTTTGTTAATTTCCAGTACCATATTTTTTGGTATATACGGAGCGATATTAGGTGCATCTAGTACGTGGATGCAATGTCTGGTGTCAGCAATCAAACTGCCAGCGCTTTACTTACTGACGCTGATTATCTGCTTTCCCACACTGTACTTTTTTAATGTCATGTTTGGTTCAAAACGAACTTTTGAACAGTATTTGACATTGTTGATGACATCAATGGCGATGATTAGCGTTTTGCTGTTTGGATTTGCACCTGTCAGCCTATTTTTTCTGATTAGCAGTACCAATTACAGCTTTTTTCTGCTGTTGAATGTTGCTATTATGGCAGTCACAGGATTTTTGGGGGTAAGTTTTATCTATCAAGGAATGCACTTTATGTCCGAACAAGATGCCGAAGGCAAAGACATCAGGCTAAATATTTTGCGCTTCTGGTTGGGACTGTATGCGTTTGTGGGCAGTCAGTTGGGATGGACGCTGAGACCTTTTTTTGGCGCACCGGGACAAGCTTTTCAACTTTTCCGCAGCCGAGAGAGCAATTTTTATCTGAGTCTGTGGGATTCAATTAGGTCTCTGGGAGGATTTTAATTAATGCCAATTTAAGGAGATTTGCCATAGTGATACAAGCGGATTTGGATGAGTTGAGAATTCCTGAGAAGGAGTTGGAGGATTTGAGCGGAATAGCTTTGAGCGACGGTTTTTCAGGGAATTTTTATCACCCCGATACACTCCGAAACGGCAAAAAGCTGTTTGCTCTTTTGTTGCATGAGTTGCTGATATTTTGCGTAACACTTGTTATCTCGCTCCCGGTTGCTTTGCTGGCCAACAAACATGAAGTTAGTTCAGCTAGCGATGCTGAAATATTTGTCCGGGTTTTACAAATAACTTTGGGTTTGTCGCTGGCGATTACTGTTGCTTGGAATGTCTATCAATGGCTGAAGGCAAAGCCTTTAGCAACGCTGGCGGGTCTGTTGGATGAAGTTGAGAAGTATCATGAGGTGATTAAGGCTTTAGATATTATCGATCGCCTAACGGCTGCTGGCAATTTACAAGCCAATTTAATTAACCGACAAGATGCAATTGAGGCCTTAAAGATTACTAGAGAAAGTTTAGTTTGTGCTTTAAAAACAGAGAAAATTCTCAGGGAAAATCATAAATTCATTGGTCGCCGCTACGAGTTATTTGCTAATATTGAAAGTAATTTGGCGGCTTTGATGGCGCTGGATGTGAGCGATCGGGCGACTGAATACGGGCGGTTGCTAAATGAGGCTCTGGAAATTGGGATGAGCGTACACAAAGAGGTAAGAAAGTTGAAAAATGGCAAATGATTTGAGGTATGTTGTTGCGCTTAAGCGCTCTTTCATGTATAGCGATTCTCAAAAAGATGAGGTACGTTGTTGGGCTTGGGCCCTCTTAGTCTAAGCGGTTATACAAGCTGCAAATTATACCTCATCTTTTTGAGAAAGGCTATATATACAGGAAAGAGCGCTGAAGCGCAACAACGTACCTTGAACCTTTTTTCGTGAGAATTTTAATCGTCAAAGATATCTAATTCTTGTCCCTCAGACTCTTTTTTGCCATCTTTTTTAACACCCTTCCGCAGCCCGATCGCAATTTTGCTATGTTTCTCAATCTGCTTCATCACCTGTCTCGCCCTGTCAATCACCGACGGCGGTAAACCAGCCAACCTCCCCGCTTCAATTCCGTAGGACTTATCAGCACCGCCGGGGTGAACTTCGTGCAAAAATACGATTTGATCCGGCAATTCCTTCACAGTCACCTGATAATTTGCCACATTATCCAAAATAGAAGCTAATTCATTTAACTCGTGATAGTGAGTCGCAAAAATCGTCCGCGCCCGAATCTCGCTGGCTAAATATTCTGCCACAGACCAAGCAATCGAAAGGCCGTCAAACGTCGCCGTTCCCCTGCCGATTTCATCTAATAAAACCAATGATTTCGCCGTCGCGTGATTGAGAATATTTGCAGTTTCATTCATTTCTACCATAAACGTAGACTGACCGGTTGCTAAATCGTCCACGGCGCCGACTCGGGTAAAAATACGATCGCAAATTCCCAAAGTCGCAGCCTTCGCCGGGACAAAACTGCCCATCTGCGCCATTAACTGGATCAAACCAACCTGGCGCAAATAACAACTTTTGCCGCTAGCATTCGGCCCAGTTAAAATAATTAAATCTGGGCGACTTAGCGCTGCTTCCCGACCCAAAAAAGCCGAATTCGGGACAAAAAATCCCGGCGGTAAAGACTTTTCCACCACCGGATGACAACCTTCAATAATTTTAATTTCCCGACTTTCTGTCATCATCGGGCGACAGTAATCTTGATAAACCGCTACTTCCGCCAAACCGCACAAAATATCCGCCGCCGCCACCGCCCGGGAAACGTTGCGAATAATTTCGGCGTGCTCTCCTACCTCCGATCGCAATTTCGCAAAAATATCGTATTCCAAGTGATTCAAATCTTCCCGCGCCGTCAGAATTCGCACTTCCCTTTCTTTTAATTCTTCTGTGCTGTAGCGTTCTTCATTGGTGAGAGTTTGCTTGCGGGTGTAGTCGTTCGGTACTTGGTCAACTTTCGATTTGGTAATGCTGATGTAATAGCCGAAAGCTTTATTGTAGCCGACTTTTAAATTAGAAATTCCGGTGCGTTGCCGTTCGTTAGCCTCTAAAGTGGCAATCCATTCTTGATCGGCTGATGCAGTGTGGCGCATTTCATCAAGCATGGAATTAATGCCCGATCGAATTAAACCTCCTTCTTTTAAATGAATCGGCGGTTCGTCAACTAAAGAAGCGTGAATTTGAGTTGCTAATTCTTCTAAAATGGGCGGGACATTTTGCAGCGCTTTTAAATAGGGCGAGATTCCTTCAGTTGCGATCGCAGCCAATTGGGGTAATTTTGACAGAGAATCGGCTAAAGCGACCAAATCTCGCGCGCTAGCGGTTCCAGAACCGGCGCGCCCTGTGAGTCTTTCGATGTCGTAAATTTGGCGCAGCAACTGCTGCAAATCTTGGCGCAGCGGATTATTTTCTACTAATTCTTGAATCGTATCGTGGCGGGCGCAAATACCTTTAATGCTGAGTAAAGGTTGCAGCAACCAGCGGCGCAAAGCGCGGCCTCCCATGGCGGTGCTGGTTTTGTCTATAGCCCACAGCAGCGAACCGTGAAACACGCCATCTCTGACTGTTTGAGTAATTTCGAGATTGCGGCGGGTTTGATAGTCTAGTGTCAGAAAATCGGTGAGTGTGTAAGTGTGCAATCTTTGTAAAGCAACTGCTTTTTCTTTTTGAGTTTCTTCGAGATATTGCAGCAAACCCCCGGCGGCGCGCACTGCGAGGGAAAGGTGCGCGCATCCCATCCCTTCGAGCGATCGCACTTTGAACTTTTGCAGGATTCGCTGTTTGGCTTCGGACAAAGTAAACGGGATTTGCGATCGCAAAGAATAGCAAAACGAATTCGGCAAACAATCGGGTAAATGCTCGGATTTCTCTCCCGGCCTCAACATCGTCACCAAATCCGGCGCATTAGTCGGAACCAGGACTTCCGAAGGCTGCAAACGGAGCAATTCTAGGGTTAATTGTTCTAAACTGTCGGCTTGAGTAGTGACGAATTCTCCCGTAGAAATATCAGTATAAGCCAATCCCCAATGTTCTCCAGCGATGACGACTGCTGCTAAAAAGTTATTTTGTCGGGGTTTGAGCATTCCGTCATCTGTCAAAGTTCCGGGAGTGAGAATGCGGGTGATTTCGCGCTTGACTTGGCGGCCTTCGCGGGCGGCGATCGAGGCATCTTCAACTTGATCGCAAACTACTACAGCATAGCCTTTTTCTACTAACTGAGAAGTGTAGCGATCGAGGGCGTGGTGCGGCACTCCTGTCATCGGCACTCGACCGATTTCTTTGCCGCTTTCTTTGCTAGTGCAAACAAGTTCTAATTCCCGCGAAATCGTCACGGCATCTTGAAAAAAACACTCAAAAAAATCTCCGACTCGAAACAATAAAAGTGCGTGGGGATACTGTTCTTTCACTTCCACATACCGCTGCATCATCGGCGTCAGCTTGGTGAATTCTAGTAGGCGGTGGTCGGCATTGCGGATATTTTCTTGATTGGGGTCTGTTGGGCTAGATGCAGTGTAAGGCATAAAAGGCGATCGATAAATTTTGATCTTTAACAACTTTAGCGCAAGCTCGGCTTTTAGTTATAGCTAATGATACAATTTTTGACGATTAATCCTCCTCAAGCAGGGTGCGCGATTCTCAAGATGCGATCGCAGTTATATGGTTCGTCGTGCCGTTCGTAGTGCGTCCTGGTGTCCGTTCTTATCCTGCGGACACCAGGACGCACTACAAACTGCTTTATAGCGGACACTCCCGGCGCACTACAAACTGGCGATCGCCAAAAACAACCTCAGCCATCCTTGTTAGCTGTTAAAACAATAATCCTAAATCTATTGCAATTTACGCTGGGATAAACTCTACCTTTTTTATAACTTAAAACAGCCGAAAGATAGATTTAAAAATTATACCTCGGATAGAGAACTGCCACATTTTATATCCTTAAAATTAAACAATACAGCCAATTGATTTAGCTGCGGAGTAAATTTAAGATTTAGCATCAAAAATCTGGGAGTTAACTAGAGGAGAACACAATACAGAATACCCGAACCCCTGCAAATGGCCACCGCCAAAGCCAAAACCATCAACTACGAAGCCTGTCGCAAAGGCGGCACAGTGTCAATTCCCGGCGTTTACGGCGGCTTTGTTGACAAAGTGCCCTTAGGTGCAGCGTTCAACAAAGGATTGACCATGAAAATGGGACAGACACACGTTCACCGCTATTTGCGCCCTTTGCTCGATCGCGTTCAAAAAGGCGAAATTGACCCAACCTTCGTGATTACCCACCGCATGAAATTGGATGAAGCGCCCGACACTTACGAGATTTTCAAACACAAAAAAGATAACTGCATCAAAGTTGTTCTCAAACCATAACTCACCATTACTTCACAAGGAGAAACTATGCTTTTACAAGAAAAAGAATCCGGCGACTTGATAGAAATCATCGATATCGAGACTTTAATCAGCCCTACCCAAAATCAAGTAGCGGGACGAATTCAAGCTGGTGAAGAAGAGCAAGATCCGGCACATTTTGAGAAGGATAAATTAGTTTTCCCCTCCGGCGAAGTTCTGCCGCGCTGCTGGACTGAGGAAAATTATAAAGCTTAAGGTTCGTAGTAGGGACTTCAGTCCTTGATTGACTCATTAAGTCCTGGATGGAACTGTCACCTTAATCAAGGTATGTAGTTGCGCTTTAGCGCTCTTGATAATCTAAGGAAAGAGCGAAGACAGCGCAACAACGTACTAATCAAGGTATGTAGTTGCGCTTTAGCGCTCTTGATAATCTAAGGAAAGAGCGAAGACAGCGCAACAACGTACCTATGTCAAATAAATCAAGGTATGTAGTTGCGCTTTAGCGTTCTTGATAATCTCCGGAAAGAGCGCTAAAGCGCAACAACGTACCTAAATATTCAAAAAATGCCTAGCCCGCAAATCGATCGACTTGATTCGCTTCAGTGACATCTGGGATATCCAGGCGATTGGCCAATCGTTGAATTACCGCTTCTGGGACTGCTGCTGCGCGCGATCGATTCCGCCGCAAAATTTCCTCCAAGGGAACTTCCAGGTAAACAATCCGAATTCTAGCTTGATAATCAGCAAAGAAATTAATTAATTGCTGGCGCATTTGTTTAGTCGTATTGGTGGCATTCCACACAAAAGAACATCCCGATTTCATGTATTCCCGCCCTCGCTGTTTAGCTTCGACGATGACATTTCCGGGAGTTTCATCGGGAGGAACGTTCATCTCTTTTCGCAGCGCGTCCAAGGAAATAACAGGCCAATTGGGTAGATTTTCTCTTATCCAATAATCCTTACCGCTTCCGGGCAATCCCGACATCAAAACGACTTCGCATCGAGTATCGTCAAATGCTTCATAATCGGGGTTTCCGTTGTCTTTGCGGAAGTAGATAAATCGGCTGTGGGCTGACGGGAATTGTCGCGGAGAATCCAAACAATTATTTTCTTGACAAAACTCCCGAAATAGTTGTATTTTATCCAGAATTTCTTGTCTGTCGCTACACTCGCGACCGCGCACGTCTGCTTCTGCTAAAAGTGCGAGGAAATCGCAGCGGACAACTTGACTGGCCTTAATTACAGACTGCTGCGGGTTGGGTTTTTCCAGCAGCCAGATTGGTAAACTGCCGAATTGGACGATCGCGCAAACAGTCTCCCGAATGCTAAACTGCACCGGCGGGTCAAATTGAGCTAAAATTTGTCTGACCATCCTCGCACCTTGACGGGCGTGACCTTTCGAGCTAATTCTGCCATTTTCTTCTATCTTTGTAAAAGCAGGTTTTGCGACATCGTGCAGCAAAGCCGCCGCAAAAACCATTGAACGTTCTTGCACCGGAAGCTGCCGCCAATTCGGGGAAGATATTAAGGCTTCGCAGACCATTTTGGTGTGAATTAAGACATCACCTTCAGCGTGATAAATCGGATCTTGCTGGCATCCTTCTAAGTTTTGAATCCAATCAAAATGATTGTAAATGCTCTCCCAATCTAGGAACCAATCGGGCGGTTCTGGACAAAATGGAAAAGTCCAAGTTGCAGATTGTGATAATAAAGCAGTCATAGTTTCACCTATTTGTTAATAACGCAATTTCTTCGTCCGCGGAGGCGGACATTGTTTGTGTAGCAGCGGTTTCAACCGCCGAGTCTCATCTGTAAATTTCTGAATTTCTTAGTCCGCGGAGGCGGACATTGTTTGTATAGCAGCGGTTTCAACCGCCGAGTCTTATCTAAAATTAAATAAATCAGCGCCGGGACGCAAAATATTCGGTACAATCGGGCGATTCAGCCAATGTCCCTCCGCATTTTTAATCGCAGTCAAAAAGCTAGCGCGCACGTACTTGTAACGCGCCTTGACAATTCCACCTGCTTCGACTTTAATATACAGACCCTCCATGCGATCGCTATTATCAGTCTCCTTCAAACACCGCTCTTCATCCAATCCCAATTCCCGAGACTGCAAGCGCAACCGATCCAAATGTCCGGGTTGAATAAAATTAGATTTATCCATCAACTGCATCATGTGCTTGGGCGATTTTACGACTCCCGAAAACAGAACAGGAACAGAGACTAACGGCACTCCGTTCAACAACTGGCGGCGGGCTTCTGTACTCAAAAACTGACTTGTTTGCAAGTCCAGCACGTCGTATTCCATAAAATAGTGCGGCAGAAAATCATAAAAAACAGTATGTTTGGCATAAAGCCATTCACCGTACAAAATATAACGATTTCCCAGCACTTCTCCCAGGACTCCGCTGAGACTGAAAGCCCACTGTTTGAACAAGTTAAAATGTTTTTCTCGCGGGCCGCCGGTGAGATAGTGGCCGCGACTTTGCAGCAGCATTTGCCCGTCTGGCGCGAAGCTGATGCCTGTATTGGCGCCGTCTACCTTTTCTTCGATAATTAAAGGGCGATCGGCAATAGCGCTAAACGGCACGCTGTTGAGGTCTTCATCACCCGGCTGGAAACGCGAACCTTCGATGTGATAAGTTCTAGGATATTTAACAATTTCGACCATCGCTGTTACCTTTTTTATCTATCATAACAATTGTATTTGAGTTGTTAGTTGTATTTTTTTACGAACCGCGAAGACGCAAAGAGCGCGAAGTCTGATCGAAGAGAGGTTTGCGAATCATTTAGGAGTGCTATATAGCAGTCCTTGCAGAAGTCGTAAAGTTTTTTACCCCACCCCAGCCCTCCCCTTATAAAGGGGAGGGAGTAAGAAATTCACAAATGATTTAGGATTGCTATATAATAGATGTATCACAAAGGAGCGTATATTTTGAAAAGTCAAAGTTTCCAGAGCGTAACGTCAGCGATCGCTGGAATTCTATTAGTAGTCGCGCTACTCCTGGGCTTCAACTCTTTTGTTGTCATCAATCCAGGTGAAGCAGGGGTTGTTAGCATTTTAGGAAAAGCCACAGATGGAGCATTGTTAGAGGGATTTCACTTCAGACCCCCGCTGATATCCAAGGTTGATGTGTACGATGTCACAGTGCAAAAGTTTGAAGTTCCCGCCCAGAGTGCTACTAAAGACCTTCAGGATTTAAATGCTAGTTTTGCGATCAATTTTCGCCTCGATCCAGCAAAGGTAGTCGATGTCAGAAGGACTCAAGGAACCTTGGAGAATATAGTCTCTAAAATTATTGCTCCGCAGACGCAAGAAGCATTTAAAACAGCGGCTGCCCTGAGAACCGCCGAACAATCTATTACTCAAAGAAGCGAACTGAAACGAGACTTTGATACTGCACTGAAGGAGCGGCTATCAAAGTATGATGTAATTGTGCTGGACACGAGCGTTGTCAACATTCGATTTTCCACAGATTTTGCGAAAGCAGTTGAGGAAAAACAGGTAGCCGAACAGCGGGCGCAAAGGGCTGTTTATGTTGCTCAAGAAGCTGAACAACAAGCTCAAGCTGATATTAACCGCGCTCAAGGTAGGGCTGAAGCTCAACGGCTTTTGGCGGAAACTCTGAAGGCTCAAGGCGGCGATTTGGTGCTGCAAAAAGAGGCGATCGAAGCTTGGAGAAGCGGCGGCGCTCAGATGCCAAAGGTATTGGTTATGGGTAGCAATTCGAGTCGGGTTCCTTTCATTTTTAATATGAACGATATGCAGGAAGAACCCGATCGCCCAAAAGCGATCGACAATTAAAATAGCACTTACCCTCTGAACCCTTGTTTCTGGGAAAATGTTGGCTTTGCTAACCACAAATCTCGCCAGAAACCGGGTTTGCTCAGAAAGCCTGCCCAAGTCCTATGAGATTTGCCGGAGTATGCTACACTTCTGAAAGCCAAAATATAGCGACAGCTTAAAACCTTTCGCTATTAAACCAAAGTCCGCAATTAAGACGCAGACAGCACACTCATTTTCGGAAGCAAGGAGAAATTATGACCCGCGCTATTATGGAAACCGACAAAGGTACAATCAATTTAGAACTGTTCGATGCGGATGCGCCGAATACAGTGAAAAATTTTGTTGACTTGGCGGAAAAAGGTTTTTACGACGGACTATCGTTTCACCGAGTCATTCCTAACTTTATGATTCAAGGTGGCTGCCCCAAAGGCACTGGAACAGGCGGGCCCGGCTACAAAATCAAGTGTGAAATCAACTCGAACAAACATTTGGCAGGCACTTTATCGATGGCTCACGCAGGCCGCGATACTGGTGGAAGCCAATTCTTTATTTGCCATTCTCCCCAGTCTCATTTAGACGGAGTTCACACAACTTTTGGCAAAACTGAGGATATGTCTGTGGTGAATGCGATCCGCCAAGGCGACAAGATTATTTCGCTCAAAATCGAGCATTAATTTTCAGTAATTAGTGACGTTTGTAGTAAGGACTTTAGTCCTTATTGCAAACATAAATTACTCATAATTGTGTTTTACAACTCCTCAATACAGTTCATACTTGAGCAAAGTACAGGGAATCGAGCCATTAAAAACCGGAATTCGCTTCGATGTCCTGAGTCCTACCTGTTTACCCAACTCCTTATTTCCAGTCAAAATAAACGCGTTCCAACCTTTAAAACGCTGCTTGAAAATATCGCCCAACATCTTGTATAAATCTCCCAATTCGCTAGCATCTCCCAGGCGCTCTCCGTAGGGAGGATTGCAAATCAAAATGCCTCTATCTGTCGGTGCTTCCAACTCGGATAACTCGGTACGAGCAAACTTGATTTTACCTGAAATACCTGCTTGTTGGGCGTTGGTGCGAGCTTGATCTAACATATCAGAATCGCGATCGCACCCGGCGATGATTTCTTTAAGTTCCGGCAATTCGCTGTTTTCAGCTTCGGCCCACAATGTATCCCACAAAGGTTCGTCAAAATCCCGCCACGTCATAAATCCAAACTTTTCTCGAAACAATCCAGGTGCAATGTTCAAGGCCTTTAAAGTCGCTTCCAGGGGCAAAGTTCCGGAACCGCACATCGGGTCTAAAAATGGTAAATCTGCCGTCCATTCTGCCATCTCTAACAAAGCCGCAGCCAGGGTTTCTTTGAGCGGAGCCAGCCCCATTGCGGGGCGATATCCCCGCCTGTGCAAACTGCCGCCGGAACTGTCTAAGCTCAAGATAGCGCGGTCTCGATGGATGTGAAGGTTAATTAGTAAGTCGGGATTTTCGACATCAACATTGGAACGTTTGTTAAATTGCAGGCGCTGTTGGTCGGCGATCGCATTTTTGACCTGCAATGCTGTAAAGTGAGTGTGGTTCAACTTATCGTTGCCGCCGGTGCAGTTGACTGCTAAGGTATTGTGAGGCTCTAGGTATTCGTCCCAAGGAATTTTCTGCACTTCGCGGTAGAGCTTATCTGAGTCGTAGCACTGGAATTCGGCTATGGGAACTAGCACTCGAAAAATTGTTCTCGACCACAGATTGACGCGGTACAATAAAGCGCGATCGCCCGCGAAGTAAACTCCTGTAAAATCAGGCTTGACATCTTGCGCCCCTAAACTTTCTAATTCTTGGGCGGCGATGGTTTCTAAACCGCGCGCAACTGTAGCAAAATATTGATTCATTGATAATTACGAAGGAAGTTCGGCAGCGAGCAATGTACGGGATGTAACGGATGTTAACGGATGTAACGGATGTTAACGGATGTTAACGGATGTAGGAGGGAAGAAATAGCTATAGCCTTTCTCAAAAAGATGAGGTATGACTGACAGCTTATTATCACCCTTAAGCTAAGAGGGCTCGCATCCCAACAACATACCTCATCTTTCTGATAACCGCTATAGGTGGTTGGGGATTGGGAATCGGTTTTTCTCGATCGCCCAAATTAGATAGTAGCTCGTTTTAATCCTAAGTCTCACAAACAACACTCTACCTTAAGGTAGATGCCTCTGTTTCAAAAGACTGATATTTTTACAACTTATTGTCAAGAGTGGATTGCCGGTTTAGCAGTATGTGCGTAAGGGCGATCGGGCTAGCCAGCGGTCGCTGAATGTCCAGAATCAATAGCTAGAGAGGATTTACGCTTAATTGTCAACTGGGTTAGCAAGGGATCGGAAGTGCGATCTCCGACTGCTTATTGAAAAGTATTACTAATTACTTGCATGATTTATTGACTTTGTGCTAGGCTTCTACTCGAAGCTGAAAATGCAAGCCCTAACGTCAAAGTCTGGGAATATTTCAGCGAAATGGGTTTCATATAACAATCGGAGGCCATGATGTCAAAGGTAATCAACGGATCTGCTCTCAAACTGTCCCGTGCTAGCAAAATCCAAGTAGAAGTCAAGGAAATTGCCAAGCACGCCACAGCTAAAAACATCTCTTCTGCGCTTAATGTTGATGCCGATGGCAGCGATGTTACCAACGAGTAATAGCAGGTTTTTCGGTTAGACTTCGCATCCCCAAGCAACAAGTAGTAGATTTTACTGTTGTCTGTCGGGAAATGTGGACTAATTGAGGGCAAGCATAAAGCATTGTCCTCAATTATTCAATTGTTCAAAATTTATTGAGAAGTTTTATCAATAGAATTTATGCGATCGATCGCGAATCTACTCAAACCATACAATCTCGAAGATTTTCTAAATAACAACTGGACAAACAAAGCAGTTGTCATTCCCAGCGAAGGGAAAAAAGACTTTGCACATTTATTTTCCTGGGAAAAACTCAACTACCTGCTCAACTTTCACGAATTAAAATATCCCGACATTCGCTTAGCAGTAGCAGGAAAAGTTCTCGACGCCAGCGAAAACGTCAATCTCATAAAACTGTGCCAATCGGGAGCAACTTTAATCGTCAATCAAGTTCACAAACTTATCCCAGAAATAGCTGAATTTGCGGCAGAAATAAAAGCAGATTTAGGTTATCCAAACCAAGTAAATGCCTATTGTTCTTGGCCAGAAAAACAGGGATTTTCTTCCCACTACGACACCCACGAAGTTTTTATATTGCAAACAGACGGGATTAAGGAGTGGTATGTATTTGCAGACACAATTAAATACCCGCTGATTGACCAAAAATCCTCTGCATTTTCGCCACCAGAAACTCCACCATATTTAACCTGTACTTTGCACCCCGGAGATGTGCTTTACATACCGCGCGGACATTGGCATTATGCAGTTGCTTCAGATGAACCGTCGCTGCATTTAACATTAGGAATTCACTGCAAAACCGGAATTGACGTTTTAGAATGGTTAGTGGGCGAATTGCGACAACAAGAAGAGTGGCGTCAAAGTTTACCGCTGCGAATAAAATCAGATTCCATTGATGTAAGTGTAAATAATTTAATTGCTGAATTGCAGCGCTACGCAAACAGTAAAAATCTTGGAGAAGAGTACAGCAGCTACCTTGACAGTTTAGCAAAACCTGTGGCGAAATACTCTCTCCCTTATCAAGCAGGGTTCAACATTTTTCCCTACGGGATTCAAACTAAGTTTAGGATTCCCAAGTTTCTGCGGGTGAGAATTCGCGAATTACCTGACGGGTGTGGATACAAAGTTGTTGTTGGAGGTAAAGAAGTATCTCTGAAAGGAGTGACGGAGAAATTTATGGACAATCTATTCAGTACAGAATTTTTTACAGGAGAGGATGTGATGGATTGGTTGCCCGATTATGATTGGGAAATTGATGTAGTGCCACTTTTGTCTAGGTTAGTAGTTGACGGAATTATTTTTGTTGGTTAAAACTAGAGAAGGGTACTAGCTGTAATGAATGGGTTGTTAAAAAAGTAATTTATGACACATAACGAGGTGGAAAATGCCGGAGACTTTTTTTTGCGCCGATGCTTCTAAATGCGTTGAAGAGGATATTATTGGGAGTGGTACTAATTACCAAACCTATATATTGATTGAATGCTGTTTGCCTTGGGAATCAGAAGCTTTTGATTCCAAACAAGTGCCCCAGAATCTCAGGGATTTGGTGGAGGAAGTAGAGCATTCAAAGCAAAAAATTAGATTTTTGTTGATAAATAGCGACCAAACTAAATGTGCTGATAAGCGCAAAGTGTTGATCTATGACAACAAAAGTCAAGGACTTTTTGATGGTTACGAAAAGCAGGAATTTAGCGCGAGTAATATTGAGCAAGTAGCGGGAATTGTCAAAAGCTATTTAGCTGGAGAAGTGCCGGATTGCGAAGTTGAGAATAACCCAAGTAGAGATATTTTGGTTTGTACTCACGGGAGTCATGATAGATGTTGCGCGAGATATGGAAATCCTTTTTATGCCCAAGCAACAACTTTGGTTTCGGAGTTAGGATTAAGTGATATTCGTGTTTGGAAATCTAGTCATTTTGGCGGACATCGGATGGCACCGACTGCGATCGATTTGCGTGATGGCAGATATTATGGAAATCTCGATCGCATTTCATTTCAGTCAATCTTAACACGGACTGGCGATATTGAATGTTTGAATCAGGTTTATCGGGGTTGGGGGATTTTGCCGAACCAAATTCAGGTTTTGGAACGAGAATTCATCATCCGCTACGGGTGGGATTGGTTCAACTACAAAGTCTCAGGCTGTATCGTAGAGAAAAATCCTGAAAATGATGATTTTGTTGCTGAATTAACTTTTGAAACAGTTGATGGTACTTATGTCTATCGGGCTGAGTTGGTTAAAGATGAAGCTAAAACAGTCAGGTTTAAAGGTTCCTGCGGCGCTAAAAAAGAATCAGAGTTTGTCAAATATTTGGTAAAGTATTCTTACTTTTACTCGAAGAAAGAGGAGTCAAGGTTTGTGATTTATCCTTTTCGAGATTTTCGTAGAGATAAGACGGCGGTTGAAACCGCGCCTACACAAACGATGTCCGCCTCCGCGGACTAAGAGAGACGGCGGTTGAAACCGCGCCTACACAAACGATGTCCGCCTCCGCGGACTAAGAGAGACGGCGGTTGAAACCGCGCCTACACAAACGATGTCCGCCTCCGCGGACTAAAGAAAATAACGTAATATCAACCGTTGTGTTCAACCCGCGGAGGCGGGTTTTGTCTGTATAGACGCGGTTTCAACCGCCGTCTTCAACTCCATGAATATGTGCGGGATTCCCAGGTATTCAAAGGGATTGTCTTTTTCTACAAATCCGAGGTTTTTGTAAAATTTAACGGCGTTAATGCGAGACATCAGTCTTACTGTTTTGAAATTCTTTTCCTTAGCTTGTGCGATTAGTTTTTCCATCAGTTTAGTGCCGATTCCCTGGTTTTGAAATTCAGGAAGTACAGCAATATAAGAGATGCTTCCCAATTCTGGGGATAATTCTCGGAGTCTGCCCGAGCCGATAATTGTGCGATCGCCCGTTGCTGCTATAATATGACAAGCACCGTTCTCATGACTGTCCCTTTCGCTGCCTCTTTCCATGCCCAGGGGCGATCGCAAAACCAACCACCGCTGGTAAAACATATCCTCTAATTCTTGTGCGTTTTTAACCCACATTCCGCACCCCCAACTGGCACATACACTGCTTGAGGGGGTAAAAGTGAATTATCCGAGATAATAGTGAGTAAAAACACCCAGAAATCTGTGCAATTATCGCATCACCCAGTTAGGGA
>NZ_JAAFKG010000018.1:102606-108877 GCF_013299185.1 Microcoleus sp. bin48.metabat.b7b8b9.023 | reverse complement strand
TAGTTATGCAACTCAAACTATTGAGGGTACTCAGGCATGGGATACTTTTATGTCTCTTGTTGCTACTACACGTCAGTTGGGAATCAGTTTTTTTGATTATGTGCGCGACCGAATTTCTCAACTTGGAGTTATTCCCTCTCTGTCCACTATTATTCGCGAAAAATCTGCTCTTTATCCGTTGGGATTGTCTTGGCAGCCAGATTAACTGCTACCCCTACTTATTGAGCCGATACGATGCTTTGAATGAAAAAGCCGCGAGCTTTTACAAAAAATACGGTTTTATCGCCTTCAATGAGGAGCCGATGAAGCTGTATTTACCGATGAAGTCTATTGAAGAACTTCTTTCAAGTCTGGGTATCTAGTTTATGCTGCATTGCCGAACGCTAAAATAGCTCTATAAAACACAGTCACACCCTACAAGTCATGACAGCGGCCGAAAGACTCTATCAACTGATCCAAACTTTCCCAGAAAGCCAAATCAACGAAGTCCTCAACTTCGCCGAATTTCTCCACCAAAAACAACTCTCCCCCCGTCAAACTATTCCTCCCGGCACTCTCACTGGACTTCGGGGCATCGCCAAACGGTCTGGATCTGCCCCAAACGATGAGGAGTTACAGGCAGAATATACCGACTATCTCACTCAAAAATACCAGTAACTCTTCCCGTGAAAATTCTCATTGATACTAACATCGTCGAAACTGCTCTCAGTCTTGGCCTGAAAGACTTTGAAGACAGTATCCAACTCGCCTGCGCCACCCTCAGTCAACTCGATGCGATCGTCACGCGCGATCGGAAAGACTTCATCGGTAGCAACCTCCCCATTTACTCCCCTACAGAACTTTTAAACCAGCTTTAGTTAGTAGCTTCAAAAACAACACCGAATGTCTGCAAAAACTGTTTGAATTGTATACTAAAATGACCGCCCAAAAAACTTCCCCCCAAAAGTCTGCCAAACGTAAAACCAAAGGAGAAAATTGATAATGGCAAAAGATTTAACTTCATCGCTGCGCGATCGGCAAAATATCCTCAACAATCGCTATGCCTTAGAAAAAATAGAAGAATACTTGGGATTAGGAGGGACTTACTATGAAGAAGAACTGCTTTTTACTAAACAACAACTGATTGAAATTTTCGGCATCAGCGACAGTACAATTGAAAAGTATCTATCCAGTCACAAGGATGAGCTGAAAACTAATGGCTATAGGGTGCTACGAGGTCAGAAACTTCGAGAGTTCAAGGGTTTGATGGATGCTACCGTAACTGATTACGGTACCAAAACCACAGTCCTAGGGGTTTTCACCTTCCGGGCAACCCTAAACCTAGCAATGGTGCTAGTGGAGAGCGATCGGGCTCGTGCAATTCGATCGCGCATCTTAGATATCGTCATTGACGTAATGGCAGAACGGGCAGGCGGACATACCAAATACATTAACCAGAGAGATAGCAATTATTTACCAGCAGTCTATCAAGAATTTAGCTATCGCAAAACCTTTACCGATGCCCTCGATAATTACCTCGACATGGGCAAGTTTAAGTATGGCATTTACACCAACAAAGTGTATCAGATTGTTTTCCGAGAGAAAGCCGAAGAATACAAGCAGATATTAAGTCTGGGTAAAAACGATTGCCCCCGTGACACCATGTATGCCGAAGTTCTCATCGCCATTGCCAGTCTAGAGAATGGTTTGGCAGCAGAATTGAAAGCCGAGTCAGAAAAAGTGGGACGAAAGCTGAAACAGAAAGAGGTTGATTCACTATTGGAATCCGCAGAGGAAAACCCCTATCTAAAACCGATTATTGAAGATGCCCGCATCAAAATGGCCAGTCGCGATCTAGGGTTTCGGGATGCTCTGCATCAAAAATTAGAAGCCTATATCCAAAGCGTTCCAGAGAACGACTTTGAGAAATTTTTAGGAGAAGCCAGCCGTTCTTTAGAAGAGCAACTTTCCGATCCGGCTCTTTTGGCTGTATTTAAGCGATTGAAGGATCGGTAATTTATGGCAGCAGATTTCTTTTACTTTGACATTCATTATGCGATCGAGCTGCATGATTGGATTATCGAAAAATCAGGGGGATTTCCGGGTTCTAATAATCCGAGTCTACTAGAGAGCGCATTAGAACATATTCAAAACGATCTCTATTACCCTGAAATTCACCACAAGTTAACTCACCTAGTTTTTGCCGTCAACAAATTTCATGCTTTTAATGATGGCAATAAACGCTCTAGTATTGCATTGGGTGCTTATTTTCTCAAGCTCAATGGTTATGGTTTTTTAGTCAAAAAGTTTGTCCTAGAAATGGAAAATATCGCCGTTTGGATAGCAGAGGGAAAAATTTCTAAAGAGTTTCTATGTGAACTGATTGAGTCTCTTATTTTCGAGGAAGATTTCAGTGAAGAACTTAAGTTTAAGTTGGCGCTTGCTGTCATGGGCGATATTGATTCTAATTGTTAGTTCGGCTGGAACAGACTCGTTATATCAAATCTGGTAGCATCGGAATTATTAGTGGTAGAAATTAGGACACAGCAGTGCCGTGTCCCTACCTAAAATAATATTGTAGGGACACGGCAGTGCCGTGTCCTCTTCTCCTCCATATCATTCCGATGCAACCGGAAACGATATTACCTCCCTTTTTGGGCGTAAAAGTGCTTTAACGCAAATCGATGCTGGCGAGTCTCGAAGTCTCAAACGCATACATATCAACAAAAAAGTGCTTTAATGCAAACCGATTTTAGCAAGTCTCAAAGAAAAAAACTCCCACCCATGAGCAAGCCGATCGCAATTCCCTCAGTTTCCGTCACCTACGCCCAAGATGGCACTTCTTGTCGCCCCAACGCCCTGGGGATGCGCCCAATGCAGGAACGGGCTTACCAGAAGCGCGGCGAACAATATCTCTTGATCAAATCGCCTCCCGCCTCTGGTAAAAGTCGCGCGTTGATGTTCATCGCCCTGGACAAATTAGAGAATCAGAAACTGAAACAAGCCATTATTGTAGTGCCAGAAAAGGCGATCGGCTCCAGCTTCCATAATGAACCTTTGAGTCAGTTTGGATTTTGGGCGGATTGGCAAGTTGAGCCGAAGTGGAATCTCTGCGATGCACCGGGAAATGACGGTGGCAAAGTAGGCGCGGTGCAGAAGTTTCTAGCCAGCGATGCCAAGATTCTAATCTGCACTCACGCCACATTCCGCTTTGCCTTGGATAAGTTTGGTGTGGAGGTTTTGGACGATCGCCTAATCGCCATAGATGAATTTCACCATGTTTCTGCCAATCCAGACAACAAACTGGGCGATCGCGTCCGCCAACTCATGGCCCGCGATAAAACCCATATCATAGCCATGACTGGTTCCTATTTTCGCGGCGATGCCGAAGCCGTGTTACATCCCGAAGATGAATCCCGATTCGATACAGTCACTTACACCTATTACGAACAACTCAACGGCTACGAATACCTGAAGCAACTCGACATCGGCTATTACTTCTATGCAGGTAGCTACACCGATGAAATCGTGCGGGTGTTGAATCCGAAAGAGAAAACAATCCTGCACATTCCTAATGTGAATTCCCGCGAAAGTACGAAGGACAAAATTCGCGAGGTGGAACACATCATCGAGGAACTTGGCGAATGGCAAGGCATCGATCCGAGTACGGGATTTCAACTGGTTAAAACCGCCGATGGTACGATTCTCAAAATTGCCGATCTCGTAGATGACGATCCGACTAAGCGCGATCGAGTCTCCGTCGCCCTGAAAGACTCGAAATATAAGAACGATCGCGATCGCATCGATATCATTATTGCCCTCGGCATGGCAAAAGAGGGCTTTGATTGGATCTGGTGCGAACACGCCCTGACGATCGGCTACCGCTCCAGTTTGACCGAAATCATTCAAATTATCGGCCGCGCCACCCGCGATGCACCAGGGAAAACCCGCGCCCGATTCACCAACCTGATTGCGGAACCGGATGCCGCCGAATCTGCCGTCACAGAAGCAGTTAACGACACCCTCAAAGCCATTGCAGCCAGCCTGTTGATGGAACAGGTACTCGCCCCCCGCTTCGAGTTCAAACCCAAGCGCCCGGACAATGGGCCCACTCCCGGCTTCGACTACGGCGAAGATGGCTACAATCCGAATAAGTGCAACGCGGGCATCAATCCAGAGAAAGGCTTGATTCAGATGGAAATTAAGGGATTAGCGACACCCAAAAGCCCGGAAGCCGATCGCATTTGTCGCGAAGATTTGACCGAATTAGTGGCCGCCTTTGTCCAAGATAAACCGACGATCGAGCGCGGCCTATTTGATGAGGAATTGGTGCCGGAAGAATTAACCCAGGTTCGCATGGGCAAAATCATCAAAGAAAAGTGTCCAAATCTAGATGAGGGCGATCGAGAAGCCATTCGCCAACACGCGATCGCAGCTTTAACCGTCGTTCAACAAGCCAAAAAAACCATGAACGAAGGCGGTGGAACCTATACCACTCAAAGCGGTGAGGCGGCAAAAAACACTGCTCTCATCGACGGAGTGAGGCAGTTTGCGCTATCAGTAACTGAGTTGGAAATGGATTTGATCGATCGCATCAATCCCTTCGGTGAAGCCTACGCCATCCTCGCCAAGTCGATGAGCGAAGAAAGACTGAAGCTGGTGGCGGAAATCATTGCGGCTAAACGGATTGTCCTTAGCGTGGAAGACGCGCGGGAATTAGCCAAACGGGCGAGTCGTTTCAGACAAGAAAAGGGCAGATTGCCTTCCCTGACGGCGACAGATCCGTGGGAAAAACGCATGGCAGAAGGGGTTGCTTTCCTCACACGCAAGGTAAAGGAGGAAAAAAATGCCTAATTATACCACCGATGAAGATTTGGAGTTGCTGGCGGAATTGGGCATAGACATCGCCCCCAAACCCTCCGGCCAGCGTTCAGCTAGAGAAGAGCGGATTATCGCGGGTTTTGAGGAAATCGAGCGGTTTGTGGAGGAACAGGGCAGACTGCCTCAGCACGGTGAGGATTGTGATATTTTCGAGCGACTTTATGCTGTCAGGCTCGATCGCCTGCGAGAATCGGAGGAATGTCGCGCCGTCTTGGAACCGCTAGACTCGCGCCGACTGTTGGATGCTGAGACTGATCTCGGTGCGATCGCCAAAAACGATCTCACAGATGAAGCACTGCTGGCATCCCTGGGAGTTGATGCCGCCTCCGAAAACGACGTTAGCCAGCTTACTCATGTGCGATCGCGCAGCGAAATCAAAGCAGCGGAGGAAATCGCCCAACGGACTCCCTGCCAAGACTTTGATGAATTCAAACCTTTTTTTGAGAAAGTGCAGCGCCAATTGCAGTCTGGGGAACGGAAAAGTGTCAAATATCAGGACTATGCGGCCGTCAACGAAGGTGATTTGTTCATCCTCGACGGGCACAAGGTGATGGTGGTGCATATGGGTGAACCGTTTGTCAGCGATTACGGGCGGCAAGATTGCCGGTTGCGGGTGGTTTATGACAATGGGACTGAGAGCGATTTGTTAGTGCGATCGCTTCAACGTGCTTTAAATAAGGACAAGGCCAGCCGCCGCATCACCACCCCAGATTTCGGCCCGCTGTTTGCAGATATTGAAGCAGCAGATGACTTACCAACGGGCTATCTTTACGTGCTCAGAAGCAAATCCGAACATCCTTATATTGTGGAGAATCGGTCTTTCATTCACAAGATTGGTGTCACGGGAGGAGACGTAAAAAGGCGGATTGCCAATGCGAAGAAAGACCCTACCTATCTGCTAGCGGATGTAGAAATTGTCGCCAAATTTAAATTAGCAAATATCAATCGGAAGCGACTTGAGGTAATTATTCATAAGTTTTTCAGCAGTGCTCGATTGGATTTGGACTTACAGGATCGTTTCGGTATGCTGGTGCAGCCGAAGGAGTGGTTTTTTGTTCCCCTGGATGCGATCGAGGATGCGATCGCAAAAATTCAGGCAGGAACGATCGATCGATTCCGGTACGATCGGGAAACAGGAAGGATTGCAATGCTCGATTTGGTTCGTAGTGAGGACTTTAGTCCTTGACAGAAGAAGGACTAAAGTCCTCACTACGAACCTTTTTTACTATGGTAATCGAGGGGACATGATATGACTTGTGTGCTAATTGAAAAAATTCAGGCAGGAACGATCGATCGATTCCGGTACGATCGGGAAACAGGAAGGATTGCAATGCTCGATTTGGTTCGTAGTGAGGACTTTAGTCCTTGACAGAAGAAGGACTAAAGTCCTCACTACGAACCTTTTTTATTA
>NZ_JAAFKG010000018.1:0-102596 GCF_013299185.1 Microcoleus sp. bin48.metabat.b7b8b9.023 | reverse complement strand
AACGATCGATCGATTCCGGTACGATCGGGAAACAGGAAGGATTGCAATGCTCGATTTGGTTCGTAGTGAGGACTTTAGTCCTTGACAGAAGAAGGACTAAAGTCCTCACTACGAACCTTTTTTATTATGGTAATCGAGGGGACATGATATGACTTGTGTGCTAACTGCGGTGGCGGTTGCTATATCACGCGCGCTGGACTCCCGGCGGCGTCCAAGTACCGTTGAGAGCCTCTTCTTCGGGCCAGTAAATACGCATTGTCAAGTTAAAGTCTCCGGCGGGCGCCGGCAACCAATTCGACTGCAATGCCGCATCTGTCGGTGCATTTTGGATGTAAATATCCAGGGAACCGTCAGCATTGTACTTCAACGGATCTCGATCGCCCAAAGCATATCGATCCAAAGGATTTTCGACCAACAGGCGATCGCCATCATACAGAGTCACAGACCAAAAAGCTTGACTCGGTGGAAATTCTCCCGGCCCAAACCTCAGTACATATTTGTTAGTACCATTGAGCGGTTGACCGTCGCGATCGCTGTAAGCTGTCGGGTATAGCGCATCAGCATCCAAATTCGCACCCAAACCTACCAAGCCAACCACAGCCCGCTTCAAGTATTCCGTCCCATAGTCGCCCAAACCGCGAGAAATCGTCCAACCCTCAACAGCATCGCTTTCACCGCTAGCCGCTGTCGAAATAATCTTTTGTGCTGCGGGTACAGCCCTTTCAAAACCTCGCGCTGCGGCCAAAGATAGAGCATCAAAATCAAACGTTTGACTTGGTGTCAAGCCAAAAGGCTCAAAAGTCCCTACCAAAGGTGCATCATCTGCTGTCGGCGGATTGCTCTTCATCAGTTGGTTTAACTTGGTATAGAAGCTATCTGCTGACAAGCCGGCAACTTGAACCGGTGGCGGCGGAGTTGTTCCCGGAGGAGCCGGAACAGTTGCAGGTGCGGGCGGAATATTGCCACTAACCCACTTGCTTAAAGGTATCAAGCGGTATTTGTCCTGAATTGCTGTTACATTTGGAATGTCGGCGACGCCATCGACGCGGGTGCGCCCGACGATCCAAGCTAGATTTGTGGGCGATCGCACTTCACCCAGATCCGAGGGTAAAGTTCCCTGCCAGTTGGGCCCAACGATCGCAGCAGCCCCTGCCGTAGTCCCAGTTGTCCGATTACCCGGAGAATCAAATACGTTCGTCCAACCATCCAGAGTCGGCATCAGGTAATAGCGTCCCGTCATATCCGGCCTCTGCAAGACGATCGGCTCTTTGGTTAAATCCAACCAAGCCGTTGAGTAGAGAGTATCGACATTCGGTGCGACAACATCTTTGAATGATGGATTGGGAAACTGTCGCACGTGGGCGAACTCGTTTATCGGCGCGCGGCCGGCTCCATCCGGTGCTGCGACGGCGGTTGACACTTCTTGGGTGGTTGCCATCAGTACGAGGGGATAGCCGTAGACATAGGCTTTGATGCCTGTCGCAAAAGCTTCCATTTCGCTGTCACGCTGGGTTTTGGCGGCAGTTGCATCAGCTTCCGAGGCCGATCGCCGGTTCAGTGTCAATTGGTAGGTAGCCGCCGGGAAACTTGCTAAAGGTCGATCGCCCTGTTGCAAAATAGAATTGCCAGTAATTTGACTGGCTGGCTGTTGCTTAACTCGCACGAAATACTGGCCGGGAGTTAGCGTCAGCGATCGAATTGATTCGGAATTGCTGTTAGTTTGTTCGGAGGATGCGATCGCTTCATCTGCTGCTAAATCTCCATCTCCATTCAAATCCTGCATCACGGCTAAGTCCACATCTGCCGAGTTTTGCCAACCGTTTAAGCTCAAATCTACAGTCGTGGCGCGATCGAGATCTAGACCGTAAATATCCTGGCGGTTGGCCTTGCCCAAACTACCTGTCACCTGAGTTTCACCACTTCCCCCGCCTAAATTGCGCGCGCCAACACTCACATTATCGATCGCGCTTGCCAGAGGTACGATGCGATCGCGAATTTCTGCCGGCTTGACTCCCTCTGCTACAGCCAAAATACGGTTGTTATCGCGCAACCGCAGCACTGTGTCGTTGCCGCTGGCTTCGAGAAGCAGTCGATCGCCCGTCAAGCCATCGGTGAGTGCGATCGCATCTCCCGCCAGCGGGTTAAAATCTAGGATGCGATCGGCACCATCGACTGTGAGGACTGTTGCATCCGGTGCGATCGCAAACACATCGGCTCCCGGCCCGCCCAACAAGCGATCGCGCCCCGTTCCGCCAATGAGAACATCAGCCCCCAATCCGCCCTGCAACTCATCATCGCCCGTACCACCGCGCAGCCAATCGTCACCGCGATCGCCGATTAGCAGGTCATTTCCGCGGCCGCCCGCGAGTTCGTCGCTACCGGCACCGCCGCGAATCGTATCTGCGCCATCTTGTCCGAAAAGTCGATCTGCGCCGCGATTGCCAAAAATGCGATCGGCAACTGGCGAACCTTGAATCGTATCGTTTCCCCCCAAACCGATAACGCCTAACAAACCGTTGGCAAGTCCGCTAACAGGAATTTGAAAGGCATCGGCTCCGGGAGTTAGGTTTAAGAAATCTACCATAGTAAAATTAATTGATGTTAGACAACAGAGAAGATGATAACAAAAGAGATCGAGGTGGCTGTATGTTGGATATATAAAATATCCAATTTTGCTTCAGTCGATAGTTAATATTCTAAGGTGTCATAGGTTTTTCCGGTAACAGATTATGTTTTGAGTGGATTTTTGGGAAATAAAATAAATTTAGTAAATTAACCGGACTAGGATCGCCGTGCTTGTCCGTGCGTTATGATACAGAACATCACGGAAAAGCAGGGCGATCGGAATTCAATATATACAGGCAATCCTTCAGGAATTCTCCTACAAATGCGATCCAACCTTAGTTTCAGAAACCGGGTTTTTTTGCCAAAACTTCGTCGCAGTCGAAAAATTTGGGGAAAACCCGGTTTCTTTGGTTGGGGTGCGTCGCTTGGTCTAAGAAACCGGGTTTCTCTGAGATTTTTCACATCCTCACCAGATTTTACGCAGAAACCCGGTTTCTGAAGCCTCACGCACCTAGTTCATGATTTAAGCTGCCGTAGCTGCTGGTAAAGGTTCAATTTCTTCTGGCTTAGCGTGACGGCGTGGGTCATCAAAATCCCAAGCAAACAGCCAATCTGGGTCAGCGTTACCGCATCCGATCGCATATATTTGACTGTGTTTGAAATGCTGGAAAAACTCCTGACACTTTTCATCGGTCATTAGCGATTTTTCCAGTGGCAAGTCGTGAATTAGGGCGTACAAATCGAATTCGTTGCGTTCTGGATTCCATTGATAGCGTAGTTCTGGACTGTAACCGAGTTCGATTAGTTTTGTTAGAGCCTCATCAGGGGTTTGATAGTTGTCTAAGTGAACGCGGTTTAGGGAAACAACTACTTGTACGTGGTGGTATTTGGCGGGTGTTAATTGATATTGGTTCATCGGTTTTTCCTTTTTTTCTCATCACAAGTGTAATAGCTTTTTCCGGTTACATCTTATTATGGGTTAGAGCTGCTTGTCGGAAAATAAAACAATTTTACTGAATTAACCGCGCAAGGATCGCCCTGTTTGTGCGTGCGCTATAATTGAAGGATTCACAGAAAAGCCTGGGAGTCAACCTATGCAAGCAATCCTTTTAAGCCGTGAAGAAGTTGCGAAACGTGCCAAGCAATTGTATGAAAGCACCATCCGCGAAAAGGTAGAAGTGGAAGAGAACATCGGCAAGATGGTAATCATCGACATTGAGACAGGTGATTATGAAGTCGATAAAACTGGATTGCAAGCATCTCGTAACCTCAGCAAGAAGCACCCAAATGCTCGACTCTTTGGTATTCGTATTGGATATAACGTTGCTGTCTCATTTGGTGGTGTCATGGAGCGTGTATACAAGTGATTTCAGGGATTGTGACAAATAGACACGCAACAGTAACGCTGACTTTCTTGCTATCGAATGGCTCAAGCATCCCTATTGAGTTTGTGATAGATACAGGCTTCACTGGGGAATTATGTCTTCCTCTAGAAGCTGTTTTATTGATGGGCTTAACCTTTAGACACGATATTCCCGCAAATTTGGCAGATAATAGTGAAGTCTTGCTACCAATTCACGAAGCGATCGTCCTTTGGGATGGTGAAGAGCGAGAAGTCCTTGTCCTTGCGACAGGAAGGCGACCTTTACTGGGAACTGCCTTGCTGGATGAGCAAGAACTTGTTATTCAGTTTACAGAAGGTGGGTTGGTGACGATCGATGAGTTGTAGCTGTCGTCAAGGTTGCAAGTACGCGCGATCGAAGCTATTAAAATTGCGTAAGTTTACAAGATCGTGTCAGTTTTTCTTGCCGACAGGGCGATCGGAGTAAGATGCCAAAGTTGTGTTAGGAGACGATAAAGCCCACCCACTCTCTAAAAGCCATGACAGCCACCGAAAGACTCTATCAACTGATCCAAACTTTCCCAGAAAGCCAAATCAACGAAGTCCTCCACTTCGCTGAATTTCTCCAGCAAAAACAACTCGCCACTCCTCAACAGGCTATCCCTCCTGGCACCCTCACCGGACTTCGGGGCATCGCCAAACATTCTGGGTCAGCCCCTAGCGATGATGAACTGCAAACAGAATATAGCGACTATCTCACCCAAAAATACCAGTAAGCCATCCCGTGAAAATTCTCATCGATACCAACATCGTCCTGGACTGAATCTTGGAACGGGAACCCTTTGTCGAGAGTGCGATCGCCCTTTTCGAGCAAATTGAACGGGGCAACTTGGAAGGCTATATCGCCGCAACTACCATCACCAATATTTTCTACATCATCCGCAAAACCGAAGGTCGTGAAGTCGCCCTTGCTGCCATTCATCGGCTACTAACTGGACTGAGATTTTGTGCTGTCGATCGCCAAACCGTCGAAACTGCTCTGGGCCTTGGTCTGAAAGACTTTGAAGACAGCATCCAACTCGCCTGCGCGACACTCGATCGACTCGATGCGATCGTCACGCGCGATCGGAAAGACTTCATTGGTAGCAACCTCCCCATTTACTCGCCCACAGAACTCTTAAACCAGCTATAGTAGAAAAATATCTGAAAAATCCCTAACTCCGAGTATAAGGATCGTCAACCTCAAATCTCAAATCGATCGAGGTAATTTACGTAAGTTTACAAGATCGTGTCACTTTTTCTTGCCGACAGGGCGATCGGAGTGGTTTATTTTTTGAGTTAACATCAAAGCAGACAACAAGCTGTTGAGAATGTTCGGAGTTTAAACCGCAGATATGCGGGATAAGCCAACTAAAAATGTAATTGTACCGCAGATGCCGTAAAATTATAAGTTAAACCAATAATTGGTATTCAGCGAAGAATTGTATAAAAGTGCATCTTAATTAATCTTTCAGTCTTGTGTTTTAAGTCGTATGAAAAGTTTGTAAAATGGTATCGCAGAGATATATGGTGTCTATTTTTACGCAAGGTAACTATCATCCATTCATTTTTCGTAATGGTGAGCAGGCAGGGTCTCCTGAACAGCTAGTAAAAATTTGCGAACGAATTCCGCAAGATGGAATTTATTTTTTACTTCGAGAAGACTTTGAAAAATGGCTTAAATATATCAATCAAGATGATTTTGCCCAAATTGCTGTGGCCGCAAGATTGGCTTTCAAGAGTGATAAAGATCGAATCGAGCAATTTATTCGGGACTCATATGTTGTATTTAGTGAGGAAACACCTGCAACAACTCTAGGGACAGATCAGTTTTCTCAAATACAAGAGAGAGCAAAGGACAGAGGATTTTCATTTCTCTTGGTGGGAAGAACAGGTGTTGGAAAATCGAGTACGATTAATTCTTTGATGGGACGAGAGGTTGCACCCGTTGGAGAATTTGAGGCTGAGACAAAAGTTGTCAAAGCATACACTTCGCCTACAAGTGCTACGATTCCGTATGTTGTATATGATACGCCCGGATTGTGTGATGCCGATGGGAGTAATGCAAAATACCTTGAGTTGATTAACTCTAAAATCACTGAACCAATCGACTGTCTTTGGTTTGTAACTTTACTAGACGATAATCGTGTCAGGACTGATGAGATTGATACTATTCGACATACCACGACTGCTTTTGGTAAAGATATCTGGAAAAGAGCAGTGATCATTTTTACGCGAGCTGACAAAGTTGAGCCTGAGAATTTCTCTCGCTACCTTACCGAAAGAACACGCTTACTCCATGAAGAAATCGCAAGGTCGGCTGGGAAAGAGATTGCTTCAACAATTCCATCCGTAGCCGTGAGCAATAAGTTGCCTAGGACTCCCGATGGTAAGCTGTGGCTTGGTCGCTTATTCGTTAAGACATTTGTTCGGATATCAGAGGAGGGATTAGATGGTTTTTTATTTGAAATAACTAATTGGAGAGGCTTGAAGATTGATGAATCTAGGTCTAAAACAACCTCGCCTGAGGAAGATTCACAACCACGTCAGGATAAGCAGCCACGTCAGGATAACTATATTCATAGTAGTGTCCATGTACATCTCAGTGAATCTAATTCAAAAACTGCACATCGAGAACTTCCGGAAGATTTTAGTGAAGCGCGCCCTCCTGCCATCGAAGTAACTCAAGACGATATTGACGATACACCTGAGTTTGTACCTCGTGCAAAAAGTTGGTTTAGCAAAGTTGCTGAAGGCGCGGCAAAAGGGGCTGAGATTGGTGAAAAAGTTGGTTTGGCAGTTGGTACTGTTGTAGACCGATTAACGGGCAGCAATTTAGGTAAGGAAGTTGCTGCATCAGTGGGCTTCGTTGCTGGTGGAATAGTGGGTACAGCTATTGGTGCTCTAAGGGGATTGTTTGGCCGTTAACATTGCTATCTAAAATTGAACAGCTCAAATGTGAGTATTTGAATATCCAGTGATAATGAGCAATGCACCATACCCTCGATCGCGACAATAGCTAACCCGGATTTGATATTACAAACCGCAAAAACTGCAAAAAACCCGGCTTCTTGAAGAAACCGGGTTTTTAATGTATTCGATTTCAACCGAATCGACAATTACTTGACGCTAGAAATGCCAGTCAAATCGCTATTAGCTAGCGGGTTAATCGGACTTGCAGCCGGAGTAATTAAGAGGCTGTTGTCCTTAGCAGCATTCGCAGTTGGGATAATTGAACTATTAACACTCGCCGCTTGCAAAGGCAGAATTGGCTGACTTTGAGCGCTGGTGAGAGAAGTCAACAAGCTCTTTGTGTCGTAGATGAGAATGTCATCATCCATGCCACTAAAACTGTTCATGGTTGGAATTGAACCACCATTTAGCAAGATGTCATTGGTGGTAGTTTTGGCAGAAGTTGCTATTGCAGTAACTGGATTAGTAACTGTTGTCAATGGTTGCAAACTGAGACTTGCTGCTGCCGAAGTCGTGCTAGTTGATAGACTAATTGGTGCAGTTGCAGTAGCTGGAGTCGTACCTGTTGTTAATGGCAGGCTGAGACTTGCTGCTGCGGTAGTCGTGGCAGTTGACAGACTAATCGATGCAGCAGTCGTGCTGTTTGGCAGACTAATCGATGCAGGAGTAGCGCTGGATAAGCTAGTGCTAGAACCGCTACCAATTGATTGTAAAATATCATCACTATCAACTGGTTGACCAGTCAAAATGTCGATATTCAATGGTGTATTGAAAGCTGCGGGAAGCGCACCTCCGGGAGTGATTGAGACAAAGCGAGAACTGTCAACTGTTTTGGCTTGAGTATCTTTCAACCAAGCTAAATGTTCGCCGGTGCCTGCGATGCTAATCAAGGCATCGTTAGTATAATTTTCGCCGCCTTGAACGATTTGCAATTGGTCAAAAGTGAGGTCTTGTGAGAGTCCGAGGTAATCCCGATCGCCCTGGAAGTAGAATATATGATCTAATCCCGAACTTGGCGATAGTACAAATATGTCGGAACTGCTGCCACCAATCAACGTATCTTGACCGTTTCCGCCCTTGAGTACGTTGTTTCCTTCGCCGCCGTAAACGCTGTCATCGCCATCGTTGCCGTTGAGGCTATCGTTGCCGCTGTTACCGTTTAAGAAGTCGTTGCCGTTGCCACCGTCGAGGGTGTCATCGCTGCTGCCGCCGTCGAGACTGTCATCGCCTTCGTTGCCCAAGAGGTTGTCGCTGCCGGCTTCTCCGGTTAGCAAGTCGTTGCCGCAACCGCCGTCGAGAGTGTCCTTACCAGCGCCTCCCAGCATCGTGTCGTTGTCGCATTCGCCGAACATCAAGTCGTCGCCGTTGCCTCCGCCCATGAAGTCGTTGCCACCGCCACCGGTGAGAGTGTCATCGCCGGAGTCGCCTGTCAGCGTGTCGTCGCCGGAGTCGCCGAAAACCATGTCGTTACTCGCGCCGCCGTCCATCATGTCGGTTTCATCGCCACCGTAGAGGGTGTCTTCGCCGACTTCGCCCAAAATCGTGTCTTGCCCTTGACTGCCAAACATCAAGTCGTTGCCGGCACCTCCGAACAGTTTGTCGTCATCGATGCTGCCGTCAATTTTGTCGTTGCCCGCGCCTCCCAATAATTGGTCGTTGCCCGTACCGCCGAACAGTTCGTCGTTGCCAGCGCCACCGTCGATGGTGTCGTAGCCGGAACCGCCGTCAATTTTATCTTGGCCTGCTTCTCCAAAAATTAGGTCATCGTCTTCGTTGCCCCAAATGTTGTCGTTGCCAGCGCCGCCGTAAATCGAGTCGTCGCCTGCTTGGGCCCAGATGTTGTCGCTGCCGTCGTTGCCGGAAATCAAGTCGCCACCGGAACCACCATCGATGTTGTCGTCTCCAACTTGTCCGAGGAGAGTGTCGGCTGCGTCTCCGCCGTAGATTTGGTCGTTGCCACGGCCGCCGTCGATGAAATCTCGGTCTTCGCGGCCGTAGAGTTCGTCGTCGCCGTCGTTGCCCCACAGGGTGTCATTGCCGGTGCCTGCATCGATGAAGTCGTTGTCGTCGTTGCCTTCGATGCTGTCGTTGCCGGATTGACCGAATATGCGATCGTCCCCTTCACCACCTGCTAAGGTATCGTTGTTCGCGCCGCCGTCGATGTAGTCGTCGCCGCTGTTGCCGTCGGCGAAGTCGTTGCCGTCATTTCCGAAAATGCGATCGCGCCCATCACCTCCAGTCATGCTATCGTCGTCTGCACCACCTTCTAAGTAGTCGTCGCCATTGTTACCGGAGAGGGTATCTTTGCCGATTTGACCGAAAAGGCGATCGGCTCCTTCGCCACCATCCAGGCTGTCATTGCCCGATTCGCCCCACAGTTGGTCATCTCCGGTTTGTCCTAACAGCGTATCGTCGTTATCGCCACCCCACAATTGGTCGTTGTCGTCATTGCCTTCTAAGAAGTCATTGCCTTGGCGGCCGTATAATTTATCACTGCCGTCATTGCCGGAGAGTGTATCGTTTTCGGTGCCGCCGTCCAGGATGTCGTCACCACTGTTGCCAGCGAGAATATCGCGACCGGCTTCTCCTAACAGGCTGTCGTTATCTTCGCCACCGTCGAGTTGCTAATATGACAAGATTACTCCGGCAGCTTCGGGACTTCTTGCACTTCACCCTCAATTACTTCAGCAGAGCCAAGTTGGATGCTACCAATTTTTTCCGATTGTTGCATCAGAAACCCTACGATCTCAGAAGCTGATGCCGGATCTCCACCTTTTGCTGAGATTGTCATAGTTCTACCACTAGATTCAGTGAGAACAATTTCAACAGATTGCTTCTGTGCAACATCACGAACAGCTAGCGCTAGTTGGTAAGCAGCAGCGGAAGTTATAAAAGTTGCCAAAAGCTCCATAAGTCCGAATCGAGCAATTTTTCCCTCTTCAGAAGACTGTTCCGCTCCTCGCACGTCTACACCCTCAATGGCTGAGGCTTCGTCAAGTAGTTGAGCTAAGGTAACATCAGCCACTGCACTATTGGCTGCTAAGACTGCGATTTTGACTTCCATTACTCAACCTCTCTTTTAGGGATATTCTACAAATCTGCTGAAAATATTTTAACTCGCACTGTCGCACTGATCAACCACGCTTTGTGCGAATTGATACAACGCATTCAAAGAAGGTATTTTCCTACTAGCCATAATATTCTTTACATCGTCTTTTATTTGGCTAATTGCTAGATAATTTTGACCTTGCTGAGCAAGATTCAATGCTTCCTTTAAGTATTCAAGAGATTTTCCTGTGTTTTGTAATAGGGCTTCCAATAAGGCTTGGTTAGCCAATGTATAAATATGATACTCGCAATTATCTCTGGTGAATGGGTGGGCTTTTTGGATCATCTCTTCTAAGGACTTTAAATCACCTCTATAAGCCGCCACACTGGCTAAGGTGTTCCATGCTTGCATTTGCTCTGTAGGATCTTGAATCTCCGATAGAAAACTTTTAAGTCGATTAATAACTTCTTCTAGTTCGGGGCTGTAAACTCCATTAAGACGTAATCTAACATGCACTAAGTTTCTAATAATTTCAAGTTGAGTTGCTCTATCATCAACAGATTCTGCAAGCTTCTGTCCCATCGATAGATATGCTAAGGCAGACCTATATTCTTTCAATTTCCAAGTAATCTCTCCTAAGTTATTCCAAGCTATTGCAACTCCTACATCATCTCCTATCTGCTCAAGAAGTCGAATAGAAGATTGTAGAAGACTAAGTCCTTCAGTAATATTTGTTCCGCGCAAGCCTAAAATAGTCCCCAATATTATCCGCGACCATCCGAGAGTTCGAGGTTCCGCGACACTGTGGTCATTAGCCAATGATAAATGATTAATTGCTTTAGCCCACTCACCCTTAAAAAAATGAGCAATTCCCATATTTACATTTGCGCGGTCTTTTAGATTTTGGCTTGTTATCTGATGAACAACATTCTCGGATAATGCTATCGAGCTTTCATAGTTTCCATACCAAAACTCTCGTTCACTTTCAATAAGCGAGACTCGTACGAAATTTTCAAAGTCCAAGTTAATATCTCTCAGTGATTTTGTAATAGTATCAACTACATCATATCGCGCTATATGAATAAGTTCTTCGGCAATGTAAATAATTGATTTTGAGGGTTTTGCATAAACTTGTAAGAGCTTTTTCCCGACAGATTCAACAGCTAACCAGTTACGAATTCTAACCATAGCACGTAATGCTGTTAGCAATGATTCATCCCAATCACCATCACAATCACAATCGTTTTGGAGAAAAGTGTTAATCAGCATTTGGCACGCCCACAAGTTTTGCGGAGTGCTGAGTACCTGTTCACACCAATAATGCTGAATAGTGTTTACTTCAACTGAGATTCTTAACTCAGAGCTTATAGCAATTAATGAATCATGAGGAAGATAGTGATCATCTGAGAAATAAATCATCCCCATTTCTTCTAAGAGTGTCATTTCTTCTAAATTTAAATTAAATATCTCTCGAAATAACTGTTCGTCTACATAGCCTCCACTGAGAGCTACAGCAACCATAGAGCGACGCATTTTGGGAGATTTTGTTGCTTCAGTGAATCCATCTTGTGAACCCGTCTCGGTAGATAGAAATTTCCGAAGATCTAAAGGTAGTCCTCCGGTTATCGCTTGAAGGTATGTTGCCGAAAAACCAGAAGTATCATATTGACGACAAAATAAATTAATCTCATCTATAGAGAGTGTTGGACAAAGCCAAGGATAAACATTAAGGTTGGGTAATGGAGGGTTTTGACTAACTAAAATTACATCTAGTGATGTGGAATTAAGTTCTTCCACAAGTTGAAATACTAGATCACTTGATAAACGTTCAAGGTGATCTATTGCAAGTAAGCTGCCTGGAAGATGGTCAGCAAGATATTTGAAAGTGTTTTCAATATCGCCTGCTGGCGGTCTTCCTGATGGAAAAAGATAGGGTAATTGTTCAACAATCTCCCCAGATAAGTGTGATTTTATATCGAAAAAAAGGTTTTCTCCAAAGTTGGGGACAGAGCAATATATACAGTGAGTTATTTTATTTTTTAGCTGTTGTATCAGCGTAGTTTTTCCTAACCCTGATTTTCCATATAACCAGATAGGCTGACCATTATGAACAATGATTTTATCTTGCAGAGAAGCAAGCAGTCTTTGCCTAAGAATAATATTAGAAGCCTGAAAATAGCTATTATCTTCAGGTTCTTCCATTTCAATATTAGATAACAGCCAACTACTCTGATTACCTATCAAATAGCATTCTGGTTTCGGAAGTCCTTGTGCTTCAAGATCCTTTTCTATTGCAATTGCTAGTACAGCAGAACTTTTAGGTTGAGAACGTAGCTTGGCAATCTGAGTTAGAACACTTCTGGTAAAGAATCCCGATGATGTTTGAGAACTTTCATAGGCGCTATGTAGTCCAGAGGCAACCATACAGAACAAAACTTGAGAACCTGATGTGTATAAAACATCCGCATCTGGCATTTGGGCGGGAAGAACATTCTCCATAACATCTATTCGCAGAGAACATGCGTCTAGGAAAAGATAAGCCTCTTGGGGTTTTACTCTAGCTATGGCACTTATTAGTTCAGATAAAGTGATTCCTGTGCCCACACGATCAGCAGGTTCAACATCATAAGGCAGTAATACCGAACATGGAAGTGTACCTTCTTCTTGAACTCTAGAGCCGTGACCAGCATAAAAGATTAATACGCGAACATTTTTGCTGGCTTTTTGCAGAATCCAAACGCGCAGTGCTTTTAGAATTTCTCTTTTTGTCGCTGTTTCGTCGGTGAGAAGGCATATCCTGCTTAAAGGAATACCCCAAGAGACCAACGCTTTTACGACTCTTCGAGCATCAGCAGCAGCACCAGGAAGTTTGCCAAACAACTTAGACTGGTAACTAGATATACCTACTACTACTGCAACGGTCTTTAACATTAGCTTTAGAGAAAATCAGACACAGTTTTTAAGAAAATATCTGGCGCTTCTGCAAAGGAAAAATGACCAACTTCAGGAATGATATGAACTTTTGTGCTTGGTCTCTGTAGCTCCGGACTGCCATCTGGAGTTTCAAAATCTTCTGAGCCATACACCACAAGGGTCTTTTCTGGCAGGTAGGAACATTGATCTCGAACGTCAAAACTCCCAAGCGATTCAACCACCTTTTCATAAACTGGATTGCTGTAGGAAAAGAACTCAACATCCGGAACAGAAGCCGAAGAACCTACATAGTAAGGTAGCAAAAGATCCATAATGGCAGAAGCTGGCTCAATATCTTCTTGTGAGCTTAGTTCTTCAAGTTTAGTCATAATCTGTTCAGGAACTCGCGTCATGAGACGTTGCCCAGACTCTTCAAAACGATCTGCTGTCAATCCCATTGGATTAGCAAAGATCGCTTCTCTAACATGAACTGAGTTATACCGCTCTAACAAAGACAATACAATGTAATCGCCCCATGAATGACTAAAGAATCCAACATCCGAATTAAGATGTAAGGATTCGATCAAAAACATTAGTTGATCAACCATAAGAGAGGCAGACACACGAGAAATTGGTGTTTTGTCATGTCCGCATCCACACTGATCGTAAAAAATTAGTTGCCTTTTGTCAGCAAGAGGAGCCAGCCATTTCACCAAGTACGAATGTTCTAGCCCTGGTCCTCCATGAATAATAATTAGAGGTTTTCCATGCCCAAACGTTCTGGTGAAGATTGGTCCAGCTTGAGTCTCAATATAGGTTCCTTCAGCAACGTTGCTGGCAAATTTAATAGTCATCTTTTTCATCACTGCTAAACTAGACTTCCTGAAATATCCTTTTATCCTCAAAATTGTCATAGTTCATGACAAATAGTGAACCGAATAACCCATACTGAATATAGGATCGAGGATCCAACGCCCATAAGTATAACTCTGCTGCAAGCTCTTGTGGCAGAGGTGAGCCAATATCTAGTTCAGCCACTAAACACATATATAGATGTGTTAGCTCTTTTGTGTTCGGGATCTTACTGTTAGCGATTATCCTTTGTGTCTCAATATGCTGAAACCCGATTTCAGCTAACTCTCCTTGGATGTCTTTCCTAACATCTCTTTGTCCACCGTCGTTGTTAACTTTCTCTCGAAATTTTCCCAATCCTCCAAGAAATATAGGTAAATTAGGCTTTATAAGGAAATGCTCGTCATCAGCATCTATGATCAAAATTCCCGCCGTTGAAGCTGCATGTTCTTTAACCCATTTGAAAAAAGCTTTGCGATCTGGAAGATAGCTAGTCACATGGCGTAGCAGTAAGAAATCAAACTCAAAGTCGCCAGAAAGAGCATCATAACTTCCAGTAATAACTTCTAATCCAATTCCTTTGTATCGTTCACGAGCAATACTAGCCATTGCTTCATCTTTCTCAATACAGGTAAATACCTTGTCAGGGTAATCATCAAGAAGCATTTTTGCATAAAATGCGTTTCCACATCCTAAGTCCAGAACTTTCCTAGACTGTTCCCAGATTTTGAACTGGTACAACGGATGTTCAAGAGGAAATGTTACACGAGCTTGGACTTGTAGAAGGTCATCATAAATTTTTGCTCTATCTCGCATTAGTTAAAATAACTCCGCTTTGGGTAGGTGATCTTAGACATTTCTTGATAAAGAATCGATCTACGTCTTTTCCACTAACAGCAGAGGTGAGAGATTTAAGTGACCCTCACATCTGCTTTTTGTAATTGCGATTAACTTAGCGAGGCATATTTGTTCTCCATTCCTTAACTACTTAAATATTGTAGTAAATACACCTCTGACCTGACCAATTTTTTTTCAAACTTTAATAACAAACATTAACAAACCTTCTGTAGCAATAATGCCCACGCAAGTAGCGTCACGATCACAAAAACTTCACACCAGACAGATTACCTTTTGCTACGCCCTAACCCTGAATCGAAGCAGGCTAACTTATTATTAATTTGCAGATGCGGGAAAAAAGCCTAACCTCTCTATAGAATACTTCATGTTAATCCGTTCTGTCAAGATTCACTTAAAAAATAAGATTTTTCAGTAATTGTTTCCAAGACAATGGGGGCGATCGCACTTATGCACTTATGCACTCTCGAACTGCCGTATATCCGTCATTTACCCAAACTGAAGTCTCGCGAAATGCGATGTGCGATCGGGAAGTTACGGGCGATGCGACTTTTGAATAAATCTCAACAAGTGCGATGAACTTCGTAATTTCCCTTCTGTTTACTTATCAGGGTGAACTCAGTGGTTTTATGCAAAACTCTACGGATTTTTTTGTAAAGTTTTGTGAACACTGGTGAAAGTACGGAACAACGTGTGTTTGGGGGTTTTAGGGGCGATCGCAAACTATGCGCTTTCCCCACGATCCGGCAGGGAATCAATTCCCTGCCTCATAGCGAAAGTCCTCTGAAAGAGGACTAAATAAAACCTCTTCAGTCGTCTTCAGACGACTTTCGCTATGAGACGGGGGTTTGAACCCCCGGCGGACTGCGGGACTGACGAATAATCCCGATCGCCCCTCAAGCCTTTTTGTTGTTCCTGTTTACTTATCAGGGTGAGCTCGGTGTTTTTATGCAAAAATCTCAAGTTTTTTTTGTAAAGTTCTGCAAATACTGGTGAAATTACGCAATGACAAGTGTTGTAGGGTTTTAGGGGCGATCGATTGCTTAGGGACTCCGCCAAAGAAACCGGGTTTTTTACCAAATTTAGCTGTATGACCGAGTATTTCGTAAAAAAACCCGGTTTCTGACCCAGGGTGTGTTAGTTTTAACAAAAATTCATATTTATCTACACAGCCCAATCCACCACATAGCAAGACTTTCAACCATTCACTCAAAAAAACTTTCAGAATTTTGCAAAAATTTCCCCAACTTATCCTGATAAATAAATGTAGGAACAAAGTTGCGATCGCACTTAACTATGAACGATCAATCCCACCCCTCTGAGGGGGAAGACCACTTATCCGATGACTCCGATCCTGTTGGGGGCTCAGGAAAATCTGGAAATTGCGATCGCAAGCTTCTCTATCAAGAGTTAGACAGCCTTGTCACCCTCATTAGGGAGGAGGCCTCGAATTCTTGGAAGCAAAAACGTTTGTTGAATCAGCTTGTGACTAAAATGACAAACTCCGGTCTGATCTGGAAGGAAAATGCACCTTACTATCAAGATGCTTTGCAAGAACAGTGGGAGTTTTTATATAGCAATTTGTGCGAATCCCGCACCGGCACTCAGTACGATCGCGATCGGGGTAACGTCATAACTTGGTTCAATTATTATTTGAAGCGACGGCTGCAAAATTGGGCGGTGAGGGTAGATCGAGAAAATAGCAGGAGAGACGATCGACAACTTGTTTTAGAAGACGGAAGTGCGATCGCTCGAATCGAGACTTTACCTGCGGAGGATGACAGTCATACAGTCGAATGTATTCAATTACTCGAACACGTCAAAAGTTGGATCGAAACTAATCCTGATGGGATATTAGACGAGTACATTCGAGGGCGGAAAGATCTGACTTGTCAAGTTATATTGAGAAGCAGGGCATCTGGTAAAGATTTTACCACAATAGCAACGGAGTTTGGCTGTGCTTATCCTACAATATATAGCTTTTACCGAAAGAAATGTCGGCTTCATTTGCAACAATTTCGAGAAGACTGTGGCTATTAATCATACAAGGAGTTAAAATCGGGAAATGAAGAACAATACTACTACAACCCAATCATTGCCAATGCCAATTACCCAAAAGGCAATTGCTCTAGCATGGCAATTTGCTTGCGAACACCAATACCCGCAAAAAGTAGAACAGATTTATCTGAATACTTTGGCTGTGTTGGTAGTTGCCGATTATTTAAAAATATTAGATATTGAAACTGATTTAACTCAATGCGATAGCTGGAATCCAGTAGTTCGCCTGTTTGAGAATGTGGCAGATTTATATATTAAAGGGTTGGGTAAAATTGAGTGCCGTCCAATTAAGGCCGAACACAAACAGGGAGAAAATGGCAATGAAAATTCCGCGACAAATTTACCTGAAATCTGTCGCGTCCCTCCCGAAGCTAGGGAGGAACGGCTTGGTTATATTGTAGTAGAAATTGATGAAGATGAAAAGGAAGCAAGATTGCTGGGATTTTCTCCGACGGCGGATTCAGGTGAATTAGTATTGAGAGATTTACATCCTCTGGATGACTTCTTGCTTCACCTTGAAACAATCTATGAATCTAAAGTGGATCTGCGTCAGTGGTTGGAGAATATATTTACATCGGATTGGGAGTCTGTTGAATCGATATTCGATCCGCAGCCCGAGACTGAACCGACTGAGATTGAAAATCCGGTCAAATCTAATTTACGCAAGTGGTTAAAGAATGTTGCAGAAACGAACTGGCATAAATTTGAGGAAGGCAAACAAAATTTAGAAAGTCGAATTTTTCGTGATGAAAACCCAGCTTTTGTATTCCGAAGTGGTGGAAATGCCCGATCGCAAAATACTTCACGCGGACATCAAAGCAGTATCGATATGTTTCCCGAAGCGGATATCGTGCGGGCAAAGTTGATTGATTTGGGAATGCGTTTGGGTAGGACAACTGTTGCGTTGTTGGTGGGGATTGCCGAAGATAGCGATCGCACTGTCAGAGTACACGTTCAGTTGCATCCGGCGATCGGCGATCGTTACTTGCCAAACAATATTAAATTGTCCTTAATCTCTGATATAGGAGAAAATTTACATGAAGTAAAATCAACTGTTCAGAATAAGTGCATTTTGCTCAACGATTTTTACGTAGACCCAGAAGAAAGCTTTACTATTCGAGTAGCTTTAGATGATTTTACCATAACGGAAAATTTTGTGGTATGATATTTTGATTAACTGCAACGACATCCAATTTATGAGCAGTACAGTCATATTGGCTTTGGGATCGGGGGATTTTCAAAAAGGCTTTTCTTGCGTGACAGCGGAGTTAAAAAAGCAAGGAGAAACTGTCGCTCAATATTTAGGAAGCTTGCTGCCAGCACCTGAGGTTTACGAGTTGCACAAAAGGTGGAAAGTGAGTTGTCGCGCCACCCAACATCACAGAAGCAGTTCTCGAATCAAAATCAAGCCTGCGGGCAAAACAAATATCTCTGAAGACAAGCCTAATATTATCTATGAAGGTTTGAAAAAAGAGATGAACAAGTGGTTGAGTGCTGATGAGTTTTACAGAAAAATAGAGGTAAAACTCAGAACAGAAATTAGCAATCGAGACGAATTAGTTGAAATATTTTTGGAGTGCAATAACTCTGAGATTTGGCAGTTACCTTGGGATGTGTGGCAATTTCGCGAAGACTACAATAACTGTGAAATTATCGGCAGTTCCCCTGAATATGCAAAAGTTCCCCAAGAGACAATGATAGGGGGAATACCTCTAAGTTCGCGAGGCAGAATTTTGTGTGTGTTAGGCAACAGCCAGGGAATTGATGTCAGCAAAGATACAACAGAAATCACCAAATATCTGGGCGATAGCTGCGACTTACAATTTCTTCAAGAACCAAATTCCCAAGAGTTACGCAACCAGTTATTTGATGAAAAAGGCTGGCAAGTTTTATTTTATGCGGGACACAGCGATAGCGATATCAATGGTGCCAACGGATTGCTATATATAAATCAACAAGTTGCAGACAATACTGTCACCGTACAAGACTTTAAAGAAGGTCTCAAACGAGCTATTGTGAAAGGATTGGAATTACTAATTTTCAATTCTTGTTCGAGCATGGGTATAGCAGCAGATTTAGTCACAGAAGGTATTTCTTTGCCATCAGTGATTGTGATGCGGGCGCCAATCCCGGATTTTATTGCCCAGGAATTTGTGAAGTCTTTGTTTAGATATTTAGCCCTCAAAGAACCTTTGTTTTTAGCAGTACGAAAAGCTAAGAATGATTTACTGCGCTACGAACATCAATTTCCCGGTGCGAGTGGCATACCAATGCTTTGCCAGCATCCAACTTTTGAGGGATTAAAATTATTAGAATTAAAGTGCGATCGCCCTTTCGCTGCACCGACAGATGATGTAGCCCCGGTGAAGCGAAGCTATCCCGTAGCGAATCGCCCAAACCACCCGCAATTTACGATTCCAACTAAATTTATGCAGCGTACCAGCATCAGTTTAGCTGGTTTGGCGATCGGCTATCCACTCATCGGCCCGCATCTGGCATCTGCGATCAACACATTTGGGATGCAAAACCACCGCCACAATCAATTTTTAATCGCGAAAGCTTCATACAGTCTAGCTGCATCAATCAATCCTACTAACGGCGAGTCTTCCTATAACTTATCCGAACTTTGTAGAGAATTAAGCGATCGCAAATGCGAGCGAGAATCAATGCAAAATGCAGTCTGGCGGGGACTTCCAGAAGCTCACGCTCAAATATCCAAATCCTTCTTGCTGGAAAATAAACCTGAAGAGGTTTTAAAGGCGATCGCACTTTGCCTTCAAACTGCTAAACACGATGGAGTGAAATCAGCTTGTTTCAAGAATCGCGGCTGGCTGCGCTTCAACCAAAACCGATACGACGCAGCGGAAACCGACTTAAGAAAAGCAATATCTCTCAGCAATAAGACTCCAGAAGCTCAATGCCTTTTAGCGCAGGTACTGGAAGCTAAAGGAAAACCACAAGAAGCACTCACACATTGGCAACAAACGCTGAAATCTGCCAATCCCAGTATACCAGAACAAGATGAATGTATCCAAATGGCAAAGGAACGTTTACCAATAATAGGAAAAAGTCAATGAAAAAACAGACGACTGTTGTTATGGGTGCAAGTGCGATCGCATTTACGTTAATTGCGATCGATATTTTGCCTCAGCCCCGCTTCGGAATTGACACCAATTCATCCAAAATATCCGCCAAAAACCCGATAATTTCCCCAGCAATCGCAGCAACGACAAGAATACCCAACGGACAAATCCTGAATATTAGCGGCGAAGTGCAGCTACAGCGTCAAGATGGCAGAAATATTAGCCCCAGCGCGGGTACGCCGATTTGGCGTTGCTGATTTACGGTATGAAAGGCTAAATAGGTCTGTCATAGAAACCTGTATCCACAAAGGTTTTGGATTTTAAACTTATTTTTTTCATACCATGATTAAGCAACGCCCGCCGATTTATCCGGGTGACAAACTGCAAACTTCACAAAACGGACAAATTACGATTCAATGTGCAGATTTAGGAATTAAGTCAATCAAAGCGGGTGAAAATCAATTAAATACCTGTTTGTTGGCTAGGGAAAAGTCGAAGGATGAGTGCAATAAAAATTTAATTAAATGTCCCGATCGCGGCGACGATCAAATTGTTTGGAACAATGCGCCAATTCCTTATATAATTAGTCCGAGGCGGACGAAATTGTTAGGAAATAAACCAATTTTGCGCTGGAATCCGGTTGCGGGTGCGACTAGCTATAAGTTGAGCATTCTCGAAAATAAAGCGAAGTTAAATTGGGAAATGACGGTTAACGGTACTGAGGCGGTGTATCCGGGGGAACCGGCGCTGAAACCGGGTTTTAAGTACAGGTTGATTGTGGAGGCGAATACGGGGGTTTCTTCGGAAAGTCCTCTCGGGGAGGGGGATACAGAGTTTCGCTTGCTGGATGAGAAGGAGGTTGAAGGGGTTAAGGAGGCTGTACGGACGATCGAGCAACAAGTACCGAATGCAGCGAGTCAGAAATTGGCGATCGCACAAGTTTATCGTAGCGCCAACTTGATTGCCGAAGCAATAGAAATCCTAGAAAGCTTACCAGCAGCGGGACTTGAGACGGCGCCCATCTACCGCACGTTGGGAGAAATGTATCAAGGGCGATCGCAACTGATGCCGCAGGCTAAATTCTACTATTTAAAGGCGATTAGTAGAGCCAAACCGGACGATATCGAAGAGCTAACCGACGCGCGTTACGGTTTGGGAGAAGTCCATTCATCTATGAGGGAGAATCTGGAAGCAATGCAGTATTTGAAGTTGGCAAAAGATGGATATCAAACTTTGGGAGATGTGCAGATGGTAGAAAAAATAGGGAAGCAGTTGCAAGATGTGCAAAGGAGGGAAGAGAGGAAATAGTAAAGCGCTGTGACGTTAATTCCGCCAGGGGTTTAAACCCCTGCCTCAAAGCGAAAGTCCTCTGAAGAGGACTGAATGGTTCATCATTATGGCACAACTTTCATACTCAATAAAGATATATAGTTTCGCCTCAGCGCCCAAGCGCAATTACATACCGAAAACCCTGTTTTTCTACAGTCCTCTTTAGAGGACTTTCGCTATAAGCCAGGGGTTTAAACCCCTGGCGGACTATCGGATGGTGCAAAATATCATCTACTAACAAAAACTATGAAATTACCCGATAAAAACAATCTATTTTTCCTAACATTCCTCTCCTTCAGCACCTTAGCAACTTGGGAAACAGGACTTTTCACCCAATCTCAAACAGCCACAGCCCAAATCACCCCCGCCACCGACGGCACGAATACTCAAATCACCCCAAATGGCAATCAGTTCAACATTCAAGGTGGTCAACAATCCAGCGACGGCACAAATCTATTTCACAGTTTCCAACAATTTGGTTTAACTCAAGGACAAACTGCTAACTTTATCTCAAATCCCAGTATCCGCAATATTTTAGGACGCGTTGTCGGCGGCGATGCTTCGATAATTAACGGCTTAATTCAAATTACGGGCGGCAATGCTAATTTATTTTTAATGAATCCGGCGGGGATTGTTTTCGGTGCAAATGCGAGGTTAGATATTCCCGGTTCTTTCACAGCGACTACTGCTACAGGAATTGGTTTCGGCAATAACTGGTTTAATGCTGTTGGTACGAATAATTATGCACAATTAGTCGGAAGTCCGAACACTTTTGCTTTTACAAATTTACAGCCGGGAGCAATTATCAATTTAGGCAGTTTGGCTGTGAAACAGGGGCAGAATTTAACTTTGTTGGGCGGCACGATTGTGAGTACCGGACAACTTTCTGCACCCGCAGGCAATATTATTGTTGCTGCTGTACCCGGTCAAAACTTAGTGAGAATTAGTCAGCCAGGAAATTTATTGAGTTTGGAGATTCAGCCGATTACTAATGGTTCATTTCCAATTAATAATTATCAATTTCCAGCTTGGTCAATTCCCCAATTGCTGACAGGAAAAAGTGATATTAATGCAACAGGAGTGACAGTCAACAATGATGGAACTGTACAGTTGACAGGTGCAGAGGCAACAGTGCCAACCGATCCAGGGACGGCAATTGTTGGTGGTAATATTGATGTCTCTGGGGAGAAGGGGGGTAGTGTGAATGTGTTGGGTTCCCGCGTGGGTTTGATGAATGCGAGTATCAACGCTTCGGGGATGAATGGCGGCGGTAACGTGCGCGTTGGCGGTGATTATAAGGGTCAAGGTTCTGTGTCAAATGCGCTGCGGACATTTGTGAGTAATGATTCCACAATTAATGCTGATGCTATTACAAACGGTGATGGTGGCCGCGTCATTGTTTGGGCGAATGAATTGACAGGTTTTGCTGGTAATATTAGTGCTCGCGGCGGCAGTAATTCTGGCAACGGCGGCTTTGTAGAAGTGTCTGGCAAGGAAAATCTGATATTTCGAGGTACAGTAGATACTTCGGCATCAAATGGCATTTTTGGCACTTTGTTGCTAGATCCAGCCACTTTAACTATTGTCGATCAAGTAGTAGGGAATGCAACTCAGGATATTCCGGGGCTACAGCCGGATAGCAAAATTTTAGCTGGTGATGCTAACATTGGTGCTAATACTGTTAGCTGGGGGCAAATTAGCGCCCAAGGTGCTAATGCCAATGTTGTTTTAGAAGCAACAGGAAGCATCACTATTAACAATATCACTGGGGTAGTATCTGGCAAAGCAGATTTAGTTGCCTTACCTTTGACTACTGGTAGTCTGAGAATCTCTTCAACGGCAGGCGGAATCACATTTGTTGATACCAATGATACTATCCAAACAGAAGGAGGGTCAATCACCTTACAAGCGCTGGGTGGAAACATCACAGCCGGCACACTATCTACAACAGGATACTCGGATGCGAGCATCTCAGAAATTGGAGGAAATGTCACTCTTCAAGCAACTGGTGATATTTCAGTCAACTCTATACTCGCTAACGGTAAAGATGCCACTATTACTAGCGGTGGTAGCGTTAATATACCCAGGATTCTCGTGACTGGATCTTCTGGGACAATTGGCGGTAATGTCTCGATTAATTCGACTGGAAATGTTACTACTGCCCAGATATACTCTGATGGAGGAACTTCTTTCACGGGCATTGAGGGGCAAGGGGGAAATATTACTATCAACAGCCAAAACGGTAATATTAATACTGGCTTATTGCAAGCTAGAGGCTATGGTGGCAATGGCGGACAAGTTACGATTAAAGCTGCTGGCAATATTAAAAATGAGGGGATTGAAGCTCATTCCAGAACAGGCAATAAAAATGGAGGAAATGGGGGTAATATTACGATAGTCAGTCAAACTGGCTCTATAAATAATGGCGGGGATTATATTGTATCTGTTGGCATCAAAAATGGCGGCAATATTACTTTTACTGCGGGTCAAGATATTATCATTAATTCTTCTATTCTGTCGAGCGATTCTTATTCAAGTATCGGCACGAGTGGAACAATCCAATTTACGAGTAATGCTGGTTCTATCGACACTAGAAAAGCAGAGATTACTTCTGTTAATGGTGCGGGTGGCAATGCTGGTAATATCATTTTTCGCGCGGATCAAAATATTCTTACACGTGATGTAATTAGTCTGGTAGAGAACGGTAGCGGACGAGCTGGAGATATTATTTTTACCAGCCAAAATGGTACAATTGACACCACCGCAGGCGGATTAAATTCTATAGCGGCTATAACGGGTGGAAACGGCGCGGCTGGCAATATTCGATTTGAGGCTGCTAAAGATATTTTAACTGGCAATATAATTGTTGTTTCTAAAACACTAACTCCCCTGGGTGGAAATATTAACTTTCTTAGTCGTACAGGAAATATTCAAACCAGATCGGGAGCTTTACAGGCATCCAATCTTAGCGGTAGCGGGGGCAATCTTACCCTCAATGCACCAGCGGGTAATATTACGACTGGGCTTGTGACAACTGAATCTATTGGCAATGGTGGCAATATTAATTTTACCTGTAGTGGAGCCATTGATTCTACTGCTAAGCAAGTTTTATCTCAAAGCCAGAATGGAAATGGAGGCACAATTACATTTCAAGCTGGGGGCAATATTTCCACGAACAGTGTTAATGCACAGGGGAGCTTAAATGGTGCAAATATTAGCTTGCAAAGCGGAGGTAGTGTTAATACTACCGCGGGAATTATCAACTCTCTTGGCGGCAATAGCGGCGGCAGTATCACTATCAAAGCTGCCAGCAATATTATTACATCCGATATCGCCTTGCTGGTAAGTGGCGTAAATGCAAACAGCGGTAGCATTAATATCACTAGCAGTAGCGGTAATATTGATACTAGCAAAGGTGCATTAGCGGCTCCTTCTGCTAATGGTACTGGTGGCAATATTACTCTGAGCAGCCCTGTTGGTAATATAGCGATTAGCGTTGTCAATGCTATTGCTACTGGCAGCGGAAATGGTGGTGAACTGACTTTTAATGCCAAAAATAATATAAGTATTAACAAAGGTAATATCGCTACCAAAAACAATGATATTAACTTCAATGGTACGATTTCTCTGACAGGGGATACATTGGTCAGTGTTAAAGGGACTGGTGACATTACTTTTAAGTCTACAGTTGACGGGCCGTACAATCTGACTGTCAAGCCAGAGGCTGGGATTGTGCGGTTTTTGGCTCCAGTCGGCAGCGTGACTCCTCTCAACAGTGTCAATATTCAAGATGATATTCCTGCAACTCCTGTGGCTCTGAGTGTGCGCGCCACAAATAAAATTACTGTCCAAAATATCACCTCAGCGCCGGGAATTACACTCACAAGTGATAAAGGAGAAATTCAAGCAGGTAATCTCAATTCAAGTTCGGCTAGTAATGGTGGCAATGTTACTTTAAATGCTGGTGGCAATATTACTGTCAATCAAATTGACAGTCAGAGCCTGGGTAATGGTACGGGTGGGAATATCTATGTTTGGACTGAAAAGTTTTTCCGAGCAATCAATTCTTTTTCAGATAGAAATGGGGTTGTTGCTAGCATTTCCTCTGCTGGAGGTGCTGGGGATAAAGGCGGTACAATTTTGCTGCGTCACGGCGGTAATGGACTGACGCCTTTTATTGTTGGAAATTCAACAATTAATGGAACTTTTGGTGCTATTACTCGGGGAAATAGCACGGCTGAGTCAAAAATTTCGTCGGGTAATAGCTATCTTTATACACACAAACAGGATACAGAAAAGATTGAAGTTCGATCGATACTCAATCCTCAGCCATCACCAACACCGATTCCTTCGGCAACACCGACTCCTTCGGTAACACCAACACCTGCGCCTGCGCCTGCACCTGCGCCTGCACCAACACCTGCGCCTGCGCCTGCACCTGCGCCTGCACCAACACCTGCGCCTGCGCCATCACCTGCACCTGCACCTGCACCAACACCTGCGCCTGGGCCTGCAACCACTCCAGCACCTGCACCTGCAACCACTCCAACGCCTGCAACCACTCCAGCACCTGCAACCACTCCAGCACCTGCACCTGCAAGCACTCCAGCACCTGTAAGCACTGCGTCGCCTGCACCTGCAACTACTCCGTCGCCTTTGCCAGCAATCACTCCAGCGTCAGCAACCACTCCAGTACCAGCAAATACTCCAGCACCTGCAACTACTCCAGCACTTGCAACTAATCCAGCACCTGAACCTGCAACTGCTGCGCTTGGCCCGATCGCGATTGCTACTCCGTCACCAACAACTACTGCATCCCCCGCACCTTTACTTATACCCAGACGCCAGCCACCACAGGCTTTATCCCCCGCCGCAACGCCATCTCCAACACCCGAAATTGCAACCCCAACTCCAACTCCAACACCCGAAATCGCATCCCAAACACCCGCAATCTCGATCGCAACCGCAACCCCAACTCCATCCCCAACACCCGAAATCGCGCCGATCGACCTTTCCCCCATCGAAGAACTGCTAAACACCAATTTCTTCACGCTGCCGCCCCGTACAACCCGCACACAGCCGTCACTTCCAACAATACCAAGCGCTGCCGATCGCATACCCGCCGCGCCCGCAATTCCTCCCATCGCACTCCCCAGCCCGATCGCACCTCCCAGCCCGATCGCACCTCCCAGCCCGATCGCACTCCCCAGCCCGATCGCACCTCCCAGCCCGATCGCACCTCCAAGCCCGATCGCACCAAATCCAACACCCGCACCCCTACAATCGCCTTACAATCCGCCTGTAGCAGCAATTTCACCTGTAATTGCACCCTCTTTCTCTCCCATTCCCGCACCCATTTCTCCAGTCGCAGCAGCACCCGCCCAAAGCGAAAATCCGCAACAAGATTTAGCCTTTTTAATTGGCGATTTATTAGGAGCAAAAACCAGTATCACTCTAAATCCTCAAACCGGAAGCCAAACTTTTAATTGGGCATTTAATAATCCCCAAAACAATTTCTCTCTCACACCACCGCCTATTCAAAAAACAGCAGAACTCACTTTAATAACGCCTCCAGAAAACCCGCCAGAAAACCCGCCACCGCCAAGCTCTTCTCTTTCCGAAAAACCCGACGGATGGATAATCTTAACACCTACTCCTGCGCCTACTATTGAGCCACCAGTTACTGAAATCGAGCCTAATTCCTTGGCAAACATTCCCGACGAAACTACTCCGCAGCCAACTCCAGCACCAACTCCAGCGCCAACTCCGCAGCCAACTCCAGCACCAACTCCAGCACCAACTCCAGCACCAACTCCAGCACCAATTCCAACTCCCGCACCAACTCCAGCAGCCCAAACTCCCCCACCCGCAAATATTCCCAATCTTTTCCCCTTAGAAATTAGCAGATTTAGCGTTGAACAAGCTTTAGATCGAAACAATGCGAATGAAGCTGTCCCCCTAATTGACAAACTGTTTGAACAAGACTATGAAAATTATTATGAAGAAGATTTTACCGACAAAAAAATAACGGTTGAATATTTGAGAGAAACTCTCAAAACTATTAAAGAGGAAACCGGGAAGCAAGCTGCGATCGTTTACGCGATCGTCCGTCTAGAACAATTGTGGCTAGTGTTAGTAGTTCCTGACGGCCCTCCTATTATCAGAAATATTCCTGTTCAGAGCAAAGGATTGCTAACAACAGTCACTGAGTTTCACCGCTCGTTAGCTAAACCCAATGACTCGGAAGATGCAGAATATCTAGCAAATGCTCAGCAACTTTACCAGTGGTTAATTGCGCCGATTCGTTCCGATTTAGAAGGACTAAATATCGATACGCTAGTTTTTTCCTTCGATGCTGGTTTGCGACAATTACCGATTGCAGCTTTGCACGACGGAAAGCAATTTCTAGTAGAAAAGTACAGCCTCGGCTCAATTCCTAGTGTTAGCTTGACTAATACCAGTTATCAAAGTTTGAAAAACGCTCAAGTTTTAGCAATGGGCGCTTCCTTATTTCCCCATACTAATAAACCTAAGTTGCGTGCGGTGCCGATCGAATTATCTGCGATCGCCGGTACCGCAAGCAACACCCAAAATGCTGGTGAATTACCGCTGTGGCGCGGCCGCTCTTTTCTCAATCAAGATTTTACCGTGGAAAATCTCACGAAACAGCGACAGCAACAGCAACAGCCTTTTGACATTGTTCACCTAGCTACTCACGCTAGCTTTCCGCTCAATCAAAACGGACGCAAGGAGGCTGAGATTGACTTGTGGAAGCGCTCTTTGGCTCTGGATCAATTTCGGTTGGCGAAGTGGTACGATCGCAGGCAAGTACAGTTATTGGTGCTGAGTGCGTGCGAAACTGCGATCGGCAATAGTGAGGCAGAAATGGGTTTTGCTGGACTGGCAGTCCGCAGCGGTGTAAAATCAGCTTTGGCGAGTTTGTGGAAAGTTAATGATTTCGCGACTTTGGGGCTGATGACTGAGTTTTATGCTAATTTGCGATCGGCTCCCATTAAGGCTGAAGCCCTCAGACAAGCTCAACTAACGATGATTCGCCAACAGGTCGCGATTAAAGATGGTAAGTTGGTGGGGAGTCAAAAAAGGGCGATCGATCTTACTCGGGCCGGACAAGTACCAAATTCAGATTTATCTCATCCCAAATTTTGGGCCGGATTTACACTAATTGGCAGTCCTTGGTAATCAGCTAGCGCGCATCTAATTTTAATACCAAATTGTCAAAAAATCTTGTTTGCAAAAATGAGATGCTCGCTAGCATAACGTAAAACTAAACTCTTTAGCCAAGCAAAAACTATGAGCAACTTTACTAAAATATTCAAGTCAAAAGATAAATCCTCAATCACCTTGGGTTTAGAGGAATCCGTCGCGGCGATCGCACTTGTCGCTGCGGAGGCTAATTCCCCTGATGCCGATGCAGATCTCTTAGAAAGCATACTTTGGGATTCAGAAATATTTGCTGAATTCTCGGAAGATGATATGTCAGAAATGTTGCAATATTTGGCAAATATCATCGCGGAAGATGGTTTGGGAGGATTATTTAATACGGCTTGTGAATCGCTGCCAGATGAGTTGGTGTTAGATACTTTTGCCATCACCGTAGCAATGTTTGTCGCAGACAATGAAGTATCAAAAAAACACCGGGATTTTCTCAAGGAATTTCAAGGAGTATTAGGTGTAGACGATGAGGAAGCCAAGCAAATTATCGAGGATGTAATTGACGCATACTCGCAAATAGAAATCGAAGAGTCTGATTTCGAGGTCGAGGAGCCGTTGTACCTATCTGCTAAAGGCAATTTTACGGTTTCGATTCCTGTTGACAAGGAACGAGGCGGTAGAATAGAGGATGGAGATGGCTATGTTGCATTTTCTGATGACTTTGGTGTTTTGCTGAAAATTGATTATTTCCAGATTGCTAGCGATATCGAAGAATTCATCGAGTCAGCGGGCGAACTAGCATATCTCAGACCGTTTCTCAACAATTTTATTGAGCAGACAATTCTTGATAAATTTGCCAACTCTGATTTACTCTATACCGAATATTTAGAAGATGAGCAAGCTTATTTTGCAGTAGTCGATTTGCCTGGAGGCGCAACTCTTAGCGTGCAAAATAATGATGACCAAGTTACTGCGCTGGATGCTTACCGGGGATTTATGGCTTTTATCGTTGACGATTTTTGCTACACGGTAAGTTGTCAGCGAGTTTATCAGGACAAGGATGAATTGGGTTCTCTTGAGTCGGAGGTTGAGGGCATTATGAACAATATTTTTGATTTCATTGAGACGATCGAATTCTCTGAAGTTTAATAAACTTGACTTATCGTGGATTGAGGGAAAGTTAAAGTATTGAACAATTAATCCCTCATATCAAATCCGATTGATTACCATCACAAAAACCGTTTGTAGTGCGGACTTCAGTCCGCTTTATGCTGCGGACTGAAGTCCGCACTACAAACCTTACTTATTGGGGTCAGTCGCTCGGACATGATATCATATCAAATCCGATTCCATTGCTATTCATCTCTATCTTCTCTCTCTGTGCCCTCTGCGCCCTCTGCGGTTAAATCATTCCGATACAACCGGAAACGATATCAATCCCTCAATCTCAAATTGCAAAAGGTGCGTCGCCAGGAGATTTTTCATTGAATGCTTGAGATTTACCCAGGCGACACACCCTACAAATACTCGCGATTATCGATCGCAAAAGGTGCGTCGCTATCAGATTTTTCATTGAATGCTTGAGATTTACCCAGGCGACACACCCTACAAATACTCAATCTCAAGGGGTTTTGGCAATAAAATAGTGCGATCGAGAATTCGGCTTTTTGACCAATTCTCGATCGCACTTCCAACTCAAATCACTCAACCGCAGTCGAGAGATAGCAGCAATTAGCCGCCCTTTGCGACTAATTAGTAGTCTGAGCTTCCACCAATCTTTGCTTGAGTTCTTCCAAAGCGCTCGCCCAGCGCGGATCTGGCTGCACCGAACCGGAATCAGCACTCGAAACCGTTGTTGTTGACTGATTGCGGCGAGACTTGTTGTTGTCACCCCGACGGCGATTGCTTTTGCTAGAACCGCCACCTCCACCTTGGGTAGGAGGAGCCGAGCGCTGCTGTTGCTGAGGTGCAGGGATTGGTTGCGACGGCGACGATGATGCCAACTGCGGGGCAGCAGGCGATGATGACTGTTGCTGATCGTCTTCGCCCTTCTCAGATTTACCCTTAGAGCGAGGCAATGCCTTCTCTATTTTCAGGGGGTTTTCTTTGAACATCAAGCCGTTGTATTTCTCAATAACTTGATCTGCTTGTTCGTCGGTTAGCACCGTCACAAAACCAAATCCCCTGCATTTACCAGTTTTGCGGTCTGTAATTACCTTTGTGGTAACAGATTCGCCTTCTGGTGCAAAAACTTCTTGCAGTTCTAGGCGATCGAGTTCCTTCGGTAGATTACCAACATAAAGACGAATAGACATGAAAAATTCCTCCAGATTGGGATTTTAATTAGTTTGCTCGAACGAAATTACCTGAAGTCAAATCAATATTGACCGCAGGGAAACACCGCATAACCACAGAATTTGCACATTCCTCCCACCAACCTTGACAGCTCCCCCCACCTTTTAGAACAAAAAGATGATTTACTCTGATCGTGCCGGAACTGAACCGCCAATGCAGAGAGCTTTTAAATCTCAGGTTGTTGTGTAAACTTTTAGTCATCACTCAAATGTTTAGGCTATTGGCTGTTCTGTATTACTTGCTTTCGGTTTTGATTCAGAATGTTTATAGCCAGCGCCGTGTAGAAATTTATGTCCAAGGATGTCAATTGCGAGCGATCGGAATGCCAGTATTCAGTCTAATACAGTGAGGGAGAAAATCGCTAACATTTTTTCAGCCAGTAATCTTACCTCACTTCTAATCTCGCTCCTAATGTTGAGGACTACTCACTTACCCGGTATCCCTCAAATTGGGCCCGGCAGCGTCCGACCATTCTTTAAAGGTATCACAGCCTTGGTAACAGAGCTAGTTATTCAGGAATATTTCATGCTGTATTAAACGAAAACCGTATCTGAATCACTTTTCTGAATTTATCCCCCAGAGCTAAATAGGCTGTCGAAAAAAAACAGCCGACAGGCGGCTGGCTGAACTTGCTGTGTTGGGAGGTTGACAATTTTTACGCAATGCCTTAGCGATTGTAGCCAACTGAAGTTATTGCGCTATTTGGTTCAATCCGATTCATGTAAATAAATGTAACAGAGTGTTGGCAAAAAAGCAACATTTCTTTACGAAGGGTAGATCGGTTGACAGTTGACAGTTGTCCGTTGTCCGGCTGGGGGTTGTCCGTCACATTCCATAAAGGTACGTTGTTGCGCTTCAGCGCTCTTTCATATATCAGAAGAGCGCCCAAGCGCAACAACATACCCGATCGATCGCCCATGGGCTATTTAACTCAACACCCATCTCTAAAGGTACGTAGTTGCGCTTTAGCGCTCTTTCATATAGACAAGAGCGCTGAAGCGCAACAACGTACCTTGTCTCATCTTCCGCCTTGGGTAATGATGTACGCGCCCCAAATCGCAGCAGCAAAGGCCAAAATCGCAGACCAAATCGGATGTCCGCTATCACTAACGGGCCCTTCTTGACTGCGGAGAGTTTCCAGGTCGATCGCCACAGTAGCACCCCGACGCAGCCAACCAGTCGCCACAACCGGTTTTCCGATCAAATCGCTGGGGCGAGTCGTCTGTTTGAGCAAAAATGGGTATAAAGAGCCGATCGGGCCAATCGTCGAAACATAGTGCAACCTCACCAAACCCGTCGCCGTTTGCAAAATCAAATCCTGTCCCAGCCAATTGTCAATACCAGTCCTACCCAAAAGTTGCCCGGAAAGCTGCACTGGTTGAGCATCTACGGGCAGAGTTGCGGGATTTGACAAAATTTCGGGTAAACTTGGCGAAGCGGTTTTTCGTGGAATAATGTCGGGGAAAAAATGATTGATCCGCAGCAAAGTACCGAGACAAAATCCGATCGGCAAACAGCCCCAAAGAATGGATCTATCGCCCAAAAGCCAATCGAATTGCCAAATACTCGTTTTGGAAAAAATCCAGCTAATCAACCACAGCACTCCGACGATAGCCAAACTCATCGGAATCCCAAAAAACGGCGCACCCTGTAAAAATAGTTTTGAGTCTTTAAATTCGAGTATGGATTTAAACAGAGATAATTTTCCTGTTTTGGGTTTTTCCGGCGACAGACTCGCCAAATCTAACTCAGTTTCCAGTTTCCAGAATTGAGCGTAGAGTTCCAACAGCTTGAAACGCTCTCCCATCAAAGGATGCGTGTTATTAACGGTCAAAAAAGTGCGATCGGGATTGGTGACATCCCACAGCAAAATCTGTTTTAGGGGCGCGCGCAATGCAGCACCACCAAAGGTTACAGCTTGTGTGACGCCGACGGGTAACAACAAATCGAAACTTTCGAGGAAAAAGCTAGTTTGTTTTTGTTGTTCGATATTTGCAGCAATGCCGATCGCAATTTTAGTCAGTGCTCGCGTCAAACCGTTGGGATTGCCGGTAATTTCTGCGGAAGTGCGATCGCTAAAATATACTCTGCGACGGGACAACCAAAACATCGGCCAACGCAGTAACTTATAAATTCCGTAACTAATGGCAGAAATTGCAGCGGTGACAACTCTGACAGTACGACGAAAAAAGTCGATCGTCATTAAATCGCACAACCGCTCGCCCCAGTATGCAGTCTGCCAATATATAAGGTAAGGAATCTGAAGCACCAACACCGCCAGCGACATCGGCGCAAAATCCCAGTGAGAAATATGCGCCAACTCCCGCGCCAAAATAGCGGCAATTTCCTCATCCGTCAATTGATCTAACAGCCCTTGACTGACAGCAATCCGAGCAAAACGGGGCAAACAGCCGTAACTGAAAGCCACAGGAACATTTAGCGGCAAAAGTTTCAGCACAGGAGTTGGCATATTTTGCTTAGTGCAAAAACTGCGGAGTACCCGAGAAGCTTCTTTGCTGTGCTTCGATAAAACCGAGCCGCGCAGGTTTTCGATACCGCAAAAAAGTTTTAGCAGCGCATCTATCAGCCAGGGAGAAGACGCCAAAAGCAATCCGAAAACAAACTGGAGGAAGGGTGTTGTATCTCGGTAAAAAAGCTGAATTGGCTGAAAAATTGGCAATCTAGTAAATATGTAAAGCTGAACTAATAGAGCATTGGTGTTTGTCAGCAAGAATTGTAAGACTAATCGGGCCAGGAAAAATAGGGCGATCGCACTTGCAACAGCTTCCACTCGAAAATTGAGCAACTTTAGCGGTTTGAGGGGGCGCGGATTTTTGGTGCGCCCGGGTTCGCGCCAAGTAAGTTCGTAGGTATCCGGGCTGATAAATCCGGGGATATCTGTTGGGGAACCGGAACTGTTTTCGCCGCTAGTTTCTGTATCAATTTCTGTTTCTGTAGGGGCGGTGGATGGTGCGTGCCCGCCCTCTCTCGACGGTTTGGGGGGTGGAGGTGGCGGTGAAATATGTGTCGATTTGGTATTTGCTGGCGCGGCAGTCGGCTCTAAGGGTGAAAATCCGGTTTTTTTGTCTGTCGTTTTCTTAGCCGATTCTGTTGGTGAATCAAAGGCAACAAAGCCAGTTTCTGGTGTAGTTTCCGGCGGTTTTGGGGGAGTTAATTCTTTGGTTAATTCGGTTAAAGTGCGATCGGCCCAGGTTTTGATTTGGGTGTTGGGGATTTTGGTGAGAGACGTGCAAAGGGCGATCGCGCTTTTGAGATTACCCGTTGCTTTGTACGCCGCCACCAATCCCATTTGGGCGCGGATTCCGGGCGGTTGATTTGCTGCGGTTTGGCTGACGGATTCCAAAAGGGCGATCGCGCTTTGGTAATCTTTTTGTTTCAAAGCAGCTAACCCAGCCTCTAGAGACTGTTTCAGAGATGAATCCGCCGAATTTTGATTGTTTGGAGATGCCATAACTGTGATTGCGCTTGCGTCTTGTCTAGGATAGCTTGGGCGATCGATAGATTACGGTTTTAACACAGATCTATTTCGCTGTCATTAGTTCTTGCAGTTAATTCGGCGATTTCAACCGCTCATTTAAATCGGTGATTCACTCATAATTCTCTTTAGTCCGCGGAGGCGGACTTTGTTCGTGTAGACGCGGTTTCAACCGCCGGGTGAACCGAGTGATATAATAAAATCACACCACACCCGAACAAATATGCCGATCGACGACGAAGACTTTGAAAGTGAATATATTAGTGACGATCGCAAACTGCAACTCTTCACAGACAGACACGAATTTACCCAACGATTTGCCTCTTATTTAAACGATGACCCCTCTCCCGCAAAAATTTTGTACTTTTTCGGGGATGGAGGCAACGGCAAGTCATTGCTGCTAAAACACTTGGAATATCACTGCTGCAAAAGATTTTCGCCGCAGGTTTGGCAACAATGGCGCGCACTCCCAGAATCAAGGGCGGCCGAAGTTGCTAATTTTGTCCGCCATGCCGCACCTAAAACCTACACTCCCATCCCCGCAGTCAGACACGATTTCGGATTGATACCGATTAAGGAAGATAAACCGCAAGATAGATTTTACGGCTTACTGATGTTGCGGCGAAATGTCGCAGCAGCCACCAAGAAATATAAATTTAAATTTCCCAATTATGATTTTGCTTGCTTTTGGTATTTGCTGAACAAAGGCGAGTCTGACGCAACTCTCAGCCAACTTTTCCCCGATGATGTCATTCAATTGGTGACACCTGCCATTGAAACTATCGCGGAATTTCCGGTGGTGGCGCAAGGTGTAGCCGTGATTAAAGGTATACTTAAATTGAGCGGCATTAAGGGAGCGATGAAATTAATTCAAACTCGCTTGGGTGTCAGCGACGAAAAAGCAGATGAAATTCGCCGCAAAGATATTGATACTGAATTAATCGACTGTTTGCCGAAATTGTTTGCCGCGGATTTGAATGCGGCAATGGTTGGGAAACACAAACCAGAACGCCTCGTGATGCTGTTTGACACTCACGAGAAAATGTGGGATGAAAAACGCAATTCTCAAGGCGCAACTTTTTGGTATCAAGATGAGTGGTTTCGGCGGTTATTGAGGGCATTGGATTACAAATTGGGAATTGTGGTTGCTGTGGCGGGGCGTGATTGTCCAGTCACCCAACTGCGGTGGCCCAATGCGTCGAAGTCTGAAATCCCCGAACATTTGATAGATGCACAATTGGTTTGGCATTTGTCTTCCGCCGATGCTAGGGATTACTTGCATAAAGTGGAGATTGATAAGGCTGATTTGGCTGATGCTGTGATTAAATATGCCAGCGTCAATCCTGATGAGAGTTGGGAGAATTTGCAGGTACATCCGTTTTATTTGGGTTTGTGCGCGGATGTGGTGCTGGCAGAAAGAAGGCGGGGAATTGAGTTGCTGGCGTCGGATTTTGCGCGGATTCCGAAGTTGGAAAATAAGACTGCGGAGTTAATAGATCTCTTGCTCAAATATGTCGATAGGGAAGTTCGCTTTGCGGTGCATTCGCTGAGTGCTTGTCGCGCTTTTGATGAGGATTTGTACATGAAATTGGGAGCGCGTTGTCACTTCCTGGTAAGTAGTGCAAATTTTGAGGTTTTGACAAGTTTTTCCTTTGTGTGGAAATCGGAAAAGCGGGGTGATAATTGGTATCGGATTCATGATTTATTGCGGCGCTTGGATGCCGATCGGGATAACCAGAAAACTCGCAGAGCTCATGAAGTTTTAGAGGGGTATTACCGGGAATTGGGGGATGTAGCTGAGGCAATTTATCATGCTAATCGCTTGGATTGGCAGCGGGGTGTAGATGAATGGGTAGAGGTGTTTGAGGAAGCGTTAGAAAAAAGTCGTTACGGGGAATGCGAGTCGCTGCTGGGAGTTAGAAGTGAGTTGTGGATTAAAAGTTATTTTCGGCTTGGCAGAATTTCAGAATCGGAGGGAGATTACTATGCTCAGTTGGCTCGATACGCAGAGGCAAAACAGGAATATTTAGAGGCTGTTGCAGCTTACGAACACAAACTCATCCTAACTCCGGATGATGAAGCTACGCTCAACAACAAAGGGATTGCGCTGCGATGTCTGGGTGATTTGCAATCATGGCTAAGTGAATTTGAGGCGGCAAAACAGTCTTACTGTGAGGCGATCGCTGCCTTTAATTCTGCTTTAGTTATTGCACCGGATGATCTCGCTGCTCTCAACAGCAAAGGGATTGCGCTGCGATGTCTGGGTGATTTGCAAGCAGGGCTAAGTGAATTTGAGGCGGCAAAACAGTCTTACTCAGAGGCGCTCGCTGCCTTGAATTCTGTTTTAGTTATTGCTCCGGATTCTATCGCTACTCTCAACAACAAAGGGAATGCACTGCAAACACTGGGTAATTTGCAAGCCGGGCTAAGTGAATTTGAGGCGGCAAAACAGTCTTACTGTGAGGCGATCGCAGCCTTTAATTCTGCTTTACTTATTGCACCGAATGATATCGCTGCTCTCAACAACAAAGGGAATGCGCTGCGATGTCTGGGTGATTTGCAAGTAGGGCTAAGTGAATTTGAGGCGGCAAAACAGTCTTACTCTGATGCGATCGCAGCCTGTAATTCTGCTTTACTTATTGCACCGGATTCTATCAGTCCTCTCAACAACAAAGGGAATGCGCTGCTAAGGCTGGGTGGTTTGCAAGCCGGGCTAAGTGAATTTGAGGCGGCAAAACAGTCTTACTCAGAGGCGATCGCAGCCTTGAATTCTGCTTTACTTATTGCACCGGATTATATCGCTACTCTCAACAACAAAGGGAATGCACTGCAAACACTGGGTAATTTGCAAGCCGGGCTAAGTGAATTTGAGGCGGCAAAACAGTCTTACTCAGAGGCGATCGCAGCCTTGAATTCTGCTTTACTTATTGCACCGGATTCTATCAGTCCTCTCACCAACAAAGGGAATGCGCTGCTAGGACTGGGTGATTTGCAAGCAGGGCTAAGTGAATTTGAGGCGGCAAAACAGTCTTACTGTGAGGCGATCGCAGCCTTGAATTCTGCTTTACTTATTGCACCGGATTCTATCAGTCCTCTCACCAACAAAGGGAATGCGCTGCTAGGACTGGGTGTGTTACAGGCAAAATTATCTGAGGAACAGGAAGCACTCAAGAATTGGCAAGAGGCGCTGGAAATGTTTAATCAATCTTTAGCTATTGCTCCTAATAGAGCTTCGATTCGCAATAGACGCGATTCGCTGCAAGAATATCTCGATAATTTGCGTGAGGATACTGTCAGCAGTTAGCTCGATACGAAGTAGTAAAGACGCGGCATTCAGGAGGAGGATGTGTCCAGTTAACTTACACCAAAAGTTCACAGGATTTACGCACTCCGACAAAGAAACCGGGTTTTTGGCCGCATCTACGCATCACAACCAAGAATTCTCAAAAAAACCCGGTTTCTGGCCCCCGCGCGTCAGCCTTCAAAAAAACCGGGTTTTTGGCCACATCTACGCATCACAACCAAGAATTCTCGAAAAAACCCGGTTTCTGGCCCCCGCGCGTCAGTCCTATGAGAGTTATAATATGATAATCAATTTAAAAAGTGCGATCGACCTTGCCATCATCAGCCCAAAAACTTGCACTCAAGGATAATTATGCTGCACAATCTTCAGCAATCTCACCAACAAGACATACAGACTATTACTCAAGTTTTGGTAAAAATTACCAGCCGTACACCGGCTCAGATTAAACCATTACTAGATGCGATGCTCAAACGGCTAATAGAACCTCAACAACGTCCATTTTATGAAACAGCTACCCGAACAGAATGGTCAATAGCATTTCAGGAATGGGTTGACAGTCATCGCACCCTAAATCTTCCCACTCTTTCAGATGAAGCTATTAGCAGAGAGAGCATTTATGGAGACAGAGGTTAAATGCCATTTCTCGTAGATACAAACATACTGCTTCGTAGCATCGATCCAGCACACCCAATGAATCCTGATGCTGTCAATGCCGTGATTACTTTGCGCGATCGCGGGGAACAACTTTATATCGTACCCCAAAATTTGATCGAGTTTTGGAACGTCTGCACACGCCCAATCCAGAGAAATGGATTAGGACGTACTGCAACAGAAGCAGAGACAGAAATTAATCGTTTAAAACAGCTTTTTCCTTTGTTGTTGGATACCGAAGCCATTTATCAAGAATGGGAGCGACTGGTGATAACATATAAGGTTATGGGTGTCAACGTTCATGATGCGCGGCTAGTTGCTGCTATGCTCGTTCATGGTTTAACCCATATCCTAACTTTTAACATTGCTGATTTCGCTCGTTATTCAGAAATTACGGCTGTTAATCCCCCAACTGTAAAGCCTTGATTAATTCTGGGAAAAGCGAGAATTATTAAGGACTTGACGCTTAAGTTGACGACGGATAATTCTTGCTCTTTTCCGATTTCAAGTATTGCTTGTAAGCCACCTCATCGCCATCAAAAGAATCGATCGATACCTGTCGTTTCGGCATCGATTTCAGAGGAGCATCGATCGGGCTATACCGACAATAACACATCACAATTACATCATAATCGCTCATCGGAGTTGGAATATCAGGCGTGTATGTTTGTACCCGCACAACTTCCCAATCACTCACCCGATAATGAGTATTGTGTGCGTGCTCGTTTGGATCGTGTTCTGACTCCACCCGCACAAATTCTACAGGGCGATATCCCGGTTCAGGAATCGGTTCCTGAGAAGAATCCCAGTTTTCTGCAATTATAAAAGTTAGAGCTTGGCTGTGTTGGAGTTTTCTCTGTCTCCAACCTTCATCTTCACCTGACTCAGCTTGAAAAACAATGTATTTTTGCATTACTCTTCCTCCTTTTCTTCGAGATAGTTGGGAAATTCTGTTTTCCCTTTGAACACACAATCAACTTCAAAAATGTACTTATTTTCGATTTCCTCAATGTCGATCAGTTTCCAGCCATACTTCTTTTGCATATCCCGGCATTTCTGCGGGCTGGTGGCGCTGTGTCGCGAGATATCCCTATCTGAATCGTAGCGTAGCCACCTATTTGGATCGTTATTTGTCATTATTGATATAGCTCCTGTGTTGGCTCTACAACATTGGAGAAGTCGTCTTGACCCGGTGTTTGCCGCACTGCGTCAAGGCGCATCTTTAGAGTTGATTTATTTTATCATAATACCGATTGTGCTTTAATACCCTCTTTATTCCAAGGCTTTCACTGACGCACTCCGACAAAGAAACCGGGTTTTTGGCTGCATCTACGCATCACAACCAAGTATTATCGAAAAAACCCGGTTTCTGACCCCGCGAATAAGCTTAAATTATTGCTCTTTTCCGATTCCAGGTATTGCTTGTAAGCCACATCATCGCCGCCAAAAGAATCGATCGACATTTCTCATTTCATCATCGGTTTGAGAAGAGGAGCGATCGCACATGGGTTCCCAGGCTCAGCCTGGGAACCAGTTAAGATATCATTCGTAGGGCTGTGACGATCGCGAAACCTCCCAGCTTACCTTCCCGGCGGCGTACAATCAGATCGCACTTTACGACGAATCAGCACGCTCATCACGTGCCCGGGAGTTGCCGCACGCTGTACGGGACTCCAATCACCAACTTCGGCAAATCCCAATCGGTACAAAGTGAGAATCGTTTCCCGGACACCCTGGGGCGAACCCACAACCGTTACCAGCAGCACATCCTGTTCCGATACCGCTGCTGAATCCGAATTTGGACAATCCTCTTCGAGGGCTTCGCTAACGGATGAGTTTTCGTCGGGCACGAATTCCTGTGACATATTATTTTTCTCCTGACTTTGGGTTTTCTAAGGAAACCCAAAAATCCAGCCGCCCCGCATTTTAACGCATAGCAGGGCGGCCACAGAGAGTGTTAAGATACTCCGTTAGCCTCCACACTGCTTGTATCAGTTTGGCGGTTATGCTGTCCTTGGCTGTTAGCGCAGCTTTGGGCAGTGCAACTAGATTTTCGGGCGACGCGGGTTGCCTCCTGTGCAAGCAAAGCAACCTATCAATTCACAGCGTAGCCGCATAGGGGGCCAGCCGTCAACCGATTTTAGATTTTATATTTTGAATTTTAGATTTTGGATTTACTCGTTACCAGAGTCAGCGGCTGGAAACCAGTAAGTTGGGTCGAAATGCTAAATCAAAAGACGAGACGGCGGTTGAAACCAGGTTTACACTAACGATGTCCGTCTCTGGGGACTAATAAAATTGTATTTGGCGGTATGAATTGGCGATCGTAAAGTCGGTTTTTACAATAGCTCAAAAAGGGCGATCGCATTTCATGGAAGTGGAAAAAGTGCGATCTACAATTAAGCTGAGTTTTGCTAAAATGTAATCAGACTGACGTATCAAAATCCAAGAAACCGGGTTTTTTGTAGTTTTTGCAAGCTCTGACGAAGTATATCGCAAAAACCCGGTTTCTGACCGCCCGTATGTCGAGGACTAAATAAATAAGCTAAAAAGCAAGCAGGTAGCCATGACAGCCACCCTAATTGAAAGTCAAACTTCGGGAGTTTTGCTGAAAAACATTAGCTGGCAGACTTACGAATCTCTGGTAAACGAACTAGCAGAACAAGCGGGAATTCGCTTGAATTACGATCGAGGTACTTTAGAAATCATGACTCCCTTAGACTCGCATGAAGGTAACAAAAAAATTTTAGGACGTTTTGTAGAAACAGTAACCGAAGAATTGAATGTAGAAATTCGCAGCCTGGGTTCGAGAACTTGCAAGCGCGAAGATTTGCTCAAAGGTTTAGAACCGGATCAGTGTTACTATATCGAAAATGAGCGAGTTGTCCGAGATGTAGAGCAAATTGACTTAAATGAATATCCGCCGCCTGATTTAGTAATCGAGATTGACATCACTAGCAGTTCTATTAACCGCATGGAATTGTATGCGAGTTTGGGCGTATCCGAGGTTTGGCGTTATGACGGTTCGCGTTTGATATTCTATCAGTTAGAAGGTCAGGAATATGTAGAACGGGAAGTTTCTCCTCACTTTCCTTTTTTGTCGCCAACTGAGATTATGGGATTTGTGGAAACACAAAAAAATGTGGGGGAAACGTCGATGATTCGAGGGTTTAGGCGGTGGGTGAGGAGTCGGATTCAGTCTGGGGAATGAAGGAGGGCGATCGCTCAATAGTTCAACAGCAGAATTGTAAATTAGTAAAACCTATAAACAGTTTATCGGCGATCGCTCTTTTTTGAACCAATCTATTGCACAGGCGGGACGCCCGTGCCACGATGGAGGCGGATGGAGGAAAGGGCGATCGCGCTTGGATAGGGCTGGCAATGCCAACCCTACATTTTCTCTAATTTGCTACAGAGTAGCTAACTCTCAGCACTCCTTTCTGCGATTTAACTTTAGTCACTTCTACTTCTTTCAACGTGCCAAGAGATTTAGGATGTGTTCCACCACAAGAGACAGCAGGAAAATCTCCGATCGCAATCTTGCGACAGCCGTAAGGATCGCCCTTGACTTGTACAGGTAGATTTTCAATGATTGCCTCTGCCAGATCGGATTTCAAGCTTTCTTGAACCTTCTCAATTGGTGGTAGGGTTCCTGAAAATTCAACTCGTGATTGTCCAGGCCAATGATGCCCTGCCGTTGCTTGCAAATCGGGGAAACTTTTTTCAATTAATGCTGCAATCAAATGACCTGCAACATGGTGATTGGAATGAATCAAACGATTGTTGATATCAATTGAAATATTTACGTCCTGCCCAACTTCGAGATTTCCGAAATCTGAAACATAATGATCGACATAGTTACCAGAATGAGAGGCGTGAGTGACAAGAATATTGTCAATCAAGCCAATGTCAGATTTTTGTCCTCCTCCTTGAGCGTGAAAAATAGTTTGATCGAGGCGAATAATCGGTTGCTCACCATTAATCAATTCAACGATCTTTGCAGTTGCTTCCGAGAGTTCTGAGTCTTTTAGGTAAAGCTTAAGAGTAGTCACAATCAAAACCTCTAAATTAAAGTGTCAGAAACAGTAGTCACTAGCTCCAGTAAGACAGCGGACAATTGAAAGAACGAAAACCAATAAAGCAAGAGCTACTCAAGCGTCCGCCAACACCAACAGGCGATACAGAATGAAGATAACGGGAGTTAAACAGTATTAAATCGCCAATCTCTGGTTTAATTTCAAGCTTAGGAGGGCCAATCTTTTCAGGGTCAAATCCGTAGGCGTCTTCACGACGGCAATGTGATAAATTTTCTGGAAGCATAGAAGCATCCCATAATAACAAGCTGCCTCCTGACTCTGGCATATTGAGGTAAACGTTTGCCGCAAGCTGAATGCGAATTTCTTTGGCGCGCGGATTGAAATTGGAATCCTCTTGAATATTGTCATTGTGAGGGAAAATGTAAGACCCTTGTTTAAGAAGACGAGTCAACCCAACAAACATAGGTAGACCATCAATATTTTCGAGATGTGCTCCGGCGGGCCATACTTCGTCTAAGTTGAGTCGCAGTCGATCGATTGGTGAATAGTAAGGATCGAAAATTTCTCGAATTTCTCGAATGTTGTATCCAGCTTGGGCATAGTATTGCTGCCAATGTACTGGGTCATTGTGTGTTTCGTAATAGGAAAGACGATCGCGACCAATCTCTTCCGCACCAACAGTTGAATAGACTCCCATTCGTTCTTCACTAGACAACCGTTCTTGTACTCGTTGACAGAAAATCTCAGGATAGTAATGACGAACTCGAATAGCGAGTAATTCACCTTTTATGAGAGCTAGAATTGCCTCTGAGTTAAGCACTCTTTCTAAATTCAAAAAACCATCTTCACCTGTCTTTGTTTCTGTAGTTTGTGCCAGCATGACCAGATTCCTTTAAGAAGTGTATAGTTCGGATCAGTTAGAGCCGAAGTTTTGGAGACAAGGATCGCTGCAAGTAAGAATATTGCTCTTCACAAAAATTCTTGCTCAATTAAGTTCTACAATATCGACTTATTTTTTAATGAGCTAGTCTTTTTTGTATCAACTTTCAACAAAAATATTCATACTTTTCGATCGCCCTATTAAGACTGTGAAAACAGACAAAACTATATTCGGATACCTAAAATCTAGAATTGACAAGGCTTCTGGGTTTGTCTAGAGTTCGGGTGACTAGCTAGAAAGCGCATGAGTCTTTTTTGAACTAAAAAGTATCATTTTATGTTTCCTTCTCCTGAAACGAATCTGTAAAGACCAAACTTGTTTTACCCAAAGCCTTGTAATGGCAATGGTTTTGATGGTACACTAAAGCAACGTTAAAAAGTATCTTTTGGTCTATGGGCGACGATCGCACCGCAATGGTCAATTGGGTCAAAAAAGCTTTGTCAGCTTTTCAAAATAGTCCTTTAACTGATGCCCAGTGCAGTCTGATCGATCAGTTTTTGCAGGGTAAGACGATCCAGAATGCTGCCAAGGATAGCGGTTACAGCCAAAGCCATGCCAAACGAGTCAGCGCGGACATCAGTGAGGCGATCGCCCTGGAAATGGGAGAAGTGAAACGAATCAATAAGTCCTCCTGGCTGCCGAAGATCCGAGACTATTTGCGACAGCAGCCAGAGTCAGATTTTGTAGATGGTGAAGGGCCGATCGCACATCCCTCAATACCCAACCAGAATTTTGTGGGACGGGAAAGGGCGATCGACTACCTCAACATCCGGATCAACCAAGGCGCAAAAATCATCGTCATCCAAGCACCCGGCGGTGTGGGCAAAACAACTTTGGCACAGGAATATCTCAACTCTCAGGGTTTTGACTTAGTGCTGGAATTGCTAATGGCAAAGGAGAAAGAAAATATTACCCTGGTTGAAAGTGTGATTGAAGAATGGCTGAAGCGGGACTTTCAGGAAGAACCTGGGCGGGAGTTTGGAGTTACGCTTGGGAGACTGAAGCGCCAACTTCAGACGCGCCGAGTGGGGATATTAATTGATAATTTGGAACCCGCGCTAGATGGACAAGGCAGATTTATTGAACCCCATCGCCGCTATGTGGAATTGTTGCGAGTTTTGGCTGATTATTCGGTACAGTCAGTAACGTTAATTACCAGTCGTGAACCTTTAGCTGAAGGCGTAGGTATCATCAATTACTCGTTACCTAGCCTCGATGAACAAGCGTGGCAAGATTTTTTTAGTCGCGATATTGAGATAGATGTGACAACTCTAAAAGAAATCCACAAAGCTTATGGCGGTAATGCCTTGGCGATGACTATTTTATGCGATCCCATACAGAGAGATGGAGGGATGGTAGCCTATTGGCAAGAACATAAAGTTGAAGCTGGTTTATTGGTGGAGTTAGCTGTAGAAAACCTTGTCAAAGAGCAGTTTAATCGTCTCGCAAAAACTTATCCCGAAGCCTATCGACTCCTCTGCCGTTTGGGATGTTATCGCTATCAACAGGATGTGCCGACTGTACCCACGGAGGGCTTATTGTGCTTACTGTGGGATGTGCCAGAAGCACAGCGCAGGCGCGTGATTGATTCTTTGCGAAGTCGGTCTTTAGTAGAGGGTTTAAAAGGAGAATATTGGTTGCATCCAGTGATTCGGGCAGAGGCGATCGCACGGTTGAGAGATAGTGAAGATTTGGAGAAAGCAAATCATAAAGCTGCTGAATTTTGGAGAGATAGTGTTCTGACGGTTGAAACTATAGAAGATGCAGTGAAAGCTTTAGAATCTTACTTCCACTATATAGAAATTGCTAACTACGAATTAGCAGGTCAGGTTCTTGTAAAAAAGCGAGATAATAAATGGGTGAAAAAAGCCGCGCTTGGTCAATCTTTTTATAGATTAGGGCGATTTGAAACTCTCATTAAAATAATCGTTTTAATTATAGAGGAAATATATATCAACTTAGTAGATAAAAGTTTACTTTATACTATATTAGGTGATTTATACTGGTTGACTGGTAAGATAAATAAAGCTATTAACTGCCACGAAAAATGTTATCAAATAGTAAATAATTCTCTAAATAATAAAAATTATTGCTCGGAAGAAATCAGGCTCAAATTTAGAGAAAATAAAATAGGATCTTTATTGAATTTAGGTCTTTGTCAAATAGCTTTAGGCGAATTGGAAAAGGCAGATGATTTTCTTCAGCAGTCAATTTTATTTGCTAATTCTGAGGGCCTTATTTCGGGAACTATCAGGAGTTGTTGGTTTTCCATTGCATTTGTTAAGTCATGTTTGGGTTTAACTGAAGAAGCACGTCATTTTGCTGAAAAAAATGAAAATTCTAATTATAAGACTAATGGTATTTGTACCGAGTGGAGCAGAGGAAATAAACTATTTTTTCTTGCCCATACTTATAAAAATTTGGGTGAGTTAGAAAAATCTCGTCAACTTTTCCTTACAGTAATCTCAGATGCTGACGAGAGTGGCTATACTCAAGTTAAAGGACAAGCTTTCAGTGGCCTAGCAGAACTCTATCGCATACAGGGAGAATTTGAAACAGCCCTTTCCCATCATTCAGAGTCGATCGCACTTCTAGAGAAAATCGGCGCTAAATGCGATTTAGCGGAGGCTCATTATCAACTTGCCTTAACTCACCAAAAGATGGGTGATACCGAAAATAGTCAGACTCATTTTCAAGAGGCGATTCGACTCTTCACTGAAATGGAAGCACCGAAGCAAGTTGAGAAAGTCCGAAAGGCCATAGGTAAGAGCGATGAAGTTTAGTTTTAGATATACAAATACCCTCTTAGTCCGCGGAGGCGGACTTCGTTTGTGTAGACGCGGTTTCAACCGCCGAGTCATAAAGAAGATAAATTTGCCCAGATTTAGTATCGCGCACTCCGACCAAAGAAACCGGGTTTTTACCAAATCTTTCAACTGCGACGAAGTATTCTCAAAAAAACCCGGTTTCTGGACTCCCATGCGTAATTCCTACTAAACCAAAGCCTGCCGCTGCGCCTCCAACAACTCCTGAATCCCAGTTTCTGCCAAATCCAAAATTTGATTTAACTGACTGCGACTAAAACTTCCCTCCTCCGCAGTTCCCTGAATTTCAATAATATTCAAATCCCCATTCATCACCACATTACAATCAATTTCCGCCGCCACATCCTCAAGATAATTCAAATCTAAAAACAGCTCGCCTTCCAAAAGTCCCACAGACACGGCCGCTACTTGGCGAATCAAAGGAGACTGCCCTAAATCACCTTTTTGCACCAACTTATTCAAAGCATCAGCCACAGCCACAAACGCGCCATTAATAGAAGTCGTGCGAGTCCCCGCATCTGCCTGCAACACATCAGCATCGACAATAATCGTCCGTTCCCCCAAAAGTTGCATATCCAAGCACGATCGCAAACTCCGGCCAATCAACCGCTGAATCTCTTGAGTGCGCCCCGATAATTTCATAAATTCCCGCTCTTGCCGCTGCGGCGTAGCCCCCGGTAACATTCGGTACTCCGCCGTCAGCCAACCTTTTCCGGTATTCTCCAGAAACCTAGGCACTCCCGGCTTAATCGTAACGCTGCAAAGTACCTGAGTATCGCCGCTTTTCGCTAGCACCGAACCGCTAGCAAATTTGTTGAATTCGCGATCGAAACAAATCGGACGAAGTTGATTTGGTAGTCGGCCATCGGCACGTTTTATAGACATAAAATGGGGAATGGGGAATGGGGAATTGGGAATTGGGAATTGGTGTCAATTTAACTTCTAACCCAGTCACAGACTGCTGTTTGACGATTAGGCCCCGATCCCCCCTTAGCTTGCCCCCTACTCCCCCTTAAGAAGGGGGGGACAAGAGTGCAGTCAAAGTCCCCCTTCTTAAGGGGGATTTAGGGGGATCTAGACTCAGGTAAAAACGAAATTTATCTTAAATCCCCCCTAGCCAAGAGGGCGGGCACTCTTGGCACCGCCCCTACAAGTAGGGGACAAGAAATTACTCAAAGTCCCCCTTCTTAAGGGGGATTTAGGGGGATCCGAGACTCAGGTAAAAACGAGATTTATCAAGGCTTTCAGTCTTAACTTGACACTACTTGAGCATTGGGCATTGGGTATCGATCGACAAATAACAAATAACAGCTAACAACTAACTATTAACCATTTTAAGAATATCCTGCTGCACTTCTTCGGGAGATCGATCGCCATTGATAGTTAACAGCTTGTTCCGATGTTCGTAATACTCTAAAATCGGAATAGTGCGTTCCTCGTACAAATCGAGCCGGCGCTGCAAAATTTCCGGCTCATCGTCCGATCGATCGCGTTCGATCGATCGACTCAGCAACACCTCAGTAGGCACTTTCAACCAAACCGCCCAATCTAGCTCCTGCGCCAAATCGTCTAACAAAAAATCCAATTCCTCAGCTTGAAAAGCCGTTCGCGGATATCCCTCCAACACCCAGCCATTAAAAACATCCCACAGCAGCAGCCGACGGCCGATAAATCGAATCAAAATTTCATCGGGAACTAACTCGCCTTTTTCCACATAAGACACGGCCAACTTGCCCAAGTCTGTCTCACCTGCGATTTCCGCACGCAGAATGTCCCCAACTGCCAGCAAAGGAATGCTCAAATTGGTGCACAAATGTTGTGCTTGAGTTCCCTTTCCCGCTCCTGGCCCTCCCAGAATCACCAATCTCACAGTGCCTGCTCCTAGTGCCACGACATTCAAATTCTATGCGATCTGTACGTTTTATTGACAGTCCTGGAGCCACCAAGACTCTCATCGCCCGGGTTTTTGGATCTATAACTTCATAACTGTCGGCTTCCCTGCTATATTTCGCTAAAAAAGCAGGCTTCTGCACAAGTGCTTGCTTGAGTTCAAAATCTAATTGACGGCTCCGAATGCTACTGCCGCGAGCTTTTGACAATTTGTATATCTAGCGTTCGATCGGATCTGCGATCGGCCAAGTACACTATATATTGTTAAGCAGGCTCCAGCCACGTGCAGCTCGGAGCAGCAGTCAAGACTTAGTTACTAATTAAATATTGCCCTATGGTTGCTCAGTTACAAACCCCTAAACTCAATTTGACCCACAGCTTGCCCTACACAGTTAAAGGGCTGGTGCAAGTTTTTACAGGCCCGCACCGCTGCTTTTTTACAAATGTTATGGCTCAAGCCCTGAGAATTGCAGGACAGGGATCTCCGGTGTTGGCGGTGCAGTTCCTCAAAGGGGGAATCAATCAAGGGCATCAACATCCCGTGCGACTCGGGCAAAATTTAGATTGGGTGCGGTGCGATTTGCCCCGCTGCATTGAGAATGCCGATTTAGATGAGATCGAAACGCGATCGATCGCACAATTGTGGGAGTACGTTCAAAATGCGGTGCTCTCCGGTAGTTACGCCTTAGTTATTCTCGACGAGTTGAGTTTGGCGGTGAATTTAGGTTTGATTCGGGAGACAGAAGTGCTCGAATTGATTGACAGCAAGCCCCACGATTTGGATATTATTTTGACTGGGCCTTCGATGCCGCCAGCAATTTTGGATGTTGCCGACCAAGTTACTGAAATTCGTCGCAGTTAACGACAATGATTTTAGTTGCGATCGCCCGCGCGTGCGATCGCAATTTTTATGTAATATTTTCTGTAAATTTTTATGTAAATTTTTATGTAAAAAAAAGAGGCGATCGCACAGATCGGGCGATCGCAGCACGCCGATCAATTTAGCAGCGACATCACGCTGGAACTACCGGATCGAACACAACAGTTAACCGATCGGCAGGAACCATCCGCTTCAGAATTTGCAAGTGACCGTCTGCATCAGACCAACTACGAAACTGACCCACAACCACCTTTTCCACATTCGGAAGCGATCGAACTACAGTCCACGGCTTGAGACGTTTTTCTTGCAACATAGTAAAGAAATCTCCTTAGTAAATTGGAGCTAAAGCCCGTCCTCATACTTTTCTACGGCTCGGGACTGGTCTGTAGCTTGATAAACTTGCCCTTCACTCAAAACATATCACAAAAAAATAGTTTGTGATTATACAACAGTTCTCAGAAAGATGAGGTATGTTGTTGGGATGCGAGCCCTTCTTAGTTTATTAGTTTAGTGGTGATATAAGCTGTCAGTCATACCTCATCTTTTTGACAAAGGCTATATCTTACTTTTTCTCTTTTTTTTATAAAATTCATACATAACACCTCATTTATGGTAATAGGCAATAGAGAATTGAGAATCGAGAATTAAAAATAACAAACCACCAATAACCAATAACCAATCACTACTAACTAATGACTAATGACTAATGACTAATGACTACAAATCTCGCCGCGACAGCAGAAACCAGATCCCACCCAAGCCCAAAACACCACACAAAACCCCACCTTCCCACCCAAAAACAGTCCCTCCCGGCAAATGTCCAGGCATTGCCTTAGAACTAAAATTCAGTTCAGAATAGTATACCCACTGACCGTTAACTCGCCAGCCCACTCGATCGCCAAACTTCTCCCAAACATCAGCATCATAAACACCAGCCTTTCCCCCCGACTTGACCCAAAAACCCTTTTGTACAGAAAAACCGAACCTCCGGTGACTGTGTCGCACCCAAAGTTGGTCAATCGTCTGCAAATCCTTAGCGGGAAACTTCCTAATATCTTCCTCACTCAAATAACCCCTCGAAACTTGCTGCATCACTTCCAGCATTTTCACAGAAGTTTCCTCATCAGCACCACGCCAATTTTTAGCAGCCAGCAGCCTTTCCAACTGAGAATAATCAATCCCTTTTTCCGACTCTAAATTCACAGAAACAATCGGATTTTTAGTCACAGGTTGAGTCGGCAAAGAAGCACTAAGAACAGTTGCCTGCTGCAACTTAGAATCTGGTGGAACAACAACAGCAGCAGGTTTTAAAATCTCAAAAACTTCCAGAGAAGACTTGTAGCGGTCTTTCACATATTCCTGAATCAACTTATCCAAAATCTGACCTAGATCCTGGCTAATTTTTGTTCCTTTCGGCAAAGCCTCCCTCCAAAGCCAGCGACCTTCGAGCGGGTCGTAAAGGTCATCGTGAATGTCCCCGTAGATATCCAAATAAGGCATCACAGAAGTCAGCAAGCGAATGCAAGTCACCCCCAAACTATAAAGGTCGCTAGCAGGAACAGCCCTACCGTGCCGCTGTTCTAGCGCCGCATAACCGGGAGTTCCCAACTTCGTCCCCGTTTTGGTTGGAGCATCAGTTACTACCTGTTTGGAAACCCCAAAATCTATCAGCACCAACTTGCGATCGCGATTGCGGCGGATCACATTCTCAGGCTTAATATCCCGGTGAATTACATTGCGCTCGTGAACAAAATTCAGCAAAGGCAACAAATCTAATAACAGTTCCCTAATTTTAAGTTCGCTATAAGCACCGTACTTTTCTAACTCATCCTTTAAATTATTCCCATCAATAAACTCTTGCACCAAATACAATCGACCATCTTCCTCAAAATAAGAAATTAGCTGAGGAATTTGTGGGTGCTTCAGTTCGTAAAGCCTTCTTGCCTCTTGTTCAAACAGTCGGACATATTTTTTAAAATGAGCCGGCTTCCGCTGAAATTCCTGCGGTGGCGACAACTGTTTGATAACGCAAAGTTCCTCAAATTTTCCATGATTGACAGCTCGAAAAGTCCTGCCAAATCCTCCGTCGCGCAGCGGTTCGGTTGCTGCATAAAGGTCTTTTAGCAACAGCTTGGAACCACAATTAAGACAATACTTTGTGCCTGGTGGGTTCTGACGCTTGTCTTTTGGGCAATCGAGATTAAGGCAGTATGTCATATATTAACAAAATGCGAACAAAATTATACTCAGGGGCAGAAATAACTCACTAATTCCTAACCAAAGCTTGACTTTACTTCCCAATGGGAAGCGCAGCATTCCATTTTTTAATTTGACATCAGCCTTGGAGAATGTGACCAATTTAAGAGAGTCTTTTCTGTATCCCGGCAATCTTGGATGTTGCGTTACCGTTCCAGATCCAATTCGTTTCAGCAGTCCAATGTATGAACTAAAAGATTCGGCGACGTTGGTTAGAGTTTGCTGTGCGACATGAGAGTACAGAGCTTTAAAATGCAAGTTTGACTTGAACATTTTATGGAAATCGTATTTTCCGGGAATCTTCCTAGTCTTGAAATATAACTGTCGTCCATAGTAAATGGCACAATTTGCTAGCTTGTTTGACTCACCACATACAAACTCTAAAATCGCTCTCAGATGAGAATCGGAACTAATTAAGTTTTGCTGGCAGCCATAACTAGACATTTTTTTGATTCTCAATATATTGCACTTCGAGATGTCAATAAATATTCAAGGCGCTTGAAACCGCTGCCGACTTGAACCCGTGTCTGAAGCTTTCGGGCCCGGCGGGCTCGATCTTCGGTTATTTTATTCAAGAGTCCGATCGCTAGCTGGTTTTTGTGCAAGCGAGATCCCGAACCTTAGGGAGGTTGCAGAACCCTCGCACTTGCTCGGAAGCGCCCTCGGCAGACTGCCCCTGAGCAAGTATACCTCTCTTGAGGGTTTGACCTCAAACTCGAAGTCCAAATCTAACCTTAAACTGCGATCGACGCAAGAGATTTGATTTAGCCCTCAAACAGCCAGCAGATTAAACAAAAATAGTAATTTATTACCAGCCCAGTTAGCTCTGCAACGCCGAAAAACAACTTAGGATTCTGCCTGAGATATAATTTTATTGCCAGAGAGAACCAAACTAACGGGAGCAGCAGCTACCGTTAAGTTCGATCGACCTTAATATTTTACAAGTATAAAATTTTACTCAACCCGGCAAAATCAACAATCCCAAACTACCCAACTTTCCCCTGGTTCAAATAAATACTAGCTTACTCGATCGCAATCCGATCGCAACCCGACAGTTAGCCAGTTTAAGCTGTTTCCTTTTTTCCAGCTATTACCAGTTACATTTATTTCGCTCCGTCTACTTATTTAGGAAATGCCAGTGACACCAAAACTACAGCCATCTCAAACTCAAGACTCCCGCAAAGAATCACCGAAAGTACCCTGGTTCGAGCGGTTCATTGCACTGGTCGCACTAGGAAATTTAAGCCTAGTATTATTTGATATGACTTATGTTACCTCCCGAGATTTCTACTTCCGGCAACTACCGGTTCTCACCCAAATATACGACCCATTCAAAGGAATTAAACCCCACCGAGACACCCAGAAATATCTAGAAACCTTAGCAGAATTAAAAAATCAAGTAGTGCAAACAGGCTTGTCCTCTCCTCAAGTAGCAGCCAAATTGGAAGAAATAAACACTCTGAGCGCGAACACGATCGACGAAGATCCGTTTCGATTAGCATCAAAAAGTGGCACCTTAGAAAAAATTAAAGACCGGATGCGCGATCGCACGCCGAATCCGCAGCAATCAGCCAAACAATCATTCAAAACATTCTGGAGCCAAGAGTATTTAAACAAAAAAGGCTGGCAACAAGAAATCACTTGGTTTGACGCCAAAATCAAGCCGTTAATCGCCACCAACTATTACCGCACGATCGGTGAAAATGGGGAATTTACAGACAACTTCTGGCAAATCGACCTGCCATTTATTGCCATATTCGCGATCGAATTTCTAGCCCGCACCTACTTCATCAGCCGCCGCCACCGCAGTGTCAGTTGGCGAGCAGCCATGCTCTGGCGGTGGTACGACATCTTTCTGTTCCTTCCCTTCTGGCGCCTGTTGCGAGTATTACCCGTCACAATTCGCATCCACCAAGCCAAAATGCCCGACCTCCAACCCATACGCACCCAAATCAGCCGGGGTTTCGTCGCCAACTTCGCCCAAGAATTGACCGAAGTAGTAGTAATTCAGCTGATCAACCAGATGCAACAATCAATTACCACAGGCGAACTAGCCCGTCAACTATTTAAATCGCAAAAACAACGCTATCTAGATATCAACAATATCAATGAAATAGAAGCGATCGCCACCCATCTCGTCCAAATCACCGTCTACAAAGTCCTGCCCCAACTCCAACCCGACTTAGAAGCCCTCCTCCGCTACAACATAGAATTATTTCTCAAACAATCCCCTCTCTATCAAGGATGGAAGCAAGTACCCGGACTGGGAAACCTCCCCGCACAGCTAGCAGAGCAATTAGTTGCAGAACTCTCGAAATTAGTCACCCTCGGCCCCCAAGATGCCTACGAAGCCTTTAAAATCGCCAGCGAAGACCCCGTAGGTACCAAACTATCAAGCCAGCTAGTCCAACATTTCGGGCAAGCTTTAGGGGCCGAACTGCAACAGCAGCAAACCTGGCAAGAAATACAATTGCTATTGTGCGACTTCCTAGAAGAGTTCAAAATCAACTACATCCAGCGGTTGAGCGAAGAAGACTTCGAGAAAATTTTAGAACAAGCTAAACAACTGCAACGGATAGCACCGCGTTAGACAGTTGACAGTTGACAGTTGACAGTTGACAGTTGACAGTTGGCCTGTTGTAGGGGCGGTGGATGGTGCGGGCCCGCCCTCTTTCTTTCTTTCAGTTGTCAGTTGACAGTTGACAGTTGGGGAACTAATGCCCGATGCCCAATGCCCAATGCCCTCTTTGCCCAATGCCCCATGCCCAATGCCCCACTTCGCAAATGGGCTTGTTCCGAAGGTGATTTGTCACTGGACGGGCGATCGAGCTAAACTGAGTAGCGAGGCCTCCCTTCGATCGAAAGTAGCCCTCAAACTTCTTGGAAGAAACTGTTTCACCTAGGAGTGGGTCGAACCCACTTTTTTTGTTGCACGAGTCCCAGCCAAACGGCTTAAGGCATCACACCTGCAAGTTGAAAACCAAGGGCCGCGGGCGACGAAATCAAGTCATCCCAAGGTAGAAAGCAGAAAGTAGAAGGCAGAATTTAAACCCCACAAGCTCATCGTCGGGCTTGAAAATCTGACATCTTTTTCTTCATTCCACGAATCAATTTGAGCGTAAAACACTCATATCTAACGGTCAAAAACCAGTCGATTTGAGATTTGAGACTTCGGCACGAGGTTGAACTGTCGAAGGATTTTAGATTTGAGATTTACTTGCACCTCGGTGAATCTGGGAGCTTGAACTAGAGTCTAAAATTTTGGGCCTAGCCCGAGGGCCCTGCCGGGGCTGGTCTCCGTTTTTTTTGGCCGATCGAAACAAAGCAATCTCAACAACTGATTTTTCATTGCCCTGTCCGAGTTCAGGAGTTTTAGTTTAAGTATTCGATATGACTCATCCCCTAATCCCACAAATCATTGACTTAGCTACCCCCGTTGCAGAAACACTGGGATTGGAAGTAGTGGGAGCAGTGTTTCACACCAACCAAAATCCTCCCGTCTTGCGGGTAGACATCCGTAACGTCCAGCAAGACACCGGTTTAGCCGACTGCGAGCGGATGAGCACAGCCCTGGAAGTCGAGTTAGACGCATCCGACATCATCCCCGACGCCTACGTGCTAGAGATTTCCAGTCCCGGAATATCCCGATTGCTCAGCAGCGATCGAGAATTCATTACTTTTAAAGGTTTCCCCGTCACACTCACAGCCACCGAACCCGACTCGCGAATCAAAGAGTGGAAAGGACTACTTGTGGGCAGGGATGAAACAACGGTTTATCTCAATCTAAAAGGGCGACAGGTTAAAATTCCCCGCCCCCAGATTGTCAAAGTTGAACTAGACGAAGGTAAAGAGTAAAAAAGGGAAATTTTGAATTTTGAGTTGTAGGGGCAGTACCCCTTGTCTGCCCGATTTGAGTTTTGAGATTGCCTCGCAGGAAGCTAAAAATGCTTCGCTGCGAGTTAATTTTTAAGAATCACATCTTTAGCCACAGGCTTGAAGTAGAACAACAATAAATTGTTGCAGCACCGAGATACCCTAATGCTATCTTTGTAACTCATCAATCATCAGTTATCACTTTTTTAAACTATTACCTGCTGTCAATCACCAATCGATCTATTTCCAATTACAAGTTACGTATTGTCCCATCAAACAAAGGAGTGTTTTATATGTCAATGGTTCCCTTGCGCGGACTCAAAGAAATGATCGAAGGTATTAGCAAAGAGCGAAATTTACCCAAACACGCCGTCCAAGCAGCATTGCGAGAAGCCCTGCTTAAAGGATACGAACGCTACCGTCGCACCCAAAAACTCGACCACTTCAGCGAAGAATACTTCGACAATTTTGATGTAGAATTAGACGCAGAACAAGAAGGTTTTCGCGTTTTAGCTAACAAAACTATTGTCGAAGAAGTCGTCAATCCCGATCACGAAATAGCACTTTCTGAAGTACAAGAAGTAGCGACGGAAGCTCAGCCTGGGAGCATCGTACTTGTAGATGTAACACCAGATCAAAAAGAATTTGGTCGCATGGCAGCGATCCAAACCAAACAAGTGCTGGCTCAAAAACTGCGCGACCAACAGCGCAAAATGATTCAAGAAGAGTTTAAAGATTTAGAAGAAACTGTTCTTCAAGCAAGAGTGCTGAGGTTTGAGAGGCAGTCGGTAATTTTGGCAGTTACCAGCAGCTTCGGTCAGCCGGAAGTAGATGCCGAACTCCCCAAACGCGAACAGTTGCCCAACGACAATTACCGTGCGAACGCTACATTCAAGGTTTATCTCAAAAAAGTAGGCGAAGGTTCTACTAGAGGGCCGCAGTTACTTGTTTCTAGAGCAGACGCCGGTTTGGTGGTTTACCTGTTTGCTAACGAAGTACCAGAAATAGAAGATGGGGTGGTGAGGATTGTCGCCGTAGCTAGGGAGGCAAATCCGCCCTCCCGGCACGTCGGCCCTCGGACTAAAATAGCAGTAGATACTCTCGATCGCGATGTAGACCCGGTAGGAGCCTGCATCGGAGCGCGGGGATCGCGAATTCAGGTAGTAGTCAACGAATTGCGCGGCGAAAAAATAGACGTGATCCGCTGGTCTCCAGATCCTGCAACCTATATTGCTAACGCTCTGAGTCCGGCTAGAGTAGATGAAGTGCGTTTGGTTGCCCCAGAAGGCAGGCGCGCTCACATTTTGGTCGCGGAAGACCAACTGAGTCTTGCCATTGGTAAAGAAGGTCAGAACGTCCGCCTCGCAGCCCGCCTGACAGGTTGGAAAATCGATATCAAAGATATTGCTAAGTACGATCGCGACGCCGAAGACATCAAACTGGCAGCAGAAGCAAGCAGGCTCGAAGAACTAGCAGGCGACGACTACGACGAAGAGGAAGGATCCGGCTACGACGGCGACGAGGAAACGGCAGAATTTGAGCAAGAGGAGCCAGCCACGGACGAAACCGCAGCCACAGTCTAAACACTGTGACATTCACTTTTATGTTTCTGGCACGGGAGACAAGGAGGACAATTCCCCTATTCCCCCCTCTCCCACTCTCTCAACTCTCCCCGAATCACTAGAAATGAAACCGAACTACCGGTGTTGCACAAGTTGTCGAAAAATAGCTCCTAAGGAAGCTTTTTGGCGAGTAGTCAGGCTCTATCCTTCTCATCAGGTACAATTAGATCGCGGCCTCGGTCGTTCCGCTTACCTTTGTCCGGCGAGCCAATGCCTCAAAGCAGCTCAGAAAAAAAATCGACTTGGGCGATCGCTCAAAGCGCCTGTGTCTGACGAACTGTACCAAACACTTTGGCAGCGTTTAGCCACATCTGACTGTACATCTGACTCGGAATCGATCGGACACCAAACCGACAATAGTTCGGCCTCGACTGTATAAACCCTCTTGGCAGCCCTACCAGTAATTACCGGTAGCGCCAGCTCTAAAACCCCGATCCGATCTGCCCACCAGTCTGGAAAGATTTGTGTCAGATTAGATAAGGGTAGGGTACTAGCAGAGGTATCCTCAAGGTGGAAAGACAAACTTTAAAGATTGATTTGTGGCAGTTGCCAAAATTCAGACTAGACAGTTCTCGCTTTCCCAAAAAAAACTTGAGAATTCTCCAACCGCAGACTTCAGCGAATTGCATCTTTTAGATAAAATTGCTGAGCGAGTACCAAAACCCCGATTCTTGACACTGAATCAATCACAGCGAATGATGTCGTCATTAGAACAAAAAATCAAAATGTAAAAACTGGTTGGCACAAAAGAGGGCAGAGTGGATGAACAACGGCAAAGTAAGAATTTACGAATTATCACGGGAACTAAATTTGGATAATAAAGACATCTTGGCAGTTTGCGAGCGGCTCAATATTTCAGTAAAGAGCCACAGCAGCACAATTACAGAATCTGAAGCAGAGCGCATTCGCAAAACGGCGGAAAAATACGTAGCCAGCCACTCTACCCCCGGCAAGCCAGCTCCCCCCGAAAGAGCAGCAGCGCCATCTAGAGAATCTGGCCCTCATCCTAACGACCAACAAAAAAAGCAGCAAATTTTAGAAATACGCAGTCCAAAAGTACGGCCGGCTGGTGCTTCGTCCCAGCCCGCAGGCAACGAGGAGCAAAAAAACCAGCCTGGGGCCACCGTGGCCACTCCTCCCAAATCGCCCGCCTCTCAACAACTCCAGCCTCCAGCTAAACCAAATATCAATCGACCTGTACTCTCGAAGCCAAATGTCGGTGGATCGGCGGCAGCTTCAGAAACAAGCTCGGAAACTGTAGGTGCGATCGCCCCGGAAACAAGCTCCCAGGCTCAAGCACCTGCGACACCTCAACGGCCGTCAGAAAAGGCTCCAGAACGCACCCCCCGCCCGCCGGTCGCCCCTCCAGCGCCGCCAGCAGGGGCAAAACTCACGTCGCCACCAGTCAGAGCGGCGTCCGAGCAGGCTGGCCGCAACCCACAAACTCTGGGAAACAAGCCGGTACTGAAACTGGCCAGAACCGATCAAGACCAATCAGAACAGGGAGAAACTCTGGAAGCGCCGGCGAAACCGAGCCGCCCCAGCAGACCTGCACCATCCGGTAGCGACGCTCAAAGACCTCGCCCAGGTGCTGGTGGGCCAGTGAAAACAGCACTTGCCGATCGACCCCAGCAGGGCGGCCCGCGCCGGAGCCTTGCCCCCGCAACGTCAGCCGCTGGGTTGCGTAGCCGGGGCGGTGACATTTCTGCCACCGGAGAAGACGCAGACGATGACGGAGACGATACGTCGTTGTTGCTGGATACTCTTCTCCTTCCAAAGCCGACTCTGCCAAAGCCAGCCAAAAAGACACAGGTCATTTGGGAAGAAGATGATGACGAAAACTCAGATGCTGCCAAAGCAGCCAAAGCAGCCAAGGCCAAAAATCGTCGCCTCAAACCCATAGACGAGGATGACGATGACTTAGAAAATGGCTTGGATATGCCAGCACCAGTCACCGTCAGCCTGTCTCTAGCCCGCCCAGCTAAGGCGAAGACACAAGCAGCACCAAAGTCAACACCAACTCCGGGCGCACCCGGTAGCAGCGGCAAAAATAAGAGACCGGGCCCTTCTCACGATAAAAGCTCTTCTGGTTCTTCCGGGGGACGCGGCAACCGCGGCAAAACAGCCGAAGCTAAGGTAGAACGTCCAGAAAAGCTGCTGCTGAGCAGACCGATGACCGTTCAAGAACTAGCAGTTACTTTGGCTGTTCCCGAAACCGAAATTATTAAGAGGCTGTTCTCTAAAGGTATTGCGGTCAACATTACCGAAACCCTGGACATTCCAGCGGTGAGAATGGTAGCCGAAGAAATGGGCGTAGAGGTAGAAACCCCAGAAATAGAAGAGCCAGCTACCAAAATCATCGAGATGATCGATGAGGCAGATTTGGAATACCTCCAGCGCCGTCCGCCAGTGGTAACGATTATGGGCCACGTGGATCACGGCAAAACTACTTTGCTAGACTCGATCCGCAAAACCAAGGTCGCTCAGGGAGAAGCTGGGGGTATTACCCAGCACATCGGTGCTTACCACGTGGATGTGGTACACGAAGGCAAGAGCCAGCAGGTGGTATTTTTGGATACGCCCGGTCACGAAGCCTTTACAGCTATGCGGGCTCGCGGTACGCGGGTGACAGATATTGCCATCTTGGTGGTGGCGGCGGACGACGGCGTGCGACCCCAGACAATTGAAGCTATCAGCCACGCGAAAGCGGCGAAAGTGCCAATTGTCGTGGCTATCAATAAAGTTGACAAGGAGGGCGCTCAGCCGGAACGGGTGAAGCAAGAGCTTACTGAGTACGGCTTGGTCGCAGATGACTGGGGCGGCGATGTGACGATGGTTCCAGTCAGCGCTATCCGAGGGGAAAACCTCGATACGCTGTTGGAAATGATTCTGACAGTCGCGGAAATGGAAGACCTCAACGCTAACCCGAACCGAGCGGCTAAGGGTACTGTAATTGAAGCTCACCTCGACAAGGCAAGGGGGCCAGTGGCAACTCTGCTGGTGCAAAATGGCACGCTGCGAGTGGGTGATATTGTGGTCGCAGGCTCTGCTCTGGGCAAGGTGCGGGCGATGATCGACGATCGCGGCGATCGCGTAGACCAAGCAAGTCCATCCTTCGCTGTGGAAGTGCTGGGGTTGCGGGAAGTACCGCAAGCTGGAGATGAGTTTGATGTCTTCGCTAACGAAAAAGAAGCAGCGGCGATCGCAAGCGGAAGAGCTACATCCCAAAGAGATTCGCGTCTACTTCAAGGTGGTCGGATCAGCCTCAGTGGCTTCTCTCAACAAGCTAAGGAAGGCGTTCTTAAGGAACTCAACTTGATCTTGAAGGCAGATGTCCAAGGCTCCCTGGAAGCCATTGTCGGTTCTCTGACCCAACTTCCTCAAAAAGAAGTTCAACTCCGATTGCTGCTATCTGCTCCTGGGGAAATCACAGAAACGGATATTGACCTGGCCGCAGCTAGTAATGCTGTGATTATCGGGTTCAATACTACTCTCGCCACCGGCGCTCGCCAAGCAGCCGACCAAGCGGGCGTAGACGTGCGGGAATACAGCATCATCTACAAACTCTTGGATGATATTCAAGGGGCGATGGAAGGACTGCTGGAACCCGAACTGGTGGAAGAACCTCTGGGTAAGGTGGAAGTGCGCGCTGTCTTCGCGATCGGTCGCGGGGCTGTGGCTGGATGTTACGTACTCGAAGGCAAGGTCATCCGCAACTGTAAGGTGCGGGTGCGCCGGGGCAACAATGTCGTTTACGAAGGTGTCCTTGACTCCCTCAAACGGATGAAGGAAGATGCCAAGGAAGTCAATACTGGCTATGAATGCGGTATTTCCTTGAGCGGGTTTAGCGACTGGGCGGAAGGCGATATTATTGAAGCCTACCGGATGGTTACTAAGCGCCGCACGCTATCTCAATAGTTTTGAGTTGTGAGTGTTGAGTTGGAAGAGAATTTTTGAGTGAAGGCAACTTGCATTGCCGATCGCTCCCAACTATTCTCTTCACTCAATACTCCCAAACTCATCGGACAGTTGACAGTTGACAGTTGACAGTTGACAGTTGACAGTTGACAGTTGACAGTTGACAGTTGACCGAAAGAAGAAGGAATAAGTCAAGCGTGAATTCGGAAGAAAGAAGAAAGAATTAAGAACTTCCTAATCGTCTTTACCCTTGCTTAAAATTGAAAATTTGCTCGCTCAAATAAGAATTACCGAAATAAACCAGATTTCTGCTTGTAAGTCCTCGGTTTGATAGCTAAATATTTACTCCTCGCATCGGATTTCAGAGTCAAGAGTGTATCTCAAAATCTCAAAATCCAAGATTCAAAACTCCTAATTCATAACTAATAATTAATTAAAGTGCGTTCTTTTTGGTCAGATCCTTTCTTGTGGATTCACCTTTCTGGGGTGGCTGCATTGCCGCTTTTCCTGGGACTGTGCTTGCTGGGACTTGCAGTGGGTTCTCCCACGCTCTCTGTCTGGTTAGAAGTGTTTTTAGTGGCTGTAGCAGGTATTGTTCCTGTGCTGTGGATGCAATGGTTCCGCCCTTTTTACATTTTTAGTATTTTAGTCGTGGCCGTGAAACCGCAGAATTTAACTTCTGTGCAGCAGCAGATGCTGACTCGGTTTAAAACTAAATTAAATCAAGGAATTGCTCTTTTTATCGCTGTTTTGCTGGCAGTAATTTTGTGGCAGCTATATCGATTTGCTCCCCTCGCTGCTGGGGTGGCTCCGTTTCCTCCTTCCTGGCGGTGGGCTGGATTGTTGTTGGCAGTTGCTGCTTTTTTAGCTAGCAATTTGTTTTTGCAGGTGTCTGCTAGTGTGATGGCTGTTTTGCTGACGCCGGAATCAGAATTTGCAGCGACAAAGCCTCATGTATTAGAAAACATTAGGCAGGATTTTACGATCGCACCTTGGCAAGTCGATCGACTTTTGCCAACTTTTGCGGGCGAGACAACTGTCGATCCGACTGCAGCCGCAGACTCAATCCCACCAGCCGAAGGCATCAAGAATGCGTCATCCAGCAGTACAGTCAACTCAGAACCTGCGGACACCAACGGCCCTACATCCCTAACCCAACAGTCGATCGAAAAATGAAATAAAACATTAATATCGACATAATTGTAGTTTAAGCTACTTTATTTTCGACAGATGTATGCTGTGAAAAAATAGGTAATGCTCCGGCTCAGATAGAGATTATTAATAATCTTAATATTTAATATTTAATCGCAGGTTGTGGCTATTTTATATTGGCTATTTGGAGAAAAGAATCTATAATAGAGAGAGTCAAGGTAAGCTTTCAATCCTTACAGGGAATTAAAACAGAGGTATAACAATATGGCGAATTATCTACCGATCGCACAAGAACCTCAAGCCGCAGAGCCGATCGAGCTGTGCGAAGATTCTGAAATCTGGGGCAGTCTCAAATCCGCGATCGGAGCAAGTTCAGGATTTCAACGCTGGCAGCTAGAACTCAATTTTGAGAGTCAACAGCAAAATTGCACCATCGATCAGCAGGTTCGATCCTATCTGCGGGAAACTTTAGAAACTTTGGCTTACTGAGCGTAGCAAAACCAGAGATTGCCATAGTTTGTGAAATTTAACCTCAAATTCCGCCCTATCCCCTCCAATATGCTATGGGAGTTAACTTTCAACTTCGGAGTTCAAATTGCAGGGGAGAGATCTAACTAAATCAAAGATAACCTAGACATCGCCGGACAATCTGATACAATCAAACAAAAGTTGAACAAAAAACTATTGTCAAGTATCTCCCACCCTAATCATCATCCTCCTCCATCCTTGGAGTCAAAAAAAGAAATCTCCGACGTTGGGAAGAAACAGGAAAAATCAAAAAGCTTCTTGCCCTATTGGAACGAATCTTCTCATGAAATGTCCGAATGGTTGTCGTTGCCCACAAAAACCGATTGGCAAGAAGAGGCTTTGACAAATGCCAATGGAATACCGAGCAAAACCGGTGTAAACTCCTGGTACCGGAGCAAACAAACCTTAGTCCAGAACCAGAAATGCTTGAAGACGTGCTTGCAGTCCTCCACCGAGCGAGTAGTAGATTGTACTCTCGATGAAAGTATAAATCTTAAATCTCACAAGCTCAGGATTTACCCAAGTCAGGAATTAAATAAAGTCTGGCGTAAATGGCTAGCAGCCTGTCGTTATTGTTTCAACCAAGCAATAGCAATGCAGCGAAAAAAGCGATTAAGCAAGCTGAATTGCGTAATTCAGTTATGCGAAGTGATTTACCAGAATGGGTAAAAGAAACACCTTGTCATATCAGGCAGAATGCTATTTTTGATGCTTACCGAGCATTTAAGGCAAGTTCAGACGCCAAGTTCCGTAGCGTCAGAGATTACTCTCAAACCATCAAGTTTAACGATTCAAACTTCAGGTCAGGCACTTGGTATCCTTCCTTAACCAAAGGATTAACCTATCATACTTCTGAGGTAATTCCTGATTGCGATCGAGGTACTCAGTTAGTCTACTGCAAGGGTCGTTGGTTTGGGGTGTTTCCTGTGCCAGTTACTTTGCCGCCTACGGTAGCAACAGGAATTATTGCATTAGATCCGGGGGTGAGAACATTTATGACCGGATTTGATGGCAATAAATTCCTTGAGTTTGGAGGTGTTGACATGGGACGAATAGCTCGTCTGTGCCAACACTTAGATAACTTAATGAGCCGAATATCTCAAGCCACGAAACGGCGCCGAAAACGGATGAGGCAAGCGGCTCATCGCATGAGAATACGGATTCGGAATTTAGTAGACGAATGCCAAAAACAAACCGCTTGCTATTTAACTAGCAACTATCGAGTCATATTTCTTCCAACTTTTGAGTCTTCCCAAATGGTAGCCCGGTCACGAAGAAAGATTCGTTCAAAAACCGCTAGAGCCATGTTGACATGGGCCCATTACAGATTCAAACAAACCATCAAACATCAAGCAAATATCAGAAACGTCAGCGTGATTGATGTCACAGAAGAATACACGTCTAAAACTTGTACCCATTGCGGTCACTTACATCAAAAGTTAGGTGGTTCTAAAGTGTTTACTTGCCCTGAGTGTGGCTACTCAATCCCACGGGATTACAATGGTGATGAAAGGTATATTACTGAAAGCTTTGCGGGATACCGCCTCTATCTCCTATGAGGATCAAGCGTGCTATCGTTACTTTGTCCGGCAATTGCCGGGTAAATGTCGCGTAAATGTATCAGAACTAGATAATTTTCGCACTCCCTCCACCCAAGCCTCAGTATCGTAGGGGAAATTGTGAGGCGACCAACCTTCTGTCGTTAAAAGTAGTTTATCTTTAGGAACTCCGGCTTCTTGAAACGATTTTGCTACTATCGGACTAGGACGAAATAGAAAATCAATTACATTAGACCTGTTGCAAAATAATTTTATGCTACGAGCTAGGGTTTGGCTTAAGTGGAGCAGATTGCAGGTTAGATCGGCACTTTACAATTATGAGTTAGCTCTGGGGGTCTAAAACTCAAAGCCTTTAATTGTTACATAGGTTTTTTTGCCAGAGGTCTATTGTGCGATCGCACAAATCAACCGCTGCTGACAAAATCCCCTACAGTCTAGGCAGGCGAATCTTGTTCAAAATGTCTTGCAGCCGTTCTGAAGCACCACCAAATTGTTCAGACAAAGCTACAAGTTTGCCGTAAGCTTCAACTAAGCGATCGCCCTCAACATTAACCTCTGGAGCAGGATAATTCTTCATAGCTTCCAGCAGCGTAATCTCGTTATCATTAGTTGCCGACAGCACCAAGGCCTCGCGCAAAGCTTCTCGATTTGCTTTCCCAGAAGGAGTGCGAATTACCTGACCCACTTCATCGAGAATTATTTCCCCAACTTTACTGTTGAGCGTCCTATTCAACAAGCTTTGACTAACTTTCACCGGTCTCATCAGACTGCGGCGAACCACTTCCGGGTCTTTTTTTGCCTTTCCCAGCAGCATTTCTAACCCGGGTGACATTTTCCCAGTTTCTGCAAAAATTTCTAATTCGCTGACTGGTAAAGTCATTCGGATCGCACTGTATTTGAGCACTACCTTTTCGGCCGCCGCCGCGGCACTGCTGTAAAACACGATTCCCACACCTGCTGCTAAAAATAACGTCCACCGCCCTTTGCAAAATGACTTGCTCATAGTAAAATCTCCCAAAATCTTGTTCTACTTTGACTTTGACATATTTCCCAATATCCCGCCCATAGCACAAAGCCGAACACCAGCTCTTCTATAAGTGAAGGCTGGCGATCGGCTGAAATTTATTTAATATGTTTAGGGTCTTTATGAAAGCTGACCCCAATTGAACGAGTTACAAGCGGTTTATGATTAGGGTCTTTAAATTTGCTGACCCCAATTGAACCCACCTTCATATAATGACAGGGATCGATCGCAAACCAGGGTTTCGTAATACTTTCTTTATAATTATAACTTTTCCTTGCCTCAGGTATCTTTTTGTGTAGATTTGTAAACCTTTGTTACTTCGACTTCGCCGATCGGGCTTCGGCGCGTTGCTCCCAACGAAACAAGAACACCATCAAAGCCACGACTCCGACTTGGAGGGCAAAATTGGGTAAAGCAGAGCCAAGTTCTCGGCCCGAGGCAATTTTCGCGAGGAAAACTACGCCGCCGATAAAGCCCGAAGCGCCACAAGCTACGTACACAAACTGTCGTAGAGGCCGGTAGGGAGTAGCCATTTCTGCGGTTAAACGCTGGTATTGTTGGCGGCTGAGGTTGCGCGGGTTTTTTGGGAGTAAAGTGCGATCGTCAGAATTTGGGGCTGGCATAAATTTAGAGAATAAGATGGGACGGCGGTTGAAACCGCGTCTACAAAAACCCCAGGACGCCTCCGCGGAATGAAGAAAATAACGTAATTGTAATCGCTCAGTATTCAACCCGCGGAGGCGCGTGAAAGTTTGTGTAGATGCGGTTTCAACCGCCCGGTTTTCTTTACCTACAACAAATATCTCACAAGTTCCGGAATAAATCATCGTTGAATCAACATCACAACTGTCTGCAAACAGCCTACAAAAACGCCCAAAATCCCTCCTAAATTTACAATTCCCTGCAACTCGCTTTTGACAATTCCCTGAATAGCTAGCTCCAACTCTTCGGGAGAAGTGCCTTTTACTCGATCGATAATTACCTGGTCGATATTCAAAATCGGGATAGCCTGAGCTACAATATTTTCTAAATCCCGCTCCAGATAGCGATCTAACACCAAAGCCAGTTCTTTGCTAACAATTTCTAGGGAAGCGCTCATCACCGCTGAAGTTTGCAATCGATTGAGAATTAACCGCGAAATATTTTCCCAGTCAATAGATTTGCTCAACCCATCAAGTACCTCTGTGCCCCGCTCTTGAACGTAGCTGCGAACGCTGTCGCGCATAGTTTTTCGCAACTGTCTCACCGTCGAAACCGGTAAGTTTTGCATCGACAAATTTTGCAGCCATTCCTGAAGTCGCCCACGAATTCCCAAAGAAACAGTTAATTCTGCTAACCGCTGATTTGTGACTTGTCTGTCATCCAGACAAAAAGTCCGCAGCCGAGTTAAAGTGTTGCGTAAACCAAACAAATTGGCTACTACCCAATAAGTGCCGCTGGTTTTTTCTCGAAATCCTTCATCGACGATCGAAATATTGCGATCGGTCAAAAAGTCAATCAAAGCCTGCCGCAGCACTTCTGGCGGTATTACTACCTGCAACAGCCAATCAGACAACTGACCAGCTTGAGCTTCTGTTAGCTGAATTTCCAGCAAAACTTGGTCAAAAATTTGATTTAGCTGAGCTTCTAAAAAATCTTCCCGGCGCGCCAAAACTTTGAGAATTCGCGGCACAGATTCCCCGAGCAAGTCTCGCAGAATGTTAGCAAGAATTTTAGCAGTTTTTTGCTCTGTGTCTGCCTTTACTTGATCCAGGGCCAACTGCAACAGCCAGAGAATGACTGACTGCATCCGCTCAGTTTGAAGGAGGCGGCGCGCCAAGTTTTGCAGTTCCTGCGGCGTCAGCAGCGAACCCATGATTGTGTCGGAAATTCGCTTAGCCAAGCGCTCTTGGTTGCGGGGGATCAAACCGGGAGTGAAAGGCAACTGCCGCCCTTTGATGTAAATAGCTCGATAGGGGCGGAACAGCATTTTGATAGCTATATCGTTAGTGAAATAGCCAATAATTCCTCCCACTACAGGCGGGGCTAACAACAGCCAAAGTTCAGAGGGATTCATCAATTATTGGGAAATTGGGAATTGGGCGAAGCGAAGCGGAGGGATGGGGCATGGGGCATGGGGCATTGGTTATTGGTTATTGGTTATTGGTTATTGGTTATTGGAAATTAGAACAACAAGTAACAAGTAACAAGTAACAAATAACTAATAGCAACTGTCAACTGTCAACTGTCAACTGTCAACTGACTAACACCAATACTCCCATCATAGCTCCGGCAATGGGATAGTGGGTGGCGGTGGCAAATCCGGCTTGGCGGGCGATCGCGACTTGCTGCTCGCCGATCGGGAATTTTTCTAAACTAGGATTAATGTAGGCATATTCTTGAGTCATGCCAAATTGCTGAGCCACTGGCACCACGAGAGTATCTAGATAAAACTGCTGAAAGCTCCGCATCAGGGAATTGCTGGGGCGGTGGAGGTCGAGAATAGCAGCCTTTGCGCCCGGTTTGAGGACGCGGTGCAATTCCTGAAGACTGCGGGGGATGTCCGTCACGTTTCGCAAGCCGTAACCCATGGTGGCGCAGTCGAAGTAATTGTCGGGAAAAGGCAAGTTTAGGGCGTCAGCTTCTACCCAGGTAATGGGACTTGCAGGAGTGAGAAAAGGTCGATCGCGCTTACCTGCAACGGCCAGTTGTTCAGCAGAAAAATCTACTCCAAATACCGAACCGGTAGGCCCTGCTTGTTTTGCCAGCAGCAATGCTATATCGCCGCTGCCGCAGCACAAGTCTAAACAAGTATTTCCCGGGCCCGCACAGCTCCATTTCACTGCCATTTGCTTCCAAATCCGGTGCTGCCCCAAGCTTAACCAGTCATTCAATTGGTTGTAAACTGGTGCAATTCGATTAAATATAGTTTTAATTTTTTCTGCGTTATTAGTCATTGGTGATTAGTTATTAGTTATTGGTTATTTGTGATTAGTTATTTGTGATTAGTTATTGGTTATTAGTTATTAGTTATTTCTCTGTTACGAATAACTGTTGACTGTTGACTACTAACAACTGACCACTGCCAACTGTCAACTAACAACTGTCAACTAACAACTAACAACTAACAACTGTCAACTAACAACTAACAACTGTCAACTAAAAACTGTCAACTGTCAACTGTCAACTAACAACTGCCAACTAACAACTGTCAACTAATTAATCACCCTGAAAACTCGTCAATACCAAAGCAACTTGTTGAGCGGCGAGGTGAACTGTTGTGAGTTCGTCGGGACGCAGGGAGCAAGGTTGCTTCCACTGAAGGGATATCAGGGCGATCGATCGACCTTTGTGAATCACCGGAACAGCCAAGTGAGCTTGAATGCCCGATTTTTGGTAGTGTGGCAGACTCGCTAGGGCTGCGTCGCTGGCAATATTCACAGCACCCTGAATAGCTTGAGAGGAGATCGCTTCTAGAACAAGAGGGTCATCTGCCAGCCAATTTTCCACAGTTTTACCGCTGGTGTGAGTGCCTTGAGCCGGCATTAAAGCAGTTCCTTCGACCAGTTGCAAAATGCAAGTATCAGCCAAAAAATTATCGCTCACAGCAGTAGTAATTGGATCTAAAGTTGCTTCCAAACTTGGATGATCTACAGCCGTTTGCATGATGGTTGCTAACAGTTGTATTTGATTTTGGGCGCGATGCAATTCCTCAGTCCGCTGCTTGAGAACTTCATAAGTCTCGGCCGCCTTTTGTACCACCATTTTCAATTCGTTCGGATCCCAAGGCTTGGTGATATACTTGTAAACCTGTCCGGAGTTAATCGCATCCACCAAGTCTTCAATATCCGTAAAACCAGTCAAGATAATTCTGACCGTATTCGGAAACTGGGGCACGGTTTTGCTGAGAAACTCAGTTCCCTTCATTTCTGGCATTCGCTGATCGGAAATGATGACGGCGACTTCGCCCTCTATGCCGAGGACTTCCAAGGCGCGAATCCCACTCTCAGCTTTGAGCACGTTAAAATCTCGTCGGAAAGTGCGGTAGAGTAAATCCAGATTGTCTGGTTCATCGTCTACTACCAGCATTTTTGGTTTTTTCGGTCGGTGTAGTGTCATGAGCTGGCGTTTAATTTGATCGAGCTCTGGAATGGCATTATCCATAACAATACGATAAACTCCCCTTTGTAAATTTAGGCGAGCAACTATTCTGTAACAATAGTCTCATAACTCCCTTACTATCAATCTATTGCTCTGCCGCGACACGAGCCTTGCTGGTATCCAATTACACATTACTCAACGCTGGTTTTTGATTCAATTATGACTGATACACCTCAAGATTCTTCCCCTTCTAAACCTGCACCCTCCACTGATGCTGTGGATGTGGAAAAGTTAATTCGATCGCTCCGCCGCAAGGAAGGCACCTGGGTAGAGTGGGGACAAGCCTGCACGGCACTGTTGCAAGCGGGCTGCAACTCTCAGCAGATTTTTGAACAAACTGGTTTTGAGCCTATTCAACAAAATCAGGTCGGCGTTGCAGCACAAGTTTACACCAGCATGGTCAATGCTGGTGCTTCGGAGGAAGTTCGATCGCACTTTCTGCGGAAAGGTAGTGATATTTTATACGAGTTTCGGATTCTTTCGCAAGCAGAACGAGCCGGAGCGGCAGCTTTGATGTTGGCCCACAATTTGGATGTTGATGATTCCCGCCAAGTTGCTAAGGCGATGAAGGAGTTTTCGCACTTCGGGAGTCTCCCACAGGGGTTCACAGACACTCCTGGGGATGCTGTAGCTTACCAGTGTTGGCAGTTGGCGAGACAGAAAAGCGATTTGCAAGAGCGATCGCGCTTAATTGCTCGCGGTTTAAAATTAGCTAGCAGCCAAACTGCTAGGGCGCAAATCGAGCAGTTGCTGGTCGATTTTACCGTAGTTCCGAGGCAGGAAGCGCCCCGCTTACCAGTTTACAGGCTCGATACCGAGGAACAACTGCCTCGGATTGTCCCGGTTGTAGGCAAATTGCCGCTTTCTACGTCAGATTTGCTGGCAGTGCCTTTGCCGGAGGAAATCGAGCCCTTCCGCATGGTAAAGTTTTCGGGAGCCGGAGCTTGGGTGGCGATTCCCGGATGGCAGGTAATTTTGAACGCGGAAGATCCGGTGGCGGTTTTGGAAATGAGCGATCGACTGCCGGTACCGCTGCAAGGTAAAGTTGAAGAAGTTTTGATTATTGCCGATCGCGCCCAAAGACAGTGGGATGCTGAGAGTTATTTCCTGGCCGATAACGGGGGGAATTTAGAATTGCAATGGTTTGAAACATCCCCGCAGTTGTCGATTTTGGGGCGAGTTGTTTTGGTGATGCGACCGAAGAAGATTGTGGACGAAGATTATACCAAAGATGGATGGCAAATTGACGATTAGTCAGTTGACAGTTGACAGTTGGCAGTTGACAGTTGACAGTCATTCATAGGGTGTGTCGCGATCGAAAATCCTAAACAAAGATAGACAATCTCATCGCGACGCACCTTATATTATTTGCGATTCTGAATTTGGGCAGGAGTTGCACAACTGTTACATTAATTGACACTCCCAGGTCTAAAGACACTGAGATTCTTAAGAAATTTCGTTCTTAATATCCCTATTGCTAGGGTTCCTGGGCGCAATCCTTTTGCCAAAAAATGGTGGGCTGCTATCCTTGCCTTTGGGCAAGCTCCTCAAGCGTTTAAGGGTTTTTAGCCCTTGGTAACGCGAGAGTCCCCGCGTACCTTTAATGTATGGTAGGCATTTGCTTCTCAGGTTTGCACCTGTGTATCCATCCCACTATGCTTAGTATAAGAGCTTTTGCCCTTTTTACACTGCCAAAAATGTTAAGAATTAAGAAAGACTCACGGCGGTTAAAACCGCCCGCGTCGCTTTCATCGAGCGGTCTAAAGACTCTGAGTTTTTCGCTTCCCGACTGTTTTTTATAAAAAAAAAGGTACGTAGTTGCGCTTCAGCGCTCTTTATAAATATCAGGAAAGAGCGCTGAAGTGCAACTACGTACCTTAAAATTAACCCCCCATAAGAGTAACTGTTGCGTTCAGAAGTGTTGGGAATGATATTACGTGCGATCGCAATATTTCGGTGCTTGGTGCGTCGCTACCAGATATTCGATTTGCTCCAAATATGGTCTGCAAGCGACACACCCTACAAACTGATGGGTGACCAAACGGGTCAGTGGCGGCACGTCGCAATTCACTTTTCCCTACAGGGGAATTGAAACTCAAATTGTCCTGAAAGAGGTGTCGCATTCCCGGAGAGTGAATCAGTAAAGTTGCTATTCACTTTTCCCTGCAAGGGGATTGAAACCAAAAAGGAGATATACATGGAATTAGTTGAATGTGGAAAATGCGATCCTGGCAATAAATATTCTGCATGGTATGCTGCTTACGAAGGTAAATATCGAGATTGTCATATCCGTGGATATGGCACTGGCGATACCAAAGCAGAAGCCAAAGAATCTGCACGCGAAGATTACCAGAATGAAAAAGAAAAGATTAAAGAAAAGTATTATTCTTAATCTGTCATTTGAGTCGCAATAAGTAAGGTGCGTCGCCATCAACAATCTGCAAGTTTCATGGAACAAGTCGTAGCGACGCACCCTACAGTCCTCCGTTTAGATCGTTCCGATGAAGAGCGGAATTGATATGACTAATTCGCAGCAGGCGGTTTCGGTTCTTGAACTTTCGGAACAGAATGCTGTTTCTTAAATCGAATTATACCATAAGTCGCCGCCCCAATTACTAGGAAATAAGGACTGTAAGCCAAAAGCCAAATGCTCAGAGCAAACAAACCTAAAGTTAATTCGCTCACAGAATGAGTCGCTTGTCCCCAAGTTTCCTGCACCCGCAAGCCGAGAGAAGGTTCCGGTTCTTGCTGGGCCGAGACTGCTGCTTCTAGAGTTAAACTAATAGTCGAATAGGCTACTTGATTCCGCAAACTTTTTAACTGAGCGTCGATGCGCTCGATCGACTCCCGAATCGTACTCAACTGCTGAGAAGCTTTGAGCACGTCGCCAACAGAGCCGGAGCGCTCCATAATTTTTAACACAACTTCCTCGGATTTGCGAAGGTTACGCAGCCTAGCCTCGCTGTCAACTAATTGCTCGCTAACATCCTCAGCCGTAAGCCCTCGGTTTTCGACACTTCCGAGTTTTGCTAAAGCATCTAAAGTAGTTTCTAACTTTTCTTGAGGTACCCGAATCTGCACGGTTGCAGTTTGGCGCACGCTAGAATCCGGCGGCTTTTGGTTTTGGAAACCCAAAATATCGCCTCGCTGTTTTTTCACAATCTCAGTAACTGATTTAGTGCTGCTGTCAATAGATTTGACAACTACACTGAGTTCGGCTTTTTTAATCAGTTGGGGAGCAGTTGCTGGAGTTTCTGCGGCTGGTTTTTTTGCGGTGTCAGCAGCAACTTTTGACGCTGCGCCTCCGGGTGTGCTTACAGGTGCGGGTGCGGATTGGGGAGCAGATGCGGCAATTTGCTTTTCAGCGCTGCGGGATGAGGTAAAGCCGTTTGCAGAGCCGGTGGGGGAAGTTGCACAGCTTGGTAAAGCAATGGCTGAGGATAAAGTTAAGAATGCTACAACTGCAAAGCGAGTTGTGCTGTTGTTGGCTGGGTTTGGCTGGTGTGGCGGGAAATTGGTTTTGGGGTAAGTTTTCATTGGGGATTTTTCCTGTAAAAAGGTTTGGGTATTGAATTTTATGCTGGTTTTAATTTAAGCTCGGATAGATAGGGTTAGTTTAGCCGATACCAAAATGGAAACGGTAGAGGTTGAAGAGTTGTTGGTTTTTAACCGCAGATGAACGCAGATAGACGCAGATTTAATACGAGTCCGATAACGGTTCGGGGTTCGGACTTTCACCCGAAATTCAGCAACTTGGTTTCTGATACGGTTTGGGGGGTATCTCAGTTTTGTATTTATAGTGCGAGCTTAAGAGCTCGCGTATTGTACAATACGCGAGCGGGGACAGCACTCAAAGAAAAAATGCTTTTTACAAAAATGAGATGCTCCCTACGGTTTGAAACTGTCGATCGCGAACAATATTTTTCTAATCTAAAATCTCAAATCTAAAATCGCATGACTGATGAATTTGATACTGATTTTAGTCGATCGACTGCCGAGATCGATCGCCCGAACAGCACTTTCTCCGAGTTAGAGCCCGCCGCGCTTTTGGCTGCCGCTTGCGGTAAAATTCGCGACAGCTTGCGTGCGGGCCAGCACGAGATGGCGGATTGGGCGGGCGGCCCCCTTGCGGTTTCGGCGGTTCCAGGGGCCGGGAAGTCTACAGGAATGGCTGCTGCGTCGGCAATTGTGATCGCCCGCAATCGACTTAACAACCGCCGTCAGTTAATTGTAGTGACGTTTACGCGATCGGCTGCTGCTAATATTAAAGCTAAAATTCGGGAAAGATTGGCACAATTGTCTTTATCCCAAGGCGGTTTTGCCGTGCACACTTTGCACGGTTTAGCTTTAAATATTGCGATGCGCCATCCCGATTTGTCGGGTTTAAATCTCGATAATTCGACATTAGTCACTCCAACTCAAAGTCACCGCTTAATTCGGACTTGTGTAGAACTTTGGATCGCCGAAAATCCGCGCCGATATCAAGTTTTGTTGGAAGGACAGCAATTTGATGGAGAAGAAACAGAGAGATTGCGGCGCCAATCGGTTTTACGCACAGAGATTTTGCCGCAGTTAGCTAAAACTGTGATTCACGAGGCAAAATCTTCCGGTTTATCACCCGAAGAGTTATTAAAAATGGGCGATATTGATTCTGGCGGTGGTTATGAAATTTTAGCCGTTGCTGGCGGTTTATATCAAAAATATCAGGCTTTGTTGAGAAGCCGGGAATTCATCGATTATGACGAGATGATTTTAGCAGCTTTGCGGGTGTTGGAAAATCCGGGAGCGAAGGCGATCGAGCAAAAGCAAGTATTTGCGGTGTTTGAGGATGAAGCACAGGATTCTACACCTTTACAGACTGAGCTTTTGAAAACATTGGCGATCGATCCCGACCGTCCTAATTCACCTCCTAATTTTATCAGAGTTGGCGACCCAAATCAAGCAATAAATTCAACTTTCACTCCCGCAGATCCGATTTATTTTAACCAATTTTGTGACGAATGCGAAGTTGAAAATAAGTTAGCAACAATGGACGGTGCAGGCCGCAGTAGCCAGATCGTTATTGATGCAGCTAACTTTATGTTGCAATGGGTAAACCGCTCAGAATTAGCGGGAACCGAACAGCCTTTTCGCGACCAAACTATCAAGACAGTTCCCAGCGATGACCCGCAGCAAAATGCCAATCCCGCCCCCATAGGTCGAGGCTTAGAATTGCATACTCCCCGCGATATTTACCAGACAGTTGAGTTAATTGGCAAGCGGGTAATTGAGTTAGTCGAAGAATTTTTACCTGCGGATTTTGTCTGGACAAGTCACGAGCAAAATATTCAATCTAGCAGTGAATCGAGGGATGAAGAAAATCGCCCTAAATTGCCGTTAGAAAATCTAAAATCAATGGCTGTTTTGGTGCGGGAAAACAAACAAGGCAAGTTTATCAAAGAAGTCCTAGAAAATCCGCAAAAACACGGATTGAGCTGCGATTTACGCAAATACGGGATTAAAATTGAGGATGTCGGGGAACGAGACAGACATTCTCAAGTACCTTGGGAAATATTAACATTGCTGCAATTTCTCGATCGCCCGCACTCACCAGACTACCTGAAAGCAGCCTTAAAGATTTTGAGCGATCGACAACTCATCCCCAAACAAGACTATAATGCCTTCGCCACCAGCCCCGAACAATTCCTCTACCCAGGCCCCCTAGACCCCCAGCAGTCAGATCCAGTCCGCAAATGCCGTTATTTTTGCTGCGGTTTGCTGCAAGCACGCTTAGAACTCCCGCCCTACCAAATCATCTCATTCTTAGCCTTAGCCCTGCAATACGACCAAACAGAATTAGCCACCGCCGACAAATTAGCAGAACGGGTAGCAATCCAAACAGCAGGTAACAATTCAATGAGCAATATTTTGGGAGTGCTCAGCGAAATTGTTAGTTCAGAAAGATTTGAGCCTGTAGATGCAGATGACAAAATAGAAGAACGCTACACCAGCAAAGGTCAACTCACAATTATTACCATGCACAAAGCCAAAGGATTAGATTGGGATTGTGTATTTTTACCATTTCTGCACGACCAAACAATCCCCGGAAGCTTGCGAGTTTTGCCACAAACCAGATTTTTAGGAGATTTCACTTTATCCGAGGTAGCGAGAGCGCAAATTCGAGCCAGTTTGCACGAAAAACATCCTTTACCAAATCTCGGCGAAGCGTGGGAACAAGCAGGTTATTTGAAAACAGCAGAAGAGTTTCGATTGCTATATGTAGCCATGACGCGGGCAAAAAGTTTGCTGTGGATGGCAGCGGCTAAAAAAGGGCCTTTTACCTGGAACAAACCCGAGAATTTGCAAGAGCAAAAACCTTGTCCGGTAATGCCTGTTCTGAAACAGCAATTTCCGGGAAATGTGATGTTGTAAAATAGATTTTTGGAACGAACCGCGAACTCCGCAAACTTGGAGAACAAAAGCTCGATCAAAAAAACATCCTTGGTCGAGTTTATTGAGTCCGAAATTTGGTACAATGCCAACAATTTCTCTCAAAAACTTCTCTTTTCTTCCTCTGCGTTCTCTGCGCCCTCTGCGGTTAAAAAAAATCTCATTCACAAATCAAATAAAAACAGCAATTTCCGGGAAATGTGATGTTGTAAAATAGATTTTTGGAACGAACCGCGAACTCCGCAAACTTGGAGAACAAAAGCTCGATCAAAAAAACATCCTTAGTCGAGTTTATTGAGTCCGGAATTTGGTACAATGCCAACAATTTCTCTCAAAAACTTCTCTTTTCTTCCTCTGCGTTCTCTGCGCCCTCTGCGGTTAAAAAAAAATCTCATTCACAAATCAAATAAAAACAGCAATTTCCGGGAAATGTGATGTTGTAAAATAGATTTTTGGAACGAACCGCGAACTCCGCAAACTTGGAGAACAAAAGCTCGATCAAAAAAACATCCTTAGTCGAGTTTATTGAGTCCGGAATTTGGTACAATGCCAACAATTTCTCTCAAAAACTTCTCTTTTCTTCCTCTGCGTTCTCTGCGCCCTCTGCGGTTAAAAAAAAATCTCATTCACAAATCAAATAAAAACAGCAATTTCCGGGAAATGTGATGTTGTAAAATAGATTTTTGGAACGAACCGCGAACTCCGCAAACTTGGAGAACAAAAGCTCGATCAAAAAAACATCCTTAGTCGAGTTTATTGAGTCCGAAATTTGGTACAATGCCAACAATTTCTCTCAAAAACTTCTCTTTTCTTCCTCTGCGTTCTCTGCGCCCTCTGCGGTTAAAAAAAAATCTCATTCACAAATCAAATAAAATTGCACTAAAACTCCCTATGACAAACCCAGAAATTCGCACAGCTAACGTCACAATTCCCAACGGAGATTTGCAAATCGCGGCTTACCTAGCCCAACCCGCCACAACAGGTCAATTTCCCGCTGTTATCGTTATTCAAGAAATCTTTGGCGTCAACGCACACATCCGCGAAGTTACAGAAAGAATAGCAAAGGAAGGATATCTGGCGATCGCCCCAGCCATTTATCAGCGCCAAGCCCCCGGCTTTGAAACCGGCTACACGCCCGAAGACATCAAAATCGGCAGACAATACAAAGAACAAACTACCGCATCCCAACTGCTGAGCGACATCCAAGCCGCCATCGATTACCTCAAAACTTTACCCTCCGTCAAACAGCAAGGTTTTGGGTGCATCGGTTTTTGCTTTGGCGGGCACGTCGCCTACCTCGCCGCTACTCTGCCCGAAATCAAGGCTACAGCGTCGTTCTACGGCGCTGGTATCGCCACTCTCACCCCCGGTGGTGGATCTCCCACGATCGATCGTACAGCGGACATTAAAGGTACTCTCTACGCCTTTTACGGCACTCAAGACGCCAGCATTCCCAAAGAACAAGTTGACCAAATTGTCGCAGAATTGCAAAAACACAGAATTCCTCACCGAATTTTCAGCTACAATGCCGATCATGGCTTCTTCTGCGACCACCGTGGCAGTTACGACGCTACCGCAGCAGCCGAGTCGTGGGAGGAGGTAAAGCAGCTATTTCAACACGAACTTCAACCAGCGTAGAGAGTTGAAGATAGTGTTTGTAGGGGCGGTGCCCCCGTGCCCGCCCCCGATGGGAAGAAGGGGAGAGTGGGAGAGTGGGAGGACATCTTCCTTCTTGCTTCAACAACAGACAACTGTCAACTAACAACTGACAACAGACAACTGAACAACTGACAACTAACAACTGACATGAATTCCAAATCTACAGGTTCTCAAAGCGCAAAAGCATCCTTTTCAATGGATGATTTTGCTAAAGCCCTCGAACAGCACAATTATGAGTTCCAGAAGGGACAAGTAGTGCGCGGCAAAGTGTTCGAGTATGACTCAAATGGCGCGTATGTTGATATCGGTGGCAAGTCTTCGGCTTTTTTGCCGATCGAAGAGGCTGCTTTGAGAACGGTAACGGATTTGTCGGAAGTCGTTCCGCTAGACGAGGAACGGGAATTTTTAATTATCCGCGAACAAGATGCAGACGGCCAAGTTACTCTGTCTCTGAAACAGTTACAAATTCAGCAAGCTTGGGAAGATTTAGTTGCATTGCAGGAAACTGGTAAAGTGCTTCAGGTGCGGGTTTCTGGGGCGAATAAGGGCGGCGTGACGGTGGATGTTGAGGGAATGCGCGGTTTTATTCCCCGATCGCACTTAGCCCAACGCGATAACATAGAATCGCTGATTGGTCAATCTTTGACCGTGAATTTCTTGGAAGTCGATCGCGAACGAGAAAAACTCGTACTTTCCCAGCGGATGGCCACTCAATCTTCTGCCTTAAATCAGTTGCAAATCGGTCAATTAGTGGAAGGAACAGTCAGCAGCATCAAGCCTTTTGGCGTGTTTGTGGATTTGGAAGGAGTTAGCGGTTTGCTGCACATCAAGCAAGTCAGCCAAAAATATATTGAGAACCTCGGACAAGTTTTTGCCCCTGGCCAACCCCTGAAAGCCGTGGTAGTTGACCTCGATCAAAGTCGCGGCCGAATTTCGCTTTCTACTCGGGTATTGGAAAATTATCCAGGGGAAATGGTGGACAAAATGGCGGATGTCATGGATACCGCAGAAGAGCGATCTGAACGTGCTAGAAAAACTCTTTCTTAGGTTTTGACAATTGTAAATGTCTAAGGTATGTAGTTGCGCTTCAGCGCTCTTGGTATATTAAATTTATCAAGAGCGATCGAGCGCAACTACGTGCCTTTTCGGAGCGATCGATCGCAACTACGTGCCTTTCCGGAGCGCTGAAGCGCAACTAATTGCCTTTCCGGAGCGCTGAAGCGCAACTACGTACCTAAGAGCGTCCAAGCGCAACTACCTGCCTTTTTGGAGCGCTTTCATCGCAAGTTTCCATTAAACAGTTTTAGTAGCAGTCGAACTTGTTTTAGTCTCAGCCTGTGCTTGCACCGTCCAAGCATTTTCCATATCTAGCGCTTGTTTTGCCTGATAAACTGGTAAGTCAAACCAGAAAGTAGTACCCACATTAACTTCGCTAACTAAATTAATTTTAGTGTGGTGTTTGTCAATAATGTTTCTGACAATCGAAAGACCTAATCCCGTGCCTTCTAGAGTGTGGACTCGGTTTTCTACCCGGAAAAAGCGATCGAAAATTGCCTGCTGATCTTCGGGATCTATGCCAATCCCGGTATCAGAAATTTCGATCCGCACCACCGGAAAATGGCTGGTATTTGGTGGTAATTTGTGGGTTCCGGATGCGTCGTCTTCGCGTGGATGAGCATCCGACTCTAGGAAATAGGCTCGAATTGCCACCTTACCACCGGACTCGGTAAATTTTAAGGCATTTCCTACTAAATTTGCAAATACTTGGAGCAGCAAATCGTAATGACCTAAAGCTGGCGGCAAACAGGGGTCAACTTCTTGTTCTAATTCAATGCCTTTATCCTTGGCATTTAACTGATAAGTCCGCAGGGTTTGTTCGACAGCTTGGGGGAGGTCAACAGCGTCCAATTGATAAATTCGGCAGGATTCTAGGCGCGATAAGTCTAACACGTCGTTGACTAAACGAGTGAGGCGATCGGTTTCTCGATTGGCAATTTCCAGAAATTCCCGGCGTTCGCTTTCTAGAAGGTCTTCTCCGTACTCGTGGAGAGTTTCGATAAAAGATTTGATATTAAATAAAGGGGTTCTCAATTCGTGAGAAACATTGCTGATAAAATTGCTTTTAGCCTCATTTAGTTCGACTTCGCGAGTGATGTCCTGCACTGTCATGGCAATGCCTTTGAGACTGTCTCGGTACTGTCCGGAACCTTGATGCTTCGAGGTTTGCTCGTAGAATGTACACTCGATCGCGTTTGGGCGTTTTGACTCGGTACAGGTATTTTCCTCGTCGCGCACGCAGCTTTTGCACAGCGGTTCGGTGCCCGGGGCTTTGTGGAGAATTACGGTGGTTAGCAGAATCCGAATTGTGCGGTTGACTGGTTCGCTCAGAGTAATCCGAAATTCGCCGCCTTCGCGATCGCCCGCAGCAATTTCGTACAGGGGTCTTGCTAACTCGCGCTGCACTTCCGCAGGTAAAATATTGACGACGTTAATGCCGATCGCATTTTTACCTTCCCATCCAAAAATCCGCGTCCCCGTCGGGTTGACTAAAATCACCTGCAAATTCGCATCCAGCAACAGCGCCCCATCAGCAATAGTTGAAACCAAAGTTTCTAGTTTCGCTTTTTCCGCTGTCAACTCTTCAATATTTTGTTCTTCATAACTTTCTAATTTCTCGGCCATCTCGTTAAAACTGCCGATCAACTCGCCCAATTCTCCCCCCAAAGGCAGGTCAACTCGCTGCTTAAAATTCCCGCCCGCGATATTTTTTACCCCAAATACTAATTGTTTGATCGGGTGAGTAATTGTCAGCGCATTAAATACAGCGCCCAAAATCACCATTACCCAAATCGTGACAAATACTGCTAAAGTGACATCCCTGGTCAGATTTGAAGAGATAACTGCTGCGGGATTGGGGTTAATGCCGATCGCCAAAACGCCTAAATATTTGTCCTCGTGAATTAGCGGCACAAATACGTCAGTAACTTCTCCGTCTGGCGTCAAGTGCTGCCGCACCAAAGGCAAAGAAGTTAAATTTCTTGCCTCAATGTCGGCGATAAAATTATCTGGGAGTTTAATTTGGCGCCGCAGTGTCAGGGAAGTACGCACCTCAGATTCCGAGAAAGGTATCCCCAGAAAAATATCTCCTGCTTCGTCGCCGTACAGCATATAGCGGACGCTGGAGGTGCTGCTATAAAATTGGCGGGAAAAACGGGCCACTTCGGAGCGATCGTTTTTTGCAATCAACGGCGCCACATTTGCCGCCAATAGCAGACCGAGGTCCCGGCCGTAGCGAGTATCGTTAAGTCTGGCGTCTTGCTGAATAGTATTCACGGCCCAAAAAGTCAGGCCGCTCATAATTAACGAAACTACGAGGGTAGCACCGGCCATCAGGCGAGTCTGGAGGGTAAAATCCGACCACCAGCGGGCAATAATTTCTCCGATTTTGTTTAGTATGGCCAGCATTTGAGCAGTTCACCAGTTGAATATTAAAAGGAAGATTAATTCAGTTTGCGATCGATCGATTTTTCTGCCGCGAGTTGTCCGCTACCGCCACCGCAGATGTGCCAAACTTTATTGTGGCACTTCTACCTTGAAATTGCTCTGCTTTGCTGCGGTCAAAACCTGTATCCTCCGGGGTTTTAATTCTATCTTCTGCCTGGGGTAGTTCTACTATCCCCAGCGTGTCCAGCTTTCGGATAGCAGCGGCCAGCAGGCCGCAATTCCTAATTTCGATCTACACTGGGTTCGACACTGGGCTCGACACTGGGCTCGACACTCGGCTCGACACTGGCCTCGACACTGGGCTCAACACTGGGCTCGACACTGGGCTCGACACTGGGCTCAACACTGGCCTCGATACTGGGCTCGACACTGGGCTCGACATTTTGATGAGCCAGCGCCCGAAGGCCGATATCCCGGCGGCAGTAAACCCCTTCAAATTGGATGCAATCAACTGCTGCATAAGCTTTAGAGATAGCTTGTTCCAAAGTTTCTGCAACCGCCGTTACCCCCAAAACGCGGCCGCCCTCGGTCACCAACTGCTGGTGCTTCAACTGAGTGCCGGCGTGAAACACTTCTGCACCTTTGGCTTCAGCTTCCTCGATACCTGTAATAACTTTGCCTTTTTGATAATTTCCGGGATAGCCCCCAGAAGCTAAAACCACGCAAACAGAAGCCCCAGACTTCCAGCGAATGTTGGAATATTCACCCAGACGCTGCTGACAACAAGCAAACACCAAATCTTCCAGGGGAGTTTCCAAGAGGGACAAAACCGCTTGAGTTTCGGGATCTCCAAAACGACAGTTGAATTCTAAGACTTGAAGTTCTCTTTTCGGTGTAATCATTAAACCTGCGTAGAGGACGCCCCGGTAATCGATGTTGCGTTTTTGTAGCGCAGCGAGGGTAGGTTCAAGAATTTCTGCTTGAATCCTGTCCATGAGTTTGGGCGAGACAATTGGCGCTGGGGCGTAGGCTCCCATACCGCCGGTATTGGCTCCCTTGTCGCCTTCGCCAATGGCTTTGTGGTCTTGAGCTGCCAGCAGCGGTTCTACTGTGATACCGTCGGTGAGGGCGAGAATCGAGACTTCTTGACCGGTTACATATTCTTCGACGACGACTCGGAGGTTGTCGGTGCCGAATTCGCCTCTAAAAATGGTGTTGATGGCGCTGTGAGCCATTTTGACGGTGGTGGCAACGGTGACTCCTTTGCCTGAGGCGAGTCCGTCTGCTTTGATGACTATGGGTACTCCTTGTTCCACAACATATGCCTTGGCTGCTTCTGCGCCTGTAAATACGGCAGCTTTGGGTGTTGGGATTTGTGCTTCCAGCATCAATTCTTTGGCCCAGGATTTGCTGGATTCAATTTGGGCGCCGGCTTTGTTGGGGCCGAAAATCATCAGTTTTCGCTGTTGGAAGTAGTCAACGATGCCTAGCGATAGGGGCAATTCCGGGCCGACGATGACGAGTCCGATGTTGTTCACCATCACAAAGCGTTCTATGCCTTGGAAGTCGTCGATGTTGAGCGACAGATTTTGACAGCCTTTTGTGGTAGCTGTGCCGCCGTTGCCCGGAACGCAGAATACTTGTTTAATCCGCGTAGATTCTAGCAGTTTTTTTGCGATCGCGTGTTCGCGACCTCCGTTCCCCACAACCAAAACTTTCACAGTATCCTCACCTATAAATTTTGTTCCCTGAATGTCGCATTTTCAGTGTTTGCACCTGTCTATCTGCTTTTTGCAGTGCTGTCAATTATGCCATGCTTGGCGCTAAGGAATTGCTAGATGTGGCACTTTTCTGGAGGAGTGGGGAGCGATCGCTATTTGCCAAAGCCTGGGATCGTGCAATAATTCAAGACTTTCGCCGGCGATTTTTTATAGGTTCTGCCTCGATTAAATCGTGCAATTAGCTAAAAAAAATTGCTTTTAAATATTCAATATTTCTCATACATTCGGCTACAAATAGCGATAAAATAAACAAGTTGATACCAGGAATTTTACTCACATGAAATCTAATCAAACCGCTGCGAGTTCGCCTGCCAAATTGAAGCGGGTGGGCGTTGTCGGCGGCGGCCAGCTAGCTTGGATGATGGGAGAAGCTGCTAGCGCGCTGGGTATTGAATTGGTAGTCCAAACTCCTAATGGTGATGACCCGGCAGTTTCTGTTGCTGTGGGTGCTGTTTTGGGGGCTGTTGATGATGTTTTGGCTACGGCTTATTTGGCAGATGGCTGCGATGTTATTACTTTTGAAAATGAGTTTGTGGATTTGGATGGTTTGCGAACGCTAGAACAGCAAGGTGTGTTATTTCAGCCGAGTTTGTCGTCGCTTTCTCCTTTGTTGGATAAGTACGTGCAGCGCTGTTATTTACAAAGGTTGGGTTTGCCAACTCCCAGGTTTTGGGCGCCAGATAGTATGGCGGATTTGGACTTAGATTTGTTGCAGGAACCCCAGGGAAGGCAGATTGGAGCAGGGGCTGTGGGGCATGAACCTATGTGCGGGGAAGTTGCGATCGACAATTTAGCAATTTCTGTTTCCGACAGCACACAGATAGAACAAAACTCGGAATCTGGGCCTAGAGATTTTCCCTTTGTCGTCAAAGTTCGCCGCCACGGTTACGACGGCCAAGGTACTTTTATTGTTAAGGATCGCGAGAGTTTTGAGTCAATTAGCGCTACACTTAAAGGTCAGTCTTTGCTGGTAGAAGAGTTTGTGCCGTTCGATCGCGAGTTGGCTGCGATCGCAGCTCGATCGGCAACTGGTGAAATTGCGATTTACCCGATCGTCGAAACTCAACAGCAAAATCAGGTTTGTCGTGTAGTGATTGCCCCCGCCGATATTAGTTTAGAGGTGCAAACCGAAGCTTGTGCGATCGCCCGTACTCTCCTCAATAGCTTAGAAGCTGTCGGCGTGTTTGGCATTGAATTATTTTTAACCGCCGACAATAAGCTGTTAGTCAATGAAATTGCCCCCCGCACCCACAACTCGGGACACTTTACAATCGATGCTTGCAAAACTTCACAATTTGAACAGCATTTGCGCGCAGTTTGTCAACTGCCTTTAGGCAATTGCGATCTGAAATGTGCAGGTGCAGTGATGGTAAATTTGCTGGGCTACGAGTCTGCGGAGTCAGATTATTTAGAGAAACGAAAACAACTGGCACAAATTAGCGGCGCTTTTGTACATTGGTATGGTAAGAAAGTATCGCGCCCGGGCAGAAAACTGGGTCACGTTACTGTCCTCTTCGACGGGGACTTGGGGGAGAATGAAGGAAAGTCGGCTAGTGCGATCGCTCAAACCATTGAATCTATCTGGTATGCAACTTAACTTGCTTCAAGCTTGCCAAAATTTGGTTAGTTGCTGTATATTGAATAAAGGTTCTACTGCGACGTTGGTGACTGCCAATAATGTTTTTTTGATCTATAACTCTTAACTCTCGGGAATCAAGATGTTTGGACAGCAGTAAACTGGGCTTGTACCCAGAAACTTTAAGTCCGAGCCAACGGTGCCCACCTGGTAAAATACCAGGTCAAAAGCTGAGGTAAGACGGCGTTGCGGTGAACCCTTAAAATATTGATAGAGATAGGCGCTAATATGGCTAGCCTATTTTTTTTAATTGGGAATTGGGAATAGGGAATAGGGCATCGGCCAAAGAGGGCATTGGGCATCGGCCAAAGAGGGCATCGGCCAAAGAGGGCATTGGGCATCGGCCAAAGAGGGCATCGGCCAAAGAGGGCATTGGCCAAAGAGGGCATAGATAATTGATTACTGATTCAGTAATAACAAATAAATACTGACTAATGACTAATGACTAATGACTCATGACTAATGACTCATGACTAATGACTAATGACTCATGACTAATGACTCATGACTAATAACAAATAACAAATAACAAATAACCAATAACCAATAACCAATAACTAATGACTAATGACTTCTTTTCAACCTTCACGTACCATCCAGACAAGCATCGACAAAATTGTCTCAACAGGAGGAAACGGATAGTCGCTGACATCAATAGTAACAACTTGCCCTTCGAGTTTCATAAATCTCCAAGCAGTGCCGCTAGTTACTGAACCGTAAATAATCGGAATTGAATTATTGTTAATTTCATTAAATCTTTGAGCCGCAACCATTTCAGCAATGCACTGTCCCAAACCGCTGTTGATGTTATCTCGCTTCGCTTCTACCAGCATAACAGCAGGTGCTTCTATCTCAAATTGTTCGGGAGAGCGACTGATTAAAAAGTCACAAACTCCGTTTAATCCCGCTGCGGTATCCACGGTGAAATCAGTACCTGAAAATACGCTGATTTGGCGGTTCAGCAACCGTTTGACTTCCAAAAGTGCAGGAGCGATAATTATTTCTGATTTAGCTTTTTCGGTTCCTACGGCGATCGCCCAAGGCACTGTATCTGCCAACAAACCTGCTAAAATGGCACTGGGTGCGATCGGCTCAACTTCCGGCAAAAAGCGCCCGCCTTCAACTGCCGTCAATCCGAAGCTTTGCTTCACCTTTCGCAGTGTAAAATCGCTGTATACCATGAATTTTATTTCAGATTTAATCCAATGCTACGTTTATGATTAAGGCAAGCGTGTCACACTGAAATCAACTTGTAGGGTGCTCCAGAAAAAGTTATAGACGGATTATCGAGGGTTTGGGGATCTGACGAACCTTACTCTATTATTCTCCAATCTGTGATTCTAATGACGAAGGCTCAATTTTTCTCAGAGACAGAACCTCGATCGGTTCAGCTAATGTCTCTTCATAAGCTTTCAAGACCTGTTTCACATAGGGTTGTTGAAAGTGGGCATCGAGAGCTGCTTGACTTTCCCAATTTTCGTAAAGCACAGCAACAGCTAAATCTTGGTCATCTACAAGCAAGTCAAAGGTAATACAACCCGCTTCTGACCGCGTTGGAGCCAGCAAGCTGAGTAGGTCTTGTTGCATTCGCTGCTCCATACCAGGCTTCGCCTTGATTCGAGCAATGATTGTGATTTGTTCAGTGAGCATTATTTCCCTCTACAAATATATTATGGTATCTTCAATGCCCTACAGTGAATTTACGCTCAAAAAGGCTAAACGCGATTTCGGATTAACAACCGTAGAAGCAGGGCGATTTCTGCCACCAACCGAACCCATCGCCCCTAGTGTATATTTGACTGAATCGCTAATTGAAGGATTGCCGCTTGCTACGGCTACTGGTTCAGAAAAAGCTCGCTCGGAACTGATTATTAGTCCTATTTTAGTCGAAGTCCGCAAGATTTTACAGCGGCAAGTGAGTCTATTTTCGGGAGAAGATTTTACTGTAGAGCCGGAGTTGGGATTGGGCGGTATCTGCGATTTTTTAATCAGTCGTTCTCCCGAACAAATATTAATCGAAGCACCTGCGATCGTAATTGTTGAAGCTAAAAAAGCCGATTTAAAAGTGGGATTAGGACAGTGCGCGGCCGAGATGGTGGCGGCTCAAAAGTTTAATGAAATCAACAATATTGCGATCGGCACAATCTACGGAAGTGTCAGTAGTGGCACTGCTTGGAGATTTTTGAAGTTGGAGGCAAAAACTCTGACAATTGACCTCAACGACTATCCTGTGCCGCCTGTGGAACCTTTGCTGGGGATGTTGGTTTGGATGGTGCGGGATGGTTAGGGCGATCGGCTTTAAGTTAAATTTTAAATTAATTGCCGATCGCCCCTTGCCATTCACAGTTCGCTCTGCTATTCTCTAAAAAAGACCGATAAGTCGGTTAGCGCCATAAAAATGTCAAAAGCTCAAGAAACCAGAGAAAAAATTCTCAGGGAAGCCGCAGCACTGTTCAATCAGTACGGCTACTCAGGTTCTTCTATGTCTGACATCATGCGCGTTACAGGCTTGCAAAAAGGAGGAATTTACAACCATTTTAAAAGTAAAGACGAGTTAGCCCTGCAAGCTTTTGACTTTTCTGTCGAATGTACGCGCAAACAATTTCTCATAGTTTTGAAAGGAAAACACAATTCGGTCGATCGGCTAAAAGCTATCATATCTTTATTTAGCAATCTCACCGAAAATCCGCCAATTCCAGGCGGTTGTCCCCTGTTAAATACAGCAATTGAAAGCGATGATGCTCATCCAGCTTTGCGTCAGCGGGCGCAAATAGCAATGGACGGTTGGCGCGCTTTGATTTGCAACATTATTAACAAAGGAATTGCCAAAGGCGAAGTTCGAGAAAATGTCGAAGCCGATGCAGTCGCAACTATTGTGACTTGCACGCTGGAAGGGGCAGTGATGATGAGCAAACTTTACGGAGATGCAATTCATATCAAGAGAGCCATTGAGCATTTGCACGGATATCTCGACAGTCAACTTTAGAGCCGGATAATTTTTTTTGAGACAAAACAGACCGTTCGGTCTCAAAAGTGCGATCGGCTAGTTCTACTCGTTACTAGGATCTGCCTAGTAACGCAGATCCGGGGGCTCTGCCTCCAATTTTTCTACTCCAAGCGAACCCGTTTTTCAATCATTAAAAATAGACTAAGAGTACCCAAAATGCAAGTATCTAGCGAACAAAAAAGACCTTTGGAAATAGAATTAAGCTTTCCCGTACAAACTTACGATATCGACTTTGCGGGAATCGTCAGCAATATTGTTTACATCCGCTGGTTAGAAGACTTGCGAATCGCACTTGGTGCTGCTTATTTCCCCATCCAAAAAATGCTGCAAAACGGCGTAGCTCCGATGCTGATGAAAACAGCAATTGAATACAAGCAGCCGATTAATATTTTCGATAAACCAACTGGTAAAATGTGGATTAGTAAAATGAAATCGCTTAAGTTAATAATGGAAGCTGAAATAATTGTAGCTGGTAAAGTCGCTGCGATTGCCCAACAATCTGGTTGTTTTATTGAACTGTCAACTCGCAAACCAGTGCCGATTCCATCTGAGTTTTCTCAAGCATATTTTGCACAGCAATAAATCGATAAATCTTTAGCCAAAATACTGTTTGTATTAAGCACTTCAGTCCTTTAATTTTCCGGACTAGAAATAATGCGAATGTCCAAAAAACTGCAAACATTCACAAATCTCAATTACTTTATGAATCATTCAACAGTTTCCAATACCGAAGTTGTCCGCCTTATCACCATCCCCATCAGCCACTACTGCGAAAAAGTTCGCTGGGCGCTAGACTTGCTAAAAATTCCCTACGTTGAAGAACAACACGTACCTGCTTTTCACCGCTCTGTTACCCGCAAATACGGAGGTAGCAGCGTTCCCATATTAGTTGCTAAATCTGGTATTTTTACCGATTCAACCGATATTTTGCATTATCTCAATACCCTAAGTTCATCAGATTTTTGCTTGTATCCAGAACAAGCTGAATTGCGTCGAGAAGTCGAAGAATTGGAAGAGTTGTTTGATACGAGATTGGGGGTAGATATTCGCAATTGGGGATATTATTATCGATTGGATAATCGCCAAACAATGCGAAAAGCTTGGTGCAAGGGGACGCCCCTGTTTGAGCGAGTGGGATTTGAAATAGCCTTTCCGTTTATTAGCGCCAAAGTGCGGCAACTCTACAGCATTACAGCAGAGTCAGCAGCCCTTTCGCTGCAAGGGATTCGGGAAGTTTTCGAGATAGTTAATCAAAGATTAGCAGACGATCGCCCTTATTTAGCTGGCGATCGACTATCGGCAGCAGACTTGACTTTTGCAGCATTAGCTGCTCCTGTGTTGCAGCCTCGCGAACATCCGGTTTTGGTGGCTAAAATTGAGGAATTGCCGATCGATATGGCAGCGGTAATTAAAGAATTGCAGGCTACTGTTGCCGGAAATCACGCACTCCGCTTGTACCGAGAGCAGCGCCAAGTTTACTAATGATACGACTTGTACCACAGGATTTTTAGCCTGGATCGGCAACGAATATTCACGATTTTGCCTGCTGTCTTGCTGTCTTTGCTGCTGCGATTAATTTGTTGTACAAAAACGGATCTGTAGACTGTAGCGGTTGAAGCATCGCATCAAATTTGGCTTCTTCTGCCTCCATATAAGCATCGATTTCAGTACGATTGGCTCAGATGCACCTTCCTACTGCCGTGATGCTGCTTGTTTTATGATGAATCGCATAAAGCGATCCATCATAGCGTCACTCGCAAACTTGCGAAATGTAACCAAAAACTTAGCTCCATTTCCTGCTGCATATCGTGCTTTCGGTTTCTCTGCTTTGAGGGCTTTTGATATTGTATTTGCGATCGCTTCGGGTTCAGAAGCAACCTTCTCATCATTGCTGAGCGCTAATAATTTTGCTCCAGTTTGAGCCGCCTTTGCATAGACAGTATGACCGGACATCCGCATCAATTTTTCGATCGCAATCGAACCCCATTGCGTTCTAATTGGTCCCGGTTCAACAATGATTACGTCAATCCCAAAAGGTTCAAGTTCAAGTCTAAGACAATCACTGAGTCCTTCCACAGCAAACTTGCTGGCGTGATACCAGCTTCCAAGCGGTTCGTAGATTTTGCCGCCCACAGATGTAATATTGACAATTTTTCCAAACGACTGTTCGCGCATCTGTGGGATCGCTAACTGTGTCAGCCTTCCCAGTCCAAAAACATTGATTTCAAATTGATGTCTTGCCTCTTGCATCGGAATATCTTCTAGAGCACCGTAAGAACCGTATCCAGCATTGTTGATTAAGATGTCGAGTCTGCCGCATTCACGAATGATGCGATCGACTCCCGATTTCATCGATTCGTCTTGGGTGACATCCAATTCAATAATTTTTGCACCTCTGGCTTCTAGGTGTTTCAATTTATCGATGCTTCGTGCAGATGCGTATACGCAGTAGCCATCCTCAAGTAGTTTCTCAGTCGTCGCCTTACCGATTCCACTTGAAGCACCTGTAATTAGAACTGTTTTCATCATTTTCACGCTCTCTATGTCGAGATCGTAACCGATCGCCCATCCACACAGCCAAGATTAGCCGATCGCCCATCCCGATCGATCGTCGCAAATCTCGCTTGCAGAAAGTACCACAAACGTGATACAGTTGAAGCTTGTGTCCAAATAACACCAGTCCATGCCAAAACTCAAAACTCGCAAAGCAGCCGCAAAGCGCTTTAGAGCGACCGGCAGCGGAAAAATTGTGCGCCGCAAAGCTTACAAAAGCCACTTGCTTTCACACAAAAGTTCAGCTCGCAAAAGCCGTCTCTCTAAGCTGGTCGTCATCGATGAGACCAATGATGGTAACGTGCGGTTAATGCTTCCATACTTGTAAAGTTTAACGGAAATTAAAGATGACACGGGTAAAACGCGGTAATGTCGCCAGAGCGCGCCGCAAAAAAATTCTCAAATTAGCCAAGGGTTTCCGAGGCGCACAGTCCAAACAGTTCCGCACAGCTAACCAACGGGTGATGCAAGCCCTGCGTAACGGTTATCGCGATCGCAAAAAACGGAAACGCGATTTCCGCCGCCTGTGGATTGCTCGGATCAATGCTGCATCGCGCCAACACGGCACGAGCTACAGCAGACTGATCGGCAACATGAAGAAAGCCAATATCGAAATCAACCGCAAAATGCTGGCACAAATGGCAATCATTGACCCCGCAACATTCGGTAAAGTCGTGGAAATGGCAAATCGAGCCGGATCGTGAAAGCTTGAATAGTTTTCCGACAGAAGAAAGCAGAAGTAGGAAAGATTTAGCTATCTGCCAGAGAAGGAAAACTCCTGATAAATCTAGGAGGTTGAGACTCATTTTCCTTCTTTGTTCTTACTTCTGGATTCTTGATTTTTCAGAAATTGCGATCGGGCTAGTCGATCGCCATTTTCGTCTTTTTATCAGAAGAATGGGTTTAAAACCCCGTCTTTTAAGACGGCTTTGTATTTAATCTTTTTCTATGTTACCATAGTATTAGTAGTTTGGTAAGCAAAATGCTAAAAGCCTTCAAGTACAGAATATATCCGACCAGTGAGCAATCCATTTTGCTTGCGAAGTCGTTTGGCTGTGCAAGATGGTTTTACAACTACACGCTCAATCTAACGTCTGAAACCTATAAGCAAACAGGGAAAGGATTAAGTAGAAATGAAATAATCAATCTTCTACCTTCTCTTAAGAAAGAGTACGAATGGCTGACAGAAGCACCATCACAAGCCCTGCAGCAAGCAGCCTTAAATCTTTCTAGTGCTTTCCTTAACTTTTTTGAAGGTAGGGCTAAATATCCTAACTTTAAGAAAAAGCGGAATAGACAATCTATTAGATTTCCTCAAGGATGTAAATTAAAAGACGATATATTGAGATTGCCTAAAATTGGTGATGTTCATTGTAAAGTCTCAAGGCAACCAGAAGGGACTCTAAAATCTGTCACGGTTTCAGTTAATCCATCGGGGGAATATTTTGCAGCCTGCCTCTATGATGATGGTAAAAATTTACCTGAAAAATCATCAGAAGGAAAGGCGATTGGGATAGACGTTGGTTTAACCCATTACGCTATTACATCCGATGGAACCAAGCATGGGAATCCTAAATATTATCGAAAATATGAAAAGAAGTTAGCTAGGAGACAAAAGCAACTAAGCCATAAGCTTAAAGGTTCTAATAACCGTCATAAAGCTAGGATTAAAGTTGCCAAGGTTCACGCTAAGATTGTCCGATGTCGCGAAGATTTTATACACAAACTAAGTCGTAAATTAGTTGACGAAAATCAAGTCATAGTTGTAGAGAATCTAGCAGTTAGAAACATGGTGAAAAACCACAAACTAGCTAAATCAATTAGTGATGCTGGTTGGGGAGAATTTTGTACCATGCTGAAATACAAGTCGGAATGGGAAGGAAAAACCTACATCGAAGTAGATAGGTTCTATCCCAGTTCTAAGACTTGTAATAACTGTTTAAATCGCGTGGATAGCTTGAGTTTGGATATTCGTAGTTGGCAATGTCCTAAATGTGGAGAAAACCATGATAGAGATATTAATGCTGCTAAGAATATTCGGGATGAAGGTTTACGAATTTTGGCGGTAGGGCATACCGTTACTGCTTCAGGAGGGAGAGTAAGACCGAGTAAAGGCACTGCTTTTACAAGGCATCTCCCTGTGAATGAAGAATCCTAGCCGTTTACGGCGGGGAGTGTCAAATAGTTGCCAAGGCAAATCTCACAGATTGCTAACAGATTAAAATAAATAAAACCTTCCACAAACCAACTAACATAAAAAAACATGGATAGTAATTTGCTGATTGTTTACCTGTCAGTTTTGTTGGCTATACTCGGCGGCAGTGCCTGGTTTATTGTGCGCCAGATTTTCAAAACTCGGAAGCTGGAAATGTCTTTGGAACGCTTAGAGAATAAGCTGACCATAGAAAAAGGAACAGCACAGGAATACTACGAGTTAGGCAGTATCTATGTAGATAAGAAACTTTACTCCCAGGCGATCGTACTATTTCAAAAAGCTCTGAAAAGCCAAGAATTAGCAGGCGAAGAAGATCTAGCATTTCTTTACAACGCCCTAGGTTTTGCCCACTTCGGCCAAGAACAGTACGACATCGCGATCCGTCAGTACAAAGAAGCCCTGAAGTTGCAGCCCGACTACGTTACATCTCTCAACAATCTCGGTCACGCCTATGAGCGCAAGAAATTAACCGCTCAAGCCTTGGAAATGTACGAACAAGCTCTTACCTGCGATCCAGAAAATGCCACTGCTAAAAAGCGAGTAGAGTCCCTCAGGAAGCGTTTGGTAATCTATAATTGAGGGCCGGTGTTACGAGCAATACAGATCCCGCAAACCTGGTTTCATTCAGAAACCGGGTTTTTTCTTCCCATAATCAAAGAGACTCGACTATCGAACACCTTAATGCGTTAGTTTTTAAGAACAGGAATTCACCTAATGCGAGCGATCGCAGGCGATCCCAACAGTTTAAACTACTGTCAAGATCGAAGCAGTGCCTGCAACATCGGTCAGTCCTAAACAATTGAAGGAGGAGAACGTAGTGACATCAATTCTCGTTGTCGAAGATTCGTGGTTGACTCGCAGGGTAATCTGCAAAATCCTGCGAGCAGAAGGATACGAGACTTGGGAAGCATCGAGCGGCCCGGAAGCTCTGGAACTGCTGACCGCTAAGACCCCAAACTGTATGCTCTTAGATTTGCTGATGCCAGAAATGGAAGGTCGCGAAGTCCTGCAAGCCATGCGCGATCGAGGATATAACATTCCAGTCATCGTCATTACCGCAGATATTCAATCAACCACCAAATCCGAATGCATGGAACTCGGAGCCCTGGCAGTAATTCACAAAATGCCCAACTCAGACGAACTGATCGGGTGGATCAAAAAAGCTCTCAGTGCCAGCGAGGAGAGCGCCCCATGAAATTAAGCGCTCGACAGCTCGATGCTTTGCAGGAACTCGTCAACATCGGGATCGGTCAAGCAGCAGGGATTTTGAACGACATGATCGAATCTCCCATTCGCTTGCAAATTCCCTACCTCCAAATCCTGTCTCCAGCCGACGTGCAAACAGAATTAGAGCAGCACCTCAACGGCGAACAAATTTCCGCCGTCCAGCTCAAATTTACTGGTTCCTTTGGAGGCATTGCCCAGCTAGTCTTTCCCACCAACAGTGCGGCCACGCTCGTGACCATGCTGACTGGGGAAGAAGCTGGAACTCACGACCTGGATTCGGTCAAAATTGGTACGCTGAGTGAAGTAGGAAATATTGTAATCAACGGGGTCATGGGTGCAATCAGCAACGTACTTCAGCAGCGCCTGAACTACTCAATTCCCAATTACACGGAAGGGACGATCGCTACTTTGCTCACATCTGGCGGTTTGGCTGCTGATACAGTGGTTTTATTAGCCCAAACCCGTTTCATTATTGAAAGGCTTCACATTGAAGGAGATATCATCCTCATTTTCAATGTCAGTTCCTTTGACGCCTTGTTGGCTGCGATCAATCAACTTGCCGGGGGTCTATGATCGAGGAGAGCAAAACTATTGAGGAAAAGTTTGGAGTTCTCGACAGTGTACCAGTCGGCGCCTGCCTGCTGCGAGATGATTTTGTGGTGCTGTTTTGGAATGCCTGTCTGGAAGACTGGACGAAAATAGGGCGCGAGCAAATGTTGGGAACCAAGATCACAACTCATTTTCCTCACCTGAGCCAGCTCAAGTACGCAAATCGCTTCCAGCAAATCTTTGCAGGAGGCCCGCCAACAATTTTTTCTTCTCAAATTCACAAGCACCTGATTCCGGCAACTTGGCAAGAGGGCCAGCAGCGCATCCAGCAAACTACTGTGACGGCTGTCCCTGCACTTTCACCGGGCGTTGCAGAACTGAATATTCCCAACTTGATTCGATCGACTGTGGAGTTGGAACCAGATGGTATGGTGCGACAAGGAGATTCTGTTGGTGTCGGATTGCCATCAAACTTTCGGGATTCAATTTCGCCTTACGGCTTTATCCCACCAAACTGTCAATCGTTTTACGCCCTGTTGGTAATACAAGACGTAACCGACCTCACCCACCGCATCCAAGCTTACCGCACGATGCGAGATCAAGCTTTGGAAGAAGTGGAAGTGCGCCAGCGGGTGGAAGCAGAATTGCGCGAGAGCCAGCATTTCATCCAGCAGATTGCCGATGCGGCGCCTTATTTACTATACATTTACGACTTGACCGAACAGCGCAACGTCTATGTCAACGGTCAAGCTTCTAAGCTGCTAGGCTACACTCCCCAAGAAATTTTACAGATGCAAACAGCTTTGTACTCCAGTTTGGTGTACCCAGAAGATTTGCCGAGGCTATCAGCCCACCTGCAAAAATTTCCCTCAGCCGCAGACGGGCATATTTTGGAGTTGGACTATCGGCTCCAACACCGATCGGGCGAATGGCGCCACTTTCGCTGCCGCGATCAAGTGTTCGCCCGCACAGCAGAGGGTAAGCCCAAACAAATTTTCGGCACCGCTCAAGATATTACTGAGTACAAGCAGGCAGAAGAGGCGCTGCGACAGCAAAACGAACGGGAACTGCTGATGGCGACGATTACTCAGCACATCCGCCAGTCTCTAGATTTGGGCGAAGTGCTCAGCACGACAGTGACAGAAGTGCGCCAGTTCCTTCAGGCCGATCGAGTGATGATCGTCCGCTTTAACCCCTGCACGGGCAGTCACTGCGCCACACCCGCAACGGGAGCGGTGACAGTGGAATCTGTAGCACTCAACTGTCGGCCGATGCTGGGAGAAACCCTGGAAAATTTCTGTTTTGACGAGTTCTATCTTGAAGCCTACCAACATCGGGCGATCCGACCGATCGCGGATGTCTCCACCGCCGATTTGCCGCACGATCAAATTGACTTGCTCGCACAATTTGAAGTCAGAGCTTATTTGGTAGTACCGCTAGTGCAAGGGGAGGAATTGTGGGGACTGCTGATGGCTCACCAGTGCAGTCCCCGACAGTGGATGCAGTTGGAAGTCGAGTTATTGTCTTCTCTGGCAGCTCAGTTGGCGATCGCGATCAAACAAGCAGAACTCTACCAGCAGTTGCAAGCAGCAAACCTCAAGTTAGAGCGTTTAGCAACTTTAGACGAACTCACGCAGCTAGCAAACCGCCGTCGGTTCGATCAGTATTTAGACAGGGAGTGGCACCGACAAGCGCGGGAACAAACACCTCTGTCCCTAATTTTGTGCGATATTGATTCTTTTAAAACTTATAACGATACCTACGGACATCCAAAGGGAGACGAGTGTTTGCGGCAAGTCGCCCAGGCGATCGGCAAAGCAATTAACCGCCCTGCCGATTTAGTAGCTCGCTACGGAGGCGAAGAATTTGCCGTTATTTTGCCGAATACGGCGAGTGAAGGGGCCGAGCTGGTAGCCGAACACATACAGCTCAAAATCGCAGCTTTACAGATTCCTCACGCTGGTTCTCAGGTGAGCAACTACGTCACTGTCAGTCTTGGGATAGCGACTATGGTTCCTATCTCTGAATCCGAAGCCTCTATGGTGATTGACGCAGCCGACGCAGCAGCGAGTACGGTTCCTGCATCTAAATCCCCAGCCTCGATATTGATTGACGCAGCCGACGCAGCGCTGTACCAAGCCAAAGATCTCGGGCGCGATCGCATCCAAGTTTACCAACCAGACCCTCCCACAGCCAAGACCAACGGCACAGCCCCTCCCGTGCGCCCGGTTGACTTTTCCCGACCCAATACTAATTTCCCCTCACCCACAAGCGCTTGACTTCTGCCAATATTTGTGAATTCGGCATAGACACTGACCCGAATCCGGCACTAATACCATTAAATATTTTAGATTAAATATTTTAAATTAAATATTTTAAATTAAATATTTTAGAATGACTTATGACTATCAGGCTTTGGAGCTTGCCTACAGTTACATTCTTTTTTTAACCGCTATAACTTCGACACCGGAGACATTTTTATTCTAGCATTTTGGAACCAGCTTTGGTAAGAAAAAGTCTCAAATATAATCCAATACGGTTTACTTAAGGCAGATCCCCCCTAACCCCCCTTCCCAAGAGGGGGACAAGAAAGCTCTTAAGTCCCCCTACAACCAGGGGGATGCGAGGGGGATCTCCGGGGCATAAAAAGTGTTAAGTAAACCGTATTGAAATATAATCAGTTTTTTCTGACAATTTTAGTGACTTTATACCATTTTTTTAAAGTTATGACAGACTTTAGCAAACAGGGAAAGTGGATAAATTACAATGTCTTGTCGTCCTCGATCTCTATCGGATCTTGAGAAAAATGGTATGATCACTTGTTTGACCGAGAATGCTCCCAGTATAGATTAAAGTTTAATATCAAGTCCGCTGCTACCGGACTTGTATGGTGGGCTTCGATCGCAATTAGCAATAGAACAATGCCACCAATGAAAGAAAGTTAAATCAGTAATTAAGTCTTGTTGTTGAATTAAGCCCTGACAGCGATGAAATATTACCTCTTCGGCTACCCATCTTCTAGCGTTCCAGCCAGATCGTATGGTATCAAGTGAGATCGATCGGGTCGGATGCCTAACCGTAGTTGCCTTCAACTTCTTCTACTGAAAGATGTGATTCAACAACCAGACGCTTGACCATAATTGTACGATCGCACGCTATATTCACCACACCGCCATTATAGCCAGGACGGTGCTACCGGACTTGATATCAGTAAAATTCAAAAAAGTCAAAAGTAATAAAGCTTTGAGTAAAAACAAGATTTTTACTTTTTACTTTTGACTTTTGACTTTTTAGCACATCGAGTATCAAACTCAAAACTCAAAACTCTTAAGGCGCTGCCGCCGCCCTGCGGTTGGCAACAATCAGATTTGCCTGATACTCTGCCGCTTTTTGCTGAGCCTTTGAATGGTTGGGGCTAGTTGACGGCACGGCTCTCATAAGCTGAACCGCTTTCTGCCATTCGCTTGCTACCGCAATCCACTCTGCTTGAGATTGAGCCGTCTGTGCCAAAACTGCCGCCTTCTGAGCGTTGTTAACGCCTTCCCTCCAAGAGTCAGGCTTAGGCGCGGCGGCTTTTGGTGCAGGAGATGCTGCTTTTGGCGCTGGAGATGCTGCCTTGGGCGCTGGAGATGCTGCCTTGGGCGCTGGAGGTTTGGGAACAGGGCTCGCGGGCGCAGCAGCAGTAGTGGGAGCGGCTTTTGGTGCAGGAGGAGATGCTGCCTGTGGGGTCTCCCCAGATGCGCTGGGAGATGGAGATGTGGCTTTAGACGCAGGAGATGTGGCTTTTTTGGGGGAGGGCGAAGCTGCTTCGGGGGCGCTCGGTTCAGGGTTCGAGCCGCCACCGAAGGGGAAATTTCCAGTCAAGTAAAGCGCTGCGATCGCCCCCAGAGGCACTAAGATACCCACAGGTATTGCCCATTTTGGGAATTGTTTTTTCGGAGGGGGGGCTACATCTTCGTCTTCGTCTTCCTCGTCGTCTTCCTCGTCGTCTTCCTCGTTGTCATCTGGATCGAATTGTCCCTCTTGATAATAGTCTTCGCCATCCGGTTCGACATCATCTAAACCTACAGAGTCGTCAGGCATTCCAGTATCCGAGGCATAAAGCATTGGATCTGCGGGCATCAGATCTATTTCATCTTCCCACGCAGGGGAGCCGTCACCTGTGCGACGCCCGTAAACTTTGACAGTGTGAATTGATTCGACTCCCAAATTCGTCATCCCGCTGCGGATGAAATCCACCAATGCCATTTGACTCGGTACTTTGCCTGACTCCAGAGTTATGTGGAGGCAGCCGTTGTCCCGCGTCACATCGGCGTTGATGCCTTTGGGTTTGAGTGTACGGTTGATGCTAGATGCGATCGCTTTTGGATCGCCCTGCTTCAGAAGTTCCCGCAGGTTCTGTTGTGTCATGGTAGCGCTCTTGTTTTTTTTGGGGGGAGTGGAGAGCCGACAAATAATATTAATCGATCGGCGTTAGGCGGCGGACAATATTTATTTACCGAAAAATTGGGGTAGGAACCCCGTCCCGATCAGACGGCTTTCATAAAAATACTCGGTAAGTGGGAAACGAGCGAGTCTTTAGATCTGAGAGGAAAACGACTCGGCGGTTTCAACCGCCTTGAATCCCCTTGCGGGGTAGAGGGGTATGGTTGCCCCTCTGCGGAGATATGGTTGTCTCCAAGCCCTTACGGGTAATGTTAGGCAACGCCCAAGGTTATGAGAGCTTGAGAGACCTGCAACACTGTTGAGCGTGACTTTCAAACTGTTTAATTGCAGATGACAGAGCAAGGAACTAGCGAGAGCATTCGCTTGGTGTCGTGACTCAAATAACGTAGTCAGTTAAGACGCTTGGCCCGTCAGTATAGCTTGCTCAATTACTCTTACAAGCTCAGTGGCGTTGACTCCCTGAGTTACTGACGATAGAATCATAGATTGTTGATTCGCGAGATGTAAAAATCCGGTCTCAACTCTATAGTCCAAAAAAATCTTATAGGTTGGGGCATCAACCTATGGGCCAGGCAACATCAGACAAGCTGTGCTTGAAGAAAGCTGTTTGAATCCAGAATCCCATGCCTTTATGGTGGGGAGTATGTCAACACATTAACTTCTACTGTGGCATTCTGAGAGTATTTCTCGTAGTTATTGAGCTTTTTGTGCGCGATCGCACATCTAAAGATATATCCGATCGCGGACTTTGTTGTAAAAATTTACAGTAAGATATTGTCCGATCGATTAACGGCAGTAAAATTCGATCGCACGTGTGGAATACGAGTCCGCACTCTGGCTGCGGGCTTAAGCCCGCACTACAAACCGGCGAGTCCGCACTCTGGCTGCGGGCTTAAGCCCGCACTACAAACCGTTAAACCGTTGTTGTTATGGTAATCGACCGGACATGATATAATCCGCCAATTTTGCTGCGCGGTCTCTCGTCAGCGAAACAAGCTAGAAAGTTCTATTACTTTGGTTTGCAGGGTTGAGACTTCTTCCCGGCCCCGCTTTAAAGAAGCTTCTAACTCTAGCAGCAAAGGCAAACTTTTTTGCAGTTTTTCTAAGCTGGCGTTCTTGACTTCTTGGCGAAAGTAGTATACTCGTTTCGGATTGCCGAGGTCTAGAGCTTGAGCAATTTTATCATCGCGATCGCCCGCTTGGATCATCGCCTTCACCCACAGCCAAATCCGAAATTTACCAGTCAAGCCCGCCACAATCCTCAAACCAGGCTCGCTCTGAGCCGTTAAGCCCGCCAATAACTCTAAAGCACCGGAGGTATTGCCGGCGCGTATCGCATCGGCTAGCTGAAAGGTATTCTGGGCGTGACAGTGCACCAGTGCGGCGACTTCCTCGGGGTTGAGAGGTTGACTGCGATTGCCGGCAAACAGCAGCAATTTTTCGAGTTCGCTGTATAGCTGGCGCGTATCGCTACCGATGGATTCGGCCAAAAGTTCGATCGCGGTGGCGGTCAATTTAACATTCATTTCCCCGGCAACTTGGCGCACCCGCTGGGCTAACTCTTTTTCATTCCAAGGCGGAATCGGTGAAAATTCTCGAAATTCGACGGACTTGGCGATTAACTTGGTAGATTTGAGCCGGCTGTCGGGTTTTTTGACGGATGTCAGCAGCAATACGGTACTGGGGGGTATGACTGGCAGAGTGCGTTCCAATTGGGCTAAAAGTTCCGCAGAACACTGCTGCGTTACAGTAGTATTTGCGAGCCAGACAAAACGGCTGCCGGTGCCGAAGGGTGGCGTTAAAGCTCGATCGAGTCCTTCAACCACAGCGTCGGGTCGATCGGCAACAATCTTGTCATAGTTAAAACTAGCCCAGTTGGGGTCGAGGACTGAGGAGCGCAAACTTGTGACTGCTTGCGCGATCGCAAAGTCGTCTTCCCCCCAAAACAGGTAAATTGGCATATTTCAAGTTCAGCAGGCCAAAAAATCAGATTTGCACGATCCCGAAGTCCAACATATCCTGAATCAGACTGTTGATACAAAGTAAATGATTTTCTAGAAAATTCTTGAATAATTAGGTAAAAGCTGGTAGTGTAGATTGAGAAAAAAAAATGCTTTAGCGATTAAAACAGCTAAGACCATGGTCACTTAGAGTCATTATCATTTCCAGCAAATGTTGAAGCATCAAGCTGCTGTTAAATATGGCAGTTTTGTAGTAGGCATAACGGAAGAATACACATCAAAAACCCGTTCAAAGTGTGGACAGAAATTCAAATGGCGCTTTCAATATCTTGTTGAAAGCTTTGAGAGATACCTCCTTGACAGGAGAGCTTGCAGCTTTTTCTGTATTGCCATACACGGTAGTATCAGGCTTAGTCCTGGATTTGCCGGGTTAAATGTATCTGTTGGAAGCCCGCACGATAATATAAAATTTGGTGTGGCAGTATTTCACCGCGAGGAAATCAAGATTGGATGATACTTATCAAGCTTACGTAAATCGGGTGGCGCGAATGACGCTGCTGGACTCCTACAAGTCCCAGGTGGAACACATTCAGGAATCTCCAAAATTTAAACCTGATGAAGTCGGTCACAGAACTCCTGTACCTTTTCCGGGTTATTCGGTGATTACGCCACCTGCGGGAGAAGATGCAGACAATACTGCACTTTATACTAATTTACACTCGGTCCAACAACGGCTATTGCAGGAAATCGCGGACGGTGCGATCGTAGCACTGCCTCCTGATAGCTTCCATTTAACCGTGGCCGATCTGATTTGGAGCAGCGCTTTTCGAGATGCCTCTGAGAAAAATCCAGAATTTGAGGGGCAACTGCGCGATCGCATGAAAGATGGTTTTGCGGCCTGCAAACCCTTGGCGGGCGGCCCTCCCATACGCTGGACGGTGCTGGGGTTGATGGTGATGACTAGAGCTGTAGGTGTGTGTTTGGCACCGACGGACGAAAACTCTTACAAGCAAATTCTGGAGTTTCGTCGATCGATCTATCAAAATCCCGATTTAATTGCTTTGGGAATTGAACAGCAATATCATTTTACGGCACACATTACTCTGGCTTATTTTGGGGACACCGGGCCGAACCTAAACCGCGCTCATTTTTCTGCCCTGATGGCTGAGTTAAACGACCAATGGCTCGACACGCCCCAGGATTTGTGGGTGCACAAAGCCGAACTGCGGAAGTTTGACGACATGACTAGCTACGTGCGGCAACCAGACTGGCCTGTTTTTGAGTTTTGAGCCGATCGTCAAATATTTAGTGTTGGGCATTTGGCAGCATAAAAATCAAATATGCTGTCAATTGTCTAATACTTGTCGATCAACTATTAACTATTCAAAAGCAGTGGAGCGCCGAGCAGTCGCCTTCAAGCCGTAGATAGGATTATTTACCAGATCTTTGCCGTAGGGCGTAAGACCTGAGAAATTCCCGTCCCGAGTCATTTCCCTGCGATCGCAACCATCCTTCCACCAACACCAAGCCAGCCAACCAATTTCCTGCTCTTTTAGCACCTTCAAAAGCGCTTGATAGGTAAAATTATTCTGGGGTGAATGATTTTCCTTACGGCCATCGATATCGTAGTAGCAGTATGCGGTTTTTCCCGCGATCGATTCATCTTGTTTGTTGGCGATTTCACCAAAGACGATCGGTAAATTAGCTTTGATGACTGCATTAAGATGCGACATTCCATCATAACCAGCCCAATAAGCGTGTCCGCTAAACAAAAGATTGCGATTTGGATCGCTATCGATTAATTCCCGACCTATCTTGGCGAACACTTCGATCGAACTACCGCAATCAGGTGCATCAATTGCGATCGGAACTTGCAAGTGTTGTCGAATCCTAGCAATTGCATTTTTATATGAGGTTTTATACGCCTCCAATGCTGCCACAGAATTGCTCGCCCAACGATAGACACCCAATTCGTTAGCAGGATTAACAATCAGATACCGCTGATGTTTTTTCAATACAGCCAAAACAGGTTCGGAAGTCCACCAAGGAATCAACTGGGTGTTGAGGAGGGTGGTATCGGGCTGACAGGTTAAGTCAAACAACCCCAGGATCGGAATAATTTTGTTCGCCTTGCATTTGGCGAGAAAATTATCCAAGTTTTGCAGCGAATAGGCAGGGCGAGTCAGTTGACCGTAATCCTTGTACCATTGGATTCTGACAGCATTGGCTCCTGTTTTTTCCAATTCTGCCAGTCGATCGCTTTGAGGAAAATTCCAGTCATCCAGGAGGGGTAGGTTAATTCCTCGCAGGACTATCTTCTGCCCGCTTGAATCAAAAAGATAGCGTCCCTTTGTATAAAGTGTATTCTTGGTTTGCGAAGGCTGCCTAGCGGGTTGGGCTAAAACGACGGGGCGATCGCCAAACATAACTGCACTTCCTATTCCAGCAATTAAACCGACACCTGCCTTCAAAAATTGACGGCGGCAAAGCTCATCAGACATCATGTTTTCTCCATAAATAGAACTTCGAGTAATTTGAGATGTAGCTGGCGATCGCCCGATCGACAAAAACAATTGGGCTTGTGAGATCGATCGGGAAAACTAACCTAATTAAAATCGGCGATCGCACTAAATGTTTGAAGGTTAGACCTAACCTCATTTCTTGCTTTTTTATAGAAAGCGAAGAAAAGAAACGAGACTGTACTAAGTAAGTCCACTTAATTAAAACCAAGATCTCCTTCTCTCAAAAGCTTACTGGCTGGCTTTTCTTCCTTCTTCCGACTTCCCTCGGACTTCTTCCTTCTACTTATTTCCAGCATGAAAGCGGATATCGCTTACCGTTCCACGTCGTCCAACCCGTGGTTCTATTGCCTGTGGGTTTAGCGCTCTTTCATCACTTTAGCCATAGTATAATATTCCTGAAGCCGTCAAATAGTTAAAATGTATGGTAGTACCCCGCGAACCAGTCCCTACAGTCAGTTTTGTAGACGAATACTGTCAAGCCTATCA
>NZ_JAAFKG010000017.1 GCF_013299185.1 Microcoleus sp. bin48.metabat.b7b8b9.023 | reverse complement strand
GAGATTTGTTTGCAGCAGTTCGTTCGGTTGTTAATACTGGCAAGCGTCAGGGTTTAACTGCTTATCAATCTATTCAACAAGCTCTCTCTATTGATGGCTCCATTTTTTCCCCTAGTTGAGCAATTACAAATATTCCTAGATTCAATCCTAGCTTTCATGTCTCCAGTGTAGAGCTTACAGCCATTGCCCCGGACATGATCGGTTAGTGTTTTGACTAAGTTGACACATATTGTCACATGAGATTCAGTAGCACCTGCCATTGCGTAGGTTTCGCCCTGAATATACTCATGTTTGATCTGGCTGAGTTCTTCTAATTTTAGATACTCTTCCGGCGAGATGTAATTTGGGCTTTGATTTGCAACCATTGGCTTTATATGGAGTTTTTGATAATTGTAGATTCCGACCACTTTTATTATACCACGCTCACTCTGTTTTCAAGGTCGCAATCTGTTGAGCAAACCACATAGCTGCACTGCCATTTGTTTCTTCATTCAAACGTTCCAAAGTTTGATTCAATAAAGAAACTGGCAGCCCTGACAGTGCTAGAGAAGTTTCACATTCCTGATACTTGCCGTTTGACTGCAACTGAAAGGCAAAAACTCGCAAACCTTTAACGTCAATTACCCAATATTCAGGAATCCCCAAATCGGCATAGAGATATTTTTTTTCGTCTAAATCTATTGTTAAAGTTGTGTCAGAAATTTCGCCTACTAAATCCGGTACTCGCCACTGTTCTAAATTAATGTAACGCCGTTCTCCTCTTTGCCAAGTTGGGTATTCGCTACCTATATAAAGCATTAAATCTGGCGAAGCAGCTTGCTTTTTCGGTTTTTCCAGCAAGCAGCCGCCCAGGGAACTGAATATCAGTCCTGGTACTTGACTAAACCAGAAAGCAAACAACATGGTGAACAAGTTATTGATGCTGGCGTGATTGATTCCTTCTTTTCCCATATCGATGACCAAGAGCCGATCGCAATTAAAGAACAATCCGATATTATCATTTTTGCGATCGTCGCGAACAGCCAGGTAGTCTTCCCAAGTCGCGGTTGTCCAGTGGGATGAAGTTGCTGTAATATTCGTTTCGATAACTGTCGCAATTGAGGCTGTCATGGCAGTTTATAAGATTTTCAACTATTTTATCCCTACTTTAACAAATAAGGTGGGCATTGCCCACCTTATTCTTAGTCCGCGCACCATCCGGACTTTGTTTGTGTGCCCGTAAACTCCCCGAATTCTATTCGGTGGGCTGATTTTTCAGCCAATATCTAACCCCGATTTTTCTCCGACCAAACGCGAGTTGGCAGTCCCCAAACGTAGACAAATCCTTCGGCGGCTTTGTGGTCGAATTCATCCTCGGCGCCGTAGGTTGCTAAGTCGAAACTGTACAGCGAATTCTCGGATTTGCGGCCGACAATTGTGGCATTTCCTTTGAACAGTTTGAGGCGCACGGTTCCAGTTACTCGCTTTTGCGTGTCCTGAATAAATGCGTCTAAAGCAGTTTTTAACGGGTTGTACCAAAGACCGTTATAAATCATTTGGCTGTAGGTTTCTTCGATGCCGCGCTTGTATCGAGTCACATCTGCTGTCAGAGTCAAACTTTCTAAGTCTCGGTGGGCGTGCATCAAAACTAAAATTGCTGGTGTTTCGTAAATTTCCCGCGATTTAATCCCAACTAGGCGGTTTTCAATCATGTCAATCCGTCCGACGCCGTGATTTCCAACTATTTCGTTGAGTTGGGTAATTAAGGCGACTGGTGATAATTCTTTGCCGTTCAAACTGACAGGATTTCCGCTCTCAAAACCAATTTCTAGGTATTCGGGTTTGTCGGGGGTGTTTTCGATCGCCTTTGTCATCAAATAAACTTCTTCCGGCGGTTCAGCCCAAGGATCTTCGAGGATGCCGGCTTCAATCGCCATTCCTAACAAATTGCGATCGATACTGTAAGGCGAAGACTTCTTCACGGGCGACGGAATGCCGCATCTTTCGCCGTAAGCAATTGTTTCTTCGCGGCTCATTTTCCATTCCCGCGCTGGTGCTAAAATCTTGATCTTGGGATTCAGCGCGCCGATCGACACATCGAACCGTACTTGGTCATTTCCCTTACCAGTACAACCGTGGGCGATCGCATCTGCACCATACTTTTCGGCAGCTTCTACTAACAGTTTAGCAATCAGCGGGCGAGCTAGAGCCGTCGAAAGCGGATAGCGGTTTTCGTAAAGCGCGTTAGCTTGAATGGCTGGGAAGGCATAATCTTTGACAAATTCCTCGGTAGCATCGATTACCAGCGATTCCGAAGCACCGGATGCTAAAGCTTTTTTGCGGATTGGTTCTAATTCGTCTCCCTGTCCCAAATCCGCCGCCAGAGTAATTACCTCTTCGACTCCCCACTCGTTTTTGAGGTAAGGAATGCAGACGGAGGTATCGACTCCGCCTGAATATGCTAGCACAACTTTTTTAGCGCGACTCATTGCTATTTAGATCCTGAATTTAACTTAATACGGTTGGGCCCGAGCCCGATCCCCCCTAGCCCCCCTTAAAAAGGGGGGGACAAGATTCTTCTCAAAGTCCCCCTTCTTAAGGGGGATTTAGGGGGATCTCCGGGTCATAAACAGTGTTAACCCAACCGTATTGGAATTTAACCAACTTTTTATTATGCACCTAATTGAGATCAATTCTTGTCAGAAATAGTACAGATTTAGATATTCTTTTTTTGCTCAACTTTGCTATTTCCCATGAGGACTTGCTGCGAAAAATCTGCTACCGTGGGATACGGTAACTGTGGCGATGGGGAAAAGCCGTGTTTTTTAGTGTTGTGATTCCGACGTACAATCGTAAACCGATTTTGGCAAAATGTCTACTGGCTTTGGAAAACCAGCAGTTTGGTAGCACGATCGCAGATTATGAGGTAATTGTAGTCGATGACGGCTCGACAGATGGCACGCTGGAGTGGTTGGCCGCAGATGCCGAGTTTTTGCCGCACGTGCGATCGATCTGTCAATCTCACCAAGGCCCCGCCGCCGCCAGGAATTTGGGCGTTGAAGATGCTAAAGGCGAGACAATTATTTTTATTGATAGCGATTTAGTCGTCACAAAGGATTTTTTGCAAGCACACGCAGATGCTTTGTTACAGGCTTACAAAGATACTGATGCGGTTTTTACTTACGGCAGTGTGATTAATACTTGCAATTTCGACAATCCCACTGCGGAACCTTACAAAATAACTGATTTTTCGGCTGCTTATTTTGCTACGGGAAATGTCGCCATCGCCCGTCACTGGCTGCTGGAAGCTGGACTGTTTGACACTCGCTTTCAACTTTACGGATGGGAAGATTTGGAATTGGGAGTTAGGTTAAAAAAATTAAATTTAAAATTGATTAAATGTCCGGATGCTGTCGGCTATCACTGGCATCCACCTTTTAGTTTAGACCAAATTCCTGGGATGATTGACAGGGAAATTCAGCGCGGGAGAATGGGAGTTTTGTTTTATCAAAAACACCCGAGTTGGGAAGTGCGGCTGATGATTCAAATGACTGTTTTGCACCAAATACTGTGGGGAGTTTTATCTTTGGGCGGGATGCTGAACGAGCGCACTATGAAACCTTTTTTGCAGTGGTTGATTGACCGAGGTAAGTCGCAGTTAGCTTTAGAAATTGCTCGAATTTTTCTGAATTGGTATAATGTCAAAGCCGTGTATGCTGCTTGCGATGAATTGCACGCTCCCACAAAGATGCCATAGATCGTGCCATTTTAGATTTTAGATTTTAGATTGATATTGACTGATGAGTAAGCTGTACGGCATTTAAATTGTAGATTTCAAGGCCCTATTCCCTACTCGTCAAATCCTCTCCTCCTCTAATATCGCAGACAATCTAGATGCTGTACAGGCGATCGCCCCGATCGCGCCAACGCCTCAACAAAACTTAAGATACGGTAGCCGGTTGTCAGGCTCGATTTGCTTGCCGTGCAGAGCCGGTAGATATACTTAAAAACAAACATTGAGGAACTAGCCCAATAGTAGCGAAACCGCGTTCTAATCACTGTTTGAATTTTATATTTAATGAAATTTGCCGGATTTATGCGTTATTTGAGGAATATCGGCTGTTTTCTCGATCGCCTGCAATAATTTGCTGAAACAAAAAATTAAAGATGCAGACATTTTTGATAGACTGAATAGAAATTAAGGGGTGCGTTATGTTGGCAGGCGATCGGACAGTGCCACTGGCATAGCACAAAAGGGAAGCTGTGTGTCTGATTTATGCTGCCATAGCTAATAAAAGCATCGCATACAGCCACTCAATGACTCCTGTCCAAAAACGGATACCGTCTCACATTCTTCTGTCACCAGAAAGAATTGGTTGAAAGCCCCAAGTCTTTGAGGGAGAAATTAAAATCAGACTATTCATTACTCCAATCCTCTGACCTATAGGTAGAGGTCGCTCTCAAACTGTCAACTGTCAACTGTCAACTGTTGAAGAGCATCCCAAAATTTTAGATAAAAGTTCAATCTCCCAGATTCATCTACCCTTGTAAATCTAAAATCGTTGGACGATCGCCCTAGCCGAACGTCTGACCCCGAAATCTCCAATCTCAAATAGAATGACCAGCGATTGACAAACAGGATGCGGAGCTGATAGAAACTTATACTGCTCAAATTCGCGCCATAAATCAACATCTACCCAATTTTATTGTTGCCGCAAGCTCATAGTTCCACCTATAAGCACTTGCGCTTTAATGATTCTTACAATTTGATTAATACACACTATATTACGCAGCAAAATTATCATATGAAAACAAAATAGTAAACGCTATAGATAGAAAAGCTGCGTAGATATTCCTAAGACTCTGAGGGGTTATCGTGAATAAATTTGACCAAAAATACGCCAAAATAACAACAAAACAATCTGAAATATCTGGCTTAAAACAAAACATTTTAATTGTTGACGACCACCCAGAAAGCTTGCGTCTTTTATCCAAGTTGTTGTCCGACCGGGGATATCAAGTGCGGCCAACACTAGATGGAAAATTAGCCCTTAAGTTTGCGCGATCGACTCCACCAGATTTAATTTTGCTGGACATTATGATGCCCGGTCTAGATGGCTATCAAGTCTGCCAACAGCTAAAAGCTGCTCCTGAAACCAAAGATATTCCTGTAATTTTTATCAGCTCTTTAAATGAAACTTTTGATAAAGTTAAAGCTTTTTCGCTGGGAGCTATAGACTACATTACTAAACCATTTCAAATAGAAGAATTGGTCGCGCGCGTCGAAAGTCAAATGCATCTGAGCAGGCTTTCTCGGCAAGTAGTAGCACAAAATGCGCGCCTGGAAGCAGAAATAGAAGAACGCAAGCGGGTCGAAGCACAACTGCGAGAAAGTCAGCAATGGCTGTCGGCAGTAATTAAAATGAATCCTAATGTTTTGTACGTTTACGATGTGATAGAACAGCGAATTCTGTATCTCAATCGCGAACTATATATCGATCTTGGCTACTCGCTGGAAGAAATACAGCAAATGCCAGCAGCATTTCTTCCTAACTTAATACACCCTGACGATTTGCCAGCATTCTCAGAACACATGAGGAGGATTCAGACATCAAAAGATGGTGAAAGCTTTGAGTTTGAATACCAAATAGAACACAAAAATGGTGAATTTCGCTGGTTTTTTAGCCGGGATACGGTGTTTTCAAGGACGGTGGAGGGCAAACCTTGGAAAATTCTGGGAACTGCTACTGAAATTAGCGATCGCAAACAAGCAGAATTCGAGCTTAAAACAGCTTTGGCTGCTTTGGAGCGGCAAATCAAGCAAAGATTTCTGCTAGAAACAATTAGTCTGGAGATTCGTTATAGTTTAAAGCAGGATCAAGTTTTTGAAACAGCGGTTGCCCAAATAGGTCGGATTTTTAATGCCGATTACTGCTCAATTCATACCTACAAAGAAGACCCAATTCCCCGCCTTTCTTGTGTAGGTCAGTACAAAAAATCTGAAATTAAATCGCTTTTAGATTTGGGAATTACCTTGATAGACAATCCTCATGCTGAGTTTGTATTGTCCCAAGACAAAGTTGTAGTTTCTGACGATGTTTTTGCAGAACCGCTGCTAGAAAAATACCGAGATTTGTGCTGTCAAATAGGTTTGAATTCGATGATGTGCATCCGGACTTCCTACCAAGGAAAAGCTAACGGCATGATTTGCTTGCATCAGTACGATCTCCCCCGCCACTGGACGCAAAATGAGATCAGATTATTGAAAGCTGTCGCCGCACAAATGGGAATTGCGATCGCTCAAGCCAATCTTCTGGAACAAGATAAAGAGCAGCGACTTAAATTGCAAAAAAGCGAAGCTAGTCTAGCAGCAGCCCAGAAAATTGCCCATATCGGCAATTGGGAATTCGATATCGTCACCAATAAAAATATTTGGTCGGAAGAAGTATTTCGCATTTTTGGTCTGGACTCAGCCGCACCTGAACCGACATATATCGAACTTTTACAGATGTATCATCCAGAGGACAGAGAGTTGTTTCAACAAACTGTCAGCCTTGGTATCTCACAGGGAACTTCCTACAAAAAAGAGTTGCGAATTTTGCATCCCAGCGGTCAAATCAGATACCTCGAAACAAGGGGAGAAGCTATTTTTAACAAATCCCTAGAAGTAATTAAACTGTTTGGAACAGTAATGGATATCACCGATCGCAAAGAAGCGGAAGCAGCGCTGCAAATTAGCGAAGAACGTTTTTACCTGGCATTTGAAGCCAGTGCGACGGGATTGTGGGATTGGAATCTTGCCACGGGAGAAGTCTATTTTAATTCACGGTGGAAGACGATGCTGGGATATGAAGTAGAGGAAATAGAAAATAGTTATGCAGCCTGGGAAAGACTTGTACATCCAGATGATTTGCCTCTGGCTACAGCAGCGATAAATGCTCACGTGGTAGGCAAAAAACCGACCTACGAAGCAGAATTTCGGATGCTGACAAAATTCGGCGAATGGAAGTGGATTTTGGCTCAAGCTAAGGTGATGGAACGTGATGATTCGGGAAATCCTTTGCGGATGACGGGCACGCATATCGATATTAGCGATCGCAAACAAGCCGAAGCAAGTTTGCGAAGTAGCGAACAGCGAGAACGAGAAAAAGCCCAACAGTTAGAACAAACTCTGGAATACTTAAAAAATGCTCAATCACAACTGATTCAAGCCGCAAAAATGTCAAGTATTGGGCAAATGGTGGCGGGAGTTGCCCATGAAATCAATAACCCCGTCAGCTTCATCTACGGCAATATTATTCCCGCCGCACAGTACGCTAAAGATTTGGTAAAATTGATCCAGCTTTACCAGCAAAATTATCCCGAACCAGTGCCAGAAATTGCCGAAGAATTGGCAGAAATAGAAGTGGATTTTATCGCTGAGGATTTCCCCAGAGTGCTGGCTTCAATGCAAGCAGGTGCTAACAGAATTAAGCAGATCGTGTTGTCCTTGCGAAACTTTTCGAGACTCGATGAAAAAGAGCGCAAAGTCACCGACATTCATGAAGGGATAGAGAGCACTTTGGTGATTTTGCAGCATCGATTGCAGTCACAGCTAGAAGGTCGGGAAATTCAAGTTGTCAAAAATTATGGCAAACTGCCAAATGTCGAGTGTTATCCGGCGCAATTAAACCAAGTTTTTATGAATTTGCTGTCAAATGCGATCGATGCTGTGGAAGAGTCATCAGCAACCTGTAATGACAAAGTTAGTCAGATTCGCATTATTACGGAAGTCAGCAGCGAAAATCAAGTGTGCGTGCGGATTGCTGACAGCGGGCCCGGTATCTGTCCCGAGGTTCAGTCAAGGATGTTTGACCCATTTTTTAGTACAAAGCCGATCGGCAGTGGCACTGGTTTGGGATTGTCGATTAGTTACCAAATTGTGAAAGACCGCCACGGCGGTAATTTGTGGTGTCATTCAGAAGTTGACCGAGGTACAGAATTTGCGATCGAACTACCGATTTCGCAAAAAGTCAAAAGTAAAATAGGTTTGTAGTGAGGACTTTAGTCCTCAGAAAGAAGGACTAAAGTCCTCACTACGAACCTTTTATGAAAGGTAATTGACCGAAAATAATGTCAAAACCTGAAATTTTCTCCGATATTTCATGCAAACTCTCTGTGGTTGAGTTTGATTTTAACCTAACTGTGATATAATTAAAAGCTACTTTTTTCGCTGCCAGACGTTTCACTCTTTCTCTTGGGAGTGAATTTGAGAGTTGATTTAATACATACTATCTCAACTTAAGTCTGTAGCATCTACCACATTTTAACTGAATTATGACTGACTCAATTCGCTTCCTGATGTGCGCTCCCGACCACTACGATGTAGATTACGTGATTAACCCTTGGATGGAGGGAAATGTCCACAAATCATCGCGCGATCGCGCCGTCGAACAGTGGGAGAAACTTTACCACGTGTTGAAAGACAACGCCGTTGTAGACTTGGTACCGCCCGAAAAAGGCTGGCCGGATATGGTGTTCACCGCCAACGCTGGCTTACTTTTAGGCAATACTTTTGTCCTCAGCCGCTTCTATCACAAGGAACGCCAAGGCGAAGAACCCTATTTTAAAGCATGGTTTGAAAGCAAAGGTTTCACCGTGCACGAACTCCCCAAAGATTTGCCGTTTGAGGGTGCGGGCGATGCTTTGCTCGATCGCGAAGGACGCTGGTTGTGGGCAGGATACGGCTTCCGTTCCGAACTCGACTCGCACCCATTGCTAGCAAACTGGCTGAATATTGAAGTGCTGTCGCTGCGTTTAGTAGACGAACGTTTCTATCACCTAGACACCTGTTTTTGTCCGCTCACAGGCGGCTATTTGCTCTACTATCCCGCAGCATTTGACTCTTACTCGAACCGCTTAATTGAAATGCGAGTAGCGCCGGAAAAACGGATTGCGATCGAAGAAGCAGATGCCGCTAATTTTGCTTGCAATGCTGTCAATATTGACAAAGTTGTGGTAATGAACAAGGTGAGCGAAGGCTTGAAAACGCGCATCACTCAAGCCGGCTTCCAAGTCATTGAAACCCCGATGAGCGAATTTTTGAAAGCGGGCGGTGCCTGTAAGTGTTTGACGCTGCGGGTGAATGAACCTGTGCAAGAAGATCGATCGGCAAACGTGATGGTAGAAAGCCGCACCATTCGCATGGCAGGCCACTTGCTCGATGCTGGTTTAATCAGTCGTGCTTTAGACTTAATTATCGAAAACGGCGGCAGTTTCCAAGTGCTCAATTTCAATTTAGGAGAACAGCGTCAAAGCACATCATCTGCGGATGTGAAAGTTTCGGCACCTTCCCACGATGTGATGGAAGAAATCATGGGATTGCTGATTGACTTGGGTGCAGTGCCACCGCCGCAAGAGATTTGCGACGCTATTTTAGAAGATGTCGTGCAAGATGGTGTCGGCCCAGACGACTTTTACGTTAGTACAATTTATCCTACAGAAGTGCGGGTAAACGGTCAGTGGGTGAAAGCACGAAATCAGCGGATGGATGGTGCAGTTGCGATTACTGAAACCGCAGAAGGCCCGGTGGCTACGTGCAAATTGTTGCGCGATTTAAAAATAGGTGAAAAAGTCGTTGTCGATGTCGTCGGTATCCGCACTATCCGCAAAACAGAATCGCGGGAACAGCGCAATTCTCAAGAATTTAGCTTCATGTCCGGTAGCGTTTCTAGCGAGCGCCGGGTAGAATTGGTAGTGGAACAAGTAGCGTGGGAATTGCGCCAAATTCGCGATCGGGGCGGTAAAGTTGTAGTGACGGCGGGGCCTGTTGTGATCCACACCGGCGGTGGCGAACATTTAGCGCATTTGATTCGCGAAGGTTACGTGCAAGCATTGTTAGGTGGAAATGCGATCGCAGTTCACGACATGGAACAATCGAGCATGGGAACTTCTTTGGGAGTTGACATGAAACGTGGCGTAGCTGTGCGCGGCGGACACCGACACCACTTGAAAATGATTAACACTGTGCGCCGTTATGGCAGTATTGCTAAAACCGTGGAAGCAGGCGTGATTACTAGCGGTGTGATGTACGAGTGCGTGAAGCACAATATACCGTATTCTCTGGCTGGTTCGATCCGCGATGACGGGCCGCTTCCCGACACGCAAATGGATTTGGTGAAGGCTCAAGAAGAGTATACTGAGCTGTTACGGGGCGCGGATATGGTGTTAATGCTGTCGTCTATGCTGCATTCCATTGGTGTGGGAAATATGACTCCGGCGGGTGTAAAGATGGTCTGTGTGGACATTAATCCGGCTGTGGTGACGAAATTGAGCGATCGGGGGTCGATCGAATCTACTGGAGTTGTCACCGATGTGGGATTGTTCCTGAGTTTGTTGGTGAATCAATTGGATAAGTTGACTAGCCGCCATCATGTAACTCAATCTGTTTAGATTTAGCTAGTAGACATCTCCCATAATTATTGTGGAACAGGCATCCTGCCTGTTCAAGACAGGCAATTCTTGGGATGTCTAGTAGGGTGCGTCAGATTTGAGATTTTCAAGTTGTACGGAAAGCATATTTCTGACGCACCGTTTGGCTTTATAAAGTTTGCCAAAGTTCCATTCTCAACTTAATGCTCTAATTACAAGAAGCAGAAGTGCAACTACTAGCAAGCCACCATAAAATATGAAATAGCGATCGCCTCAACATTCATCTTCTCAAGTTTGTAAGGGGCGATCGCTATTTCACCCAACAACAAATATTCTCAAATGATTTGATGTGTTTTAGAGGGCGATTTCCTGCATCGCCTGCATCATCTGCCTCTCCAAAAACTACGTTGACCGATCTAATATTTAGCATATTTTAAAAAATTGTTAAAAGCGATAAGGTTCAGCAAAAATAAATTCAGAATAATTTTGCGCCGTTTCAGCGATCGCTCAAACTATCAAGAATTTAAAAATCTTCTTGGCGTAAGGCTTTCAACAGTAGCAGATTTGGAATTTGGAATTGCTGCTGAGAAACAAACAAGGTGCGTTACATTTCATTAACACACTCTACAAGATCGGCGATCGCACTAATAATATTTAAATTACGGTTTAAGGGTTATTTAATCTTTTGGTTAAATACCAAGCAATATATTGGCAGTACGGACTATACTTGCCTTCTGCATCCTTGCTACTCAGTTCTTCTACTTTCTTTTTGATAGCTTCCTTTGACCAAGTTTTATTGGAAAACTTTTTATTTAATACGTGAATAATAACATCTAAAGCTATTTTACGATTATCTATAAGATTTTGGTGATTCAGATTTAAAATTTCATTTAGTTCACGATTAATAGTTTCATCATCAGATGCAGATAATAATTTTCCAGTTGAACTATATTTGATGTAATGTTCACAATTTTTATTACTATCTGCTGGATTAAGAGTTATTGTATAATTGATATTCTTTCCTTCGTAATATCCCTTTCTTGCATTACAATGAAAATTTTTTAATCCTTTACCTCTATTACCAGTGCAAGAAGCTAGTAAATTTTTGTAGTCTAGTTGTAACTCTGGATAGCAATTCTCGTTTTGAGCTTTGTTATGTTCAATTTCCATATCATCTATAGATATTCGTTGCATACAATAACAACAAATATAACCTTGTTCTTCCAATAATGCCTTTTTTAAAGGTTCTTTTGGACGATAATTATCATATTTTGCGTCGTTTGTTTGACGATATTGTAAAAGACATGGAGGTTCAGAACCTTTGATAATACGTTTCATTCTACCCTGTTTAAAAAATCTATAAGTGTATAAGCTCTTACTAATTCTGGATCGTTATTTCCCAATAATTCAGATAACTTTTGTAGTTCTAGTTTAGCTTCCTCTAAGTTATCATTATCTATCATTTCAAAACATTTGTCTATTCTTTCCTGCATTTTTACAGGTCTTTTTTCTACACCCATAACTTCAAACAGAATTGAATTACTGTCTCTCCCAAAAGTGTGGGGTGTAAATTCTAGTATTTTTGAATCTTCTAAAATAAATACGTTTTCTCGGTTGACTCCACTCAAGACTTGGGGTGAATGAGTTGTAACAATAAACTGACAATTTGGGAAGGTTTTTCTAAAACTGGGAATGACAATTCTTTGCCATTGAGGATGTAAGTGTAAATCTATTTCATCAATTAATATTATTCCTGTTCCTTTTTCTAGTAATTCTGAAGGATTTGTAATACTAGGATTCAATATTGCTAACCGTCGCGCAATGTCAACTACTATCATTAGTAAAGTTTTTTCACCGTCAGAAAGTTGATCTATTTTAAAGTTTTCACCATTTTTTTTAATAACTAATGAAGGTTTACTTAAATGACGAATACCACCTTCTCTACTAGAACTTACACGTACTATATGTAAATCTGAAAACTCGGTATCAGGAAAGCCTTCTAAAAATGTTTCTAATGCTTTTCTCACAATTTCTAGGTTATTATTTCTAAAATCAATATTTTCTCTTAATCTAATTTCATTCTCATATTCTTCTTCTTCTTTAAACCACTCGAAGAAATCTCTAAAATCAGTTATAGTACTTGTGGAAGCTCTATAAGCATCAAATTGATTTGTGGCTATATATTTGCCAGATGAAGAGTTTATTACTATACGTTGAGTTTGATAATAAACAAATATTGGTATACTTAAATCAGGTTTATCTTCAAGGTCTTGAAGAATCTGAACAGCATACTCTTTAATTGCTTCTGTGTTATTTGAATGTTCTCCGTATTTAAAACGTATGATATTCCATGATAGCGTATTATTGGAGTCAATAACAACACAAATATTATTGAAGGTCATATCTGAGTTGATATTAATATCATCATCCCTTAATCCTTTTCCTTTGAATCCTTGTGAATCTTTTCGTCTAAATGCAGATACAAATTGAGATAAAAGTATAGCAATACTATCTAAAATAGATGATTTACCTGAACCGTTAGATCCAATGAACACAGCCAAATCAGAGGGAAGTGTTAATTTAAGTTCTCGAAAACCTCGAAAGTTTTGTAAATGTAGTTCTTCAATACGCATAATTATAATTATAATTATAAAATAATTGTAAATTTACAATACCAAGAAGATGTTACTTATTCTTCCACCTTTAGATAATTTAATAATTACCTCATCCGTTCTCTGTAATCACCGTTTTTAATGGTTTGTCCCAAGTATCTACCGGGAGTTGAGATAAATAAGTCAAGCCGTAGGGTGTGTCGCCATCGACAATCCTTCATCAACAGCGACAATCTCATGGCGACGCACCTGTTTTTTTCCAGAGATGAGGAAACAAACCCAAAATTTTGGTAAGGTGCGTCGCTACTCGAAAAGTCAATTTTTATTGACAGATTTTTGCAAGGCCACGCACCCTACGGCTACAGCTTTGAGGTTAAGATGGCAGTCTTTCCTCGATCGCAATATAAGGAGCACCGTGAGTCCCCGTATAGATTTGAGTCGGGCGGTAAATGCGGTTTGTCTCTAGCTGTTCCTTCCAGTGGGCAAGCCAACCGGCAACTCGGGCGATCGCAAAAACTGGTGTAAACAAGTCCGTCGGAATTCCCATTTTCCGGTAAACCAGACCAGAATAGAAATCTACATTAGCATAAATTCCTTTGTGAGCCAATTTCTCTTCAACGACTTCTTCCAACTTGACAGCAATGTCGTAATAATCATCGCGACCAAAATTGTCAAACAACTTTTCGGCTAACCCTTGAAGAATAGTTGCTCTCGGATCTTTCACCTTATAAACTCGGTGTCCGAAACCCATGATTTTGTCCTTATTTTCAACGCACTTCTCGACAAAAGGCCGCACGTTTTCTACAGAACCAATTTGCTCCAACATCTCAATCACTTCTTCATTCGCTCCCCCATGCAGCGGCCCCGCCAAAGTGCCAACTGCTGAAGCAATCACCCCGTAAGGATCTGTTAGCGTCGAAGCTGTTACCATTGCCGAAAATGTAGAGGCATTGATAGTATGTTCCGCATGGAGAGTCAGACAAGCATCAAAAATATTAGCCAACAGCGGATCTGGTTCTCGCTCGTTGAGCATATACAGAAAGTTAGCTGAGTAGTTTAAGTCGTCCCTCGGCAACAGCGGGTCATTACCCCGCCGCATTTGCTGGAAGGCTGCTACCATTGTGGGAATCTTAGCTAGCAGCCGCACTACAGCTTCTCGAATATATGCTGGGTTAGCCAGAGCTCGGCGCGAGTAAAATAAACCTAAAGCCGCTGCTGAAGCTTGCAGGGCATCCATGGGATGTCCTCTTTCGGGAAAGCATTTCATCATGTCGCGGATGCGATATTTGATCCGGCGGTGATAGCGAATTTCATGCTCGAAAGCTTCTAGTTCTTCCTTTGTTGGAAGTACACCCCAGATTAATAAATATGACGTTTCCACAAAGGAACTTTTGAGTGCTAGTTCCTCGATGCTAATCCCGCGATATTCCAGCACCCCATTTTGTCCATCTACGTAACTAATACTGGACAAGGTGGCGGGAACACCTTCTAAGCCTGGTTTGAATTCGCCGACGACCATTGCGATACCGTGTTGTGTGAGTTGAATCTAATCAAATTACATTAGCAGAAAGCAAGATCGTGTCACCGTCTCGACCAAGAATAATTCGATCGCGACTCAGGCACTCCGCCGCTCAGAAACGGGATTTTTCAACGGAGTTATCAATCGCACCGCTAGATATTTTCGCCCCTCCCACCCGCTTTCTGCGCCCGAAAATCTGGGTTTAAGAGGGCGATTCGCCGTTTCTAGGAGAGCAAAAACTTGGGCCCAGTCAGCCAGAACATTTGGCTGCGGCCGACTGGGGAGCCAGTTTCGGGGAGAATTAAGCCGATGATACCTGCTTTTTTGACAATCAGCGCGTCGTGCGATCGACCCCAAAGTAAAGTTTCAGCCCAATTGCCCAAATCTGGTTGGTGGCCCACTAGGGCCAAGCTGCGGTTCCCTGTTTCCTGCCACTGCTTGTACCACCTCAGCCAGTCCCCGATGTCTCCTGAAGGTGCGAGGGGGATGGATTCTTCTATTTGGGAACTCAGACCCGCTGACAGCAGGATTTGGGCGGTTTGTGTGGCGCGCAGTAGGGGACTGGTAAGAATCAGATCGAACTGAATTTCGATCTCGTACAGCCGCTGGGCGATTTTTCGGGTTTTACGATCGCCCTCTTTAGTTAGGGGCCGTTCCTCGTCTGTATCATATTCTTCGGGTTCCGCTGCGATGCCGTGACGGACTAGGTAGAGATGCACTGTCGCTGTCCTTTTTGATAGTTTTGCGATCGCACTTTTTTTGAGATTTGGTGCGATCGCATTTTCGCCCTATTCATTGTACAACTGCCTTACAATCCTGCGCTGTCGTCAGGTTTACTTCAAAAGTACGTTAAAGGTACGTTGTTGCGCTTTAGCGCTCTATTAGTCTAAAATAGAGCGCTAAAGCGCAACAACGTACTTTTTTTGTATAAAAAATATGAATAAACCGAATTCTTTAGCGATAATCCGACAAAAACTTTCGAGGGATATCTTATATAACTATTTGTTCATTTAGTGAATATCGATTAGCAATTAGCAATCACCCATGATTAGACATACTTCTTCTTTTTGAGAAGGGCTATAAACTTTTTCAAAAAGATGAAGTATGAGTATTATTGAAGTTTTTGCTGCGTCGGCGAGCTGAGTGTACCATCACCACAAGGAGGCTCAAGCCCAACAACGTACCTTCTCAAAAAGATGAAGTATGACTGTTATTGGAGTTTTTGGTGTTTCCGCGAGCTGAGTGTAGCATCACCACCAGAGGGCTGAAGCCCAACAACGTACCTTAGTCTTGGAGAGAAAGGCTATACAAACTTTAACGATCGTAAACTGGATTATCGGTAGGACTAATTAAACTCATTAATTTTTGCTTAATTTGAGAATCGAATACTTCCCATTTGTGCCTTGCATAATCGCTATTCTCATTTCCACCTGAAAGAAATCCTACCGGAATTTCAAAACCGCCCGCTTGACTTCTGCCACCGCCAAAAAAGCGTCCTTGAGCATCTTGACCGAAGGCTTCTTTAATAAATTCATCGGGGTCAAGAGTCAGTTTGTTCGTTCGCAGCGATCCGATTACTACTTCGATTTCTTCGTCTTTGTCGTGCACAATTGCGTAGACAACGGCTGTATGTACGTTCTCTTCTGTTACCAAAAAGTCCGCTGCTTGGGGAATGGAATCGCGATCGTCATAGCGGAGGTAGCCGATGCCCGCGATCGAGAAATTGTTCTTGACGATGCGGTGTTTGAGCGATCGCTCGATCGCATCCATCACCCATTTAGAACGAGAGGACTGTAACACCGCATTCAGCAACTGCGGGTCATAAAATCGGCTCAAATAAGCCGCAGCTAAAAAGTCCTCCTCCTGTGCTTGTCTGAGGGCATTGGTATCCGATCGCAAACCGTGCATCAAAGCCGTAGCACACTTGACGTGCTGGCTGACACTACCGTCAAAAGCCACCATTCCAGCCTGCAAATACTCGGTAAAAATCGTGGCTGTAGCGCGGATATCCGGACGCAAATCCGTAAATTCTGCGTTCATTTCCCCCTGCAAACTGTGGTGGTCGATTACTGCTGCGATCGGCACTCCTGCCCCTAAAATAAACTCAGTTAAGTTACAAGTCGTGCCTTGGTTGTCGATAAAAACGCAGCCCTGATACGCCGACAAATCCTTCGTTTTTGTCGTTTCCAGCGTCCACCGCTGCAACGGTAAGCCTGTCAATTTAACTAAGGCAATATTTTCTTGGTGGCTGAGGGCGCCGGCGTAGATAATCTCGCATTGAATATCGTACTGTTCGGCGATTAATTTGTAAGCCCAAGCGCTCGAAAGTGCGTCGGGGTCGGGAAAATCTTGCAATAATATTAACTGGCGATCGCCTCTGTGCCGATCGAACATTTGGCGCAATTGCTCGATTTTGCGATCGAGTAATTCCCCGCGCAGACTGGCGCGATCGTCTTCCGAAGCAACTTCGGCTTTGCTGCGCCGTTTCCCAGGTACACTCGCGGATGGTACAACCTCAGCTTCGTGGTTGTCAGATACTTCATCTGAATTGGTAGGCTGGTGGTCTTTCATTGTTAAAAATACACAATTTAATTCTTTCAGGATTTGCGCGCCAAAACCAATTAAACCCGGTTTCTTTGTAGATGCCGCGCTGTCAAACCCAATATTCCTTAACAGAAACCGGAGTTAAGAGTCTTTACTATTTAACTTTTCAACTCAAAACTATTGGCCCGACGCACTCATGGCGCCACGCCTGCAACTCAAAACTTCCGCAAAAAACCCCCGCGCTTTCTTGCGACAGGGGTTTCAAAGGCCGATTACATATTTTTGCCATTCTTGGTGCATACCACTCTTAACGTGCCTAGTCACTTCAAAATAAAGACCGCTGTGAGGTTTCCTGGGCGGATACCGCAGCAGCATTCCTGCTTCTTTCGGGGTGCGACTGCCTTTATTGACATTGCAGCGCACGCAGGCGGTAGCGAGGTTTTCCCAACTTTCGCCTCCCCCGCGCGATCGGGGAATGACGTGATCCAGGGTCAAATCGTCCCCGGTGTAGCCACAGTATTGACAAGAGTGGGCGTCACGGTGCAAGATGTTCCGGCGGGTAAGCGGAATATCCTTATAGGGAACTCGGACGTAATGCCGCAGTCGAATCACAGTTGGTAGCGGGAAGTTTGGCGCAATAAATTTCCCGTTATGTTCTACCTGTTCTGCTTTTCCTTTCAGCAACAAAACTACCGCTCTTCGCCAATTGGTGATGTTGAGCGGTTCGTAGGAGGCATTCAGCACCAGAACATTGCCCATTGTTGATTATTAAAGAGAAGATTTTTATTGATGCTAACACAGGTTCCCATTTAGGGGGGCGGACTGAGGAAGGACGGGGCGATCGCCAAAAACGGCTAAGAACCTTACCTTTACCCTATACCTTCGCGATCGAGCCCCTGCGATCGCACCTATTTTTTGCCACAGCCTTTGTCAGCGAGGGATTTTCCGTGGGTTTTGGTCTGGATAATGGTAGTATGGGCGATCGTCTCGCCCGGGCAACGCTTACGGCAAAACTTGACAGAATAATTTTTATTTTTTTCCCTAAATGCCTAATCTTCCCGGCAAGCAGCAGTCTAACTTTTTAGAGTATTAGTAACCATAAATGAAAAAGCTTATTACCGCCCATGAAATTTCGGCTTTTAAAGTCAGCTTTTAGTGTGTCAATTATTGCCATTGCAGCTCCGATTTTAGCAAACAGTCAGGCTTTTGCCCAAACTCCGTCATTTTTCTGTGGCGCTGCTGGTGGCCGCCCGGCCACAATTGCTGTCCAACAAGGCAAAAATATTCCCGTTATTCTGTGGGTAGCTGATAACTATTTCAATGAATCAGGAGAAGACGCCATTACTCGCTGCACCCGAGTCTCGGGAATTCTCAACAACTCGCAAGGCCAAGGAAGCTGGGACAATATTCTCACAGCAGGTGCATCTGGCAGCGGTCAACTAATTATTTGTGCAGCTAATCCTCAAGACGGTTCCTGTAGATTATTATATCAAGTCCCAAAAGGGCAAAATCCCGAACAAGCCAGACAAGAACTTTTAAGAAGAGTGAAAAATCCTAATGTAAGTGTTTCGCCTGTCAAGGTAAATTGATATTTATCAGTTACCCAACCCGTAATTCAGGTTTGTAGTAAGGACTTTAGTCCTCCGATTTTAAAGAGGAAGGACTAAAGTCCTCACTACGAACTAATTGGCAGGTTTGTAGTGAGGACTTTAGTCCTCTGATTTTGAAAGGGAAGGACTAAAGTCCTCACTACGAACTAATTGGCAGGTTTGTAGTAAGGACTTTAGTCCTCTGATTTTGAAAGGGAAGGACTAAAGTCCTCACTACGAACTAATTGGCAGGTTTGTAGTAAGGACTTTAGTCCTCTGATTTTGAAAGGGAAGGACTAAAGTCCTCACTACGAACTAATTGGCAGGTTTGTAGTAAGGACTTTAGTCCTCTGATTTTGAAAGGGAAGGACTAAAGTCCTCACTACGAACTAATTGGCAGGTTTGTAGTAAGGACTTTAGTCCTCTGATTTTGAAAGGGAAGGACTAAAGTCCTCACTACGAACTAATTGGCAGGTTTGTAGTAAGGACTTTAGTCCTCTGATTTTGAAAGGGAAGGACTAAAGTCCTCACTACGAACTAATTGGCAGGTTTGTAGTAAGGACTTTAGTCCTCTGATTTTGAAAGGGAAGGACTAAAGTCCTCACTACGAACTAATTGGCAGGTTTGTAGTAAGGACTTTAGTCCTCTGATTTTGAAAGGGAAGGACTAAAGTCCTCACTACGAACTAATTGGCAGGTTTGTAGTAAGGACTTTAGTCCTCCGATTTTAAAGAGGAAGGACTAAAGTCCTCACTACGAACTAATTGGCAGGTTTGTAGTGAGGACTTTAGTCCTCTGATTTTGAAAGGGAAGGACTAAAGTCCTCACTACAAACCAATTGGCGCATTGTACACCTTACTTGCAGATAGTAGAAACCCTTCTCAAATACTCCGGTTGACTGCTGAGAAAATCGCAGCTTTGCTTCAACAATTCTTCCAACCCTTCAACCTGCCTCAACCAGACAGTACCATTGCTTCCAGCTACAGCAATTTGCTTTCCATCTCCACTCCAACCGACACTAACAACATTCTCCTCAAAGGTAAATTGAGCAACCGGGCGCCCCGCTAAATTCCACAGCCGCACAGTCTTATCAATTCCCACAGTAGCCAGCCTTTCTCCGTCGGGACTAAAACTAATTAATTTGGCATCTAAATGCAAGGTTTCAAATTCACTAACTAATTCTTTGGCTGACAGATTCCACAGCCCGACCTTGCCATTTAATGTTACTGTAGCAAAGCGATACTGCTGTCGATCTGGACTGAAACTGATACCAATTGCTTGCACCGGCAGCGTTTTTTCCAGTTTTCCCGACAAATCCCAAACTCGCACCGTAGATTTTCCGTCTAAAGTCGTCAAAAAATCGCCGCTGGGGCTAAAATTAACGCTTCTCACTAAACCATTGTGACCGGGAAGCTTTATGCTAGATGAGATTACTTTTGAGAGTTTTGACAAGTTCCAAATTGCCGAACTGCTATCGATTCCTGCTGCTGCAAATAACTTTTCTGTCGGACTAAAACTAATACTGTTAACAGAGCCTTCAATTCCTTTCAACTGAGAAATCTTTTTCCCTGACAAATTCCAGAACTTAACTGTGCTATCGCTTCCGGCAGTCGCTAAAAATTTACCATCTGGGCTAAAGCTTACCATATTCACTGACTGCTGTAAAGCTTTCCATTCAGCAACTTTCTGCCCGTAAAAGTTCCAAATTCTTACTCTATCGTCTATTCCTGCGGTTGCCAAAATTTTACCGTCAGGGCTGAAACAGATGCTGGTAACAGCACCTGTATGAGCTTGCCAATTCATCTTTCTTGGTGGAAGTGATGGTGCTTTAATCTGCTGTTTTTTGCTAATTTCGTCAAGAATAACTTGTAAGGCTAACAGCGGTCTAGTTGCAGGATATTGTTCGAGATGTTGTTTGTTTTCAACAAATGTTCTTAATTTTTTCCCAGAGGCGATCGCCCTCAGCAAAGCTTCCGATAAAGCTTCGCTGTTCTCGTTTTTTTGAGATACCGCCAATAGTAAAGCATCGCTGCCATTTTGTTCGATTTCAATACTGGCTTGTGCTAGTTTAAACCGCTGGTAAGCGAGAGTTGAAAAGCCGATCGCCCCAATCAACGATCCAACGAGTACCGCCGAACCGATGCCGATCCACTGTTGGGCTTTTTGCTTGGCTGCTTTAGCTTCACCCAAAGCTGTTTCGGCATCGCGCGTCGCTGTTTGGGTTTCTAGTTTAGCTGCCAGCAGCAGTTGATTTTGGTCGCTCAAAATCAGTTTTTGGCTGGCTGTCAAAAATTGAAAGTCTTCGTTTCTCAAACTTTTGTCTGCCGCCCAAACCAATGCTGATTGCAAATCTTCGCCTCGCAACAGTTGGGAGTCATCTTGAGAGTTTGAATTCAGCCAGACTTTGATAGATTCCGAGTAAGGTAAGAGTTTTTCTAAGTTTTTGGCGATTAAGTCTTTGTTAAATACAGCTTGATAAATAGGATTAGAAATAGTTAATTTGTCCCGGCGCTTGACGATTAATCCGCTTAATCGCAATTCCATTTGTTCCGCACTACCATCGGGGACGATTTCAACTTGCTGTAAAATTTGCTGGTACAATCCGAGTCTTCTGACAATCCGCTGGTTTTCTCGAAAAAGCCGATCGCGAATTGTGGACAAATGTTCGGGCACATCCTGAGATTCCCAATTATCAACAATCTTCAACCGTACCACTTCCTCAACCCATTCTCGCGGATTATTGACTCGCTCTTGCTCCCCCCCTTGACAAGGGGGGGCTGGGGGGGGTGCATTTTCAAAGGGATTTTGAATGCGCTCTTGCTCCCCCCCTTGACAAGGGGGGGCTGGGGGGGGTAAATCCGGGGTTAAATGTGCATTTTCAAACAGCAGTTTGCACAACTTTTGAGTCAAAAACGGTTGCCCGCCCGTCCAATACAAAACCTCTCTCAAAACTTCAGCAGAGCGGTCTGTCAGCTCTGCCAACCCCGCTGCTAGCGGTTGAGCTTCTGTTTCATCAAAACCAGTTAATTCGATCGCCCTACCGATATTAAAAGGCGTGTTGCTGCCCAGATTCTTGTCGCGGCACAAATCCGTCGGCGATGCTACACCTAGGAGAGCCCACGTTAGGCGATCGAACTCCGAGTTATTGGCGCGCTTGTTGTAGCACGATCGAATTAGGGCTAGGAAATCATCGGCGGGAAAATCCAGGGCGAGAATGCTGTCGATTTCGTCGATAAAAATCACAATATTGGTGGAAATATTGGCTAACAGTACGGTTTCGATGAATTCGCTCAATCTTTGCACCGGAGTTAAAAAATTGCGATCGCGCCACCAAGTCCGCACGTTGACAATATCCGACAGATTAAAGTTATTTTCGAGAATGCGTAGCAACCCAGCATACCACTGTTCGGGAGTCACGCCGCGGTTGCCAATTTCCGAAATGTCGATCGCAGCACAAGCAATTCCCTCATTTCTCAGTCGCTGAATTGTCCGCACCTGCAAGCTAGATTTGCCCATTTGGCGGGAATTCAAAACATAGCAAAACTCCCCCGCCTTCAATCCGTTATAAAAGTCGTCGTCTGCTTGACGCTTCACATAATTCGGAGCGTTATTTGTCAGACTGCCACCGACTTGATAGTAACTGGGTTTTGCGGTAAAATTCATATAATTCATTTAATTCATTCGGCGGTTGAAACCGCGTCTACACGAACGAAGTCGGCCTTCGCCGACTGAGGAATGTAATTAAAATTTTGGATGATATATTGTACCATAATATAGCATGAAAACAGATTGGATTGGATATCACCACGACAAAGATAAGTTAAGGACGGAAATTTGGTCTTTACTGAAAGATCAAACCGCATCTGTTGGCGATTCTTTTGGTCATATTCCCAATTTTGTCGGTGCCGAGTTGGCGGCTGAAAAATTGGCGAGTTTACCGATTTGGCAACAGGCGAAAACGATTAAATGCAATCCCGATGCGGCGCAAATTCCAGTGCGGATGCGGGCTTTGCAAGACGGAAAACGCCTGTATATGGCTGTACCGCGCTTAACAGACGATCGCTGTTTTGTGGAGTTAACAGCCGAGGATTTGCAGAGACAAAGTGTATCTATTGCCGAAAGTGCGATCGCCCGTAAAGCCCTCAGTTGCGGAAAATTGGTCAGTTTTGCAGAAATGGAGGCGATCGACTTAGCAATAGTCGGCTGTGTAGCCGTGACGCGCAACGGGGGAAGAACCGGCAAAGGTGCAGGATTTGCCGATTTGGAGTTGGCGATGCTGACAGAATTCGGGTTAGTAGAAATCGATACGCCGATTGTGACAACAGTGCATCCTTTGCAAATTGTAGAAGATTCGCGTTTGCCGATGCAGGCTCACGATTGGGCGCTGAATTGGATTGTGACTGCTGACGAGGTAATTGAGACTAATACGAGTTATCCGCGTCCAACTGGGTTAAACTGGGATAGTTTGCGATCGGAACAGTTGGAACAAATTCCGATTTTGCGAAAGTTGAGAGAGCAAGAGTAAATTTAATTACCTTAATTTATAACTCTCAATAATTTCTACTAAAGCATCATCCCGTATTCATCTCTGGGATCTCCCTCTGTGCTCTCTGCGCTCTCTGTGGTTAAATCATTCCAATACAAAAGTCAACGATATGATATACCATACAACTTAAACGAACCGCGAAGGCGCTAAGGACGCGAAGAAGGAAAGAAACAAGAGGAAGAAGATAATTTCAGATAACATTTTATAACTTTCAATTATTTTGACTAAAGCATCATCCCGTATTCATCTCTCCGATCTCTCTGTGTTCTCTGCGGTCTCTGTGGTTAAATCATTCCAATACAAAAGTCAACGATATGACATAGCATACAACTTAAACGAACCGCGAAGGCGCGAAGGACGCGAAGAAGGAAGAAGAAGGTAATTTTATAATATATCTACTTCGCAGCCAAAATGCGCCACATAACGAAAACAGTAAAACCTAGATAGCCAAACACGGTTATCCAATCTAGCCAATTGTCGGAAGTTATCAAAAAAAGATCGTTCATGGGATTTTTGAATCTAAAAAAATGTAGATTATGATTTGTCGTTTGGTGGGGGCGGGTTTATGAGTTTGTCGGTTTTAGGCAATTATTATTGGTGAACCCGCCCCTACAATACCTGGAATTATATGATACCAGTTTGGTGGGGGTGGGTTTATGAGTTTGTCGGTTTTAGGCAATTATTGTCGGTGAACCCGCCCCTACAATATCTGGAATTATATGATACCTAATCGCTCAATATTTTACCCGATCGCGCTCAAGTGCGATCGAAAATATTGTCGGTACAACTCGCACCTAGGCACGCACTCGTTTCCCTGCAATTTCACCAACCCCAAACTGTCCAACTTAAACGCCTGAATCGCCTTTAATTGCACCCCAGAATCCGCCGCCGCAATCTCTCTCATCCCCGCAGCTAATTCTGGATATTCTTCTAAATTCCACAGTTGGCGGCGCAAATGGTCGCTGTAAATTCCCGCATCGGCGATCCTCTTCGAGGGCTTCGCTAACGCACTTTCTTTTAATTCATCAAGTGTCAAATCACCTCGCGAAATGTGATATAATGCAACTCGCACTAAATATGGATGACCGCCCACAATTGCCATCAGTTGCTCAACTTCGGCATCTGACCAACTTAAATTGTGCCGCGCTGCTAAATCTTGGATTTGCCCAGCGTTGAATTCGGGCAAATCTACGGGTAAGCCGACATTGAAGGGCGATTGATTGATATTCATGGGGATGTAAACTTCGGTGGAGTGAACCACAATTAACCGCAGTTTTTTCCAGATATCCCGCCGCTTCGATTCTTCGTGCCACGCCCGCAGCAGTCCCAAAAAGTCTTCGGCTATGTCGGGATATTGGAAAACGCGATCGATCTCGTCTAATCCTAAAATTAGAGGACTGTCGATTTGGGGTAAGATGTATTTCTCAAAGTAATCTTTGCAGTTGACTTTGCTGCCAAAAATATCGTCCCAATAATCCTCTAATTGATTGGCTAAGTGCAATTCGCGCCCGACGTAAGCGCAAAACCATTTTAAGAATTTATCTAAGTTGGCGAATACACTTTTATCTACTAACTGAAAAGTTAGCGGCACTGTGCAATAACCTTGACGGGCTCCGTGATGCAAAATTCTTGCCATTAAGGATGTTTTGCCCATTTGCCTCGGTGCTTTGATTCTAATTAAGGCGCTGGGCTGTACAATAGTTTGATAGCAGCGTTCTTCTATGGGCGGGCGTTCTACATAAAATTGAGAAGCGACATCGACTTGTCCTCCCGGTAATTCCGGTTCGGCGGCGGGTAGAGGTATTTCGTCGCTACTAATTTCTAATATTTGTTTTGTTGTTAAATCTTCCGGTTGTTCTTTGACTGGTGCGGGAGTTTCTGCTAGCAATTTCAACACTTCTTCGATCAAAATTGGAGTGTCGCCGTCCTTTTGCCATTCCCTCTGTTCGATTCGGTACAGATAGCCCCGCAAATCGTGGTTTAGAGGTACGTTCAAGGGAAAACCGACGCGAATCGGTAAAATTATTGGTTTCTTGTCAGGGCGAGAGTCTTGCAGTTCTTTGGCTTGCTGGACTTGATAGGTTAGCAGTTCGCTTTGGCTGACTGTTGGCGGCAATAGCAATAGCAAATAATCGCATTCTTTGAGGAAGTAGTTTATGCGATCGAACCAATTATCTCCCAATCTAATGTTATTTTCGGCGGTGAAGACTGTATGACCGATCGCACTTAAGGCCGTTTCCAACTGTTTTCCCAACTCGCGATCGGGTTCGGCGCTGCGATAACTCACAAATACTTTAACACTTCTGTTGCTGCTGCTGGCGGTTTCCCTGGCAACGGGTAAATTGTCCGACTCAGCGACATCTTCGGCATCGTCTAGTTTAGCCGATCGATGGTCGCCATTCGTCAGAGTCAGCTCAAACGCCGCGAACAACTGTCGCAGTTTGCTGAGATCCGCACCTTCTCTACCCTGCTTAATTTTGCTGACTGTATCCGCGCCAACGCCCGACTCGGCCTCGATTTCCGTCAGAGTACCTCTAATGTTATATCGGTCAGACCATTCTTGGAGCGCCTCATTAAGTTTCTTTAAGCCAGGGGCTGTGAGAATTCGACCGCGATCGCGTTTTGACTTGAGCACTTCTGTTGCACTGAAATGGGAAGGAATCTAGGAACTTTAACACCTTAAGTTCCTATTTTAAGCGATTTTAAGGGAGATAGTCAGCCCGCCGGAATTTAAGTAATTTTACTTGTAGAGGGTTTTTAGGCGATCGACTTTCTCAAACTCTGTCCTGATAACGGCTTCAACCTGTGAATATATTTGAAAAGAAAAAAAAATCTTAACTCCCCAATCTCCCCTGCGAGCAACCACTGATTTTTTTTAGAGTAGATACATCAAGGAAAACCCAGGAGCATCACCATGAACAAAATTCTACACCGATTGGCAATGGCCGCCTTAGGAACTGCTTCAATTGTGACAATTAATACACTTAATAATTTAACAGAAGCATCGGCCGCTGGTAAATTTGACCAACCGCAAATTCATCAGAATACGATTTTTCCAATTGCTGTCCCCCATCAGTTGCATAAATAGCATAAATCCATTTATTTCATTCAGGAGAATTTATGAAGTCTACACTTTGCTCGCCACAATCTACCGCTACAGAATCTAACTCCGTTGATGCTGATGCGATCGATGCCTGCACTGCATTAGCGTGGGTTGAATTGGTAGCCTTAGATAACAGCGCTCTCACGGGTGATGATTGGCTGGTGCTGTGCGATGATATTGATAGCGGGGAAATCTACCGCGGCTGGTTTCTGTGGCACGATCGCGAAGTTAGCGGTAATTGGGAAGCTTACGACCATTTGAACGATCGCCGATTTGTTGCCAAAAGCCAAGTTTTTGCCAAAAGTGCGATCGACTCCATCGAAGATGCCAGAAATCGCGCGATCGCACAACTAGAATTTGTACTCTAACACAAATACAACTCGCGCCGAGGAAACAATAATTCCCGACTGAATGAACTTTCCGATCTACGCAAGACGAGAATAAACAGGTTTAATATAACCGGATGCAATATAATTCCCGGCAACCAAATATTCTCAAAGAAAATAATAAAAATTACGGGTGCAGGCGTATGTAGTTGCGCTTGGGGGCTCTTTTAAAGCGCAACTACGTACCTTTTATAACTCTGGTATGTTGTTGCGCTTCAGCGCTCTTTTGAATATATAAGAGAAGAGCGCTTAAGCGCAACTACGTACCTTTTATGACTCTGGTATGTTGTTGCACTTCAGCGCTCTTTTGAATATATAAGAGAAGAGCGCTTAAGCGCAACTACGTACCTTTTATGACTCTGGTATGTTGTTGCGCTTCAGCGCTCTTTTGAATATATAAGAGAAGAGCGCTTAAGCGCAACTACGTACCTTTTATGACTCTGGTATGTTGTTGCGCTTCAGCGCTCTTTTGAATATATAAGAGAAGAGCGCCCAAGCGCAACTACGTACCTTTACTACTCTTTTCGCTCGATAACCACACTCAAATGAGCGACAACTGCCCCAACTGTTGCCAATACAGCAGCAATTGGAAAGACTACACTCCCTGCAACGCCACCTACCAATCCCGCCATCAGCGGAATGTCTGCTAAAATCCGCCCTTCTGAGTTTTTGATGACGAGGCGGCGGAGTTTTCCTTGCTCAATTAGTTCTTTGACTTTACCAATTAAACTGTCGGCGCTAATCTTAAATTCTTCCACTCTAACTTTTTCCTCTGTTACGAACTCTGAGGTGAATAAAGGAGTTTCAACTGTTGGGTTAGCTGAATTTCCGGCTGCTGCTTCGTCTTGGAGGATTGTTACTTGTTGTTCTAGTTGTTGTGAGTTCATTTTGTGTAGGGCGGGCGAACACCAGCCGTTTAATTTCTATACTTCTATCTTGTGCGATCGCACTTCGCACCGACAGGCAAGAAAACCCTACAAGCTGCATTCGTACTTTCCGCCCCCGCCTTTTCACCCAAAACATTATCTCTGTGGACAGCGTTAATCAGTTGACAGTTGACAGTTGACAGTTGACAGCGTTAATCAGTTGACAGCGTTAATCAGTTGACAGTTGACAGTTGACAGCGTTAATCAGTTGACAAATGACCAATGACTAATGACCAATGACCAATGACTAATGACTAATGACTAATGACTAATGACCAATGACTAACTTATTTGTGCCGAATTAGCTCGTAAATTTCCACATAGTCTTTAGCTGGATATTTCCACGAATTATCGCAATTCATACCTTGAATCATCAGCTTTTCAAAGTCATCATGATAGTCATACCACAATCCGATCGCCCGATCGAGCGCCGACTCTAAAGCGTAGTAGTCTGTTTGGTGAAATACGTAGCCGTTGCGCTCTTCGGGTAAGTGGTTGGTGTCGTAATCGCGATCGAACACCGTATTCACCAAACCGCCCACGCCCCGCACCACAGGCACCGTACCGTACCGCAACCCGATCATCTGAGTCAGCCCGCAGGGTTCGTAATTGCTCGGCACCACAATCATATCCGCACCCGCGTAAATTAAGTGCGACAGTTCCTCATTAAAACCGAGTTCCAAATGGCAGTCGGGATTGTCATTTAAAACCCATTTTTCGTGCTGGAAATGCGCGTTAATTCCCGCTTCCGTCGCCGAACCCAAAAGTACGAATTGCGCGCCTTTGCTCAGACAGTAATAAATTGCATGGTGGACGAGGTGAACGCCTTTTTGGTCGTCCAAACGACCGATAAAGGTAATCAGAGGCTTGTCAGCATCGCGCATTAACAGCCGATCGCGCAAAGCTGTTTTAGTTTCGGCTTTTCCTGCCAAATCCTCCTGAGTGTAGTGTTGCGGAATATAGCGATCGCTCTCGGGATTCCACACGTCGTAATCGATGCCGTTGAGCACCCCGCGAAATTTGTCTTGATATATATGCAAAGTGTGGCCCAAACCGTAGCCGAACTCGCCGACGTGAGCTTCCCAAGCGTGGTGCGGCGAAACCGTCGTCACAAAGTTCGAGTACACAATGCCACCTTTCATAAAGTTGATGGCAAAGGGGTTAAAATTATCTCGCAGGCGATCGTACTGAAAATAATACTCATCTCGATTCAAACCCGTTGCTTGCAAAATCTCACTTCCGCCCATGCCTTGATGTTTGAAATTGTGAATGGTATAGCAGACTCGCTGATTTTCCATCCAATTGTATTTGTAAATTTCAAACAGCATGACTGGAACCAAGCCAGTTTGCCAATCGTGACAGTGAATCACATCCGGGCGCTTGTTGCTTCTTAGCAAAAATTCTAAAGCAGCTTTGCTAAAAAACGCAAACCGCATATTGTCATCATTGCAACCGTAATAACAGCCGCGGTTAAAAAAGTTATCTTGCGATCGAGGTTCGATGAAAAAACACAACACCCCATGCACCCAGCCGCAGTACACATCGCAAAGGATTTCGCCACCGTACCAGGGCACCGCCAAATCCCGATACGCATCGTGCAGCCCCCAAATGTGGTCGTACCTCATGCAGTCATACTTGGGCAGAATAATCTCGACGGCGTGGCCGGAATTCTGCAACTCCCGACTCAACCCATAAACTACGTCCCCCAAACCGCCTGCTTTGATGACGGGGGCGCACTCTGAGGCAATTTGTACGATGTACATTTTTTTGCTTACTCCTGGCTGAATCAAAAAATATTTTCTTAACTTGACAAAGTATATGATTTCTCGCCAAATAAGCAAGTCGCTCGTTAGACATAAAAGGGCGATCGCGCTTCCGGCTAGCAGAATTCGGGGCTGTGGCCCACAAACGCACAGAAGACAAAGGACACATCCGCGGCACAGCCTCAAAAATCGACTTTTACCTTATTCGATCGCATTTGTCAACTAAATATTTCAAAAATTTTTGTGGAATTTTCGCGAAAATTTCTCGCAGGATGCTGATAACTGATTATCAGACAACACTTGTTTGGCTACCAAACATCAACTCAGCGATTCTATTGTGGAAACTCAACCAGCAAATGCCGTGTCTAGCATTCATCCAGAGACTCTTCAGGAGGCCCTCGCCGATGCCCGACACCAACAATAGGGAGAACAATTTAAACCAACAACTCAAACAGCTAGTTGCTGAAGCCTGTTCGCATCCGCCCAAAAGCTTGATGCGACGGCAAAAACTCAGCGAGATAGTGAGGCTGATCGTGAGATCCGGCAAACTTTGGCAAGAAAACACGCCTCATTATAACGATGCCCTACAGCAAACTTGGGTGTATTTTTGTCGCAATGTTTGCGTTTGCGAAGAGAACACCACAAGAATTTTCGATCCGAATCGAGCCAGTCTCATTACTTGGCTAGGCAACTATCTCATGATGCGGCTGAGAGACTTTTGTATCGAAGAAGCAAAGGATCAAAATAGAGTTATTTTCCCGACAAATTTAGACGATTCAGAACTAATTAACCCGATAAATAATGTCGAAAATCCGCCGACTCATTCTGACAGTCCGCTAGTTATTCTAGAAGAGACTAAAAAATGGGTGCTGGCAGATATAGAGGGAGAGTTAAGAAGCGTTTACATCAAAGAACGCCCCGATGTCACTTGCCAAATCTTAATTTTGAAGCGTCTTCCCCCGGAGACTCCCTGGAAAAATATTGCTCTTGAATTTAACTTGCCACCGTCAACCGCGCCCAACTTTTATAAAAGAGAGTGTTTGCCCCGCTTGCGAAATTTTGCCAAAAAGCAAGGATATCTAGAATAACAGTTGACAGTTGGCAGTTGACAGTTGACAGTTGACAGTTGACAGTTGACAGTTGACAGTTGACAGTTGACAGCGAGGTTTTTTAGGCGAGTATTTAAACCTGGTTTTCCAAACAATCAGTCTTTCATGGCGGGGGCTAACAACCATTAATCTTGGGTAATTTGTAATTAGTAATAGCCACTATCTGTAACTGACTTACCAGAAAGAATTGGTTTAAAGCCGTAACCCTTTGAGGGAGAAAATAAAATCAGACTATTCATTACTCCAATCCTCTTCCTTATAGGTAGAGATCGCTCTCAAACTGTCAACTGTCAACTGTCAACTGTCAACTGTTGAACTGAGAAAGGCTAGAGAAAAGTATGTTTTTGAATTTTCATCATAAAACTATAGTTCAAAGAGGAGAATCCCGATGAATGGCAACCTTAACAATATCAGGCAATCATCTATTCCACTGCCCATTACCACCGCAGCGCTGCGGCTGGCAGAGAACTTTTCAAATATTAAAGGATTGAGTACAGCAGAAAAAAGAGACCAAGTTTATTTCAACACTTTAGCTGTATGTGCAGTGAAAGATTACATGGAAATGATGGATATTCCTACAGATTTGAAAGCCAGCGATAGTTGGAACCCTGCCATGCGCCTTTACACCGATGCAGCAGATTTGAAATTAACTCAATTTGGCTATTTGGAATGCCGCCCTGTGAAGTCTGGCAAGTTTTGTGACATTCCGCTGGAAGTACCTGACGATCGCATTGGTTTAGTGGCAGTTGAAATCGATACACAGCGGCAAGAAGCTACTTTGCTGGGATTTATGGCAACTGCAAGTGCTGGCGAGTTGGCGATCGACAAATTACAAAGTGTTGAAAAATTGCTGCTACATTTGGATAGTCTGAAACGAAGCAAAAAAGCTGTACAACTCAGTCAGTGGCTGCACAATATTTTCGAGGCCAGTTGGCAGTCTGTAGCAGAAGTTTTAGCGCCACCAGAACCTAGTTTAGCTTTTCGTTACGGCAGCGCAGTCGTGCGGGCTAAGACGATCCATCTGACACCAGATATCTCGGAACCAGTATCAACAACCCTCAACTATTTTCGGGGAAAACCTAATTTAGATAGGGGTGTAGGAGTACCCGCCGAATCTGTAGCTTTGCTGGTGGCGATCGCACCAACGACTGATAGTGATATTAATATTAAAGTACAGGTGCATCCGATCGCCGGAGCAGACAGCTTGCCACTCAACCTGACTCTGAAACTCATCGACGCCGAAGGCACCACTGTCATGGAAGCTTGTGCCGTCAAAAAAGACAACGGCTACATGACGCTGGAATTTGCTGCCGATCGCGGAGAATGTTTCAGCGTTGTGGTAAAACTGAAAGAAATATGTATAGCAGAGAATTTTGTCGCTTAAATCTGCCCGCTGGTTACAAGCTGTTCAGCATTAAAATTGAACCTTTACCAGGAAGTTAGCTTGAGGAATCAAAAATCTCAGTGTATCAAAGACCTGAGAGTGTCAACCATGCAAAAATTAGTTGTCTTAAAGCTAGATGATAACTTGACAAAAGGCGTGCGAGCTACTCTGGAAATCGGCCCGGAAGGAGAACGGGCCGCAGTAGAAATCCCAGGTTTCTTGCCTCCGCAACCAGAAATAGCTGACAACTACGATCGCTGGCAGTCAGTGTACCGCAGTTTGGGAGATTTCCGCATTAAGCCGATCGCAATTACCATTAGTAGCTCTCGTGCGGAACAGTTGGCAAAATGCCGGGATTTGGCAGCACAATTAAGCCAGCAAATCAATAGCTGGCTCTATTCCGAATCGTTTCGCCAACTCAGAGAAACATTGCTCGCACAATTAAGCCCGTTGGACACAGTTCGATTTTTAATCAAAACTGACGACATTGTTTTGCGGCGGCTGCCTTGGTACTGTTGGGATATTTTCGATCGCTATCCGCAAGCAGAAATTGCTTTAAGCGCCACTTCTATAAAACCGCAGGTTTGGGATCCCCCTAAATCCCCTTTAAGAAGGGGGAATTTGACACAATTCTCCCCCCTTTGTAGGGGCGGTGCCCCCGTGCCCGCCCGCTGGGGGGGATCTCCGATTTCAGATCCCCCTAAATCCCCTTTAAGAAGGTGGAATTTGAGTGAATTCTCCCCCCTTTGTAGGGGCGGTGCCCCCGTGCCCGCCCGCTGGGGGGGATCGGAGAGTTTTGGAAAAGGTCATAAAAATCTCGTCAGAATTTTAGCAATACTGGGTAACAGTCAAAATATTGATATTGAACAAGACTGCAAAATCTTGGCAGAATTGCCATCAGCAGAAATTACATTTTTAGTCGAACCAAGCCGCCGCCAAATCTGCGAACAGCTTTGGGAAAAAAACTGGGATATCTTATTTTTTGCCGGACACAGTTCTACCGACAGCGACGGTCGAAGTGGTAAATTTTATATCAATAAAACCGAGAGTTTAACAGTTGAGGAACTGAAACACGGTTTCAGGCTAGCAGTTAACAGCGGCTTGCAATTGGCTGTTGTGAATTCCTGCGACGGATTGGGCCTAGCGCGACAGCTAGAAGATTTGGGAATCCCGCAAACGATCGTGATGCGGGAACCGGTGTGCGATCGAGTTGCCCAAGATTTTTTGAAGTATTTTCTCCAATTTTTTTGCAGCGGGGAATCTTTGTATGTGTCAGTGCGCCTCGCGAGGCAAAGATTGGCAGAATTAGAGTCAGAAATTCCGGGCGCGGATTGGCTGCCGGTAATTTGTCAAAATCCGGCATCCCAGCCGCCGACTTGGCAAGAGTTGCTGCACAAACCCGAGGTGAAAAATGCCAGTAATTCGCCATCTTTATCTTGGCGGCGCCGTTTTGGGAGCGGGCTGTTGTCGATCGCAATTGCTGCTGTTTTTGTCCTGGGAATGCGATCGCTGGGCTGGCTGCAAGTATCGGAATTGCAAGCTTTTGACGAATTGATGCGCCTGCGTCCCCCCGAAAGCTCGGATTCGCGTTTGTTGCTGGTGGAAGCAACGGAAACGGATATCGAAAAATACGGCTTTCCGCTGCCGGATGGGACGATCGCCAAAGCAGTAGCAAATTTAGCACAGTATCGGCCGCAAACGATCGCCCTGGATATCTTTCGCCCTCGCCCCTCCGGAGTCGGTTATGCGGCATTGGCTGCTAGCTTTAAGAGCGATCGAAGTTTAATTGGTTTGTGCAGCGTCAAAGAAAGCGGCAAACCGAACAAATGCGGCATCAAACCGCCGCCTGCACTGCCAAAAGAGCGCCTCGGGTTCAGCGATGTGGTGGCTGATGCCGATGGCACTCTCCGCCGCCACTTGTTGTTTATCCAGCCGCATAGAACCGATAGTTGTGCTACAGAACATTCTTTAAACATGAGGGCTGCGCTCCATTACCTAGCAGCAAAAGGCATCACACCAGAAACTCTACCAGGAGATAAGATAGAGCTGGGAAAGGCGGTTTTTGCACCGATTCACGGCAGTACAGGCGCTTATCACAACCTGGACGATCGCGGTTTTCAAATTATGCTCAATTATCGATCGCCCCAAAATTTTATTCGGCGAGTTAGCCTGACACAACTGTTAGAAGGAAAAGTCAGTCCCAATTTGATTAAAGACCGAATTATTTTTATAGGTGTGACGGCGCCGATTTCCAATCCCGATTATTTTTTTACACCCTACAGCGCGCGAGAAATACCTTACCAGAAAATGCCGGGGGTGTTACTTCAGGCACAAATGTCGAGTCAAATTATCAGTGCTGCTTTGGATGGGCGCCCGCTGTTGCAAATTGTTCCTCTGTGGCAGGAAATGCTGTGGATTTTGGGCGGCGCAGCAGTTGGTAGCACGATCGCAATTTTCAGCCGGCGCAGGCTGTTTGCGGTGTTGCGGGCGATCGCTTTTGCGGGGATTTTGGGCGGAGTTTGCTGGTTTTTGCTAATCCAGGGTTGGTGGGTGCCTTTGGTACCGTCGGTTGTGGCAATGTTGGGGGCGTGTGGTATTGCGATTTTTTGTAAGCGAATCTAGAACCGTCTCTGTTAGATAGGTACGTTGTTGCGCTTGAGCGCTCTTAGTATATCTACGATCGGAGCGCTGAAGCGCAACTACATACCTTTTTTTTGGGATTTTAAATTATATCACATCTGGCTGTACCGGAATTGTTAAACCACAGAGAGCGCAGAGGACACAGAGGGAGAGTATAGAGAGATGAATTATCATTCCTATGAAGAGCGGATTTGAATTTATTTATTCAATAGACTTGTATTGCCAAATTATTTTGGCAATTCAATCCTAATTGGAAAATATCCTGTGATTGCGAGCATTCGGAGCAAATGTGTAACCGTATCCGCGAACTGTTTGAATAAAATTTGGCACAGCCCGATCGACTTTAGCCATTTTCTTGCGAATCTGGCCGATATGCACGTCCACCACTCGCTCTTCTGATGCGTAATTGGATTTCCAGCCCCAAATTTTTTCGATTAGCTGTTGGCGAGTCCAAGCTTCATCTGAATGAGTTGCCAAAAAACACAAGATCTCATATTCTAATTTGGTTAGAGTCAAAGTTTTATCCTGCAATCTTACTTCCCTACTCATTAAATCAATTTCTAGTTGACCGCAGACAAGGCGGGGCGGGTTGACGGTTCTCCCACGCCGCAACAAGACTTCTACTCTAACTGCTAGTTCTTCAATACTGAAGGGTTTGCACATAAAATCGTCAGCACCTGCTTTCAGGATTTTAATTCGATCTTCTTCGGCGGTGCGGCTGCTCAGAATCGCGACTAAAACATTCGTCCGCTTTTGCATTTCTTGACAAAGTTTATAGCCTGTAGTATCGGGCAAATTCCAATCTAAAATCACGAGCACTGGGTTGAATTCATCAAATATTTCTAATGCTGTTTGGCCGTCGGCTGCAAATTGTACTTCATATCTCTGCTTCAGAAAGCGATAGACTAGATTGCGGACGGGGGCGTCGTCTTCTACAACTAGAATTTTGGTGTTTTTATCGGCAGAGATTTTCATAATTTTTAACTCAATTGTTAATGGTGCAAAGTTAATTAGTAATATCATGTCCGGTCAAACAACTATCATGATTTGGGTTCGTAGTGAGGACTTTAGTCCTCTGATTATGAGGACTGAAGTCCTCACTACAAACCGGATTTTAGTTCGTAGTGAGGACTTTAGTCCTCTGATTATGAGGACTGAAGTCCTCACTACAAACCGGATTTTAGTTCGTAGTGAGGACTTTAGTCCTCTGATTATGAGGACTGAAGTCCTCACTACAAACCGGATTTTAGTTCGTAGTGAGGACTTTAGTCCTCTGATTATGAGGACTGAAGTCCTCACTACAAACCGGATTTTAGTTCGTAGTGAGAACTTTAGTCCTCTGATTATGAGGACTGAAGTCCTCACTACAAACCGGATTTTAGTTCGTAGTGAGAACTTTAGTCCTCTGATTATGAGGACTGAAGTCCTCACTACAAACCGGATTTTAGTTCGTAGTGAGAACTTTAGTCCTCTGATTATGAGGACTGAAGTCCTCACTACAAACCGGATTTTAGTTCGTAGTGAGGACTTTAGTCCTCTGATTATGAGGACTGAAGTCCTCACTACAAACCGTTTTTGTTGCTGCTGATTGACTGAACATGATTTAAGTCATTCCCAATCGAAAATCGAAATGACTTATCCAGGCCCGATCGCCTTTCTGTGAAGATTTCAGCCAAAAAACTAATTTTTTCGCGGGATTTGGCAATTCTTTACAAAATTTAACCGAAACTCCCCATTAGGCTTCGCCGATTAGCGTGAAAGCTGCCCAATCTCTGGGGTTTGGGTGCTGCTGGATTGTCTCTAACATGGCGTTTCGTAGCGATTGAGCTTTGTTGCCCGTTCGATCGAGGTTTTGATAAAATTTCACCATCAAATCGGCTGTAGGAGCATCTGGCACCGCCCACAAAGACACGATCGCACTGGATGTACCAGCCGAAATTAAAGCGCGAGACAAGCCGATAACCCCGTCACCGGTAATCCGCCCCATGCCGGTATTGCAAGCACTCAAAACTACCAAATCCGCCTGGAGGTGCAGGTGCAAAATTTCCTCAGCCGTCAGCAAACCGCTATCGGTGCGATCGGGTGCAAAGGCGATCGCACTGCCGAGTCCGCGAGTGCGATCGAGCAATCCGTGGGTGGCAAAATGGACGATGCGGGCGTCTGACAACCGCTGAAGCACGGCAGATTTGGTAGCGAATTTCCCCGTCAGGGCTTGGGTTTGGAACAATTGGGCGATCGCGTTAGCTTCGGTTTCTGAATGCGGCAAAGCAGATAACTGCTGCGGAGGTTGGCCCGGTACCAGAGCAACTTCAGGCATCGTCGGATTTCCTACTACTAAAATATCCCCAGCTAAATTAGAATTTTCTTGCCGTTTTTGACTGGTTAATTCCAGAATTTGAATTGCAGGAGCGGTCAGAATAGTATGTTTTTCAATTAAGTATTTCCCAGCAGCATCTTGCAGCGCCGGAAACGGCACAAAAAACAGTTCGCCTTGAGGAATAAAGATAATTTTAGCTGCTGGATCTGTCGGCAACAAATCGGCGATCGGTTCGATTAGCAGTTGATGAAGTTTTTGCAAGCGTGGGTGATTGGTGAGGCTCGATTCCACTTTTGTTGCTACATCAATTGCAGGTCTCTTAATAGTCAACCCTGCGGGCCAAGAGGATTGGGAGAGGGAGAGAATGTTGTGAGTTTGATCGACAGATATTACTTGCCAAGGTTCCCAATTCGGCGCATCATCGTGGAGTTTGACTAAATCGCCCGGGTACATTTTTAGAGTGGGATTGAAATCGCGATTCCTGATGCCGATCGCCTCGCGAGAATCGGCAACCAATTCTTTAAGCGAAGTATGTTCGTAGTTGAGATCAACTTGGCGAAATGCGATTTCACCACTCGGCTGAATTACCCAAATAAAGAGTTCTTCTAAAAAAGAAATCGAATATTCGACAAAAGTTGCATTTTGGGCTCTGGCAATTTCTTGAATGCGATCGATGTTAGGCGGCTTAATATCGGGTATCGCATCTGAATTTGCCGACAACCGAGCACCCAGTAACTCTACAAAAGCTCGCGCGCGCGATCGCTCCGCAATTTCCAGTGCTGCTTCTATTTTGTTCTGGACGATCAGGGTTTTTTCCAAATGGCGGTAAGTTGCGGCTTGGGTTTCAAAAATAGATACTTTAAAGTTATCGCGATCGCTCAATTTGACCCGCAGCGATTCCCAAGTTTGAATTGCATCGCCCAGGACTGTTTCAGCTTCTGCAAACTTGCCAAAGTCAAATAAAGCAAGTCCTAAATTGTTGAGAGTTGCCCCTTCTGATGCGGTTTCGCCGATCGCCCGCGCGATCTCCAAACTCTTGCGGCTGTATTCGATCGCCCGCTGGTACTGCCCCAAACAGCGGTAAGCATTGCCCAAATTTCGGCAGGAAGTTGCTTCCCCAGAGCGATCGCCAATTTCCTGCTGAATATCTAAGGATTGTTTGTAAAATGCGATCGCCCGCAAGTAATGCCCCAAATTACTGTAAGCATTACCCAGAATCACCAAAGAATTAGCTTCCCCAAAGCGGTTGTCAATTTTCGGTGCAAGATTCAGGGACTTCTCACAGTATTCGATCGCCAATTGATTTTTCCCCAGGGAAACATAGGTACGTCCCAAAGCGTTTAAGGAGTTCAATTCTCTATGCTTAGAGTTGAGTTTTATTGCCATATCTAAAGACTGAAGTTGGCATTCGATCGCCTGCTGGTATTCGCCCAGGGAATGATATGCACTCCCCAAATCGCGCCAGAAATTAGGTTCTCCATAGAGGTTGCCGATTTCCGGCTCAATCTTTAAACACTGTTGGTGGCACTCAATTGCTTGCAAGTATTCCCCCAAAGCATTGTAAATATTGCCCAAAGCGTTTAAAGAATCCACTTGTCCAGCGCAGTCGCCGATATCTCGCTGAATATTTAGCGCTTGCTGGTGAGAGTCAATTGCTTGCGAGTATTCCCCCAGCGCGCTGTAAATATTGCCTAGATTGTTCAAAGAATTCGCTTCTCCGTAGCCGTTGCCGTTGTTTCTATGAATATTTAGCGACTCCTGATAGTATTCGATCGCCTGCGAGTATCTTTCCAGGGTATTATTATCACTGTCCGAGAAGGAATCTTGCTCGGGGTGCGCTATTTCTGGTCTCTTCAGAATATTAACAAAAAATTTATTATTAATAGGAGACTGAATCGATCGGTAAATCGACAACACATCTGCCGCCGACAGCGCCTGTTTGTAGAGCTGAATATCTCCAATATTGCCTCGATAAATGCCACCAAAATCGTCCGATCGCCTGCCAACAGTCAGGGGCATATTATTGCTGAGAGAACCCTGTTGGTATATGGGTCTGAATCGGTCATCTACTTCCTTGCCATCGACATACCAGCGCCCTCCATCCACTCGATCGCGATCGACAACAACCGCCACGTGATGCCATTGGCTGTCGCTGACAACTGGGAAAAGAGCCATTTTTTCTGGACGATCTGCACCACAGTTTAGCCAACCTTTTACATCCGCTATTTGCAGGTTAATTTTACTTTGATAAATAAACAAACTCCAGCCCTGAATAGGGCCGGAATTTTCAATCCGCTTATCGATAATTTTGACAATACCGTAATCTTCCGTGCGAATCCACGCACAGATAGAAAAGTCTTCCGTGCCGAGATCCAGTAGAGGAGTGACTGGGAAAGTAACGTAACCTCCAGTCAGCAGCAGGCTTTCTTGTGGCCCGTTTTGCGATGGCTCAACAGCACGGCAAACGCTGTCAATTAGCAGTGCTGGAGGGAGATCCGGGCGATCGCTCGCCAAGTTTCCTGCTGCATCAAATGACCAAAGGGCGATCGGTGCTGTATTGAAAGTGTTATAGACGCTTAATATCGGGTATTTCATCAGTTGATAATTGATGGTTAATTATTGGTAATTAGTTAACGCAGTTTTCTCGATCGTTCCGAGAGTCCGACAGGGGTTAAAAACCCCTGTCTCATAGCTAAAGTCCTCTAAAAGAGGACTAAAATAGACCGTAATTTCGATCGTAATTAACAGTCGGTTTCAACCGACTTTTGCTATGAGGCAGGGGTTTAAACCCCTGCCGGACTGCGGGTGTAACGTGTTTGTCAACACCAATCACCTTAAAAATCCCCTACTCCTGGGATTGCGTAAATCCTATTTTAATATTCATCCCTACCTCAAACAAACAGTTATAAAACAATCCCATCCAAAAGCACAAATGGATGCTGCAATAAAGCCTCCCAATCAGCCTCCAAAGTCGCCAGAGAAGATATTTTCTCAAATCCACTTAACTCGGCTAGCGCTTCATACCGCAAATCATTTTCAGCATAAATCAGCAGCCTTTCCTCTAAAGTAGCTACCTGTAATTGACTCAAAAGTTTGTCCCGCAACGCAACTAATTCAGTAATAGTTTCGTACCACAAACCGTGTTTGGCCAACAGTAAAACGCGATGCCTCAGCGATGCGGTTTCTAGCTGAACTAAGATTTCTGGTGCCAATTTCACTCGCTCAACACACCCGTAGCGAGAGATATTGTCGCAGAAAAAATCCCAGCGATATTTTTTGCCAATTTCCAGAGGAGGTGCATTGGGTGGTAAGAAAAAACTCGCAAGTCCCGCTGTTTTTGCAAGCTGAAAAAATGTTCGGAAAACTACTTCTTGATTTTCTTCGTCTCGCAGCACAAACTCCAAGGGAATGTCATCGGGAAATGGAGCCGGCAAGTACAGCCAAAAAGTCGGATGTGCGATCGCAGTCAATCCTAAATTTAGAGCCGGAATTAAAGCTAAAAAGTGGTGAAGATCGTCGCGGCTACCTGCATCTCCGCGATCGCCCGGTGCTCCCCGCGCGGGCGGCTCGTAAGCCAGTACCTGCGGCTGCAAATGCGGTGACTCGGATGAATCCGCGAGCATCGCAGCCAATCCAGGTTGAACAATTGTGACAGCAACCAGCAAATTAATCGCCGCCTGCTGTAAGAGCAGTTTTTTTTCATTCATAAACTATCTGCGAGGTAGAGGTACAAAGTCTCAGGGCGATCGCACAGCAACCTGACAATAATCATGGCAGACTTTTATCTGCGTTTATCTGTGTTTATCTGCGGTTTTTATAATCAATCATTGTGAACCCAAGTCGAAATATCTGCAACTAAGTGACAAATTCCGAAAAACCTAACTCATTCGATCGCTTTTGTCAACTCAATTTCTTGATGCAAATCGCCAGTTGTCTCGTCTTTTTCCGAATATCGATCGCATAACTAACTCAAAGATTATTCCTAACTTTTCGATACTTACTTAAATCTGCTACCTTTTCTGCTACCCTAAAAGCATATAGCTATCTTACCAAATAGCAGACCGCGTTCCTCCACAATTCTTGAGAAAAACTTATGTCTGCGATCGCACCATCCCCCAACCCACCCGTTTTAGAAGAACTTCGCTCCGGATTGCCCAACATTTGCGGTTCCGAAGCAGAAATCAGCGCCGCTACCAACAGCAACGAACCAGTCTTTTTACCTACCACAAATCTGCGCCTCGAAAACATTCAAGCCGGATTCGCCTGCGCCCTCCATATGCACCAACCAACCATTCCAGCCGGTGCAAACGGCGAACTAATCTGCAATCTCCAGAATATGTTTGAAAATCCCAACCAAGGAGATAATCATAACGCCGGAGTCTTTGCTTGGTGCTATTCCCGCATGGGCGAATTCATTCCCCAATTGATAGCCGAAGGCTGCAACCCGCGAATTATGCTCGACTATTCGGGCAATTTATTGTGGGGATTGCGCCAAATGGGACGCGATGATGTACTCAACAATCTCAAGCGAATTACCTGCGATCCTCAATACCAACCCCACGTAGAATGGCTGGGGACAATGTGGAGTCACGCCGTGATTCCCTCAACTCCAATCCCCGACATTAAACTCCAAATTCAAGCATGGCAACATCATTTTGCGGCAATTTTTGGCTTGGATGCTTTGAAGCGCGTTAAAGGTTTTTCGCCACCAGAAATGCACTTTCCCAATCACCCCGATACACTGTACGAATACATCAAAGCTTTGAAAGAATGCGGCTACCGCTGGCTAATGGTGCAGGAACATTCTGTGGAAAACCCCGATGGTTCGGGATTGTCGCAAGACCAAAAATACATTCCCAACCGTTTGCAAGCCCGCAATTCTCGCGGCGAAACCATCAGCATTACGGCTTTGATTAAAACTCAAGGTTCTGATACAAAATTGGTTGGACAAATGCAGCCTTATTACGAAGCGAAAGTCCGCAACAAACAGCAAATTGGCAATGTCACGATTCCTTCTTTGGTGACGCAAATTGCTGACGGTGAAAATGGCGGCGTGATGATGAATGAATTTCCCAGCGCCTTTATGAAAGCTTGGCACGAAAACCGCTCTCAAGGTGGCGGAAAATCCGGTGTTGTCGGTTTAAACGGCACTGAATATTTGGAGATAATTGAAGCGGCGGGGGTTAATCCCGATGATTATCCGATTTGTCAGGGAATCAACCAGCACAAAATCTGGCAGTTAGTCGATGCTGATAGTGCGACACCGGAAAAAGTCGAAAGTGCGATCGCCAAACTCAAGCAAACCGACCACAATTTTCACATGGATGGTGCTTCTTGGACAAACGATTTGAGTTGGGTGAAGGGCTACGAAAACGTCCTGGAACCGATGAATCAACTCAGCGCCGCATTTCACCAAAAGTACGATCGGCTGGTGCAGCAAGATGCCACAGTTACCAAGCAGTTTGAATACCAGCAAGCTTTGCTTTACAACTTATTGGTACAAACAAGCTGTTTCCGCTATTGGGGACAGGGAACTTGGACTGATTACGCCCGGGAACTTTACAACCGCGGCGCTGCTTTAATGAAGTAGGAAAATTGATCGTAGGGTGCTTAAACAGTTGACAGTTGACAGTTGACAGTTGAGAGCGAAGTGATAAGAACGGAGATTTAAACTCCGTTCTTATCACAATCTGCCGACCTGAGTAAGGGCTTCAAACCCCGGCTATTCGGTCAGAAACCAACTGTTCGCTCGATGTTAAATATCTGGACTGACGCACCCTACGCCTGTTGGTAAAGTCCGGGCAATTAGCAATGCCCCATGCCCTCTTTGCCCAATTCCCCATTCCCAAATCCTACATTTCTTGCATCAAGCGCAAATAATTTTGTCTCATCTGCGTCATATTTTCCATCATTCTATTAGCCATATCTTTCTCAACCTCGCTCATTTGCTGCCAAAATACAGCCGATCGCCTAGCCAGAATTGCATCTTCCCACAACATCTCCAAAAGTTGCGCCGCCATCGGATTTTCAGCATCGATAATCCCGCACAATTGCTCAAAAGCTCGGTTAGCTTCGGCGTGACTCCCAACATCCTGAGCGAGTGTCAGGCATTTTTTGAGTTGTACGATCGGGTTTTCAGAAGAATAAGCCATAATTTGATTGAGATAAGTGACAAAATTTACAGTGACATCTTTGACATTACTTGAATGTAGATACAGCCGCACAGTTCCCAATATACCAACGCCAAGGTAAATCCATCCCTTGCGAAATCCCGATCCGCGTAGTTTGCACAATATTAACCGTACCTGACTCGATCGCCTCCTGAAATTGGACACTCCGGTGTTCCAACCGCAGCGCTTGGTCGGAATCCAAGGGTAAACCGCTAAAAGTTCGATCGATCTCCAGCACCTTACACAGCTTCCCAGGCCCGGCCGCGAGGCGCAACTGCTTTTTTTCGGGAATAGCAGCAAACTTGACAGGAGGCGCATCTAGCTGCAAAGCTCGAATCAGCACAGCGCTACCCACTCCCTCCGCATCCGTCACCACGTTAAAACAGTGATACATCCCGTAGATAAAGTAAACGTAGCCGATACCCGCACGCCCGAACATCGCCTGATTGCGAAGAGTCTGCTGTCGGTAAGCGTGACAAGCGGGATCTCCGGGGGCGTAAGCTTCGGTTTCCACAATCATTCCCCGAATAATCTCCCCATCAGGAAACTGTCGCACCAGAGTACAGCCCAGCAAATCAGGCGCTACGCTGGTAGATGGCCGCGCCAGCCAAAAAGATTCTACAATCTGAGTATTTGCACTCATCAAACAGGAGACAGTAAATTATGGACGTTAAGTTAGTTTTAGCAGTCTTGACAGCAGTTTTCACCGTGTGCTGTTTGTTCTTCGGCACAAAAAACGGATTCTACGATAGTGACAAGTATCACGGTAACGGTTCTGCTCACTAATTTTAGCTGGCAATTACTGGCCTAAAAAAACCGTCGCCTGTGATTCAGACGACGGTTTTTTGTTTTTTTGAGCGCATTGTCAAGCAATTATATGTCTTGGGTGTATGCCACGCGGTGGATGAATATGTAATTATTGAACCGCGAAGGCGCAAAGTACGCGAAGGAAGATAAGAGCAGAAGCAGGAAAGGATTTCGCAGCAGATATTATCTCATTGACGATCGCTATATTTGCTGGAATTAAGGGTGAATGTTGCCATCGGGCATTTTAGTTCCCTGCATTGTAGCATTCTCGAAATCCGCGCATCCCGGAAGATTGAAACGCATTGTGGCTCCTCGGTCTGTTGATTTCATGTTAAAACCAACTACTGCATTTTCTGGGTTATTCTTTTCGGGTACGGCACTGACTTTAAAATCCATATTTGCTGCTTGACCGTTAGTATCAAGATTGAAACTTATGCCGCTACATCCCAAATCAGAACCAGTCAGGTTGGCTTTATTCAAGTTGGCATTTTTGAGGTTGGCATTCGCCAGTTTTGCTCCCGACAAATTAGCACCTTCTAGGTTGGCTCCCTGCAAGTTAAATCCTTGTAAGTCCATTCCCTTCAAGTTGACATTGCTGAGATTGCATTCGGGACACTGTTTGGTCTCCAGCAATTGCTTGACTTGGTTTTGCTTGTTTAAATCAGGTATGTATTTGACCGCAGCCAATAAAACGGCGATCGACAATCCAGCAGTAACTATATTTTGGATTTTCATAAAAATTCTTAAAAGCCACTGTGGCTTTCTATCTCGGTTAATTATTAATACAGCAGCGCGATCGACTTCTCCTGAATTTCCACAACAAAATTGTCTGTATTTCAGATAAGCCGGTTCGCACAATTAAATCCCGCCTTCTCTCCCTCGGCTGTGCCGCTTTTGGTTTCGGACTCGCCCGTCGGTCTGCTTCACTTCGCTTTGGGCAGCCCACCAACAAACTTTTTTTACCTCAGGCAACGTATGCGCATATACCTGCGGGCTGAAAAAAAAGAAACCTTATTTATATCCCTAGCATGAGCCAATCTTAGAAAAATTTGCGGATGATCAAAGAGAAATGCAATGCCGTACCTGCGCTGTTGTAAGTTCTGGGCAACTACTTTTGTCACAATTGCTTTGAGTAATTAATGTACTTACAAAACGGTTAGCAGCAGCTCAGGTTCCTCAACCTCGCCAGAACACACCCTACCTGTAATCCCGACAATTCGGAGCGGCAATGAACACAATCAAACCCGAAACCAGAAGATCGCGCTTCATGGCTCTGCTGCTGACAACGCTGCTGACCTTTCCGTTTTTGAGTGCTTGCGGTTCTAGCAAGGAAAGTTCGGCTCCCCCGCCGACCGTTGACGACACTCGCGCTGGATCAGTGCAAACTAATCGCGCCACTCCTACGCCCGAAGCAAAAAAAGGATTGAGCAATACTCAAAAAGTAGCGATTACTTTAGCAGGAGCGGCCGCCCTTTACTACATCTACAATCAGCACAAAAATAAACAAGAACAGGGGGCGCAGGGAAAACATTACCTTTCCAAAAACGGTCGGGTTTACTACCGCGATGCCCAAAATCGCGCTCACTGGGTAACGCCACCGCCTGAAGGAATTAAGGTTAATGTTCCTGAGTCCGAAGCAGCGCGTTACCGGGAATTCCAGGGATACAACAACCAAACTACCGGTCGAGACTTGAAAGGCTTGCCGGAAGCTACAAGTCCTGTTCCGGCACAGTAGCCTCACCATTGGAGATTTTAGATTGCAGGTTCCATGATTTTCCCTTAACTCTGGTATTCCCAATCTAAAACAACAGTTTTTCAACACATAAAACAGAGGAACTTTATCATGGTAGACGGATTTTTTCGGAAGTTAAAAGATGCGATCGTCGGGCCAGACAGCGAGCAAGTCGATCCTGACACCAATTATGAAGATCCCTCAAATCCCGGAGATTTCGCTAACGCCCGCCCGGCCAGCGAAGACCCCTACGGCGACCCCGCCGACTACGGAGACTTTGCTAACGCCCGCCCGGCCAGCGAAGACCCCTACGGCGACCCCGCCGACTCCTATGCGGATGCCGGACAGTTCGGCAACCTGACCCCCGCCAGCGAAGACCCCTACGGCGACCCCGCCGACTCCTATGCGGATGCCGGACAGTTCGGCAACCTGACCCCCGCCAGCGAAGACCCCTACGGCGACCCGGCGGATGAGGAAACCGCTTAAATGGAGTAAGTTGGCTAGAAAAATTACCTGGTAAGCAAAAGCGCCCCTGAGGGGGTGTTTTTTTTGCTAGTTCTCAAAAACGGAGAGGGTGGGACTAGAAAACCATTAGCGCGAAAATTGAGCGAAAAAATTCTTGTCTAACTATAGAATTAACCCAGAAGCCTTGATAGAAAAGAGATAAAAACAACGGAGAGGGTGGGATTTGAACCCACGGAACCTTGCGGTTCACCTGATTTCAAGTCAGGCGCATTCGACCACTCTGCCACCTCTCCAGGCGCATAGATTTTATCATACCAGCAATTGCCGCTAACTACAAGCAGTTGCAGATTCAGTCTGCCGATAAAGAATTTGTTCTCTTTGCACCGCGAAATCTTCCCCTACCCAGACTAGAGACATTTCCGACACTGTTCCTTTTTCCAGCAGGACGATCGAGAAATTCCGCAATTTCGAGCACTCTTTCTCCACAATTCGCGGTACGCTGGCCGCATTCAAATACACCGTACCCTTCGCACTCACCACTGACTTCCGCAACTCGTGCTTAGTGTGTCGCAGTTGATGGTGCATATGACCAAAAGTTACCAGAGGTATCCGCTTACCAGAATTGCGAGTTCGATCGATCGCCTCCCCAAAATCTGGGTCGCCCCAATCCCCTCCCAGCGGCTTCCAATCACGGCCGCAGGGGTCTTCAGCAGCCTCTCCCAGCCCCGTCGGGCCCGTGTGACCAAGAAAAATCACATTTTCGCAGTCCGCATCTGCCGCCGCCCCTGCAATTAGCCTCGCCGACTCCTCAAAACTTTCTACACCAAACCACTCCGAATAAAAATCGTTGTACTTCCACTCCGACCCCCCCCAAGTAAACGGGCGACTTCCCACCACGGTTATGTCCAATTCGGGAAAATCCCGTTTCCCATAACCGACGTGGGCTTCTCCCATTAAATCTAACTGCTGTTTTACCCGATTCTCAACGGTGCGATCGTAAGGGCACTGACTGCGGCCCCACTCCGTCGCCGTGTACCAAGCGTCATGGTTTCCAAACACTACTGCTTTCGGAATGTCCAAAGATGCGATCGCCCGCACCACATCCACCGACTCGTTCCCAAAATCTCCCACAAACAGCACCAAATCAACGCCAAGATGCTTCAGGGCCTCGCCGTCTTCTGGTTCCCACCGATCGTGAACGTCCCCCACCACTGCAATTTTGATAGATTTAGTCTGATTCATTTGATTTGTCATGCGCGATCGATCCCTAGCCCCTTCTTCTTCAGCATAAGAAACAGCGACCAATTTTTGCACTCTCCCCCAGCCAATTTTAGATTTTAGATTTTAGATTTTAGATTATTTCAACCCAACACCCGCTTACCACCGTTTTTGGTGAATTCAACTATAATTCAAAATATTAAGTCCAGCCGCCACCTTCCCCGGAATATTTTAACTGTGTTTACCACCGCACCTGCTCAAAACTTGACCCAAACCAGACTGCCCGACGACTTGTTCGCAGCAATTAACGCCCTCAAACAAGAGTTAAACGCCGTCATTCTCGCCCACTACTACCAAGACTCCGACATTCAAGACATCGCAGACTTCATTGGCGACTCCCTCGAACTTGCTCGCAAAGCAGCCAACACCAACGCCGATGTCATAGTTTTTGCCGGAGTTCATTTCATGGCGGAAACCGCAAAAATCCTCAATCCCGACAAATTAGTATTGCTACCCGACTTAAATGCAGGGTGTTCCCTCGCCGACAGTTGCCCGCCCGAAGCCTTTGCAGCCTTCAAAGCCGATCGCCCAGACCATTTAGTTATTTCCTACATTAACTGCACCGCCCAAATCAAGGCAATGAGCGACATAATCTGCACCAGCTCCAACGCCGTCAAAATTGTCAACCAAATTCCCAAAAATCAGCCGATAATTTTTGGGCCCGATCGCAATCTCGGCCGCTACGTCATCGAACAAAGCGGCAGACACATGGAACTCTGGCAAGGAGCCTGCATCGTCCACGAAAACTTCTCAGAAAAAAAGATAGTTCAACTCAAAATCGAAAATCCCGAAGCCGAAATCATCGCCCATCCAGAATGCGAACCTCCGGTACTTCGCCACGCCAATTATATCGGCTCAACCACCGCTTTGCTCAAATATTCTCAATCGAGCGATCGCCAAGCTTTTATTGTCGCCACCGAACCGGGAATCATTCACCAAATGCAAAAGCAAACACCGCACAAACGCTTTATTCCCGCTCCTCCTAACAATAATACCTGTGCTTGCAACGAATGCCCCCACATGAGATTAAATACTTTGGAAAAATTGTATCTAGCTATGAAAAATCAAACCCCCGAAATCACCATGTCTCAAGACCTGCAACGAGCCGCCTTGCAACCTATCCAGCGAATGCTAGAAATGAGCTAAGAATCAATAAATAATTGTCAATCAGGTTAGTAGTGAGGAATGCGAGTCCGCATCAGGTTAGTAGTGAGGAATGCGAGTCCGCATCAGGTTAGTAGTGAGGAATGCGAGTCCGCATCAATTACTAGAATTATTCGTTTTTACTACCAACTTTTTTAATCGCAATCGGAGGCACTTGACAAAAGACCCTCTGACTTACAGACTCCATTATACCTCTTGCAAAAATCGGAAAACACCCTGAAATTATCTGCGTTTATCTGCCTTTATATGTGTTTGTATGTCTGAGATATGCCGTTTCTGTATCAATCAAAGACTGATACAAGAGGTCTCTTTTCCACCAGCAGATCTCCCACCCATAAAATATTAGCATTGATGTGCATTCATTGGCTGTTTCCTATTGTATTAAACACTGAGGCAATTGGGGAAATCTAATTTTTGTAAAAAGCATTTCTTTGTTTAAATGCGAGCTTAAGAGTTAGCGTATTGTACAACTCGCGATATCTTAAGCTCGCACTATAAATGCAAAACAGAGATGCTCCAGAGGTCATTCAAGTAAGAATGCGCTAGCAGACTTGGAGTTGGCGGACTAACTCCAAATCCTTAACTCATAAATCATTCCCAAATCTAACATCTAACATTGTATGATTTCCGAAAAACTGATTGTTTTTACCCGCTATCCTGAACCGGGCAAAGCCAAAACTCGACTAATTCCTGTGCTAGGAAAAACAGGTGCTGCCAACCTGCACCGCTTGATGGCACAAAAGGCGATCGCCCGCGCCCGCGCCCTCTCCCTCCAAAACTCCGGGCGATTATCAGTTGAAATTCACTACACAGGCGGCAACCAGCAACAGATGCAAGAATGGTTGGGAACAGATATTATTTATCAAAATCAAATAGAAGGCGATTTGGGTGCAAAAATGACAGCAGCGTTTCAACAATCTTTTAATTCCGGGATTGACAAAGCTGCAATTATAGGAACAGATTGTCCCGCCCTGAAAGTAGAAATCATGGCACAAGCTTTTGACAAACTGAGCCAGCACGATTTAGTTTTGGGCCCAGCAACAGACGGAGGTTATTATCTGATCGGGCTGCGCCGATCGATACCGGAATTGTTCAACGGAATTAAGTGGGGAACCAGTGAGGTATTTGCTTCTACGCGGGCGATCGCCCAAAACCTCGACCTCAATATTGCTTATCTTCCCACTCTTGCCGATATCGATTTACCGGAGGATTTACTTCGTTTAGATCTTAGTATTTTAAATAAATAAACTATATTCATGCGATCCGATCGATCAGAAATTCTGATCTTTTATTTATAAATAATACTTGATTGTGAAACCACAAGGTCATAATATAGTAATTGTATTTGTCTAACCAAATGCAGCGGTTAGACAGCGCTTGCGACAATAGTCGCAAGCGCGAGAAAAAGCCAAAAATTAGCAAATAAAAGCAAATAAATTAGTAAATAATCAAACTAGGGACAGTTTTTGATTGTCAATCTTAGAATCAGGGTTTCAGGGCGATCGAGAACGAGGGCAACGCTTGCCAGACACAGGAATTACCTGCGGGAAATCAAGGGTTATCAGACGCGGAACTCAAAAGGCAAGTTCGCGATCGCACTTTGCGACAAGAGTGAAACCCGGTTTCTTCGTATATTTATCGTGACCAGAGAGTAAAATTCGTAGAAACCCGGTTTCTATCCGCCCCATGTGTCAGCCATCAAACTGTCGCTACCTGTTGAAATAACAGATAAGCTTTGTACAAAACCCGCCCTCTCTCTCTCCAGCGGTGATCGATTCTCTATGCCGCCCGAAAATCTCAATCTCAAAATTTCCATTATCATTCCTGTCTTAAACGAAGCAGCTACAATTGCCTCAGTCATCTCCACCGCCCAAAATGCCAAAAATGTCGAAATTATCGTCGCCGACGGCGGCAGCAACGACGGTACCGCAGAAATAGCAACATCTTTGGGCGTCCGAGTTGTCTCCAGTAGCCAAGGCCGCGCCACTCAAATGAATGCAGGTGTGGCCTTGGCTACTGGAGATATTCTGCTGTTTCTCCACGCAGACACTCTTTTGCCTCCCGGCTACGACTCTGGCGCACGCCTTGCACTAGCCAAACCCCAAACAGTCGCCGGGGCCTTTCAACTCAAGATTGATGCCGGTACGCTCTCTCTGCGGCTGGTAGAAATAGGGGTAAACTGCCGATCGCACTTTCTGCAAATGCCCTACGGCGATCAAGCCATTTTTCTTTATTCATCTACCTTTGACAAAATCGGCGGTTTTCCTGACTTGCCCCTTATGGAAGACTTTGAATTCGTGCGGAGGTTGAAAACACAAGGCCGCATCCAAATCGTACCCCAACAAGTCCTGACATCCGCCCGCCGCTGGCAGCAGCTTGGGGTACTCAAAACCACCGCCATCAATCAAATAGTAATTATTGCTTATTTTTTCGGAGTGTCGCCCGATCGACTCGCTTTCTGGTATAGGAGACAAAAGAAAAATTCTTCCCAAAACTAAAGAATAGTGAACTTTTCTAAAGCTAGCAGCCAATTATGCAAATAGGAAACACGTCCCTGCGTAAAATATGACTTGAACGCCTCAATTTTTACGCACAGCGAGGAAAAAGAGAATATGGCCGATCCCAGAGATGCAGAGCTTATTAAACCCTTTAACGGCGACCCCTTCACGGGTCATCTCGCAACTCCCATCAGTGCTTCTGATTTCACACAAGCATTCATTGGGAATTTGCCCGCCTACCGCAAAGGACTCTCACCCCTAGTTCGAGGTTTAGAAATCGGTTTGGCACACGGTTATTTCCTTGTCGGCCCCCAAATCGTCTTAGGCCCACTGCGGGATTATCCAGAAGCAGCTAATCTCGGCGGATTAATTACAGCCCTCGTCTTAGTTCTGCTCGGCACAACAGGTATGTCTGCCTACGGTTTAGTCTCTTTCAAAAATGACAATAGCAGCTACCCAAGCGCCAATCCCATGACTCCCGAAGCCCTGAAAACCGGCGAAGGCTGGAGCCAGCTCACTGCTGGTTTCTTCATTGGCGGGATGAGCGGCGTCTTTGCTGCCTACTTCTTACTCGAAAACTTTAACGGCATTGATGCCATTTTCCGGGGTTTAGTCAACAATTAGACTCCACTCCCAAATATCCCTGTTGGAACGCACTAACTTTAGTTTGGAGAATTTGATATGACAGGTTCCTACGCTGCTTCTTTCTTGCCTTGGATTTTGATTCCGGTAGTTTGCTGGCTGATGCCGGTTGTGGTAATGGGTTTGTTGTTTATTCACATTGAAAGCGACGCCTGAGCTTTACCCACAAAGCAAGAGCTAAGTTGGAATGCCGAAATAACATGATTGACGGACAATTTCTCTGAAACCTCTAGATAAATCTAGGGAAAATCAGCGAAAATTGTTTTGAGATTGCTGGCAATCAAAAAACTTAGTTTCTTTTACCCCATCCCCAGAATTGATCTGTGGAGCAATCTTTCTTTCTTCTTCCTTCAAAACTCGCAATTGCAAAAAATCCTCTGCCTGCGGGCAGAGGATTTTTTGGCAAAGAACACAAATCACTCGCTGGGGGAAGACAAATTGGTAAATCGTGAGCCACACTTGTTATCAGAAAATTGGGTTAAAAACCCCGTCCTTTCAGGACGGCTTTTTACCATTGTTAAGTACAATGACAAATCCATCTCCACAAATGAATATGGTAGAATAACCACATCAGACAAGATGTAAAAACCTACCCCCTCCCGGTGGGAAAGTCTACGCCCAAAACATTTTTTAGGAGATATGACTGCGCACTCTTTTGTGCAAACGTGGTCAGCCTGGGAACCCTAGCAATAGGGATATTTTGACCCAAAAGTCTTAAGAATCCTCGTACCTTTAGGTCGGGGAGTGTCAAGGAAACCTACTAATGAGGAGAGAGCAATGCAATTTCCCCCCGCACGCCGAATCTTAGCTCCATTCCTGATCTCGGTACTGCTGCTCGTGACTTCCTGCAGTCAGACTCAGCCCCCATCCCGCTGGGACAAAGCCCAGGAGGAAAGCACCCAAAAACCTGCTAAAACCAAGCAGAAAAATGCTGACAAATCAACTGCTCAAAGTCAAAACCTCCCCAAAAAGGCAGTTGCAGGTGGCAAATTAAATAAATACTTCCCTTCTGCTGGCGGCGGATTCGATCGCGTTTTCGCTCAAGAAAAATCCGGTTTTGCTGAAGCTAAACTAAACAAAGGCGGCAAAAATGTCGCGGTGCTTTCGATTAATGACATCGCCGGCAACCCCACCGCTGGGGAAAAATTTAAGGAAAGTACCAAGCAAATTAGCGGCTATCCCGCCGTCAGTCAGGGTTCTAACATCACTGCTGTTTTAGTGGCAAACCGCTATCAGGTGAAAGTTCAATCCCGCGATCCCTCTTTTACCGCTAGCGAACGCGAAGCTTGGCTGTCAAAATTTAACCTGGGCGGCCTTGCTAGTGTGAAATAGCAGTGTCTGAGATCGAACTTCTCCCCCGACTCTAGCTCTGGTGCTATCAAAACTAAGTCTGCCAGAATCAGACTGTGAAGTTCTTGCCATCTACCAAAAGTAATACCTTTGATTTCTGTTCAACAAGGAGTTTTTTGTGAGCAAAACAGTCTTTGAATTAGTCGATCAATTGCCTAAAGACAACATGACTGTCAAAGCCCTACGAGCGCTTGACTTTGTGGTTCCAGGTGAGTGGAACAATTTAGTTGGCTTTGAAAATACGATTCGTACAGTTACTGGGGAAACTGACGAAGATATGATCCAGCAAATTGGCGATCGTGCTATCACCCTCTACAACGATAAATCGGAAGGCTACCAGCGCGCTCTGTGGCTTTACCAAACGATCGACAGTGCCTCTAGCGCCCTCGGTACAGCAGCCCTCGCCAACAAAGTCGCCCAAAATGTGCCGTTTTTGTCCGTGCTGGGAAATCTCACCCCCAAGCCTGAAAAAGCTCAGACGATCGACCTTTCTCTAAAGTTAGTCACTGAATTGCTCGCTTTTTGCCAAATTAACGGCATTCCTGGCGACAGCATCGGCGATTTTGCCGGGGCTTTGGGCGACTACGGCGGTGAATCCCTGATGCGGATGGCTGCTTTGGTTTGTTTTGACGGCTTGATTCCCCTGGGCCCAGACTTTATCCTGATGACTCAGGATTGGATTGCCAAGCTGTCCCCCAGCGATATGCAAGACAATCCGGCGTTTAAGTCGATCGGCTCTATGATTCCTGGTGGTAATCCCGCAGGCCAACTCGGCTTTATCGGCGAAAGCTTTAGCTCGGTTTCCGGCTGGATGGGCTCTTTTGTGAGCGATCGAGGTTTGACTCCCCAAAACGTCCTCGGCCACTTGCAGAATTTTGTCGAAATTTCTGCCGACAAAGTGGACTACGTGGGCGCTTTCCTCGACATGACTACCAATTACTACGAACACACCGGCGTTCAAACTCTCGCCCACCGTTTGATTGAACGAGCTGTCGCTGAGATTTAAAATAAGCATAGTCCTCAGTCATTAGTCAGCAGTCATCGGTCATTAGTTAGTGGTTATTAGTTATTGGTTATTAGAAACAACAACTAAAACTAACAACCAACAAATAACAAATAACTACTGACTGCTGACTGCTGACTCCTTGCCGAAAAATGAGGCGCAAGCCCCGTCCTTTTAAGGCTGGGGTCTAGCCTATTAGCGACTTCAGTTGCCTTGGAGCGAGTGCGCGGCGACCGCCACAGTGGTAAAATCCAGAGGTGAGTAAGAATAACCATCTACGTATTGAATCAACCTAGTGCGGAGAAATCCCGGCAACCGAGATATCTGGCGCCAGACCCAGAATACTTAAAGGGCAAATAAAGGCAGGTTGAGGAGCGTACCTATCTGGCAAGAGTGATGGACTCGGAAAACAAACAAATAAAAAGTAAGCCCGATAGCCACAAGCTTGAGGGTCTAGAGGGATATTTGAATGTCCCACTGTCGCCCTTTTGGGTGGGCAGGAATCCCCCTGGCTTTAGCCCTGGGGAGGTTCAATCCTCTACTCATCACTTTTTAAAAGGAAGCACCAATGGCAGAAGAACCGAAAAATCCAGCAGCAGGCGAAGCCGAAACAGAGACCCTTTCTGCTGAAAACGCTCCGAGTTCCGACACTCCCGAAACCAGTGACATCCCCAGCGCTGATAAGCCTGCGCCCGCTGCTAAAAAAGCGGCCGCCAAGCCAGACGGTGACAAGCCTCCAGCTAAAGCTAAAAAGGAAAAAGCACCCGCTGTTGAAGACAAGCCCTTTGCGGAATTTATTCAACAAGATTATTTGCCCGCCTTGCAAACTGCTTTAACTAAACAGGGCGTTAAGGATTTAGATGTGAGTTTGACCAAGCAAAAACTCCCCGTTGCTGGCATGAGTTCCGCCGGAGATTGCTGGCAGGTAATTGGTAAATTTCAAGAAGGTCAGCGCCAATTTAACTTGTATTTTCCTCAAGAAGATATTCAAAGTCAAAGAGCATTTTCCTGCGCTGAAAATAACACCAAAACCAGCACTTTAGAGCCTTTTTTGATAGACGAGCGCAAGATTACCCTAGACCTCATGGTCTTTGGTGTCGTACAGCGGCTTAATGCTCAAAAATGGCTGAATCTTAATTAGTTATCGGTCATTGGTCATTGGTCATTGGTCATTGGTCATTAGTTATTAGCTGTAGGGTGTGACGAAGAGCAGACTAGAGGTGGAGCAAATCAACAATTTGGTAGCGACGCACCAAGCGCCCAAATATTGCGATCGCTCGGACTTGATATCATTCCCAACTGAAGGTCACCAATCGCCAATCGTCTCCGGTGCGTCGCCAGTGAGATTTTCGCTCTTTGTTGAGGGATTTTCGCTCGCGACACACCCTACTATAGCCTTTCTCAAAAAGATGAGGTATGTTGTTGGGCTTCAGCCCTCTTTGAATTTGTTGTATAGCAAGATATGCACCTAACAACTCCATTTACAGTCATACCTCATCTATCTGAGAAAGGCTATACTAATAACTATTGACTGTTGACTAATGACTGCTAACTAATGACAGATTTTCTGTGGATTCTGCCAAAAAATTGCGAGCTTGGATAATTGCGTAAAGGTCAACATCAGTTTCCAACAAACAAGCATGACCGCTGTTAGCCAGCATCACCTTTTCAGCATTCGGAATTACCTTGACTAAAAGCTTCCCTTCTGCCATAGAAGGCAGCAGCCGATCGGCTCCGCTAGCAATTACTAACGTCGGCTGTTCGATCGCACGCAACTGATTTTCATCAACATTGAACGATCGCACTAACGCCAATCTCCACACAGACGTGTGTTGCGGTACCGCTTGCATCGCTTCCAGCAAAGCTCGCCGCTCGTCCCGCCCAATCTTTCCTAAGGATGCTAATATCGGCAACAGACCGATTACCGATAGCGGATAAAGATTCGCCGGCAGCCACTGAGTCAGGTGAGAACCCCACTGCACCCAAGGCTGTTGTCGGAATGAAGAAGCTGGATTAACTAAAATTAGTCGATCGCACAATTGGGGAGCTTCTAAAACAACTTTTATCGCTAAACATCCTCCAAATGACTCGCCGCACAGATAAACTGGTCGCTGATTGCCTTTCTTTTCTGCTTCAATTAAGGCAATTGTTTCCTTAACCAGTACCTCCCAGCTAGCCATGTCGTCGGCCGGTATCGCTAAGCAGCGAATGTCGAAATGCGGAGCTAATTTAGGAATTTGCGATCGCAGCAGCAAACCGCCCCCGTCCATACCGGGCAGAAATACAAATAAAGGGCGATCGGGTTTTGGCGGTTTCGGGCACAGAAAACGAACCTTGTTGTTAGCAGTTGCCATGATTAAACTTAATCTGGTAATTGGTAATTAATAATTGGGCATGGGGCATGGGGCATGGGGCATGGGGCATGGGGCATGGGGCATAGGGCATGGGGCATACATCACCACGCTTGAAAACCGCTATAGTTGGTAATTGGTAATTGGTAATTGGTAATTGGTAATTGGTAATTGGTAATTGGTAATTGGTAATTGGTAATTGGTAATTGGTAATTGGTAATCTTGCTCGCAAAGCCGAAGGGTAGCAATTGGTAGTTGGTAATTCATTGCTCGTTTTGACAACAGTCAACAGTCAACAGTCAACAGTCAACAGTCAACAGACTTCTTTACAAACATCCTCGATCGAGTAATTGTGCAATTTCCCCCTGACAGTGCTCTGTAAGTTCAGCCACAACTGCTTTGGCTTTTTTGCCTCGATACTGCTGCTGTCGATCGACTGTAATCCAGTAAGGGCGGCCGATTAAAATATTAACTCGTTGATAAACTATCACAGGATGCCACCCAGCGCGATCGAACAACGGTTCGGAAGGATCGAACAAACTCAGCAACTTCAGCGGTAAACCCGATCGCACCGACTTTTCCTCCATCGAAGCAATCGCCACCGGCAATACCGCCAAATCCCGCACCGGCGCCCGCAAAGCCAAATGAGCAAATCCCCGCTGAAACTTCCCGATGGTATTGGGTTGAGTAAAGTTCACCATCGGTTCTGCACCCTCAGGAAACACCCCCACCATCTCCCTGTCTTGTAGCAGCGCCGTCGCTTGAGCGAAAAAATGTTGCTGTCGGTGCTCCGGTGCTTCCAAAGGAAAAGCCCCAAAACTCGTGACAAGTTCCCGAATCACTGGAACTTGACCCATGTAGTGATGACAAGCAAACCGGATCGATCGACCCAAACCCGCTGTCAGCACCACAGGATCTAAGAAACTGCGGTGATTGCTCACCACCAGTACCGGACTTTCTTGCGGAATCCGCTGCTGGTGGTGTACAAACATCTGCGTTCCCACACCAGCCAGGAAACAGCGCGAAATCATTAATGTGCGATCGGAAGACATGGGCTAAAACACAGGTAAAACGCTATAAAGGTTGATTCCATACCCATGCAGCTTAACATTACTTTACAAAAATCGCGATCGGTCAAAAAGTAGACTTTCCCCTTGTACCTTTCTGTCGTAGTCCTGCACGCACGGGGGTTCAGAAACCGGGTTTTTTGCGAAAATACGCGTTACAGGCGCCAAAACAGTAAAAAACCCGGTTTTTTTTGTCGAAGTGCCTAAGTCTGGTTTCGTATTCCTCACGCACGGGGGTTCAGAAACCGAGTTTTTTGCGAAAAGACTCGTTACAGGCGCCAAAACAGTAAAAAACCCGGTTTCTTTGTCGAAGTGCCTAAGTCTGGTTTCGGTAAAATTTCCCAGTCAGAAGCACAAATGTATAAAGTCTTGTTGCAAACTTCTATAAAAATGTTTAAAACAACGCAAAAAGCAAGTTGCAGCAGCTAAAATTAAAAATTTACAGTCGGCATTGACGGACTGTCAAAGTATTTTTCGACAAGTCGTAATAGCAATCTCCCGAGGCATCAAATGGATAACATTCAAAACTATCGCCTTAAATGTACCCTCACCTTTGGCGACATTTACGGTCAAATCATTGTTTGGCTGATAGTCATCTTCCTGAGTCTAGCGTCCGCACTCGCCCTCTGGAGCAGCGCCCGCCAAATCTACGCCTTGGCGACAGTTGGCTTGATTTTAGTGCTGTCTCTGCCATTCTTGCTCTTTGCTTTCGTGACAACTCTACTCAATAACATAGAAGTGCTTTCTGTAGACCCCGCCACCGAAGATCAACCTTCTGCAACGGGAAATCAGTCCCATCAGAGGTCTGTCGAAAGCGTCGGCTAGTCCAATTTGAAATTTTAGACTTTGATTTTCGATTGAAATCAAAAGTTAAGAAACTTCCCGATGTTTTGGTAGGAAGTTTTTTTTTGCGTCACGATAAGTTGAGGAGAACACTCAAAATAATTCAAAAAATGCTAGAACACGACGTGATAATAGTTGGCGGCGGTTTAGCAGGTTGCCGCGCAGCCGTAGAAATTGCCCGGACTGACCCCAGTTTAAAGGTAGCTGTTGTTGCCAAAACTCACCCGATTCGATCGCACTCTGTCGCCGCCCAAGGCGGCATGGCCTCCAGCCTCCAAAATGTCGATCCAGATGACAGTTGGAAAGCCCACGCCTTTGACACAGTAAAAGGTTCAGACTATTTAGCCGACCAAGACGCCGTAGAAATCCTCACCCGCGAAGCGCCCGGTGTCATCATCGATTTAGAACACATGGGAGTCCTCTTCTCGCGCCTAAGTGACGGCAGAATTGCCCAGCGCGCTTTTGGCGGACATTCCCACCGCCGCACCTGCTACGCCGCCGACAAAACCGGTCACGCCATCCTCCACGAATTAGTCAACAATCTCCGCCGTTACGGAGTTCACATCTATCAAGAGTGGTATGTCACCCGCCTGATTTTGGAAGCAGGCCAAGCCAAGGGCGTAGTTATGTTTAACCTAATAGACGGCGAAATTGCCGTCGTGCGCGCGAAGGCGGTGATGTTTGCTACGGGGGGTTACGGCCGAGTTTACAACACTACCTCGAACGATTACGCCTCGACTGGAGACGGTTTGGCGATGGCGGCGATGGCAGGGTTGCCACTGGAAGATATGGAGTTTGTGCAGTTTCACCCGACGGGTTTGTATCCGGTGGGAGTGTTGATTTCAGAAGCTGTGCGGGGTGAAGGGGCTTATTTGATTAATTCCGAGGGCGATCGATTTATGGCGAATTATGCCCCGTCGCGGATGGAATTGGCGCCCAGGGACATTACATCGCGATCGATTTCCTTAGAAATTCGTGCAGGTAGAGGAATTAATCTCGATGGTAGTGCAGGCGGCCCATTTATCTACCTTGATTTGCGGCACATGGGACGGGAAAAAATCATGACCAAAATACCTTTTGCTTGGGAAGAAGCGCACCGTTTACTAGGAATTGATGCCGTAGACCAGCCGATGCCAGTGCGTCCTACGGCTCACTATTCAATGGGGGGAATTCCAACTAATATTGGCGGACAAGTTCGCAGCAGTGCTGACAGTTTGGTGGACGGTTTCTTTGCGGCCGGCGAAGCAGCTTGCGTCTCTGTTCACGGCGCTAACCGTTTGGGCAGCAATTCGCTTTTGGAATGCGTAGTTTACGGCAAAGTTACTGGCGCAACCATAGCACAATTTGTCCAAAATCGCAAGTTACCCGCAGTAGACGAACAGCGTTATATTCAGGAAACCCAAGAGCAAATTCAAGCACTTGTAGACCGTCCCGGACAATACCGAATCAATCAAATTCGGCAAAAGTTCCAAGATACGATGACCGAGTATTGTGGAGTATTTCGTAGCGCCGAATTGATGCAGGAAGGTTTGCATAAATTGGAGGAATTGGAAAAACAATATCAAGAAGTTTACTTGGACGACAAGGGTAAGTCTTGGAATACGGAAATTGTGGAAGCTTTGGAATTGCGGAGTTTGATAATTGTGGGGAGAATGATTTTAACTTCGGCTTTGAACCGCCAGGAAAGTCGGGGAGCTCATTCGCGGGAAGATTTTCCGCAGCGGGATGACGGCAATTTCTTGAAGCATACGCTGGCGTATTATTCGCCTGCGGGAATTGATTTGGCTTATATGCCGGTGGCGATTACGATGTTTGAGCCGCAGGAGAGGAAGTATTAGAAGCTAGTGTGACATTCTTGTTCCCGTGCTGGGCTTGGGAACAAGGAAAACCTTTGGAATTGAGAACGTACCATTTTATCAACAGAGTATACGGGCTGCAACCCTTGTCTGATATAGTTCCTAGACCTATTCGCAACCCTCCTAGGTCAGTGACCAGACCTAAAAAGATTTTATTCGAGTGAGGAATTGTGTACGTTCGTACACAAAAAAACCAATCGGTCGATCGCTCTGCCTGAGACTAAATTAGACAATCTTTAGTCTTTTGTACCACTTTTAGTCATATTGGGCTATAATTATGTCAGATACGACATATTATTGTAAACTTTATGACTGGACTTTACTTAATTTATGCAATCCCAAGACGAGAAAAAGGATGTTGTTTGGCTAAGAGGCGAGGTCAAAACTCCTCCTTTTTCCGCCTCAGCGCGAATCGAGGCAGGGATGTTACTAAGGATGTTACAAAATGGAGAAATTTTAGCGATGCCTGTCTCTCGACCTATGCCAAACATCGGCCCTCACTGCCACGAATTGCGGATCGATGATAGTGAAGCCGATAAACAGTGGCGGATTATTTACCGGATTGACTCAGATGCTATTGTCATTGCAGATGTGTTTCAAAAAACTACCCAGAAAACACCCAAGCGCGCGATCGAAAACTGTCAAAGACGACTGAAATTGTACGATCTAAGCTCAGGAGAAACCTAGTTATTTCGGGACTTTCATTAGGGTGGGTATTGCCCACCTTACAACTTGGACAATTCACTATTCACAATCCTTGGTCTGTGCAATTCATATAATTACAAGAGGTAATATTGACAATGGATGCCATTAAACGTCAACGTTTAGAAGCAGCAGGTTGGCGGGTGGGAGATGCCGCAGACTTTCTAGAACTTTCAGCCGAAGAAATTGCTTTTATTGAGATGAAGCTGTCTCTAATTAAACGCTTGAAGCAGCTTCGCATCAGTCAAAACCTTTCTCAAGAAAGTTTAGCTAAGAAAATCAAGTCTAGTCAGTCACGGGTAGCTAAAATTGAAGCAGGCGATCCGTCTGTTTCTCTTGATTTGATGGTAAGGACAATGCTAGCGATGGGAGCAACTCGTGAGGATGTGGCACTGGCTATTACTTCTTCCAAAAGCTGAGAAGCAGACAGTTGAGATTTGAGAATATTCTAGAGGGTAAAGTTAACTTTATAATCGCCCTTTTCCCAATTTCCCTCTCACTATCTCACTCTCCACCATCCTCCCTAACTTCCTCCACCGATAAACCTAACGCCTCCGCCACCTGTTCGGCACTCAAGCCCATTCCCAACAACCGGGGAATTGCAGCCCTTCTTGCCTGAAATTCAGCTTGTTGTGCCTGCTGTGCACTGTCAGCCCGCAATCTTTCTTGTTCTGCCCGCAATCTTTCTTGTTCGGCTATTTCCCGCTGTTGTTCCCCTCGCAATCTCTCCAATTCGGCTCTTTCATCGCCAATCAACAGCAAATTACCTTCCTCATCCCACCAGCGCAGCCACAGCATAGTTTGATTCTGATAACTTCCTTGCCAAAGTCCCAATTCTACGCCTAAAGGTGCGATCGCAAAATGACCCCGTTCATTCAGTTCCAAGAGTTGATAATATCCGTCAATCAACCGATAAACTGCTAATCTGCCGCTATTAATTTCATAGATGCCGTAATAGGGAATTCGCATCACCCGCTCGTAGGCCCAAAACTTGCCAGGTTTGGTGATTACCCCTTCTTCGGTGCGAGACAACGGAGTAATATCCCGCTCTTCATCGCCATTTCCGCTAGCAAATTCCAACGCGATTAACGGTGCTATGTGTTCGCGCCATAACACGTAGGAACGCCGAATTTGACCGTCTAAATTAGGAGGTAGATTGGGAACGTAAAACCAATCAGGAGCTTCTGCACCTTTTTCCGGTGGATCGGTTTCTCGCCAATAAATGCCGCAGTCTTGACCGATCGCATATTGTCCGTCAGGATGCCGCTGCTGCAAAATCGGGCCGATGGAATCTGTTAAAATTAAACTTTGTGGATGCTCCTGGAAATTTTTCACAAAAGTACCATCCGACTCTGGTAATTGAGTGTGGTCTGGAAAAGCAGGAGGTAGAACAACGCGGTCAACGCTTTCGGTCATAATTCCCTCCGAGGTCTGACTTAATTTATAATATCATGTCCCAGGTTCGTAGTGAGGACTTTAGTCCGCATCCAATCAAAGGACTGAAGTCCTCACTACAAACCTTATAATCCTAGGTTCGTAGTGAGGACTTTAGTCCGCATCCAATCAAAGGACTGAAGTCCTCACTACAAACCTTATAATCCTAGGTTCGTAGTGAGGACTTTAGTCCGCATCCAATCAAAGGACTGAAGTCCTCACTACAAACCTTATAATCGTTATTTTTGCCGATACTCTCTAATTTAGAATTCCGAATAAAATAAGAAGTTTTGAGTTAAAAATATCAAGTTTTTAACTCAAAATCGTGGGGCGGAAACTCTTCGTACCGCCCCTACAAATGTCCTTAAGGTTTCGGTAGCGCACCTTCTGGACTGGGAGACTCTGCCGGTTGTGGACTCGGAGAAGCAGCAGGGTCTGGACTCGCTTTTTCTGCCGCAGGAGAAGGCGAAGGAGTGCCACTAGCTAACTGATTGATTTGGTCTTTATAGTTAGGTGGAGCTAACTCAGTCGCTTTATCAAACAGCGTTTTTGCTTCGTCTGTTTTGCCCTGTTCCTTCAACACGATCGCATGAGCTAAAATCGGACGAAAATCTTTTGGATTCGCCTTAGCCGATTCGTCGTAAATCGCGATCGCCTCTGGGTAGCGCTTCTGCACTGCATAAACCTGTCCCAAAATCAACTGCACCGAAGTGACATCAATACTTCCCGGTTTCGCCTGATTCTGCGCCGGAGCAGCCTTCAGCGTATCTTGCAGCAGTCCGATCGCAGCTTCGGGCCGTTGCTGCACCAACAGCAAATTCACCAACCCCTGCAAAGCCTTAATTTCCCCAGGCTTAGACGCTAAAATCGATCGATAGGCCCCAGCAGCCCCTTCGCGATCGCCCGTGCGTTCCTTAGCCTGAGCCAGCAAAATCCCGTATTCCGTAGTTTCAGGATTCAGTTTAGCCAACTTTTCCAAAGTCGGCACCACATCCTTGATCGCCCCCACTCCTTGTCCGATCAACTCCAGCCGTACCTGCAAAAGTCCCCGCAAAGCCGTTACATTGTCAGGTTCCCGCTGCAAAACCAATTCATACCCCCTCACCTGATCTTGCAGCAACTGCGATTGCTTATCGTTAGATGCGGCTGTCTGAGTTGGCGTTGGAGTCGATCGACTTTGCGCTTGATTGCCCTTGAGAATACTGTCCAAAATTGGAACCAGAGAAAATCCCACAAAAGCGATGAGCGCAAGCACTACCACGACAGTAATCAACCCGCGACCCTTGTTTGCTTTTTCCATAATTCAACTATCCCAACTTAAAATCTACTATTTTCTAAGAATCAACCCATCGCCTAGGGGCGTCTGCGATTTAACCAGATCTATGCAACCATAAAAGTTCTTAAGTTCAAAGTCCCAATTCACAAACCAGTCTTTTGCTTGCAGCTAATATGGTAACAGACCCGCAACTCCACGCTAGCCAAACTATTTTGGACACAAAGACCCGCAGCCCCAAGGAATGTGGCTTTCGTCCAATAAGAGTGCGGTCAAGCTCAAAATTACCGAAAATATGGCGGATCAGTCCGTTAGGTAATTGGATTAAGTAAAATAGGCAAGCTACTCCAGAGAGATTGGAACGGCGCTTTGGGGATTTTCCTCAAATCATTGCGAGATATTGCCGGGTTGGATGCTCAGGTATTCAACACGCTATGTCGGGATATATCCTAGATTGTCCGGACTTGAAGTATCTGAATATCCTAAACGCTATTAGCCAGCAACGCCAGCTTTCGGGCGATCGACCGATCCGTGGGTTAGCAACTCTCAAACTCTTTGCCAACAAGGATTAGAGCAGCCAGCGAATCCAGGATTGCTCGTAGCGCAGTAGAAAGTTGGCGTTGACGGGTCAAAACCCAACTTTCCGGCGCAAGCCTCAAGTCGGGTGCTAGTAGTTTTTAAATCAGTTTCTTCAGTTTATTCCTAATTTCCCTCAAGGGATGTGTCTCCGCTGCAAGGAGTTTTTATGAACCCCTCTCCGAACCGGTCTTCCAAATCGTCCAAATCTACTTCTGCTCGCAAGGCTCAGCCAACCGAGCCCGCCGTGAATCAGCCCGCAGTTACAGCCTCCGTGCCCGACACACCAGACGAAAGTCCCGTGTCTTCCGCGTCGGCTGCACCTGTCGATCAAAAGCAACCACCAGCGCCAACGGACGCCCCAGCGACAACGGACGCCCCAGCGCCAACGGACGCGCCAACGGACGCCCCAGCGCCAACGGACGCCCCAGCGCCAAAGGATACGCTGCAACGACCACGCTACAGTTCTGCCCCCGATGGGGACAAAACAAAGCCAAAGCCCAGCGATGCTCCTGCGCTCTCGGAGCCAGCAGCGCCTGCGGAATCTGCTGGTAAGACAACTGAACTCACAGTCGCACCTACCCCAACCCCCAAGCCTCCCACTAACGAAACTCAGGTCGATGATGATGACATACCCTCTGTCATGCGCCAACATCCCATTCCCCCTCCCAGCGAACCCAGACAGTACCGAGCTGTTGGTTTAGTGCGGGGCCGCTACACCCAATCTGAAGAGCAATTCACCCGAGGTATGTTGATAGCTGCCGACGGAACTGCCATCGACGCAGTTTTGCTGGGTAGAGTTATGAGTTTAGTCAAAAATCACCTGGATCTGGAACAAGAACACCTCTGGGTGGTCTATCCCCGCACCAGGCAAGAAGACGGCAACTTGCACGCCCAAATTATGGGTGTTTGGGAGCCGGAAACCCTGAAAAAATCTCCAGAAACTTCCTCTGATGAGGAAAATCAGGAAGCAGGGGAGATTGAGACTAGCGCCGAACCACCGACTGCATCTTTGCCGCCCTCGGAACCTGATGTTGAAGATGGCTATTTTTCGATTCGAGGCGAGGTGATTTATCAACAATCGCAAGAGGAAGAAAAGTATCTCATCGTCAAAATCAAGCAAGCTCCTCGCAAGAATGACGACAAGATGAAGTTTTTTAAGCTGAAACTCAAGGGGGATGTAGGAACAAAGGCGATCGGGTTTTTTTGGGATTTCCACGTCAAATTGCAAGCTGACAGTCTGATGATTGAGCAGGCCAACAATATTGGCGCCCTGCCGATTAAAAAGCGCAAATTCCCCCCCGGGAGCGGTAAGCCCGGTGGCGGCTACAAAGGAGGGGGAAACAAGCGTCCCTTTACTCCTAAGCCAAGCGGTGACGGTACTCCTGTAGGGCGTCCTACTATCAAGTCCGCCGCAGCACCGCCTGTCCCCAAGGAACCTCTTCCTAAGCCGGTCAAGAAACCTAAGCCTGTTGAAGAGTAAAAAATATGGCAAGTAAAAATACAACATTAAAAGTTTTTTAACCTTTAATGTTGTATTTTTACTTTAGCCGCCTATCGTATTTCTGTACATGAGCCAGTAGGCTTTGCGCGACCACTTCGCCAATTTGGACGGGAACAGCGTTTCCGATTAAGCGACCCAGTTTGCTGAAACACACACCTTCGCCAGGAGCAAGGAAGCGGTAATTTTCTGGAAAAGTCTGAAGGATAGCAGCTTCTCTAAGAGAAATTGCACGATCCTGTTCCGGGTGTCCGAACCGACCATTTCCGTAGCCGAAACATTGGGTTGTGATCGTTGGAGCCGGGGTGTCCCACTTCATACGACCATACACGCTAGGATAAGTTTGTCCCGATTTCTTGCGATGACATTGTGCAAGCAGTGAAACATCCCAGTCATGCCATGTGCCTCCGGGTTTTGAGGCTCTGATTCTGCGGAGGTTCAGGTCACTGAGTGAGGACGCTGCATGAATTGCGTCATTTGGATCGGAGCATCCGGCTGCTAGGGCGGGTAGATGGGAAATCGCCTCACGCACAGTTGTGCACGATCGTCTAGAAGAGATTGGGGGTACTAACTCTACTGCCCCTAATCGCGACGCTAGGAGCACAAGCCGTTTACGAGTCTGTGGAACGCCATATTGAACACAATCTACAATGCTCCAACTGATCGAATAGCCTTCCAGTTCCTTCAAAAAATCCTTGAAAACTTCATGCTCTAAAAGCTGTGGTACATTCTCCATCGTCACGAATTCGGGTTGAGTCTCCCGTACTAGCCGACCGAAGTCGGATACCAGTGCCCACTTGCTATCCTGGCGTTCTTGGCGTCCCTTACGGCTGTAAGTAGAGAATGGTTGGCAGGGCGCACAGCCTGCCAGCAACCGCAATTTCTCATCGCCAAAAATGTCTGCAAGTTGGGCACCAGACAAAGTGCTGACATCCTGCTCGACGAAAATAGCGTCATTATTGCTCTCGTATGGGAAGCGGCATTGTCGATCGATGTCGATGCCCGCAACAACCTGAATACCTCCTCGGATCAGTCCATGCGTAAGACCGCCCAAACCGCAAAACAGATCGATGCAGCTAATCGCTGTACTTCTGCGATCGGTATGAGGCTCTTTGCGTATGTCAGTGCCGACAATAGTCTGATCTTGATTCATGCCTGTGCTCATTGAGGTCGGTTCTCCGGCATTAGGAACTCATGTGCATCTATGAATAACTTGAAGCAATTTACAACCTCTCTCAGATACAATGCTGTTCGTTCAGTGAGGTCACGGAGATCGCTAACAGTAATACCCTCGCCGCTCTCTGCAAATGACAGGCTACCGTGCGCCAAACCGTTCCGAAGGTCTTTGATAAACGCAAGCGCACCTTGATCGTTTCGGAATGGTCGTTTGACACTCCTGTAGACATCGGAGCTGATGTGCAACGATAAGCCCAGACGTTTGCTGATGGTCTCAATCCCATTATCGTCCCAACTACCACCCCCACCCTTTTCAACTTCAAAAGTTGATATCGGAAGCGCCTGCACTAGATGATCGCAGAGGTTCAATGCAGATTTCAGGCGCTTCTCGTAGTTGAGATCATTATGGGTACGTGCGGTGCATCGCACCCACTCGCGGCGCAACTCAATGGACAACTCATTGGGCAGCGAGCTGTTATTAACCACTGCCTGAGATACGGCATCTACGCACCGAGTAATAGTTGACTCGACAAGATTGTAGAGCTGTAAGTAAACACTCGAATAGAGGATTTTCTGCTGTTGCGGAGTGATCGTAGCTTCCCCGATTTGTGGAGCTCCTCCCTGCACTTGTTCCTGTATAGACTCAAGCAGGTCAAGGTAAGTTTCAATTTCCTGTAAACGCTCTTCAAAAGCTTGGCTCAAATCCTCCATCCTCAATCTCCAAGTAAACGATCGCGAACGAAATTTATACGACCCCTGAGTCTTCCTATTGCGTTCGCACCGTCTGCTCCTGTCACTTTTGTAAAGTCCTTGCTATTCAACCATTCTTCAACTTCGATCAATTGGTTAGCTATCTCTGGCCGTTGCTGAAGTGCCAGATAGCTTCCAATGGCTATAGCTTCAAAACGCGATCGGGGTGTCGCCTTACCTTTAGGTGCTTTGCGAAAGCCTAACGGGAAGTTGCGCGACACAAAGTCTATCATTTCCATAAAGCGCCGTCGGTAGGAGTCAATGTCCGCTGGGTTGTGTTTAAAGTGATCGTTCATCTTCTTCGTATAGGTGAAAAGAAATGGCGACACTCTGTCTTTGTATGTCTCCAGTCCATCACCGTAGGCGAAAAATCGTGTAACGAGTTCTTCTCTCTCACGCTCCAATAAAAGCTTGTCAGATATTGGCGCAAGTTCTTCAAAGCTCGGCTCTTTGGCGAGTGAAATCACAAGGTCGAGGAAAGCACCTCCTAACGCACCTCGACGCACCTCAGCCTTGTTGGCGACCTTGCTTCCTGTGTTAATTCGATCGAAAAGATCGAATCGTGCTTGCTCATCGGCGTGTTCATTGAGCACGATCCCCCTAATGGAACGGTTCTTGATTTTTCGTTGCCGAGATTCGGGTAGATCTTTGAATCGAAATCCGGTCAGTAGCGATAGTTCTTCCAAGTCACCTAAGGGAAAGTCCCCAAGAACGAACTCTTGAATGGTTCTAAGGCGCTGTGAACCATCAACAATTTCAAGCTTACCTGTTAACGGGCTTTCCCAAAAGAAGAGGAAAGGGATCGGAAGCCCCATCAATACCGACTCAATGAACCGGGATTTGCGCTCTGATTCCCATGTGAACTCGCGCTGGTAGGCCGGAATCTCAAAATCTCCTTTCTGCATCTTTTGGGCGAGAAGCTCAATGGAATATTCCGTCAGATAGAACTCAATTCTCTTTGTATGTTCAAAAATCTGTTCCTCAGCAGCAGCAACCTCCTCATCAGTGAACTTAGATTGGTTCTCGTCGATCATCTTTGAATATCCTCTCGTGGTTCATTCAAGTTATAATCCATGACTTTAGTCTACGAATTGTCTATTCCAGCCTGACTTGGGCTCCCCACAAATCTTGTGGGAGAAATACTCGATCGGCTGGTAGGGGAGCAACTGGCGCCGTGAGAGTAAATTGACCAGCTTCAATTTGCTGCTTCAATTCCAATGCTACTTGCCGCGAGAGAAACATACTCGCCAGCGGGGCGGCCCGCACCGGTTTTCCCTCAATGAGAATGCGACCGGTTTTTAATTGAGCGTAACTGACTAAACCGAATGTGGGACGAACGCGCCGGGGGATAGAGAAATCTACCACCGGCGCTACTATTTTTTTGTCTGATACGGCGCAGTGGGCGACGACTGTTTCGTTTAAGACGGGGAAGGGGATGCCGACTCCCAGCATCAAGGATGGGCCGTAGTTTTTGAAGTAGCAGCCTCGCACCCATTTCGAGTTCATCTGTTTGGCGTCGCCGATGAGTGCCAGGGTGGCGGCTGGGCCGATCGGAGTGCCGTTGGGCTGCCGTTTTTGCAGCGGGAAGTGTTGGGTTCCTTCCCAGGTGATGTAGCCCTGAGCGCCTCCTAAAAAGATTCTGGTGCCGATGCCGATGAGTTGGAGGTGGGGGTCGTTGAGCAGGGGTGACATGGCTCCTAGGCTCGAATAGACGGCGTTACCGAGGTTCGGTTGCAGGGGGCCGAGGTAGGTGAACAGTGGCCGATCGCCCCCGTTGACTCCTACAATAAAGTTTTGATAGGCGTTCCGGGGATTGAATAAATAAAACTGGTTGATGGTATCGCGGGTAATCGTGGTTTCAAAGGAGGCGCGGGGATAGCAGTCTGTTACTTGCCCTAAAGCCCGCAACTGCACGGGTTTGCCGGCAATCAAGTCTTCGATGACGTGTCCGCCGCCCCGTTCCCGCGATTCTTCGCCATCTTCGGTTACTTGGGTGGCTCCGAGGTACAAATCTACGGCGCCGAAGCCGGAGTAGGCTAAAACGCCGTCCAGCCAGCACTGCCGGATTTTGATCGGGGGGTCGGTATGGCCGAGGTTGATGATGGCGCCGGAGGATTCCATGGGCTCGAAGGTGCCGGTGGTGATGACATCGACTTCTTTGGCGGCTTGGGTAATGCTGGTTTCTCTGACTCTGGTTTTGAGTTCTTCGATTGTCCAGACTGTGGCTTTGCCTTGGCTGATTTTATCGTTGATTTCGTCGATCGATCTCATAAGACTATTTTAGATTTTAGTTTTTAGATTTTAGTTGGATGGAATGTCGATCGCGCCAATGCAGTTTTGGCGATCGGTCTAGATTTAAAATGAAAGGAAGACATTATAACGGATCTGATAATATCATAATAAGAGTGAGGCTAAGAAACCCGGTTTCTACGAAAATCTTGGGTTCGATCGCGATAAATACGGTCAGAAACCGGGTTTCTGAGGATGATTGCATAAGTCCTACATAAATAATATAAGGAGCGAACTCCATGACTCAAGCGATATTAAAACCAGTCACCTTCGATGAATTTATTGACTGGTATCCTGAAAATTCGGAGAAACGTTACGAACTGCACAATCGAGCTATTGTTGAGATGCCTAAAGCAACCGGAGAACATTCAGAAGTAGCTGGCTTCCTTGTCGCTGAACTCAACTTTGAAGTCCGACGACTAGGACTTCCCTACTTCCTTCCCAAGGAATGCGTTGTCAAAGCTGATAACGAGCTATCTGGTTACGAACCGGATGCGATAGTTTTGGACAGACAAGGGACGAACAGCGAACAGAGATGGAAAAAGCAATCTATCATTACAATGGGTAGTTCTGTCCGGCTAATTGTCGAAGTTGTCAGTACCAATTGGCGGGATGATTATGGCTACAAGTTGGTTGATTACGAAGCTTTGGGTATTTCTGAATACTGGATTGCGGATTATTTGGGACTTGGCGGCAGACGCTATATTGGCAATCCGAAACAACCTACTTTCTTTGTTTACCATTTGGTTGATGGCGAGTATCAAGTTAGTCAGTTTCGGGGGAGCGATAGGATTGTTTCGCCCACATTTCCAGAGCTGAATTTGACTGTAAAACAGATTTTTAGCGCTGGACAAGATGGCGTTTAGAGGGATAGAATACAAGATATATAGCGGTTCTCAAAAAGGTGAGGTACGTTGTTGGGCTTTAGCCCTCTTAGAGTAGTGATTATATAGTAAGCGAGGTCGCATCAAAAACTCCATTTACAGTCATACCTCATCTTTCTGATAAATGCTATAGATTTATAATAATCGGCGATTGAAATCGCTTCTATAAAAACAAAGTCTGCCTTCGCGGACTCAAAAATAAACTGCTATTTAAGCCAGAATCGGGATGAGACGGCGATTGAAATCGCTTCTATAAAAACAAAGTCCGCCTTCGCGGACTCAAAAATAAACTGCTATTTAAGCCAGAATCGGGATGAGTACAAACTTGAATTACTGATTTCCCGGAACTTCATTTGCGTCATTTTTAGCATCATCTTGGATGTCGGGTTGGTGTTCGGGTAACTTTTCCACTCGGCTTTGTGTGACTCCTATAGATTCATATTCTTCGTGGATAGCCGAATCAATTGCGGCCAACCTTTGAGGATTAGCATTCCACTGGTTGAGAATGTCTTTAATTAGCGCTTCCCTAATCCAAACTTGAGCGACAACTGTGAGGGGGAGGGCTAGTAATAAGCCTAAAAATCCAAAAAAGGTGGCGAAGAATACTTGAGCTATTAATGTTACTGCTGGCAGCAATGATACTTGCTGTGCCATGACGTAGGGGGTGAGGATGTTGCTTTCAAACTGTTGAATTAGGAAGTAAAGGATGAGAACTAAACCTGATTTTAAGGGAGAGTCTAAAAGTGCGATCGTCATTGGCGGAATGACGCTGATCGTAGGGCCAATATTCGGAATTAAGTTCAGAAATCCTGCTACTACAGCGTGAGCTAACGGTAGGGGAACTTGCAAAACTGACAAACCAATTAAGCTCAAAAAAGCAATCACACTCATGCTAATTAATGCACCAATCACCCATCTACCGAGAGCTATTTCACATTCGTCTAAAATACCCTCGATTCGTCGGCGGTAAAAAGACGGAAATAGTTGTATAAATGCTTTGCGGTAAGATAGGGGATCTGCTAAGGTCATCAAGGTCAAAACTAAGACTAACAAAAAACTCAGGATAACGCCTAATGTATTGCCGACAAATGCTCCTGCACCGCCAACGAGTTGGTTGAATAAAGGTTGCAGTTGCCGCATAATGTCGTTAACATCAAGATTTGGCAGGCGCTGGCCTAGTTGTCCCGAGAAGCGAGTTTCGATTTGATCTACCCAATCATTTAATCTTGCTATTCCTTGAGGAGCTCTTTGGGTAAGTTGTTGGAATTGCAGGGCAAAGGGTGGTACAATTATCAGAAACAAGCCTACGAAGACGAGGAATAAGAAGCTAATTGAGCACAGTACGGCGATCGACCTTTTGAGTCGGAATTTTTTTTGTAAGTAGCGTGCTAGTTTGTTTAACGCCGTGGCTAAGACGATGGCGGCAAACAGCAGCAGTAGGGCTTGCCTGATTTGCCAGAGGATGTAACAAGATGCGATGAGGGCTAATAAGCCGATCCACTGTCCTAGCTTCATGCGATTTTTAGATATTATAACGGGGAATTGCCGACCTTGCTTTAGACGCTTTTGCAATCGCGTCTCTACAAGATAGCTTAAATGCGATCGCCTCTTTACAATATACTCCTACAACCCAGCCTCTTCAATTCCCTTTACCGAACACCTGCTGCGCTGTCAGATTCAATTCTGGGAAAGTTGGGGACTCAATCACCTCAGCCCCTCTAAACAGTTTAACTTGGTATTCCCCATCTATTAGTTGGTAAACCGAAAAAGTTGGTTGCTTGGGATTGCCGATAAACCGTCTCCCGCCCAATCCTAGATAGTCTACAATCCAATATTCGTGGATTCCCATTGATTCGTAAGCCTCTAATTTGCGAGCATAATCATCCTCCCAATTAGTGCTAGTTACTTCTACGATTAGGGGGACTGATGAACCCATTGTAATAATTGATGATTTCTCCCATCGTGGCTCGTTTCCAATGGTTTCTTCGTTGAGTACAATAATATCTGGTTCATACCCAGATTCCTCGCGCATCGGTTTGATGACGGATTCTTTCGGGATGAAGTAGGGTAGTTGTAGCCGTCTGATTTCAAAGTTGAGATCGGCGATGAGAAAACCTGTAAGTTTAGAATGTTTGCCTGTTGCTTTTGGCATTTCAACAATTTCTCCATTGTGTAGTTCATAGTGACATCCTGAATTCTCAGGATACCAGTCAATGAATTCATCGAATGTCACTAATTCTGTTATGGTTTGAATCATGGTGAGTGCCTCAAGTATGGTTGCGATCGCCCTAACCTATATTATATGACTTGTAGGGTGCCCCGGACGAAGTCCCAGGGCGATTTTCGAGGGTTTCGGATCTAAGGTTCGTAGTGAGGACTTTAGTCCTTCATAGAATCAGGACTAAAGTCCTCACTACAAACTAATTTTATTGTCATCATTCGATCGGACTTGATATAAATCCCATCCGAAAAACCGCGCTTTCAACTGTCAACTGTCAACTATCAACTGTCAACTGCTTAAGTCTTTCTCGAACAACTTCTTGATAAAAAGCCTCTAACGCAGTCACGCAAACTCGATCGTCAAACAGATTATCTTGTCGCTGACTCATCCGTTCGGCAATATCTCGCCGCCACTGTGAATCTTTACCTAACTTGACAGCAATTTCAATATATGCTGCTTCGTTTTGTGCGATCGTATCTGTCACTCCCAGCATTTTGAGAAAGCTATCTGCATGAAGTCCCCGCATAAATTCTCCCGGACAAGTTACTATGGGTAAATTGCAGGCGATCGCCTCCAAAGACGTATTGCCCCCCGACCAAGTGAAAGTATCCAAGAAAACATCGGCAAGAAAGTTCATGGCTATATACTCTTGTCGAGTTGCAATCGCTCGGAAAAGACAGTAATCTTCGCTGTCGAGATTAACAGCAGCAAAAGCACGCTTTAGCCGCTTCCGCAACAGTTCACCGCGCGGAAAAATAAACTGAGCTTGGGGAACGCGGCGGGCTATTTCTGCTAAGATACAATCATATTGCGGTAAGTATTTGAAAGGAGCTTGGCAGCAAAAGTAAATTATTGCATCTTCTCGGAGGTCAAAATCCAAGCGACTATTGTTTAATTCTCCCACGAGTGGTTTTGGGTAGGAAACCCCAATATTAGGCAACTTAACTAAGGTTTCTGAGTAGTGCGATCGTGCATTTTCTGGTTCCATCAATTCGCTGGAAATAAAATAATCAATCGTCGGTAAACCAGAGGTGACAGGATGTCCCCACGCCGTACATTGTATCGGTGCAAGATGCAAAGCTGCTATTTGGATAGTTGGTGCATCCATGCCAATTTCTGGGAAGACAAGAATGTGCAATTTGTCATCAATAATTTGTTGGCATACAGCTTCTAAGTTGTGAGGAATGTGGCGAAATTCTGTGCTGTATTCGCGAAATTGTTCTGTAACTAGATCTGGATCGTTACCCGTGTAGTAACAGTAAATTTCAAATTGTTTAGTGTTGGCATAACGCAACCAGCCAGTCAGCCACAAAGTGCCGCTGTAAGAATGCAAAAAACTAGAAATATAACCGACTCTAATTTTGCCATTTTCCAACAAGGGAGGCATCGAGCGCGGTTGCACCCACTGGGGATAGTTCGCCGCCATAATTTGATGAACTAAATTGGCATATTTGGATTGGGATTCCACAACATTGTGGGCTTGATAAGCCAGGTAAAAATTAGTGAAACTCCCAAAGCCACGCAAAGCATTAATTTTTTCTTGGGGGTTGTTTAGGGAAGTTTCCTGAATTAATGTTTCTAATTCTCCGACATATCTTTCCTTGTAAAATTCGATTTCATCTGAGGTGTCGTAAACAATCGGCAATGTTAAGTGTTTAAAAAGTTTAAAAACATATTCATCGGGCAGTATTTGCGTTGCTCTTTCTGCACTCGATATAGCTTGCTGAATGCGTCCGTTTTGCTGGCAAATTTTGATGATTTCAAAGTGCAGTTGTCCGGCTGTTGGGTAATGGCGAATGCCTTGTTCGAGAATTGCGATCGCCTCTTCGATTCTGTTGAGATTCCTCAAACACTCGCTCAAGTTAGAATACAGTTCTATATCTCCTGTCTGGGATGCCAAAAACCTTTGATAGTAATTGCTCGCTGCTTCGTATCTTCCTTGACGGTAGAGTTGGCTGCCAAATTGTCTCAACGCTGCTAATGCTTGGGAGTCAATGGTGATTTCGCTAAGTTGTTTCAGTTCCAATACAGGGATTTTTTCGGTTCCTGAGTCGGCTATTGCTTGGTGATTTTCTGCCTTTAACTTAATTCGATATTGAATCTGTGGCAAAATATCCAACCACTGACTTTGACTGAGGTTTTCCAATAAAATAATTTCCGGTTCGCAGCTAGTATCTAAATCTTCTTCCATGAACAGATTCAGAACAATTGCTGATATAATTAGATCGGCATCTAATTCGGATCGTTCTAAAGTTTCGCTGGCATCTATTAAAATAGTGAGGAAATCGCGATCGGGATGAGCGATCAGATTCCTCATCATTTCTTCTAACTCTAAATAAAGTGATTCTTCTGGTTGGTTCCAATCGGGAAAAATCAGTAAATTTAAGGGTTTGAGATTTAAGGTGGTTAGATCCATGCGATCGTCTGTCCTGTATTGTTGGGTATTGTGGGGCTTTTGGTGTTTTGTGGGGCTGCTCAACTCTTACCTCGCCTGCTGTTGCCATGCCCGCCAGCCCAGAATCGCAGCTAGGATGATACTGGGGGTAAACACTGCGATCAGGGCGTTGAAGTCGGTTGAGGCTATGGATAGGCTGGGCCCTGCGTACTTGATGGCTAGGGAAAGGGCGGCTGAGAGGGTGAATACTTTGGCGATCGGGCTGATGTTGCTGTTCATGGATGTGCTGGTTGGTTGTATAATTAGGCATTGAGACTATTATGCCAAGTCTCATTGGTGTCAACTTAAAGTCAAACATAGTCTCAGTCTACTCTTTAACGATTAGGAATCGATCCCTCCTAGCCCCCCTTAAGAAGGGGGGAACAAGATGCTGCTCAAAGTCCCCCTTCTTAAGGGGGATTTAGGGGGATCTAGACTGGGCTACAAACGAGAGATACAAAGGTTTTCAGACTTAAGATGATACCAATGGAGAAGTCTGGGCCATGACTGCGGCACATTATAGTTTTTACCAGGAAAGTGACGATGAATGTTGTTTTAAACCCTGAATTAGAACAGTTGATTCAATCTCAATTAGATACGGGAAAATATGAAAATATAGAAGCCGTGCTGAGAGAAGCGTTAAGGCTTTTGTCCCAGCAAAATAGTCGCCGAATCATTGCTCGTAAAGTCAAGGACTTATTTGATAAAACGCAAGCTATACCAGAGGTTCAAGAAATTACAGAGGAGGAGATTGCAGCAGAGATAGAAGCTTACCGGAGAGGCGAATGAAGATTGTTGTTGATACTAATATTTTAGTATCTGCGATCTTGAGGGGACGGATGCCCAAAAGAGCGATTCAGTCAATCATCGATCGCCCGGACTGGCAGTGGCTGGTATCATTAGAAATTATAGCCGAATATAAGGATGTTTTGTTGCGTCCCAAGTTTAAGCTAAGCCAGGAAGTAATAGAAGAGTGGTGGGAGATTTTTGATACGGTAACGCAGTTGATTGAGGTGGAGGTTGAGGTAGATTTTCCGAGGGATAGGAAAGATGCTAAATTTCTCGCTTGTGCTTTGGCTGGTAATGCAGATTTTTTAATAACTGGCGATCGAGATTTTACTGAGGTAGAAACTTTGGGCAATACCAAGATTGTTTCAGTTTCTGGTTTTCTGGATCGAATCTTAGGAGAGGGGCTCGATTGAGAGCAAAGTAGCAAACCGTGGTACGGACGATCGCCCTCCATCTCCTATATTGGCTGTTGCGATGCCCGCCAGCCGAGGATAGCTGCTACCATCGGGCTGGAGGAAACACGGCGATACATCCCTTTGCCCACCCAAGTGACGCTCTCGAAAGAGCATGGTGGGTAGTTCTCTCCTGGCTTTGCGGAAGAAAGCGCCACCGATGGTGTCTTTACTTGAACTGTGGCTCAAGTTCAACCCACTGGATGCTGTCACCCCAAAGCCAGTGAGCCACCAGAGAGCTATTAAGGAAGTGAATGAACTCTGAAGTATGCTGGAAGCTTTTCTGGATGTGCTTTTGGAGCGATCTGCTTAAAAACGAAAAAAAAAATCCAGCGAGTGATATCAAAGCCGTCAGAAGTGGGTAAGTTATCTCTAAGAGTTAGAAATCAAGCATCCCACGCCTCTAGGAGAAACAAACCATGAAAACTGAATTAAAAGCTAAATTCCTGCATCACCTCAATCAAAAAAGACAAGATAAGGGTTTCACGCTGATTGAATTGTTAGTCGTTATCATCATCATCGGTATTCTGTCGGCTATTGCATTGCCTTCCTTCCTCAACCAAGCTAACAAAGCTAAGCAATCTGAAGCTAAGCAATACGTCGGTTCCATGAACCGCGCTCAGCAAGCTAAATTTGCCGAAGACAATTCCTTTGTAAGTGGCGTTGACGCTTTGGGTTTGGGAATCAAAACTCAAACCACTAACTACACTTACTCAGTGAAAAATCCTAAAGGTGTGCTATCCGATGCAGTCAATATAGCAACACCTATCAACACTGCTACTCTCAAAGCATACGCGGGTGGAGCAGGAATTGGTGGTGGTACTGGAGATAAAACCACCACCGCAGTGTTGTGCGAGTACGATGGTGCTGCTGCAGGTGCTGCTGTGCCAGATCCTACCGTGGCTGCTACTAATGCTAATACTCGCTGTGCGGGTGGTGGTACAGAAGTGTCCAAGTAATAGATACATTACAGCTAGTAGGATGGTCATATCGACCTAACCTAAAATTTTTAGGAAAGTGGGTAGTGTTTGTATACGCTACCCATTTCAATAATTTTCAGAAAAATTAGTTTCCCATATTAAAAATTTGACACGTTCTAACTATTTAGATAACCCAGGCTCGGCTGACAAAGAAACTTTGCAGCAACAAGCAGATAAATACGCAATGCAGGGGCATTATGGTCAGGCAGTAAAGTTATACGAGCAGGCAATTGAAGCAGATCCAGACACCAAATCCTATTACTGGCATTTGGGCTTGATGTTGTTGATGCAGGAACAAGAGGTAGAAGCTCAGACGACTTGGCTGCTAGGTATGGCAAAAGGGGAGCCTGAACAAGTCGATGAGTGGACAACGGAACTGATACAAGTGCTGCAAGCGGAAGCAGAGCGGCGCAGAGAGCTAGGAGACTATTCAGTAGCTTGGGCAATTCGGCAGCACATCCGGGAAATTAATCCGACAGATATTAGCAACCTGTTGCATTTGGTTGGATTGTCTGTTCTGCTTGAGACTTACACAGGGGAGGCACTCAATTCTCTGGGCTTGATTGAGCATCTCCAGTCGGATCAACTCGGAGAAATAGACTTTGAGCTATTAATGCAAGTCCTCAAAAGTGTTTTAGATTTCGATCCCCTGCACCCCTCGTCGCTGGAATTTGCGGAAGCCTGTCTGCCCCACGTCAGCCAACCTATAGTTTTTATAGAAATCGCGATCGCAGCCTCGGCTGAAATTGCTCACTCGGCATTGATACCTGGACTAGCGATACGCTTTGCAGAGTTGGCTCGCCGTTTAGATACTAATAATCTGGGAATTTTGTTACAGTTAGCTACTTATTACCAAAATGCTCAGCAATATGATGAGGGTATCGAATTTGCAAAATTGCGCTATTCCTTGTGCAAGCAATTACCAGATAGAGTTTTTTCTAACCATCAAATTATGCGGGGATTGATGAGTGCAGGTGGATATTGGGACGAGGTATTTCCTGTCATTCAGAGGCACAAATTACTGTTAGAATCACTGATAACGGAACAACCAAAATCACTTCATCCGAGTACAGTCCAAAATCTGTTTCTTACTACCTTCTTTTTACCGTACTTTGAAGACGCTCCGAAGATTAATAAACCAATTCAAAATCAAGTTTCTCAGTTATGTCAAACTAATGTTGAAACTTATGCCAAGGATCAGGCAGATCGATACAGGCAACGAGTGCCAACCAGTAAAAGCATTGCGACTGTTGGTAAGCGTTTGAAGATTGGTTACTTATCGCATTGCCTCCGAAGACATTCTGTGGGCTGGCTAGCCCGATGGCTCTTTCAGTATCACAATCGCGATCTATTTGAAATTCATGGCTATTTCTCAGTATATAGAAAGAATCATGACTCTCTACAGGAATGGTATGTAAATCAGGTTGACAAAGCCTACAAAGGGGGTCTTTTTGGAAGTGAAGTAGCGGAGCAAATTTATGAAGATGAGATTGATATTTTGATCGATCTCGATAGTATCACCCTGGATGTGGCTTGTGAAGTGATGGCACTTAAGCCTGCGCCTGTTCAAGTAACTTGGCTGGGTTGGGATGCTTCTGGACTGCCTGCGGTTGACTATTTTATTGCAGATCCCTATGTTTTGCCGGAGTCTGCTGGGGAATATTACAGTGAAAAAATTTGGCGGTTGCCTCAAACTTATATAGCTGTTGATGGTTTTGAGGTGGGCGTACCAGATTTGCGTCGGGATATGTTGGGTATTCCGAGTGATGCTGTTGTATATCTCAGCGCTCAGAGGGGCTATAAACGCCATCCAGATACAGCGCGACTACAGATAAAGATTCTTGGAGAAGTACCGAATAGTTACTTTTTAATCAAAGGTTCTGCTGATGAAGAATCAATTAAAAGCTTCTTTTTTCAGTTAGCAGAAGAAGAAGGTGTAGAATGCGATCGCCTGCGTTTTTTGCCAGAGGTAGGAGCAGAAGCCGTTCACCGAGCTAACTTGGGCATTGCCGATGTAGTCCTGGATACTTATCCTTACAACGGTGCTACAACTACTCTAGAAACTCTGTGGATGTGTATTCCTCTGGTGACGCGGGTAGGGGAGCAATTTGCGGCCCGTAACAGCTACACGATGATGATGAATGCGGGTGTGACTGAGGGAATTGCTTGGACGGATGAGGAATATGTCGAATGGGGGATACGCTTGGGGAAAGATGCTTCGCTGCGAGAACAAATTTCCTGGAAATTACGGCAGTCAAGACAAATTGCTCCTCTTTGGAATGCTAAACAGTTTACGCGAGAGATGGAGAAAGCTTACGAGCAGATGTGGGAGATTTATAGGAGATAGGAGGATTTGTTAGTAATTTTGCTGGATAAAACTCTCTAGTTGAACGGAACGAATGTTTCCTAAATTCGCTAGAGCGATCGAATTTTTATTTTCTTTGTCCAAGACAATTCTAGCATAGAGGCGAGGCACGAGTGCTTCCCGTTGGCTTTCGTTCAAATGGGCGATGGATCTAATTTCAGGCCCGTCAGAAACATCTAAATCTTGTTCCATTAGCAGATTCATGGCAGCGCTAGATAAAAATAAATTGGCATCTTCGTCAGAAATGTTTGTAGTGTCCACCAGTAGAGTAATTTTACTTTTGTCTGGGTGAGTTGCGATCGCCCCAATCACTCTTTTCAAATCTAAACTGAGAGACTCTTCTGATTGAGACCAATCTGGGAAAATAATTAAGTTAATTTCCCTCAAATCAAGCAACAGCGAAAAAAACGCCCGCTCGTCTTTATTTTCCTGGTATTTTTCCGTTTGTGGAATGTGAAAACCGAGCATTTCCAAAAAACGCAAAGCTGTAGGAGTAGGGGCATAATTGTCAATAGCCCACTGCCGACCTTCTCTAGAGATTTTCTCTAAAATCCCTGGATCGTCAGCAATGCGATCGACAGTATCTTGCATATTGTCTAAATCGATTCCGATATAGTGCCGCCAGTTTTCTGGCATTACTGGCAGTTTAACTCCATACTTATCGAAATCTACGTGAAATGTTACGCACCCAGCCGCCAATGATTCCCAAAAGCGCCAACTGTCCCACCATTCTACAATTGGTTCCCTTGTGACATAGCTTGGGCTAATAGAACCCCCAAAGCAAGCACAAGCAGCAGATTCTTTCAAACGTTGGTAGTAATTTGGATAGTGACGCTTGCCCGTTTGCAACCACTGCAAGTAGTGATAGCTATCTGAGGGAGGATTGCCGAAATCATCGCTCGTACTATCCACTGGCATAATGTCCTGAATTAGAGGCAAAAATTGTTCCCTACTAATCTGCCTTAAAGGGCGCTCAATGAGGACAAATGCATTGTCAAATTTTATCAAACCTTGATTAATTTTTAGCCACGAATTAAAATAATTTAACCTGTTATGCTCAACTCTGAAGTTAACCAGTAGATGTCTTTTTCTTTCAATGAATTCGTATATATCGCTGGTTTCTCGGAGGATGCGATTAGATAGCCCAAAAATCCAAGGCTTGCAGTTTGATGGATATTCTCCCTTGCTGTTGTAGTGAGTTTTAAATCTAAAGTCAAAACTATTCAACTCAGGATTCCAAATAGTAAGACCATCCATATCGTCTAAATATACGGTGATATATTTTCGATCTGAGTGAAATAGATTTTTAAGCAGTTCTACTTGGTTCGAGTTGAGCAGCACTCTGAAGTCCAGTATGACAACACAGCAGTCAGTATAAGTGATGCTTGGGTCAGAGCAGAAAAGATATTCTTCCCTATCGGGTGATATCTGCCAATGGTTTATATTTGAATAAAATGGTATTCCCAGTTCCTTGAAGCCTTCAGCTAAACATATACTCAAATGAGAAAATTGATTTTCTGTACAATAAAAAAATATTGGTTTGTCTAACATAAACTTGAGAGTTGATTTTGCTGTTGAAATATCGCTGTTCATCCTAGTGGCAACTATAGTGATCCTGATTCTGACTGCCCAGATTACCTATTGGTCAAACTATCTAAAGAATAAAATGGGATTTCTTCGGTTCCTAATCGTGCGATCGCCTCTTGATTCTCATTATCTAAGACAATCCGACCGTAAAGTCGAGGTATCAAGGCTGACCGCTGCATTTCGCTAAAATGCCCAATAAGTGAAATTTCCGGCCCGTCGGAAACGTCTAAATCTTCTTCCATCAAAAGATTCATCGCTACGCTTGATAAAGCGAGATTGGCATCTTCCTCAGAAATATTGCTCGTGTCTACCAGTAGAGCCATTTTATGTTTGTCTGGGTGAGTTGCGAGCTTTCCGAGCGCTTGTACTAACTCAAAACCCAAAGACTCTTCTATTTGCGACCAATCTGGGAAAATAATTAAATTAATATGTTTCAAATTCAAGGGCAAAAGAGTTGCTTCAATCAGTGCTGTACTAACTGTTTTAGCCATTTTTGACCAAGAAAATTTTTTAGATTGTTCCAGCCCAGCAGCAATTAATGAGTTGCGAACCCTCGGTTTTTGTACCTCGCAAAGTGCATTAGCCAATCCATCAACATCATCATCCTTCACATATAATGCCGCGTCGCCTGCAACTTCTGGAAGGGAAGAATTAGGACAAGTAATGACTGGACATCCACAAGTTATTGCTTCAAGAACAGGCAGACCAAAACCTTCATACTTTGATGGGTAAACCAAGGCGATCGCACCTGAATAAGCTAATCTCAACTCCTCATCATTGAGTTGCAGCTTGTGAACTACACTACCTGAAGTATAAGCTCTAAATTCTGCGTCTAATAACACTCCACTTCCTGTACAGACAACTTCAAAGCCTTGTTTGCTAGCCAGTTGAGCAAAAGCTTGAAAAAATAATCGAATATTTTTATAGTCTGAGCCACCGCCGACTGAAATAAAGTATGGTTTGGATATCCCATACTTGGTTTTGAAATGATTAATATCTTCTTGGCTGGCTGGTGAAAAATTACTTGAGACTCCACAGTGAGCAACTGTTACCAACTCTGAAGAAATAGCGGGAAAAAACTCTATCAGGTCACGGACTGTATTTTCTGAAATAGAGATGTATGAAGATGCGTGGCGGATCGCAGAATGCTTTTCTCGCCACATTGGTTCATCAAAATTCGCTCCTAAAACTTCGGGAATCATGTCATAAGCCATGAATACAGAAGGAGTTGATAGTGGCGTTGTGTAGTAAGTCGAGATAAATAAATTTGCACCCTCTTCATCACAAACTTGCTGTAACATTTCTCGATCTGCATCCGTAGTTCCGTAGTCGTAAGGCAGCACATCTCGATACCGAATACCGGGAATTTTCGGGGCAGTGCCAACTCGATCGAGAACAACAATATGCTTGCTAAAGTCACCTTTTGCCCATTCTTCTAACAACGATTGCCAGACGCGAGCTATTCCTGTTCTGTAAAGTTGGAAAAATACGCCATCAATCAGAATCGTCGGAGATTCTGTTTGACTTGTTAAATTTCTACTTTGTAAAACATCGGGTTCTACAAATCGCCAATCAGTGCCGTTAGATGCTTTTTGGGCGATCGGGATTATACCGCATGACTCGGCAGTATCAACCGTTGTTCCATCCTGTACCCAGCCTAAATACTCACGTAATAGAGCTGGAAATCTAGTCTGTCGCTGCAAGGATGTCCATTGCCATAGGGCATTGGTATAACCATAATATTGCTCTTTAAATCTCAACTGTTCTGGTATCACATAAGCAAAGTGCTGGAAAATCAATCCCAGGTTTTCTGTTTCTTCGTGTCGAAAAGCGTTAAAATCTGCCACATTTCTCAACTCACCATCTGATAAAGGTTCAGCTAAAATGGGGGGTTCATGACGTACCCAGACATGACCAGGCTTCAACCTCCAGGTTCGCAACCATTCTTGTGCAGGATTTTGAGCATAACAGTTGCGAGTGCTAATAACCAGATTCTCTCCGACAAAATACCAACACCAATAAAAAGCAGCCGTTTTTTCAGGATTATTGATGAACATATATCGGGCAGTACACAGTTGCTCAACAGTCCACAATTCATCTACATCGACTTGCCACAGCAAACACTCCTCGTCAATATTAGCTAGTGGTGCATTCACCATTTCGCGTTTTCCATCCCAAAAAATACCCTCCGGTTTGCGATAAACCGTGACATTTTCAGGATATAGCTTTGCCAGTTCGTCTAGGTATTCTGCTGTGCCGTCATTGCTGCGTCCCTTGGAGTGGATTTCGTCGCTAATGCGTCCGCCATTTTGTAAAGACCACGCTGTATCATGCTTCAAGTCCGCTACACCTTCGACTATATGCCAATGCCATTTAAAGGGTAGTTGCTTGAATATTTCTATGTGATACTCGATGAATGGTTGACCGTTGAGGACAATAGTAAAAAAGTAAATGGGTAATTCGGGTGATGAAGTAGAGGAGAAAGCAGTAGAATTTTTTTGACCGCAGGCCAGAGTTGACGAATACTCATGATTGAACAAGCGATGTTTGGCAATATTATGCCATACACGTTCAGAACCAGGCCAAGTAGGTACAACGTTGTGAAACGCTATCCACCCACCATCTTTGACAAGAGGGAGTGACAGCTCATAATTTTTCAAAACGTCTAAAAACTGATGGGAACCATCAATAAAAATAAGATCGATAGCTCTGCATCCAGTTAATTCTTCCCACTGGCTTAAGATTTGATGTGAATAACCCCGCAAGGGTACTACATATTGAGATAATCCATTTTTTTCTACATTTTCTTGCCAAATATCAAAAAAGTTTCTGTCGGAAAAGTCTGTATCATTTCCGTCCCAGGTATCTATGCAATAAATTTTTCGATTACTGCCTATGCAGGCATAGGACATGGCAACGGTGGAGCGTCCTTTGTATGAACCTATTTCAACGATTACAGCATCAGGCGGCAGTAATTTTACCTTATTGAAAAGGTACTCTTCTTGTCCGGGAACCATGAAACCGTCAACAGCTTCAACAGCAGGCTGAATAGTCTTATAGCTGACTGGTTGAACAGCCTTTTTCTTGAAAATCGCAAACCCATTGCGTACACTATTGTTTTCGGTTATTAAAGTATAATTAGAATCCCGATATATCCGCTGGAGATTGTAATAATTTTTAAATGTATTTATATCATCTAAAATAATATATTTTGCTCCATAAACCTCTTCGAGTTCTGCACTTGCAGTAAATTCCGACCCATCTATTAGTACAATATCAAAAAAATCTATATTATTTTCTTTTTTAATTTGATCGATACCCCTGCCTGATACCCCTGATTGCTTTATATACTCAGTATCCTGATGCAGCCAGTTTATAACCTGTTCAAGTGGATAGTAGTTCAGATTAGTCTGATTGCTTTTGTAAAATTTAATAACTTCGGCTTCATCAGCAAACTGTTCTATTGAAACAGACGAGACGTTGTAGCACTTTACAAAACGATCGTCCTTGTAAGCATTTTGGAGTTCTGCAAACCGAGGCTTTGAAATTTCTAGGCAGAATAATGTTGGGTGATTGGGATTTTGTCGCAGCCCGGTTACAAATGCTTCTGTGCTACCTTGTCCTGAAGACGAGCCTATTTCTAAAACTGTTTGAATATCTTCTTCTTTGGCAATATTTTGGATGGCTCGGTAAAATTCATCGTTTTTAATTTCAGGAGGAATCAGACGGTTGAGTTCATAATTGAAAACGTTATTTTCCATTATTGTATATACCCTGTTTTCAAATTGTGTTTTTGCTTACTTCGATCGCCCTTTCGCCCCTTACTTCCCCTTCGCCTGCCCCAAAAGCTCCTTATAATCAGCCCGATCGCCATACAACTTCACCAACTTCTCCAAAGGCTCGATCGCCCCCACCCGATTCCCCATCTCCAACCGCACATTAGCCAACCCCTCAAGAGCCGTCTGATTCTGAGGTTCCCGCTGCAAAACCCCCATATAACCGCGTTCCTGGGCCGCCAGCAAAGACTCCTGAGAAACAGCAGCAGCTACAGGTTTTTGCTGGTGCTGACTGCTCAAACCGCTGCTGAACAGGCTCACCATACCAAAAATTGTCGAACCCGCAAAACCAGCCATCGATAGAAACGCAAAAATCTGCTTAATTCGATCGCCCTTACGAACCACACTATCACGAGATTTTTTCTGTATACTTTCCATTGCTAACTCTTGGCGTCGCTGTTTCCAGGCACTCGCACTCGTACCTATATCTAGATTGCCCAAGTTCGATCGCAAAACGATCGCCCTCCCCATTTAAATTTTTTGCTTGAATCTTCATACATACAAACTGATAATTGTCAAGCAAATTCAACCAATTGTCTGGTTCAGAAGCAGGCAGATATTATAACCATTATCATATAATTTTACAAAGACGCGCCCGGACGCAGTACCACAAATACCGAGTCCAGACGACTTCTCCAAGGTTGTCAACCCAACACAGGGAGCAATATCAATTATGACAAAAAATCCACGATGGTTGCGTTACGATCCAGATGAAGACAAGTCTCGACACGCAGCAGCAGATCCAGATTGTTGTGAAGAGATGGAACAAAAATATGGTTGGAAACTAATTGAGGTTGAGAAAATTGACGGCCAATTTTTCAAAGTTGATTGTGTTTTTAAAGGTCAAACGGAGTTTCCAGACTGGTACAAAGAACTAGAAAGCAAGGAGGATGAAGATGCGTAAATGGATTGTCTTTAGAGCAGACAAGCGCCAACCTGGTTGGGAAAAACGCAAGCTTGAACACACCCAATGCCTAACCAAGATTTTAGCCGAACACTTTGACTCTTCTAATGACGAAATTCCTGAAGTTGGCTATCGTCCCCCAGAGTTTGTTCGCGTAGAAGCAGAACACGATCCAGATAGACACGGTTATAGCACTCATTACCGCACCAGCGATTGGGAAGTTGCGCGGGTTGAGACTTATACTCCCGATATTCCGATCGGCGAATTTGATATCGTAGTAATCTGCTATTGCCAATATTCGCCCATTGATGCTCCACTAAAACCCATGCCAGAACGTCAAGTTTCTCTTGATTCCTTTAGAGGAGACAAGGAAGCTTATCAACGTTGGTTAGATTCTCAAAAAAGCAAAGAATACACTGAAGTTTAGGAGTTCCAGCAGAGGAAACCGCACTGCCGTTTCCTCTATATCATAAGGAGTGAAACCGGAATCGATATTACTATTGATATTACTATGGTAATTCTCCAAACTGATCTCGATAACGCTCTAACAAAGCTTCGAGTTCAGCAGCCCGTTGCCGTTCCGCTTGCAAAGCTGAAGCCAATTCATCGGGAATCAATAATTTCTCCCCATTATCTTCGCGATAAAACCCAATCAGTTTTCCTTCTATTTCTAACCGCAGTTGCAATACCTCGCTGCGATTGTCTCTGATTAATTCATACCCATCTTCCCCCAATCGATACCCGCGCAATTGTTCCCGAATCCATTCACCTCTAGGGTCAAACAACCAATATTCCTCAACTTCTATCCCCTCATACAAGTCTTTTTTATTGATTATATCTTCCGACTTTGTGCCCGGTGATGTTATTTCAAAAATCACTTTCGGCACTTGGCCTTCTTCCCAGATTTTGTAATTATCTCTGCCACCTGGTTCTACATCAAAAATCACCATCACATCAGGTGCTACGCGCAATTTGGGGAAACCTTGAGCGTAGTACAAATATTGGTTTGCTAAAACAGTAGCTCGACGGTCTGCGAGGTATTGTTTTAAGACTTCTAAAGTGGTTAAAATTGCGTAAAGATGGTCGTAAGTTTCTGCCACTGGTTCTCCATCAGCGCTAGGGTATATGATTTCAGAAGTTTTGAGGGTGGTAACGACTGCTGTCATGGTCGTGCTTCCTGTGAGTTGTATATCTATTATAAACTTTTTTGCCGCAAGTAACTAGGTCTATCTAATTAATGTAAAATGCGATTTGTCTTAGAAGAACCGCGACTTCTGTTTTTTAGTTGTTAATACCTCTTATTCTATGATAATTCTCCTCATTCATTAATAATTCCTGCTTCAAACACCTGTTGAGCAGTCAAGTTCAACTCTGGAAAAGCAGCCGATTCAATTCGATCGTCTCCCCGGAACTGCGTCAACTCGTACTCCCCGTCAACCAATTGATATACCGAAAGCGTCGGTTGTTTGGGATTGCCTATGTAGCGCCTTCCACCCAATCCCAAATAATCTACAATCCAATATTCAAAAATACCCATTTCTTCATAATCTCGCAGTTTGGTCAGATAGTCAGTCTGCCAGTTAGCGCTAACTACTTCTACTGCTAAACGTACCGAAGAACCCATTGTGATAATCGATTCTGCTGCCCAGCGCGGTTCATTTATCACTTGCTGGCGATCGAGAGCGATGACATCTGGCTCATATCCTGATTCAGTGCGATCGGGTTTGAGAACGCATTCTTTGGGAAGAAAATAGGGCAATCTGGCATTGCGACACACAATACCGACTTCTATGTTGAGAAAACCAGATATTTCTGAATGTTGGCCAGTTCCTTTGGGCATTTCAACAATTACTCCATTGTGCAGTTCGTAGCGATGTTCTGAATTCTCAGGATACCATGCAATAAATTCGTCAAATGTTACTATTTTTGTTAAAGCTTGAACCATGTCGATCGCTCCTTTATTCTAGTTATAACAGATTCCACATTTATGAAGTACACCCCATATCGATAAATCCCCGTAGGGATACGGCAATGCCGTGTCCCTACTACCTTTATGAACCTGGAATACGCTGTATATTTAATCTTAGGTTATTTGAACTATTCCCGCAAAGCTTTGATGAATTCAGTAACAGCATCATTAGGATTTGCAAAATAAATTGAATATCGGGGTACACGCTGCGTACCTTACTAACTTTCGGGTGCGCCGCAGCGCACCTTACTAATTCTAGAAAATCGCGAATCTGGCAACAATTCTTGTTATTCAATCATACCATGTTTTAATGGTTTTTTTCGGGGGCAAGTAATTCTGGTGTTTTTGCAGTTTGAGAAGGGATAACAGGCAATTTTTCTTTTTTATTAAAACTGGGAAATCCCGGCTTAACTGATTGATTTACTGCCGTTGTACTCGCATTTACTTTCTCGGAAAGAGGAGCTAATGTTTGAGCCACTTTAACTTGTTGCCGCAGTTGTTCTGTCGAACCCAACAAGCCTCCCAATCCGTTAAATAACCTGCGAATGTTGTTGCGGAAAGCCGGGTCTCCCGTCAGTTCATCCACGTCGGAAGTGATTTTCTGCACGTTCTGAAATGTAGCTCGTGCAGAATCTAAGGTTTGCTGCAATAATAGCAAGGTGGCGGGATTGTTTACCTGGTTGGATAAATCTCGCAAAGTAGCAGAAGCTTGGGCGGCATTCGCTGATAAAACTTCTAAATTAGTCAGCAATTGTCCTTGGTTGATTCGATTAATTGTTGGACTCAAACTGCTGACGGCTACCCGCAATTCTTGACTGCTTTGATTGATGTTATTCAGGGTTGAGACTAAACTGGCGCGGTTGGTTGTCACTAATGAATTGACTTCGTTTGCTGTTAATGTGATTTTATTTGCTGCTTGAGTTACTGAATTGGCTGAATTTATGGCAGCGGCAGATACGGCTTTTGTGGAAGTGTCTGCTGTGGCTGCTACTTTGGAAACATCGGCGGCAACTCCTGATATTTCTCCCTTGAGGGACTGGTTTAAGCTGGATGCTTCTCCTTTTAAGGATTGAGTTAAACTGTTGACTTCTACTTTCAGAGATTGATTTAAACTGTTGGCTTCTCCTTTTAATGATTGATTTAAAGTTGCTAATTCGCTTTTGACTGATTGAGTTAAGTTGCCAACGTCTCCTGTTACTGATTTATTCAATGTTTTGATTTCTGCTTTGGCAGTTTGAGTTAAACTTGATAAATCTTGAGTGAGTTTAGCTGCACCTTTCGCTGTGTTGGCTGTATTCTCGGAAATCGATTTGATATTGTTGAACAGGGCGGGGTCGGTGTATAAATTAGCTAGGCGGACGGTAGATCGAATTAGTTCGTCGAGACTGACTCCAGCTTGACCTTTTAAGCGCGAATTTTTGCAGATTATCTCAGGGGGACAGTCGGGACTAAAGGGATTGGCGGTGAGTAAGGAGTCTGGTAAAATTGAGTTGGGGGTAATGTCGATCGACGATTCGCCAATTAAACCCGATTTATTTGCTTCGATCGCCACATCGCGCGGCATGACTAAAGTACCGGGGGCTATCTCCATCGTCACGTCTACGCCGTTGGCGCTGGCTTTGATGGCGGTAATTTTACCGACGGCGACGCCGCGATACCTGACGGGTGTACCTATTTGCATTCCCTGGGCGCTGGCAAATTCTACGGCGAATTTGTAGCTGCGGTTCCCTAGTTGTACGCCCTGTAGCCAGAGCACTAAGCCACCAAATAAACCGATTCCTACTAAAATTAAGAATCCGACAGAACCTTCTCTTACAGTTCGCGATCGCATATTGCCTCCTTTGGCAATTGGCAGTTGACAGTTGGCAGTTGACAGTTGACAGTTGGCAGTTGGCAGTTGGCAGTTGGCAGTTGGCAGTTGATAGTTGATAGTTGATAGTTGGCAGTTGTTAATTTTTATCTGATGTGTTGCCTATAGATTTTAGATAGGCGTTTAGCCGGGGCGACAGTTCGTCAATAATTGGCTTGAGTGTTTCTACTTGCGTAGTTGTTAGTAGTTGCCTAGTATAAGCCCGTCTCAACCAGTGCTTTGTTTCATATAAAGAACCTCTGGCAATTTTGATAAATCTCCGATGATCCTGATAGCTACCTCGACCATCTCCTTCAGCAATATTAGCACCAATACTATCAGCCGATCGAATAATTTGCTTGCCGACCGTATCTTTTGCTAGTGCGTCCCATTTTATAACAATATTCCAAATTTCATCAGCTAATTTTTCTGATAATTTATAAACATCTAACTTTTGAAAATTTGTTTGTGACATCTTCCATCTCCAATAATACAAACAATTAACCACGGCCAACCGCTTTCCTAACAACCGCCCACTGTCAAGTAACAACTGTCAACTGCCAACTGCCAACTGTCAACTGCCAACTGCCCACTGACAATTGACTACCCAATCACTTGAATTGGCCCAGTAACGCTGCCGCTAAAAAATTGTTTAATTAACAAATTATCTGTCGATGCAATGTCGCTGACAGTTCCCTCCCACTGCACTTTGCCTTGATAGAGAAACACAATGCGATCGGCAGTCCGGCGAATGGTACTGTCTTGGTGAGTGACGATCGCATAAGTGCTACAAACTCCCTGAGCTCTCTGCAAATCCCGAATTAAATCTTCAATTACCGTCGAAGCGATGGGATCTAAGCCCGCCGTCGGTTCGTCGTACAACAAAACCTCCGGATTGTCCCTCGCATTATCGGGATTTGCCATGATGGCGCGGGCAAAACTTACCCGCTTCCGCATTCCCCCAGACAACTGCGCTGGATAGCGATCGCCAATTCCCCGCAAACCCACCATCTCTAACTTTTCCTCCACCAATTCCCGAATCCGGCGGCGCGGCAGCTTAGAATGCTGGTACAGTAAAAAACCGACATTCTCCTCTACCGTAAGCGAATCAAACAAAGCAGCTTGCTGAAACACCATCCCAATCCCGATCGGATCTGCCACGTCGTCCACCCATCCCAGCCGCCGCTGTCCCTGAACGAAAACCTCGCCCGCATCCGGGGCCAACAAACCCGCAATTATCCGCAAAATCGTAGATTTCCCCGTCCCGGAAGGGCCAATAATTGCCAGGGCCTCTCCCCGATATATCCTCAGATCCACTCGATCGAGGATCTGGTTATCCCCGAAGGACTTACTTACCCCCTTGAGTTCGATTAGCGGCTCAGCCATAAGATGCGATCGATTATTATGTTGTCAGTCATCAGTCATCAGTCTAGCTAATGACTAATGACTAATGATTAATGACTAATGACTTAAATTGACTGCCAGAATCAAAACTCTCTTGTATTGTAAATTTGTCAGCTTGAGCTATTCCAATACCATTAAGACTAATTAACCATGTCAATTAGTTCATTTCCTAAAGCCCTGCGAGTCTTTGCCAAAGCTAAGCAGGTTTTTGTCCAATCCAGAAATCCTTACCCTTCTTCTTTGCGGAACGGGCGAGTTCACCAGTGGTTTAAGTGGTTGGCCCCCGGACTGTTGGTGAAACGGTGGCTGCTGATCAGTGCTAGCGGTGTGGTACTTGCCAGTTTGGGTTTAGCGATTTGGACTGGGATGACTCCGATTTTTTTCCTGTTGCAATTGTTGAGAAATTTTTTGACTTGGATTGCCGAAGTTATTCCCAATTACGTGTCGGGGCCGATCGTGATTGCGGGCGGAATTTTGTTAATTCTGTGGGGCCAAACTCGCAGTTTGAACTCGATTACCCAAGTGCTGATGCCCGAAGGCAATGAGGAATTGGTCGATCGACTCCTCAACCACCGCCGCTTGCATCGCGGCCCGAAAATTGTCGCCATTGGGGGGGGTACAGGCCTTTCTCATTTGCTTAGGGGATTGAAGGATTACAGTGCCAAAATTACTGCGATCGTCACCGTGGCCGATGACGGCGGGTCTTCCGGGCGACTGCGGCGGGAAATTGGAGTATTGCCGCCGGGAGATATTCGCAATTGTTTGGCAGCTTTGGCCGATGAGGAAAAGTTATTAACCGAGTTATTTCAATACCGCTTTCAGGCCGGTGACGGTTTGGTCGGTCACAGTTTTGGTAATTTGTTTTTGACGGCGATGAGCGATATTGCTGGAGATTTGGAACAGGCGATCGCCGCCAGTTCTAAAGTTTTAGCTGTCAGAGGGGAAGTGCTGCCGGCTACTCTGAGCGACGTTTCTTTGTGGGCAGAACTGGCTGACGGCCGGAGAATAGAGGGGGAGTCCAGCATTAGCGAAGCTAACGGGCAAATCGTCAAAATTGGCTGCACTCCGGCTAATCCTCCGGCTTTACCGAGGGCGGTTGAAGCATTACAAGAAGCGGATTTTATTATTATTGGGCCGGGGAGTCTTTATACGAGTGTAATTCCGAATTTGTTGGTGAAGGAAATTGCTGATGCGATCGCCCACAGTGAAGTTCCGCGCATTTATGTGTGCAATATTATGACTCAGCCGGGGGAAACAGACGGATACAGCGTTGCCGATCACATTCGGGCGATCGATCGGGCTTGCGGCCGCCCCCTGTTCGATGCTGTAGTAGTTCAAGGAAAAGTCCCATCTGCAAAATCTTTGATCCGCTATTCTCAGGAGAATTCCTATCCGGTTGTACTCGATCGTGAAGCCATAACGCAACTGGGGCGGCGCATTGTCATCGCCAATGTCATGGATGAAGATAAAAATACCGGTTTAATTCGCCACAATTCCCAAAGATTGGCGGGGATGTTGCTGCGTTGGTACGGCCGCGCCCAGAACATTTAAGCAGTTGACAGTTGACTGTTAACTGTTGACAGTTGACTGTTGACTGTTGACTGTTGACTGTTGACTGTTGGCTGTTGACTGTTGGCTGTGCAAACTAATGTTATTGGTTATTAGCAGCCCCAAGCGAATAACAAATAACAAATAACAAATAACAAATAACTGATATGATACTTCCTCTTCCAGATGCTGAAGCTACGCGCAAGTTGGGCATAAAATTAGGTCGATCGCTCCCACCAGGCACTGTAATCTTGTTACAAGGAGACTTAGGCGCCGGCAAAACCACCTTAGTGCAAGGTATCGCCGAAGGCTTGGGAATCTCGGAATCTGTGGAAAGTCCTACTTTCACCCTGATTAACGAGTATTTTGCAGGGCGGATTCCGCTGTACCATCTAGACTTGTATCGACTCGAACCCGAAGAAGCGGAGGCTTTGCACTTAGAGAGTTATTGGGACGGATTAGAAAGGGATTTGGGGATTGTGGCGATCGAATGGGCCGAAAGATTGCCGTACAAACCAGAGAATTCTTTGCAAATTTGTCTGAGTTATCAAGATAGTGGACGGCAAATTGAATTGATTGGTAGCGGCTATTTATTGGATTGGCAATCACAAGATTGAAAAAGGGCGATTCTCTATTCTTCAGAAACATTTCTCGCAAGGTGAGGAATCGCTTCATAAACTTATTTAGCATAAGTCAATCTTCCTCATTTTTGCGGATTGCTTCTTCGATTTCCTCCAGATGTGCATCAGCATAAGTCCAAACATTGACTAGATTGGCAGCGCTTAGATGGGGATAAAATTGTAGAAGTTCAGCATCGCTTGAACCTTGACGGCGCCAACTTTCAAGCAGCCAAACTGGGATGCGAGTTTTGGCGATACAAGCATCGCCGCCGCACACATCGGGAGTCTTGGTAATTCCCGGCCAGGTATTGTTTAAACTTTGGGTTAAAAGCCGTATTGCATCAGATTTCTCAGTCGGAGTTAAGGCAAGAAGTTGTATTTCTAGTTCTTTAAGCATATATAATATAGCCTCGCTCGTCAGGTAATATATTCAGATAATTTTAGCACAAATTTTGCTGTAATGTTTTAGGTATGTAGTTGCGCTTGAGCGCTCTTTTCTTCTATAGAAAAGTACGTATAGCGGTTCTGGGATAGATGAGGTATATATAGCGGTTCTCAGAAAGATGAGGTATGTTGTTGGGCTTGGGCCCTAAGAGTTTAAGTGGTTATGTAAGCTTTTAGTCATACCTCATCTTTTTGAGAAAGGCTATATTAAATGTCGAAAACCTTGATGTTTTAGGTATGTAGTTGCGCTTGGGCGCTCTTTTTTTCTATAGAAAAGTACGTATAGCGGTTCTGGGATAGATGAGGTATATATTAAATGTCGAAAACCTTGATGTACATAGAATATGGCATACTTCACCTTTTTGATAAAGGCTATACTTGCGCTTGGGCGCTCTCTTATATATGAAAGAGCGCCCAAGCGCAACTACATACCTTTGTTTATATAAATTGACTACTCTGCGTCAAATTTCAAGGCTTCACCTCGGACATTTGTATCCAATTTACTGTTCTCAAAAACAACTTTTCCTCCCACAACTGTCACCACGGGCCATCCTGTTAAATTCCAACCTTCAAAGGAACTCCAGCCGCACTTGCTCGCCATTTCTGCTCCGATTACCGGGCGGTAGTTGTCCAAATCGACTAAAACTAAATCGGCGTCAAAACCCGGAGCAATCGCCCCTTTGTTCGGGATCTTATAAGCCTTAGCAACAGCCGCAGACATCCAATTAGCAACTTGGGCAACTGTACATCTTCCCTCGACTGCTTGCGTCAGCATTAAAGGCAAAGAAGTTTCGACACCGGGCATTCCCGATGGGCTATTTGGATATTCTTGAGCTTTTTCTGCTAATGTGTGCGGCGCGTGATCGGTGGCGATAAAATCAATTACGCCGTCTAATAAGGCTTGCCAAAGTATTTCGTTATCGCGGGTATCGCGCAACGGCGGATTCATCTGGGCTAAACTGCCGATTTTTTGATAGGCGCTGGTATTTAACAACAAATGCTGCGGGGTTACTTCTGCTGTTACCCAACTGGGTTTTTCTTGTCGCAAAAACTCAGCTTCGTCGCCAGTTGAAAGATGCAGAATGTGCAGTCGGCGTTGATATTTTTTAGAAAGTTTTACGGCTAGCTGAGTTGCTAACAAGGCTGCTTGATTGTCTTGAATTTGCGAGTGCACGGCTAAATCGGTACTGCCGGCAAATTCCTGACGGCGCTGATTAATTCTAGTTTGATCTTCGGCGTGTACTGCAATTAATCGATCGCCCTTTGCGAAAACTCGCTCTAAATTTTCCTCTCCATCCATCAACAACAGTCCGTGCATCGAACCCATAAACACCTTAATCCCCGGAGTCGGATTCGCATCCAACAAATCCGGTAAATTCTCCGGCGTCGCCCCAATAAAAAAGCCGTAATTGACCAAACACTTGTCAGCAGCGCGCCTTAGCTTGTCATCTAAGGCCGCTTGGGTTGTGGTTAGGGGGCGGGTATTCGGCATTTCCAGAAACGATGTCACACCGCCCTTAGCGCAGGCACAGCTAGCCGTAAACAAATCTTCCTTGTGTTCCAAACCCGGTTCGCGGAAGTGTACCTGCGGGTCAATTACTCCGGGCAAGAGAGTTAAGCCGATCGCATTTATTTCGCGATCGCCCGATGCCGCAATCTCCGGAGCAACCCGAACAATTTTGCCATCGCTAATTTGCACGTCCCCTACCAAAAACTCACCGTCAGGTAACAGAATGCGAGCGCGGCGGATTAACAAACTTGATGTGGTCGGCATAAGCTATAATTAAATAGGTAATGTACGTAGAACCCCAGACAAATTTTATCCTCAAAAGAGTTGGAAAAATACTAATAAATATAACTAGCTTTCGGGAAAATTGTAATTTTTACGATCGACCTCGGCGCACCTTACTCAACCAGATAGTACAAAAACTCACGTCTGGGGCGCAGATTTTGCAGATTTCCTCAAAAAACCCCGAAATAAGTTTATAATTTGTATCCAGCCCAGTGACTTAAATACTTATGACTCGTCTAGACAAGTCAGCCGACCAGAAACCCCCGCAAGATACCGAAAATCCTTGGATAGAAGGAATTAAGACGATCGGCTTAGCAGCATTCTTAGCCTTTGGTATCCGCACTTTGGTTGCTGAAGCTCGCTACATTCCCACCGGCTCAATGCTCCCAACCCTACAAATTAACGATCGATTAATTATAGACAAGGTGAGCTATCGACTCCAAGACCCGCAGCGAGGAGATATTATCGTGTTTATGCCTCCCGATCCGGCGAGTTTGTGCACGGGACAGCCACCGCCGATCAAAGATGCCTATATCAAGCGAGTGATCGGACTTCCGGGCGATACTGTGGAAGTCAAAGATGGAAAAGTTTATATCAACAAGCAGCCGCTACAGGAAAAATATATTGAAGAAATTCCGCAATATCCCTACGGGCCTGTAGTAGTATCTCAAAATTCTTACTTGGTACTCGGGGACAACCGCAACGCAAGCTGTGACAGCCATTATTGGGGCTTTGTACCCAGACAAAATATCATCGGTAGGGCGATCGTCCGTTTTTGGCCTCTCAACCGCACAGGCTCGATCGACCCCACGCCAATTTATCCCGCTAAAAATTAGCTACCATTCAAATCCTCGGCGGTTGGAAACCGCATCTACACAAACCATTTCCGCCTCCGGTGACATCAGAATCATTTCAAATCCTCGGCGGTTGGAAACCGCGTCTACACAAACGATGTCCGCCTCCGGTGACATCAGAATCATTTCAAATCCTCGGCGGTTGGAAACCGCGTCTACACAAACGATGTCCGCCTCCGGTGACATCAGAATCATTTCAAATCCTCGGCGGTTGGAAACCGCGTCTACACAAACGATGTCCGCCTCCGGTGACATCAGAATCATTTCAAATCCTCGGCGGTTGGAAACCGCGTCTACACAAACGATGTCCGCCTCCGGTGACATCAGAATCATTTCAAATCCTCGGCGGTTGGAAACCGCGTCTACACAAACGATGTCCGCCTCCGCGGACTAAGAAATATTGAATTTCAGAGCAATATTAGGATCGACTCTTCAACCCGCGGAGGCGGGTTTTGGTTGTGTAGACGCGGTTTCAACCGCCGGGGTTTGTGAGTTGATGAGTAATATCAATATTCCGATCCTTTGACATCGGAATCATTTCAAATCCTCGGCGGTTGGAAACCGCGTCTACACAAACGATGTCCGCCTCCGCGGACTAAGAAATATGGAATTTCAGAGCAATATTAGGATCGACTCTTCAACCCGCGGAGGCGGGTTTTGGTTGTGTAGACGCGGTTTCAACCGCCGGGGTTTGTGAGTTGATGGGTGATATCAATTCCGGTGACATCGGAATCATTTCAAATCCTCGGCGGTTGGAAACCGCCGGGGTTTGTGGGTTGACGAGCAGATTTAGCCTCAAGTTTCGCGATCGAGAACTTTCACAACCTTGTTATACATATCCTCAGCTTCTTGCGGCGAATTGCCAATACTCGTCAATCCCAATTTGCCAAACTCCGACAAACAACCCATTAAATGAAATACGCTTCCCGTCTCAGTACCAGTGTCAAAATGCAGTTGATTGTCAGCAATAATATCCATCAAATCATTCGGCAACAATCCCCGATATCGCTCCTTTTTCAAATTATCCGAAGCCACATAATATTTCGGACGCCCCTGCTGGCTGTAAAACAATCCCGTAGTTCGCTCGTACCGACCATTTGTTAACAGTTTTAAAGCCATAAACGGATGAGTAGTACCTCCTTTTCGCAAGTTAATTTCTATTGCTTGAATATCCCATTTCCCGTCCGCTTGCTTGACAGCAACATAATCCACTCCAAATCGCTCTAAAGCACCTTTTGCCGCTAGATTTTTCCCCACTTTCCATCCCAATTCTTGCAACGCCAGCCGATAGGATTCATCCGCAGGAAATCGGCAACCTAAGAAAATTTGACCGTCCGGGCCTCCTAAAATCTGGTCGTGGGTTGAGAGAATTTCTACTTCGCCGCTGGGAACAATTCGACCTTGAACGCTGGGCGATCGCTTTTCTTCTCCTTCGATAAATGCTTCCGCAATTGCCCCTAATTCGGGAATGCGACTGCTGAAATTTTTCCAGGTTTCGCCTGTTGCTTGAAAGCGCAAATTGTGGAAGCAATCGCCAATTGCTTTAACTCTTTCTTGAGGTGCTTTACCTGCGATCGGCTTCAAATCTAAAATTGCATTTCCTTCCCCCGAAAAACCTTCATTTAACTTAATTACCATCCGCTGCAAATCCGGCTGTCTTTCCCACAACGCAGCCGCAGCTTGGGCCAAATCTTCTGCATTCCAAACCAACTCGGAACCGTCAGGATAAGGTACGCCAGCTTCTTGAAAAATTTGCCGGCTGCCGCTTTTTGTTCCCCAATAAAGCAAATCCGGATCGCTAGCCCACAAAGGAATTCCCAATTTAACAGATAACTCCCGCTCTAAGGGCGTTGAGTTGTAGCAAACCATATAAGATTTTGTCGGGCGTACTGCTTGGCGAATTCGCTCCATCAAGCGGGGACGTTCTAAAATTTTCTGGGTGAGGGATTTCGCCGATGCATCGTAAGCCGAGAAGAGCAAAAGGCGATCGCGCGCGTGAGAAAATGGAATACCTGGGAGCAATTGCAGGTAATAATCTATAATCATGGGGTGCAGCGGCTCCGAGGTAATGTAAATTAAGCGCGTGCGAGGATTTCGCAGGCGAATCAATGAAAATAAATGCCGCTCTTCGTAGTGGTAAGCACCCTCAACTTTCAGAATTTCTTGCTGATCTAAGCTGAGAGAAGGAATGACGATAATATCACAATCTCCGCTGTCAAATTCTTCTATCTCTCGCCAACGTTCGCGTAATTCTGTCTGAAGATTGCGAAATTTCTGTGCGGTTTCCGAAGCAGAATTGTTTGACTCTTGCATGACGTTTAATCCTAATTATTCAAATAATGATTGCTGGTGGTCTAGGGTGAGTCAGCCCAAATATTTGAAACAACTCAACTGGCACTCTTATAGGGGTTAATCTTGAGGTACGTTGTTGCGCTTGGGCGCTCTTATATATTAGATAAAGAGCGCCCAAGCGCAACAACATACTTTTATTATCAAAAATGTCCAAATAATGACTTAAGGTGCGTCTGTTCAAATAATTGAGATAACTCAAACAGTTTTTTTTCTGACGTACCCTACCGATAACTAAGAAATCCGCCGCACTCGAAAAAGTTTGGCGTATGCCAATATCGGCTCTAGGCGGCGTTGATTTTGCTTGAGTGCCGATCGCAATTTTTCCGAAGGGCGGAATACTAGAGGAGCCGAATATTTGTTCAGCATCTCGATATCGGGCGACTGACTCAGCAACATCAGCCGTACATCTTTGTCGAGCAAATAACTCAGGGAGAGCAAATCTCCCATGTTAGTAAAGTCATTACCGCGATCGCTAATTACAATTGTATCTTTAATCGAGCGATTAGCCATCGCCTCTTTGTTAATATTTCTCGCAACTTCAGCATTAAAATAGCTCAAGTCTTTGCTCCACCAAGTATCAGAAACACCGCTGACTGTACAGGATGCTATGCTTGCTGTAAATACCCCCGCTAAAATGACTTGCCAAAACCGCTGCTGAGTTTTCACATTACTGGCCAGCAAGCAAGCAACTGCTAGCTGCACCCCCGGAAAGCAGGAAATCAGATAGCGGCTGACGGCGGAGCGTTTGCCACCTAAGATTATATCCGGTAAAACCAGCATCAAAAACGGGACAAAAATTGATGTTACAATAAACAGCAAAGTCGAAATATTTGTGCGGCGGCAGATGTTGTAAACGGCTGCCACAATTAACAGCAAAAATGGCAATCTCAGCAGATAAGTCCAGATATTGTCAAAGCCGAAGTCGAAGTCAAAAAATAAGGCTGTAAAGCTGAGCGTCCACAATTTTGCCAGGTACAGCCAACCAGGAGATATTCGCGTCCAATCTGTTGTTGCTGAGGCTCGTTCCAGGTTGGTCGCCAGCACGTAAATCCACGGCAGATACAAGATTAAAGCGGCTGTTACTGCTAAGAAAAATTGCGAATTAGTTAAGTGACCTCGCAATTTTCTTTTTTTGACAAACAGCCAGCAAGCAATTATAAAAACTCCATGTCCGACAAGTGTTAACGTGAAGAAAGGGTGAGTGTAGCAACCGATCGCGATCGCGATCGAGTAATACGCCCAATTTTGCCAGCCCCGCAATCGCAATGCTCTCAGCAACAGCCAACTGCTGCCAATCACCGTTACAGTCAGCAAACTGTACTGCCTTGCTGTCTGAGCAAACAAGATGTCAAAGGGAGATAAAGCCAACAGCGTTGTTGCTACTAAGGCTGTCAAATTTGAAGCGAAAAGTTCCTGGGCTAAAACGTACATCAAAGGCAGCGACAGCAAACTCAATATTGCTGGCAAACTGCGAGATGCTGCAAGAGAACTGCCAAATTGCTGCATCCACAAACGAGCCATCAAAAAGTACAAAGGCGGATGCTGCGGATCTTCCAGTGCTAACGAACGTATTGTGTCTGCTGCTGTACTTCCCGGTTTTATCTGCTGATATTTCTGCAATTCTGGTGCAGGAATAATCCGGTTTTGAAATAGTTCGTCGTCGATTTCTTGCCTGGTGAAACCAGCGGCGCGGATTGATGTGTAAGCTTCGTCGTGCCAGTAAAGTTTGCGATCGATCTCGAAGAACCGAAATCCGATACCTAGTAAAATTCCGATCGCCAATAAGCTGATTAGCAACCGGGAATTTTGGGGAATTTTGGGATTAACAGATGTGTCTTGATTTGTTGTAGATGCCATGCTTATCCTAATTGTGGCGATCGTCCCAGAGGCGTACCGATCGACTTAGGGGACGATCGCACCACTACGCTCAGAAACCGGGTTTTTTACCGGGTTCGCCTGCTGCAACCTTTGTATTGCTGTGGAAAACCTCCCGTTTGGGCCCTGTTAAAGCTCGATCGATACAATACAGATCCCAACTGACCATCATTCTACCCTCTGCCGAAAGCCTTCTACCTTTCAACTAAGAGCCACCGTCAACAGTTGACTGTTCGTAGTGCGGACTTCAGTCCGCAATATGCTGCGGACTGAAGTCCGCACTACGAACGGATCTTATCGCGGTCAACCGACCGGACACGATATGATTTTAATTTCTCCCTCGAAGGCGGGCGGGCTTTCAACCAATTCTTTCCGGATCGGGGCGCGATCGCGCCCAACCAGCCCAAAATCAAGAATTCTAAACCAAATCCCCCCAGAACCTCCAGACCCCAAAAATAACTGCTAACATACGTGTTGTACAGTTAATCAACAAGCTCCGCAAGGGGTCTACCCGCGTACCGAAAATGGCAAAAAAAGAAGCTTCTACAAAAACTACTGAAAACACAGAAAAGCAAAAAGCCCTAACTTCCGTACTGTCCCAAATCGAGCGCAGCTTTGGCAAAGGAGCGATCGTCCGATTGGGAGACTCCACACGCATGAGGGTAGAAACCATCCCCACCGGAGCTCTGACACTGGACATTGCTTTGGGCGGCGGTTTGCCAAAAGGCCGAGTAATTGAAATTTACGGCCCCGAAAGTTCCGGTAAAACTACTCTAGCGCTCCACGCGATCGCCGAAGTCCAAAAAACCGGCGGAATCGCAGCCTTCGTAGATGCCGAGCACGCCCTCGATCCCACCTACGCCTCAGCATTAGGCGTCGATATTGAAAATCTCTTAGTTTCCCAGCCGGATACCGGCGAAATGGCCCTAGAAATTGTCGATCAACTCGTGCGATCCGTCGCCGTCGATATCGTAGTCATTGACTCCGTAGCCGCCCTCGTCCCCCGCGCCGAAATCGAAGGCGACATGGGCGACTCCCACATGGGTTTGCAAGCCCGCTTGATGAGTCAAGCACTGCGGAAAATCACCGGCAACATCGGCAAATCCGGCTGTACCGTGATTTTCCTCAACCAATTGCGGCAGAAAATCGGCATAACTTACGGCAACCCCGAAACAACAACAGGTGGTAACGCCCTCAAATTTTACGCCAGCGTGCGGCTCGACATTCGCCGCATTCAAAGCTTGAAAAAAGGTACCGAAGAATACGGCAACCGCACAAAAGTTAAAGTTGCTAAAAATAAAGTTGCTCCGCCTTTCCGCATTGCCGAATTTGACATTGTATTTGGTAAAGGCATTTCTACCTTAGGCTGTCTGACTGACTTGGCAGACGAGATGGGAGTAATCCTGAAAAAAGGTTCTTGGTATAGTTACAACGGCGAGAACATCGCTCAAGGACGAGACAAAGTGATTCAACACATGGAGAAAAATATCGATTTCAAAAATGAGATCGAGCGCCTAGTACGGGAAAAACTTGATACTGGGGCAGTGGTTTCTGCTAATTCTGTCGCTCCTGTGGATGTCGATGCTGATGATGTCGATGCTGATGATATTGATGTTGATGATGACATTCAAGATGTAGGAGATATGGAAGAAATTTAAATTTTGTCGCGGACAGCACTCAAATAAAAAATGCTTGTTACAAAAATGAGATGCTCTCTGTTAAATGGGTGCATCTCATTTTTGCATCAATACTAGCTCGCTTCGAGTGCGTAGGCGCAAGCCGGGACGTAGCCATCGCCCGCCCGGGGCAATTTCTGTCACCGAGAGCTATTGAGGTGCGTCGCTACTCGAAAAGTCGATTTTAATTCAGAAAATTTTAGTGGCGACACACCCTACGAATAATCTTGCCACAGGGCAAGCTGTCAACTGTCAACTGTCAACTGTCAACTGTTTACTTCACCCTGCTTCAGGTCTCTTCACCTTGATTCACTTGGTAGCACTCGCATCACTGGGTTTACACGCTTCAGCTTCTAACTCATTGCAAGTACAAATACTTAAGAGCAAAATAGATTCATATACGTAAGTAAAGGAGTTCCAATCACCGCTAAATACTGTGGAGTTTACGGTTACTTCCCTCTGGGTCAAGCTGCGGTAACGAACACTAGCCAGATTTTGACAACTGACAGATTTCACCTCTGAGGCTGTTTGTAAAGAAATGTAAAAGCTCCTGAAAGTTAATTGCTGTTACAGAATGTAGGATTTCTGAGCTGAACTGTAAAAAAAAGTTGTCTTGATTCATCGCAAAAATGAACTGGACAAACATGAATTTCATTTTTCAGGAACTTAAATTCTTATTCCAGGGAGAATCAATCATGACTGACGGTCGATTAGGAGTTATATTAAAGATGGCTCAAACAATTAATCCTCAAATTGAGAGCGATCGACATTTTGAAATAGACTTGGAAAAATTGCGTCAACTGCCAGCAGGAACATTAGGGTGCGAAGTGGCGCGATTTCTAGACGAACAAGGGTTTGAGCCGATCGCATCTGGAGACTGGATTCAACGAAACCACGACGTTTGGCACGTTCTGACGGGTCTTTCACCTTCTCCTGAAGATGAATTTGTACTTCAAGCGTTTACTCGCGCTCAAGTATTTCGCCCTTCCTGTGCGATTTTAGTGTTAGTTGGACTGCTCAGTGGCAAATGTGCGATCGGACAAATTATCAAAGGTTTAAAACATGGAAAATTAGCCGAGCGACTAATTGACTGGGACGTTGCATCTGATTGGGAAACTCCCTTATCTGAAGTCCGAGAGAAACTGGGGATTCTACCATTAATTGATTAATTTTTTAACTCGTCACTGCACTGCAAAACTATGCAAAGCACAATTTACAAACCGGTAATCAGCCTGAGCCCGCGAGAAAGAGCGATCGCCCAATTAGTAGCCCAAGGTCTGCCCAACAAATGTATTGCCAAAAATTTAAATATCAGTCACTGGACGGTTGCTACTTACGTGAGGCGGATTTTTATCAAACTCGGTGTTTGTTCTAGAACTGCGATGATTGCACTGTTGATGCAAGAAAATATGCTCTGGGACTCATAAGTCGATTTAAGATTTTAGATTTTAGGTTGACTCAACTCGATGAATCAGGGAACTTGAACTACGGTCTAAAATTTGGGAATCGATTTTGACCCTCGTGTCGGGCATTTATATCTGTTGTTGAGGCGAAATAAGTTAGATATAGCGGTTCTCACAAAGATGAGGTATGTTGTTGGGCTTAAGCCCTCTTAGCTTAATAGTGATAGAAGCTGTCAGTCATACCTCATTTCTTTGAGAAAGGCTATAGCACGGTGCGTCAGCCTGATTTAATTCTCTGGTAACTCAGAAATTCTCTAGTGACGCACCCTACAGATATGCTCGGAGAAAAATAAAAACCCGGTTTCACACGGAAACCGGGTTTTTATTTGCAACCTTTAAAATGTTTTATGCCAAAGCCAAAGAACGAGAGGAATTTCTCAAAAAATTGAGTAATTCTCGATTCACTGTTTGGGGCGCTTCCTGCTGAATCCAGTGACCGCAGTGAGGAATTAATTTTAACTTAAACGGCGCCGTAATTAACCGATCCAAACCTTCTACAAGCGTGTGGCTCAAAAACGCATCTTCTTCTCCCCAAAGCACCAAAGTAGGCACTGTCACAGGTTCTAAATTCTGCCCCCAATGCCAAAGACGCTGCGGGTGCAACATCTGCTGGTAATAATTCATCGCAGCCGCTAACACTCCTGGCTTTTCTAAAGCGGTTTGATAAATCTTAGTTTCCTCAGCGCTAAAAGCTCCTTTGCGAACAGCTTGTCCTTGCAAGATATTTTGTACAAAATCTTTCAAATTTTGCCGGATCAACCATTCGGGGATGCCGGGAACTTGAAAAGCCAAAATGTGCCAACTGCGACGGAGTTGGTCTAAATTGCTTGCCATTTCCTGCACGAATCGCTGCGGGTGCGGAGCGTTTAAAATTGCTAAGCGGTTGAGTTTTTCGGGGAACTTTTGAGCTAAGTTCCAGGCGATCGCACCACCGCAATCGTGACCGACAATGTGAGCTTTTGTATAGCCGAGCCGATCGATCAAACCGCGAATATCCGCACTCAGCGTATCCAAATCATAACCGCTTTCCGGCTTGTCCGAATCGTTGTAGCCCCGCAAATCCGGCACCACAACCTTGAAATGGCGTGCTAAAGCAGGAATTTGATGGCGCCAAGAGTACCAAAACTCGGGAAACCCGTGCAGGAGGATAACGAGCTCGCCTTCTCCTTGAGAAACGCAGTGCAAGCGGATGTTGTTGGTTTCGACAAAGCTGTGTTGCTGTTCGGAATCTAAAGATTTCATAGTTGGAAAGTTAAACTTATTTTCGGGAAGTACAGAACCCGCCGACTGATAGCAGGCTGAAACGACCCAATGGTTTTAATTCTTCTGTTTTTATTCTAGCTGCTTTTCGATCCCGACCGCTGTAATGTAGTTAAATATAAAACTTGTATAGTTTTGTGGTGTCGTGTTTTTTAGGTGTAACTACTTATAGCTTTTCTCAAAAATATGAGGTATGACAGACAGCTCGATAACCGCTTAAACTAAAGGGCTGAAGCCCAACAACGTACCTTATCTTTCTGAGAAGCGCTATATCAACTTTTTTATATTAGATTCTGTTGTTTTAACAGCGGCGGAGGCGGTTTAATAATAGCACAATTTCGTCCGTTGCCGATCGCATTTTTGCAGCAGACAGATCGGATTGATTGATGATAATGCTAAACACCAGCGGCTCGTAATTCGGAACTTCGATATATCCCGACAGCGCCGAAACTCCGCTCAAAGTTCCAGTTTTTGCTTGCAAAATTACGCGGTTTGGTGTATTGTTTATGCGATTTTTCAAAGTACCGCTCTCGCCAGCCACGGGCAGTGATGCGCGGTAGATAGATCCAGCAGGTGAATTCGCCATCAATCTCAAAGTTTGCACCAAGGCTTCTGGACTAATTAAATTGTGGCGGGAAAGTCCGGAACCGTCAGCTAATTTGTAACTATTTGGATTTACCCCTAATTGAGTTAAAGATGTTTTTAACTCTTTCAAACCAATTTCACCTGTATCCTCTTGTGGCACAGGCATGGAGCCTGTGACTTTCCCTAACAATCTCAATAAAACTTCTGCATAAAGATTGTTGCTTTCCCGATTAGTTTCTTTCACCAATTCCGCCAGCGGTGGCGATTCAACAAATGCTAATTCCCGATCGCCATTGCGAGAAACTGGGGCAACCAAAGTTTGTTTGACAGCGATTCCCTCAGCCACTAAAACTTGCTGAAAATGTTGCAAAAAGTTAGACGCGGGATTGACAACTGCGACATAAGCTGATTCAGATTCCGCACCAACTTTCAACTGCCCGCTAACTCTAATTGTGGGTCGATCGAATTCCCTGCCAACTTCAACAAACTCCGATTCGGTGGTGGGGACTGTGATGGAATTGTTGAGAATTTGCCACTGATTTGCTAACTTAGGTTCAGCAAAAGAGACTTTTAGAGGTTGCCCGATCGCCTGCGGTGACAACAGAAGCTCGATCGCATTTTGATTGAAAATTAAACTGTTAACCGGCGCGCCATAGCCAGCTTGGGCGTCTTCCCATTCCCAATTCGGATTGACTGCACTGCCTTGAAAATAGCTGTCATCGCCAATCAACTCATTAACTTGACTGATTCCCCGCTGCTTCAACTGCGATGCTAAGGATTTTAACTGAGTCTCAGCAATGCTCGGATCGCCCCTACCAGCAACATACAAACTGCCATTGGCGCCACCGTAAACCGATGTCTTAATCCGAAAATCGGCACCGAGTTTCTGCAAAGCAGCGGCTGTGGTTAGCAGCTTGACATTGGATGCTGGAATGAAATATTTGGTGGCCTCACGGCTGTAGAGAGTCGCCGTAGAAGATAGCGGTTGAATCAAAATGCCCCAGCGCGATCGGCTAAATTCAGCACGATTGGCGATCGCATCTACCTTCGCCCCCAATTCTCCAGGACAAATATCCGCAGTAACCGCAGGCGTTTGAGCGACTACAGCCGACGTGCGCCCCAAAATTAGGACTAACAAACTAACCGCAATTCCTTTGATTCTCAAAGCGTCACTTCCCTCACAATCATCACGTATTTCTATCTAAAAAAATCTGTATTTATCTGCTCGTATCTGCTTTAAATCTGCGGCTTGCCATCCATCAAAGACTTAATAAAAAAATCCAAATTACATACGAACATATAGCCTTTATCAAAAATATGAGGTATCACTGACAGCTTATATAACTACTGAACTCAGAGGGCTAAAGCCCAACAACATACCTCATCTTTCTGATAACCGCTATATCTAATTAAAATCACCGAATCAAGACAAGACTAATAATAATAACGCATATGTATTCTTGGATTGAACAGCGCCTCTACAGGTTTTCCCCCTTTGAGGTGCTGTTCCACAATCAACGGTACATCACTAGGTTTAACTCGACAATACCAAATTTGGTCTGGAGTAACTCGCACAGTTGGGCCCGTGTTGCACTGTCCCTGACAGCTAGAAGCTTCAACTTTTACCCCTGGGACTGGTTGGGCTTCAAAAGCAGCTAGCACTGCTGCTGAACCATGTCTCAAGCAAGATTGATACTGGCAAACTAATACACAGCGCGTTTCTGGTGGGGTATCTGCTTCTGGGGCTGGAGATTCTGGCATCGCTAAGAATTTATCTGCTGTTTAACATATTTTAACAATGTTGTCAGGTCGATCGCCCGCGCGCTTGACTGACAAACGGCAGAATTCGTGAGTGCGATCGCAAAAACCTTTCAAATTCTGGGATTCAAACTTTTTCCATCCTTCTAGCTGGTAACGAATCCGCTCTCCCGACTGCCTTTGTGCTATCTGTGTCACGCTTTCCCTATATGATCGGAAGTAGAGCAACAACTAAATCAACCGCCAATCATGCCCAAAACAGTAGCCGATGTGATGAGTCGCGATCCGATTTTGGCGCGCCCCGAAACGCCCTTAAACGAAGCGATTAAAATTTTAGCCGATCGACGTATTAGCGGCCTTCCCGTTGTAGATGAGAATGGCTTATTGGTAGGAGTCATCTCCGAAACCGACTTGATGTGGCGCGAAACCGGCGTCACTCCGCCCGCTTACATCATGGTACTCGACAGCGTGATTTACCTAGAAAATCCCTCGCGTTACGAGCGAGAACTCCACAAAGCTTTAGGACAAACAGTAGGAGAAGCGATGAGTAAAGAACCCATTACCATCGAACCAGACAAATCTATCCAAGAAGCAGCCAAACTAATGCACGATCGCAGCATCCACCGATTGCCGGTAGTCGATAGTGCTGGTAAAGTAATCGGCATCCTCACTAGGGGAGATATTATCCGATGGATGGCGGCCCAGTCTTAATTAATTGTTACAATTGAAGGATTGTATCAGAAAATGAGCCGATCGCTCCTTCAATCTCTAAGCTTTTGGCGATCGCCAACTACCTAAGAAGTTAATTGCTTTGATTCGCTCGCTTTTTGGAAAAAAATCCGCGTTTATTGGCGTTTATCTCAGATTTCCCCATCAATCAAAGATTTATGCAATAAGTCTCTAGATTCCCCAGAAAAAAGTCAGGAATACGCGCAGAAATATTTCTTCCTTCTTCCTTCTTCCTTCTTCCGACTTAGAGCGGAATTCCATCCGTTACATCCGTTACAAAATCCGTTGCCGAACTTCCTTCTTCCTTCTTCCTTCTTCTTCCCAATTATCAATTTAAAAATAGCATGAGTATTACCCCTGAATCTGTCGAACAATTGCTAAAATCCGAGGATTTTGGCGAGAGGCTGCGAGGTGTCAACCAACTGCGACAGCTAGAACCGGCGATCGCCTATAATTTGATTCAAATTGCGATCGGCGACAAAAACGTCCGCGTTAGATACGCAGCAGTCAGCCAAATATCAACCCTCGGCGAGCAAAATCTGCCCAACGCTTTAGAGGTACTGCTTCACAGCTTGCGAAACGATCCCGAACCCGACGTGCAAGCAGCAGCAGCCGATGCTTTGGGCGCCTTGAAATTAACCGCTGCTTTAGAAGATTTGCAGCAAGTTTACAGCAGTACATCTGAATGGTTGGTGCAACTCAGCATCGTCGCAGCTTTGGGAGAAATGGGCGATCCGAAAGCATTTCCAATGTTAGAAAATGCCCTCGGTTCTGAAAACGAATTGATCCAAACTATTGCGATCAGTGCATTAGGAGAATTAGGGGATAAACGGGCGCTGCCGCTGTTGCTTCCCTACGCTTCCAATGCAGATTGGCAAATTCGTTATAGAGTCGCCCAAGCTTTGGGGCGGTTGGGCGGTGTCGAAGCAGATGCAGCTTTGGAAATTCTTGCCAAAGATGAGGTTGAGCAAGTGTCTCAGGAGGCTAAAGTCGGACAAGATAATATTTTGAAATTGTGAGTCTTAAGCGGTGAGTTTTGAATTAATGGATAATTTTTTGTGAGGATTCTACTAAAAAATTAGTTGGCGCGCGATCGCTAACAAGAGTGAAACCCGGTTTCTTCGTATATTTTTCGTAACTAAACGCAAAACTCGAAGAAACCGGGTTTCTAGCCCCCCAGCCCGTAAACTGGACGCGCAATATGAACCTTACTAATCGGGAAAAATCTCAAATTTAAAACTCTATCTCAGATTCCGCGCAGGGCGGTTTTATTGTCGTCAGACAAGTTAGGTACGTAGTTGCGCTTCAGCGCTCTTTATAATCTTAGGAAAGAGGGCTGAAGCCCAACAACGTACCTCATCTTTCTGAGAACCGCTATACCTCACTTTTTTTGAGAACCGCTATAAATTGTATTGTTGTACGTATATTAACGGTTAAATCTCAAAAAGCAAGTATAATAGATTACTTGCAGAAACAATGATTGTGGGTAATTGTTCTGTGTGGCACACTCGTGGCTGCGGAATCTCGGTTGCATTGATGCCACGGGCGATCGCACTCTGGGCTTTTTCAACCAGAGTCCGGATCTTGACATCGGCAGTTGAAGAATAGGTATAATAACAATATATACAACAGTGGCAGGGATTAAGACAATTGTTGAAGCCTGCCCAGCCTGCGATCGGGGAAATTATCGTTAAGACGGTAAGCCATCTACCAGCTCAGCCCAGTCTTAAACATTTTTATCATCCCCATGCTTGAACAACTACAAAATTCCAATTCTCAGTCTGCGGACATTTTAACAGGAGAGCGATCGGCTTCTCAAGTTTCACAACCTGCACCAGCCACAACCAATCAAAACTTTATTTATAGAGTTTTAGAACTCACGAACATTGAACGCAGCAAATTGAGTTTGTCCCCCCTAACCTTGAATACTCAGTTGCTGAATGCGGCGCAAAATCACACCCAAAACATGGCAGTGCAAGACTTTTTCGATCACACCGGAAAAGATGGTTCGTCAATGGGAAGTCGGATTACTGCAACGGGCTATAAATTCAGATCGGCAGCAGAAAATATCGCTGCGGGTTCTTCTACACCCGAACAAGTTGTATCATCATGGATGAACAGCAGCGGCCACCGGGCTAACATTCTTAACCCGAACCTGAAAGAGATTGGCATTGGTTACTATTTCCTAGGCAACGATACTGGCAGCGTCAATTACAATCACTATTGGACGCAAGTTTTTGCTACTTCGCTTGATGGTAGTGTCAATCCCGCACCACCTCCCACTCCCACTCCCACTCCCACTCCAACTCCCACTCCCGTACCAACTCCAACTCCAACTCCTACACCCAGCACATTAGTCTCGATTACTTCCCCAATACCCAATGCTACAGGGGACGGCACCCCGACGACAGCACCCAAGAATACAGCCAGCGGTGGCAATTATTTCCTATCAGATGCTGCTGATACTCAAATACCTGCGAGTGCTGTGGGATTGCAAATTTTTGCCCTTTCCGGCAAAGACAATCTCACTGGAGGAGCAGGCGCTGATACGATTAATGGAATGCAAGGTGCGGATACAATTAACGGTGCAGGCGGCGATGATCTTTTGTCCGGCGGCAAAGATTCGGATTCAATTGATGGCGGTGCTGGTAATGATTTTATCAGCGGCAACAATGATAACGATCGACTAATCGGAGGAGACGGTAACGATACTCTCCGAGGCGGCAAGGAAAACGATATCTTGATTGGTGGTAACGGCGATGATGTCTTGGCGGGCGATCGCGGGCAAGACATTCTGACCGGCGGCGCTGGAAGTGATACGTTTATCCTAGCGGGAGGTTTGTCTGTTTCGGCTACCTTAGTTGGTGCCGATGTGATTACCGATTTTGTGGCTGGAGATAAGATTGGTTTGACTGACGGTATCGGATTTGCTAACTTGACTTTTGAAGCTGTGAGTTTGCAGTTGAATGGAGCCGCAAGTGTCGCTTCTACGGCGATTAAGTCGGGTAGCAATTATCTGGGAATTGTGCAGGGTGTCAGTCAAAGTCAGCTTGCGGCTTCTGTTTTTGTGAGTGCAACTTAGGCAGCGAAATATCGCTAGTCTAAATCGATTGAACATCTCTCATAATTCTTGTGGGCAGGCAGAATGCCTGCCCTTAACAGGCATTGTGAAATAAGTTTATCCTAGCGAGTCATACCTCATATCATAAAGGTTCGTAGTGCGGACTTCAGTCCGCTTTCTGCTGCGGACTGAAGTCCGCACTAGGGACTCGCGGATAAATAAAATACCAGTCACAATGGGATAATTGTGATATCCCATTTTGGTAAAGTTTCAGAACGTTGCCATGAGGGCAAATACTGTTTTAACTCATGAGGTAAGACTTTCACT
>NZ_JAAFKG010000016.1 GCF_013299185.1 Microcoleus sp. bin48.metabat.b7b8b9.023 | reverse complement strand
CTAGAATTTTTGCTCGTTTTTTTAGGAGATGGCTCTGGCTCTGGTTTTGGTTCGTAGGTGGCTAATATTGCACTGAGTTTTTGGATTTTCTCCCATAGCTCTACTATCAAGGCTTCTTTTGCCTCGTTCGATAGTTGTTTTAGGTCGGGGAGTTTTTCCATTCCTTTATCTAATGTCTATCTTGTCTTCTTGTCAAGGGGGTTGAGCAATTACGATTTTTTATATTTCTCCTTTGGGATTGGGATGACTTGCCAAGTTGCAGACGTGCAGACCACTTCTCGTTCCATGAGATTTCTCGTGCTTTTTCACAGCGTGCTGTCGTTCTTTTTTAACACCGCTATTTTGGCTATGAGTGTCAATATTATTGCTGGATTGAGTTGAGATGATTCCGTAGCAGATGCGGCCATTTTTTGTGAATTGGCGATCGAGCTTGTTTTAGGGCGCTGCTTATTGCCCGAATTCCAGAGTGAGACGCAAGAAAGTCAGGCTAATCACCAAATTTTGCCTAACTCAATAGAAAATGTTAGTGTTCACGATCAAGTTAGGGCGAGGTTAGAGATAAAAACAAGCTAAAAACAGCTTGGTGTAATACTCTGAGGATACCTATGAAAGCCCTACAGATTCTCGGTAAATCTAAAGTTATCTACTAACTGCTCAAGAAACCTCTCATGACTAAAAGCATACGACTCTTGAACTAGAGATTTGTTCTTCAGTTTAATTGTTTGCTCAATTCTGATCAGAGAATTGAAATAGCACTTATGAAGAGAATCTTCTTGAATATAACCCAATAAATCTTCTGCCTTTAATTGGTCTTCCTTCCATAGTTTAAATTTGATAATGCTCTTCTTACCTGCATCTTGGTCATAAATATCATATGAATTAAGTAGAATTTCTCCTTTAGAGATGATGTAACAAAGCTCCCGGATTGGTCTGACGCTATGCCCTTGTTCACGTAAACCTGAAAACATTCGATTTCCCATGACAATACATGAACATAATTGTGATGGCAAATGATTGTGTGTTTTAATCTTTGTTGCTAAATACTTTCTGAAAGCTTCTTGCTGCCATAAATTTTGGAAGCGAGTCAATTGAATTGCGGCTTTCTGAATGCAATCATAAGTGGTTCTCAATTCAAACATATTACAAGGATGCAATGAGTTTTTGCATTCAAATATAAATAGGCAATTATCTACAACAGCTAACGGGACTTAAACAAATTTTAAGCCCAAACAAAGCCTAAACTGGCTTTATAAGCGGAGAATACGTCGAAATTTTGGTTCAACCATTTTACGAACCTAAAAGATATGGCTGTCCGAAATGCTTCGAGTGCCTGAGTAAAAGTATTTAAAGGTTTGTTTGCCCATTGGCGTCTTAATCCTCCTGTTAACCTATGCCAGAGAATGAAAGTGTAGGCACAAAATACCAGAATGAAATGTCTTTTCAGGCTGGTTTCATCCCTGACTTGATATTCATTTAATCCCAACCATCCCTTGGCTTCCCGATAGAAAACTTCAACCCAATTTCTTTCTGAATAAGTTTTTACTATCCACTCCTCTGTCGCTATTGACGAGTCAGCATTACTCATCAAATAATCTATTTCAGTGGCGGTATCGAAAGTTTCTGCATTCATGACGATAGCCATTACTTTCTTACCCGTGCATTTTGATAATTCGACGAATTGAATTGCTACCCATACTGTTCTCGGTCGTTCTAAAGACAGTTGAATTTTTGTGAAAGCCTCTACAGGTAAGGATTTAGCTAAATTATCTACTCGAATCTCTTCTGTTTCATCTACTGTTTTTTGAATTATTACTTTGCGATTCTTGGCAAGTCCTCCGATATATTTTAATTTGCGGTTTTCTAATTCTTGTAAAAAACTGGTGTTATTACCATACCCTGAATCCATCAAGACTATTCCTGGTTTATAGCCTCTCGAAGCAGGTCTTGTCGATTAAATTTATGGCTATTTCTGGCTTTTTCTTGAAGTCTGGATCATCTTTTCCGGAGGGTAATGAGTCGGCTTTTTTATACAATTCAATATCTAATGGCAGGCTCTTCTTACCATCATATAGATGACTGGTAACTACTACTACCCCATTATCAGTTTTTCCGATTTGTCCGATGTATTGTCTGCCTACAGCGTCGGTAAAATTACCACTTTTTCGGTGACCTGAATCATCTATTATCAGGCTAAATCCTCGACTAATCTTGGTTTGATTACATTGATTCATTACGTCTAAACGACGTTGATTGAGTTCATTGAATGACCAAGGCGCTGTTGTTAAAAAATGATGTAATTTGTGATAAGTTACTCCCACAGCATTTTCTGCCATCTGCGACAGGTTTTTTCGTTCACTTTCTCCCAATAATCCCCCTAAATAGTTCCTAAACTCTCGTTTTTGGGCAAGATGACCAAAAATATCGTCAAATCTTTGACACCATCTATCGAAGCAGGGGGGCATCGCAGCGGGGGTTGTCTCTTTCATCGGTCATTTTTTAACCTTAGATGCTTGCTCTGTAACCATTATAACCTATTTTTACCGTATTTTATGTTTAAGTCCCGCTAAGACATCTACGTCGCCTTCAATGCCCTTAAAAGAATATTTTAAATTGGTTTCAAATATTGATGATACTGGTTTTAAGCATCTCTCCATCTCCAGAACAATTGGATCTTCAGATGATTTTGAATCAAATCTAAAACCAGTTGATTGAAGAACGTTTCTACAAAGCTCAGAGTTAGTTAAAATTCCCAGAGGTAAAAGTATCCAATCTTCAACATTAATAAATGGGTATGTTTGTAAATCAAATATATTCTTGCTTTCTAATCTCCAAGTAAATAACTCAAAAATTTCTTTTGCCTTTTGTTCTCCCAAAAAACTAGCCAATAAATCTTTGAGTTCATTGGCTTGTAAAACAGGCATAGATCGCCAAAATAACTTAGACTTAAAGAGATTGTTAGAGTCTATATACTCCGTAAGAACGAATAACATAAATGCAAATAACCGTTGTACTTTAATGATGTCGAATAATGATAAGCTTTGGGAAACTGGGATTTCATTTACTTTTTCATAGTCAATAAATAAATTAGTTTCAAGTTGTTTGAGAATCATATCCTCTTCCAAAAAAAGACTGTTAGTGTCCAAAAATTTACTTAAATTTTGAGGGTTAAATTGCATGACAATTCGTTTTAAAGGACTGTCTATAATCTTAAATGTAGAGTCTTTAAACTTTTGATAATACGCCTTTGAAAATTCCAATATAGAGGGGTATCTTTCTGTTATTTCTGATAATTCGGACAAAGAATCAAACGAGTTAGCAATCTCTTGCATTGATTGTCTTATGTAGCCGAGACAACGGCTCATCTCAAACTTTGGGTCAGGTGCTTTTATAATAATTTTTGCATCATTTTGTGTAACTGTATAACCAAAACTATCTACAAGCACTTCAGACTCTTTAAAAAAAATTAATTTGTTAAAATCCTCTAATTTGGTAAGGTAATATTCATCGTTTAAGCGTTTTTCATTGACTTTATTAATATTTGATTTATCTATAACCTTTTTGTCATGGCTATGATAAAGATATAAAGAAAAGGCTGAAGCTAGCTCTTCCTTACATACAGAGTAGCGATTAACGTGGTCTTGTTGAAGACCATCAAGTGGCCAGAACAATGAATCAACTGCTTGAAGATCATAAAGTGGCCAGAACAATGAATCAACTGCAACTAGGTAACTTTTTATCTCAAGATAATCAACCTCTTTAAGTAAAACCTTAAATAAGGTTTGAATATTTCTTGAGATGGAAAGAAGCGATTTTATAGATTCAAAGTAAACTTGGCTATCCTGGCTGATGTTTATTTTCCCAGTTTCATTTATCAAAGAATTAAGTATCTGAGATTGGAAATCATAGTTTGAGCATCGAAGTACACCAAATTTTCGTAGTTGATCTACAAAATCCGCCTCACTTTGTTGTAATCCCGCTCGAAACAAGTCTAAAGCTAGCTTTTGATCTCTGTCTGAGATGGCTTGCTTTAAATTCTGTGCAATTTGCTTTATAATTTTCATTAATTAAATGGTATGGTTAGAGCTACGAAGCTATCATTAATAGTCTTCTAGTGGACTTCAAAAATTGCTGAAAGATTCCTCAAGACCTACCATTACATGGCAATGAAATCCGCTGTCTAAAAAAACGCTAAAACCGCCTTTTCAGCGGTTATTTTTCAGCGGTTATGATGCGGCAGTCGTAACGACTACCCCTAGGCTTTGCCTCATAAAATTATAACTTTAGGGAATTCAAACGTCAATACACGGACAATGAATTGAGCTACCCAGGTGATGGGAAGGAATTTTTAATGCTGATTCTCCCACCCGCATTCGATCGCCCTCCATTCCCCCACACTAAAGCTAACGGTCGATCGCACGCCCCCGTTCTCCCAATCTCAAAATTTCCCGACATTTTGCTTGCCAAGTCGAAGTCATTACGAGTATGATTTAACAAGAAGCAAAAAAGATACCCACCATGAGGATCGAAGCCATACCCCTCAACCAGATTCGCCGCCCCTTGCCCCGAGTCAACGACCAAACTAAAGTAGCCGCCCTCATGGAATCCATCCGCGAGGTAGGTTTAAACGAACCCATCGACGTGCTAGAAGTAGATGGCCAGTATTACGGATTTTCTGGCTGCCACCGGTATGAAGCTTGCCAGCGTCTCGGTTTAGAAACTATCCCGTGCAAAATCCGCCGAGCTCCCCGTGCTGTGTTGCAGATGCACCTAGCCTGACCAATTCACGAGAAGCAAATATTCGATCGCCCAAAACTGTCAAAACTGCCAAAACTGTCAAAACAGTCTCAGAAATTCGATCGACAATCACTACCCACAACCTAAAAACCTATGACAACCAACAACCACAAACAACACCTTTACCCGACGCGCATCGATATGTCAGCCGCCACCCGCTCTCAAATAGTCGCGCTGCTCAACGCCACGCTAGCAACTACTCTGGACTTAAAAACTCAAGTCAAGCAAGCTCACTGGAACGTCAAAGGCATGGATTTCTACCAGTTGCACTTACTGTTTGACGAAATGGCGGGAGAACTGGAAGAATACGTCGATACGGTTGCCGAACGAGTCACTGCTTTGGGCGGTTTAGCTGTCGGAACAGCCCGCACAGCAGCCGCAGATTCGATCCTGCCAGAATTTCCTTTCGACATTCTAGATGGTAAGGAATACGTCACTGCTTTAGCCGATCGCTACGCACCCTACGCCCAACATCTACGAGTTGCGATCGATAAAGCATCAGAACTCGGCGACGCCGATACAGCCGACTTGTACACCGAAATCTCCCGGGCAATTGACAAGCGTTTGTGGTTCCTAGAAGCACATTTGCAAGGTTCTGCGACAACTGCAACAGCCGTCGCCCAGAAAGTTGCCGTCAAATAGCCACTTCTGTTGTGGGGTGGGCATCTTGCCCGCCACAGGCTCCATGCCTGTGCCACTTCTGTTGTGGGCAGTTGCTGCTCACCCGCCCCAAAGATGTATTTCCTTAAGGCTCGTGACAGTTTACGATCGAGAATATGTCCATTTATTGATTTGGATGAATTTTCGTGGCAGCTAATATTCCAGATTATGCTCCTCAACTGCAACGGCTGATGCAACAGGCCGGGATTTCGAGCGATCGAGAACTCAGCCAAAAAGCAGGAGTTCCCGAAATTCAGGTCATCCGCCTGCGTCGCGGCTTAGCTTTGAAAACCCGAGCCGACATCCTGCTCAAAATCAGTCAAGCTTTGCAAATTTCCTTAACTGAACTGCTCGCAACCTTGGCGCCAGACTTTGTAGAGTTAGAAAAAGCACCACCCACAGCCCTAGAAAAGGCACCACCCACAGCCTTAGAACAAGAATATCAGCGCCTCCAAGTTGCGATCGCACAGCAGCGAGAATCTTTGATGCAGGAATTCCAGCTATCGAGCGTGCAAATTTTAGAATCTTGGATGTTGCAGTGGCCGACTGCTGCGAGCAAAGCTCAGGAAAATCATAACTTGCGGGCCCAGAAACTGCTGCCGTTGCTGCGCCCCGTCGAGCAGTTATTGCAGCATTGGGGCATAGAGGCGATCGCCCCTGTCGGAGCAGAGATTCCCTACAACCCGCAACAGCACCAGCTCATCGAAGGAACAGCCCAGGCCGGAGAACCCGTCAAAGTCCGCTACACAGGCTATACACAAGGCGATAAACTCCTCTACCGTGCCAAAGTTAGCTTAGTTTGATGCCATTCTGCATTCAGCAGAACAAAAATTTTCCCCATCTCACAATTCGCTCGCGGTGGTACAGCGCTGCGAGTCCCATCAGCGTTCCCATCCGCAAAGAGCGCCATCTCTTGCACTCAACAATATTCTCCCGTTCTCTGATTTTCCCTTTCTCTTATTTGGATCGGAGTCCATCTCGCAGCTATACTTAGCCTAGTCTGGCTAGCAATTCTGACATTCCCATCGCAAAATATGAGTCCTGTAGTTAAAATTATTCAGCCCTCTGGCATTTTAGACGGCACCAAGGCAAGTCAATTCCGCCAAGAGATTAGCGACCTAGTGGAAGCGGGAGCCGATGTGGTATTGATAGACTTCCAAGATGTGACTTTTATGGATAGTTCTGGTTTGGGCGCTTTAGTATTGGCGCTCAAAACAGTCCGGGCCGCTGGGAGTCAATTAGTCGTCTGTTCTATCAACGAGCAAATCCGCATTTTATTTGAACTCACCAGCATGGATCGAGTTTTCGAGATCTTTCCTACCCGGGATGCTTTTAATAGCAAAATTCTCTCCACTAACTAACTCTTGTCAAGAACTCACCGTCAACCCGTTCCGGGTATGACGGGAGCTTATAAGAAGCTCTAACTTGACCAGACTCAGTTCGGAAGAACTACGTTATTGGGTTCATGAAACCTACAGATACGTGCCAGTTTGTAGCTCTTTCGTACAGCTTTAAACAGGTGTAATGAGTTAAGCCAGTGAGCTGTACCTAACAAGACTTAATAACATTGTCGAGGCAAACTTAACCAGTAATGAGAGGCTCAAAGTAATGCGAGTTTTTGTACTAGATCGAAACCTAAAACCTCTCGACCCCTGCCATCAAGCGCGGGCGAGAGAACTGTTAAACAAAGGGAGGGCTCAAGTATTTAAACGTTGCCCTTTCACCATCGTGCTACCAGACAGAACCCTTGAAGAATCAACAACTCACCCGCACCGCATCAAAATAGACCCCGGCAGCAAAACGACTGGTTTTGCTGTCGTTCAAGAGCCAACAGGGCGCGTTACAAATGCTCTTGAAATAACTCACAGAGGGCAGCAGATTAAAGACTCCATCGAGTCTCGCAGGTCTTTAAGAAGGGGTCGCCGCAACCGCAAAACTCGTTACCGCAAACCTCGTTGCTTAAACCGAACCCGCAAACATGGCTGGCTGCCACCGTCTCTTGAAAGTCGAATTGCTAACATTGAAACCTGGGTGAAGCGCATCAGAAAAATCTGCCCAATTACCGCAATTTCCCAAGAGCTAGTTTGATTTGACCTACAACAAATGCAAAACCCCGAAATTAGTGGGATCGAGTACCAACGGGGTGAGCTATTTGGGTTTGAGGTTAAAGAGTATTTGCTCCAAAAGTGGAACAGGAAATGTGCTTACTGTGGCGTTGAGAATGTCCCATTTGAAATTGAGCATATCCTGGCTCGAAGTAAAGGAGGCTCTAACAGGGTCAGTAACCTTTGTCTTAGCTGTCATTCCTGTAACCAAGCCAAGGGCAACAAATCTATCGAAGAGTTCCTGAAGAAAAAACCATTACTTCTCAAGCGGGTTTTAGCTCAAGCTTCATCACCACTTAAAGATGCGGCTGCTGTTAATACTACTCGTTGGGAACTTTATAGAAGGCTTCAATCTACAGACTTGCCTGTAGAAATAGGTTCTGGTGGTCGGACAAAGTTTAATCGTCAAACCAGAGGGATTGAGAAGCAGCACTGGACAGATGCCACTTGTGTAGGGGATTCTACTCCAGAATAGCTATTAGTTCGGGGAATCAAGCCTCTCAAGGTAACTGCAAAAGGACACGGAACTAGACAGAGATGCCGACCCGATAAATACGGTTTTCCTGCACGTCATGCACCAAAAGCTAAATTTTATATGGGGTTTACCACTGGGGACATTGTTAAAGCCGATATTCCCTCTGGTAAATATGCAGGAAAATACACGGGACGAATTGCTATCAGGTTTAGACCAAGTTTTATGTTGCTGTTGCCTGACAGACGATTTGATGTTCATCCCAAGTATTTGACGACCGTTCACTCTTCTGATGGCTATGAGTACAATTTTTCAACATAATGTTGCTTCGCTTTTATTTCCTAGTAGCAATTCCCCACCCGTTAACCCTACGGGTATAACGGGCGACCCCTTGCCAAATTGAGTTGGCTGCTGCCTTCTTGCCATTTGGTTGCAAATGCGATCCAAGATGTCAGCTAGCCAAAGTTGATCTTCAGCAAAGACCAATCATCATCAAAAACTGCTTTAGCGTTCAACTTTTGAATGTAGTTCAAAACGAGTTCTAACTGGTCGGCAGTTGCACCGTTGTAAGATGCTAGCAAGTCGATGAAAGGGTCTAGCCCCCAGATATTGCCGTCAGGTTGGTGAATCTCGTATACCCCGTCGCTAAAGATGTAGAGAGTGCTTAAATCCTCGACATCGCAGCAATTATCGACATAGGGGGCGTCGGGGAACATCCCAACTGGCATTCCGGGGGTTTTTAATTGCTTGATTTTAGCAGTGCTCGCAGGGGACTGGGAAATCAACACGGCCGGGGGATGGCCGGCGCTGGCGTAAGTTAGCTGGCGAGTAATGCGGTTGTAAACGCCGTACCAGATGGTGAAATATTTGTCATTTTGGTAGCTCATCTGGAAGGTGGTATTGAGGGCCCGCAAAACATCGCTCGGTTTGTAGTAGTCAATGTTGGGCAGTGCACGCGATCGCAGCAAATTCAGCACCGCCACAGAAGGCAGTGCCGCCCGCAAACCGTGACCGGCTACGTCGAGCAAGTAAATCGCCAAATAATCGGCATCCAGCCAGTTGTAGTCGAAGCAATCTCCGCCTAACTGCCGGGACGGAATGAATTTTGCCTCGATGCTGACAGGTTCCGTCATCGGATCGGGTAGCAGCGATTGCACGTACTCCGCTGCTTCGGCTAACTCTGCTTCCAGGCTTTGCTTGGCAATTTTCAAATCTCGGCTGAGTTGGTGCAGCCGCAATCCTGCGCGTACTCTCGCCTGCAATTCGTTGAGTTCGATCGGCTTGGAGATAAAATCGTCGGCACCGGCGTCAAGCCCTTTGACTCGATCGGCGATCGAACCCAAAGAAGTCAACAAAAAGAATTGTGTAGTTGACAGTTCCGGATCTGCCTTAACTCGACGGCAAACATCAATGCCCGTCAAACGCGGCATGATCCAATCGCAAATTATCAGCGCCGGACGCAATTTTTGCGCCTGGGCCACGCCGTCTTCGCCATTGCTTGCTACTGTCACTTCGTAACCCTGTTTTTTCAGGGTTCTTCTCAGCAGTTCTTGAACAGCCGTATCATCGTCAATAACCAGAATTTGAAACATGGCACTCGGGTACTACAAGTCTTTCAAAGGTCTGGGGGTCATTTAAAATGTATCCTGTGAGGGCGATTGTCTGAGATTGAGTATAGTCTAATAACATCGCTTTTCAGGTAAATGCTTTTGCCGGCCAGCCATCGAGTTCAATTTACCTTTAAATTTGATGCAAATTTTGGTTGGGTCGAACTTCACCCAGTTTATACTCAGAACATAAACTTTGATGGACTTTTTTGGGCAGCAGGCGCGAATTGACATCGGGGCGCGACTTCTGGTATCGTAAACAGCTAATTACTCGATTTGACATTTATTTTCTTAGCAGCACAAGCTAGTACGATCGAACTCCCATTCAATTTTGCTTGGTTTTACACGGTCAGCAGCCGATCGAGCAAGTGGAAAATGACGCTGCGGTTGAATAACTGGGATGGGTGATGTTGGCGCTAGCAGTTGCCCGCATTTTGGCAAAAAAAGTTAACAACGTAAAGTACAGGCAGTATAATATTTGCCTCTATTTTAAGGAACGATCATTATTAGTGGCAGAGCGTGATTGAATTAAAAGGTTCCCAAAAGTTGCAAGTCCTAAAGAAAGCGGATCTTCAAGTCAATACTGGCCAGAGTGCTTTAGAGCCAGTTTTGTCCTGGTTTGCAAAATTGTACGAGCAGCGAATTCCTACAAGTGTGTGGATACGCTGTCAGTTGGCTTTGGCTGAGGGCTTTACAAATGCGGTGCGTCACGCCCACGAGGGCAAACGGCCGGATTTGCCGGTGGAGATTAACGTGGTGGTGTCTGCTGAATCTGTAGAGATTCAAATTTGGGATTCGGGCCCTCCCTTTGATTTAGAGCAAAAAATTCAAGATATGTCGAAAACGATCGATCCTGAAGCTTCGGGCGGGCGGGGCCTCAAGTTGATGAAAGACATCGCAGACAGTCTCAGTTATACGAGAACGGCTGAGGGTCGTAACTGTCTGTCGATCGTCAAAAACTATACTCCTATCCCCGAGACGGACGACGAAGATGATATTTTGCAGTTGCCGGACGAACTTTTGGGTTGATCGGCTCATCGGCTTTTAAACGCGCGACAGAGGGTTTAGCCACAGCAGAATTGTCCGTTTTAATTGATTTAATTCTCGATACACTTCTTGTTTTACCCATTGGCCAAGAGCGTCGAAGGGTGTAAAAATTTGACCGACAGGCCAGCTAACATCTTGACCCAAGGGCGTTTGATGGTTGCCGGCCAGTGTCTGAACTGTAATCATGTCGGAAAATCTTTGTTTTAGCAGACCATTTAACAGCAGGGTTTGGTCGATGTTGTCGCTGTTAAATTTGACTAAAAGATTGCGCCGGATTTGATAGCTATCTTGCACGAGGCGGTTGGTGTCTTCCGGGGAAGGGGTAAACTCTACGTTAAAGACGGGGGAAATTTGCTCGACGATCGGGATTGCTTCGGATGCTGCATAATTGTTGAAAGAGATCAGAATATTGCCGGCTCTTTCTATGTCAAACACCGAGCCGATCAGCAAGTGCAGTTTGCATCCCATGCTGTGCCCCATGCCGTAGACAGGCAGATAGGAAGATTTGAGCAATTTCTTGGCGCGCAACCTATCGAGGGCATTTTCAAACTTGTTGAGGACATCCCGGGCGATCGCAATATGATCCAAAGTATTGACAAAAGGCGTTGCTACTACCACATATCCTTGATTCCCCAAAGCCTCTAACAGCCACCGATAGGTGAGTTGCGGTGCTGTCGCTACAAATGCGCCGCCGAGAAAATGTACGATCGCGATCGGTTTTGAGTTTGAGGGAATTAATACCCAGTTGCCAGAAATTTCTTGCCAGTCCATAAATTTAGTCTAGTTCAAAGTAAAAAGGCGATCGTTCTCTGAAGGTATCAGTTCAACAGTTGACAGTTGACAGTTGACAGTTGACCTGGGACAGTTTAAAAGCGACCTCTACCTAAAAGTCAGAGGATTGAAGTAATGAATAGTCTGATTTTAATTTCTCCCTCAAAGCCAGGGGCTTTCAACCAATTCTTTCTGGTAAAAAGGTAGAAAGCATGATTTTTGTTACTTTTTTGCTTTTACTTTTTGCCTAACCAATAGGTTTCCTACCCATTTTTTGATTCAAAAAACTTGGCTTTTTACTTACACCTTATCTATTTTAATTGTTTTGGCAGCAAATAGCACGGCGGACACAGGCTGCTATTTCCGGCTCGCTTGGGTTGAGGCTGGCGGCTGAATATAACACTATAGGCGATGGTTAACGCTTTGTTGCGATCGCGCGACGCCAGAGCGATCGAGCGTATCTATTTTTCAGAGGCTTTTATCTCCAAGACGGTTCAGATCGAACCGTCTTGGATTAAAACCTGCATACAAATACAAGAGCCTTTAGGAAAAACCGCTGACTTCCGACGATCGCTGGGGATTAAATTCTGCTGCATGACGGGTGCTTTCTGTCGTTTGACGGCTCAACTTCTCGTGAGATTTCATCCATTTCCACTTGTTCAGAGTAGCTTGAGGATTGAGGGCTGTCGTAGCGATGCCATAAATCAGAGTCAGTACAATCTCCCGATTCAACCAACTTTGTCCCACCTTTCTCATGTAGTGCAGTGCCAAAACTTCTCGAAATTTGTTGAGCCTTGGCAAAAGGGGCAAATTGTTAAAGCACAACTGTTCGTACTCGTTGAGCGATAACTCTTTTTCTCCCCGCAAGCGCCGCAGTTGGTTTTCCTTGACACATTCAGAAGCTATGCGCTTTTTCAGCCAGTGCTTGTCTGTGAGAGAGTTTCCTCTAATTCGATAATTTCCCAAAGGTGCTGTCGCGGCTAGCAAGCCGTGCTTTTGAGCAATTTTGGTAAATAACTCTGTATCTTCTCCTACCTCCCAATCTTCTGCAAAGCCACCTTCTTTGAGCAAAATGAAGCGATCGACTACCACAGAAGACGGGAAAACCCAAGGACTTTCGCCTGTCTGCTTAATCGCCTGCATTTCTGCTTTAGTTGTAGGATAGGTAGGAACGTAACTCAACTTGTTGCCATGCTTGTCTAAATACCGCAAAGCGTGAGCAACTGCTTTGACTTCGGGATTGTCTGCGAGCATCTTCAAACAAACTTCTAGCTTGTTGGGTTCCCAGGTATCGTCACTGTCTAGAAACGCTACATACTTGCCGGTTGCCCGCTTGATCATTAAATTTCTTGACTTGGAAACCCCATAATTGTGGGGATTTCTATAGAACTTAATTCTCGAATCTTGCTTGGCCAGCCTAGCACCAACTTTGCTAGTATTGTCCGTCGAGCAGTCATCAACAATTAAAATTTCTAGATGCTTGTGGCTGCCATTAACTACGGAGGCAACGGCCTCGGCCAGGGTTTCGGCTGCATTGAATGCAGGAATGATTACACTGACTTTTGGGCTGTTCATAACTTGAATTAGTTGTGGTTTGGTAGTTGTTCGCCGAAGTATAGTCTTCGCCACATATGATCCCTGAAATTAGAATACGAAGCAAGTAAGGATTTTCCGCTGAAACTGAAAATTGCTGGCTGTGAAACGCACTGACTGGGATCTAGTGCGATGAAAGCTCGATCGCATTTGAGCGGTTAAGTTGCAAACCATAATTTCCCGATCGCTTTGATGATTCCAGCTTCAACCCCCTGGTGTGTATGCCAGCAAGGGGAAAAATAGGATGCTGTTTCCGAGCGTTGATCTATCTACATAGAATCAACAGTGCTTTCCGCAAAAGATTATACAGCTTTATTAAGTTTTATTACAGAAAATTAAGCAAATTAACTTCCTATATCAAACTCCTTGCCTTGGGGGAAAGAAGAGAAACAGAGTTGGGTAGGGAATAGTGGGAAAATTTGGGTTTTAGTCGTGTTTTCCGCTACTTACTTGCTTGGGCTCTTGATTAATACAGTTGTACTGCGCTTATTTACCTATAGCCAATATAACAGGCTGGAAGCCTGAGTGGGATCAGCCTAGCGGGGGGAAAACCCTCAATATGGGTATCGCAGCCGATTTGACAGCTAATTTTTTTGGCGAATTCCCCTCTGTTCAATCCTTTGAGGGCTTTTGTCAGGGCGATCGCATTTTAGAGGGCCTATGCAAAGAACCAATTTTTATTATTAACAAATCGACTGGTACATAATCTCTGCACCAGTCGATTTGTCAATAAACAGGCGGGAATTACCTACTATAGAAGTCGAATCTCTAGCTGAGTCCAGTTAACTGTTCACCTACTGCGAGAAAGTGGCAGAGTTCGGTAGGCTATATGTAGCAGGCCAATAGCTATAGCCTTTATCAAATATAACTGCTTAAACGTATAGGGTTCTCTTGGCAACAACGTCCGCGAATCTTTATGAGAACCGCTATAATTAGTGAAATTCGACGTTGCTTAATCAGGGTATGAAAAAAATAAGTTTAAAATCCAAAAGCTTTGTGGATAATGGTTTCTATGACAAAACTATTTAGCTTTTCATACCGTAAATCAGCAACGCAAAAAAAATCCAGCCTATTATGCAGATAGGACATTGAGCCTTGAAAATAGCCAAATTTTTGATCGGAATGTTTATTAAAAAAATAATTAATGTAGCTCTGCTAGCATCTTTACCGCTCATCTGCAACACTTTTGGCTATGAGTGTTTTTGATAATCCTTAATATTTATGATAATTTAAATTAGAACATAGTGCAATACGGTTTACTTAAGATAGTCCGAAGAGAGGAACCAAGCAATCTCCATATCTATTTTTCATAGGGTTTGACCCCCCAGGGCGGTATACCAGTAAACGGTATTGGAATATAGTGTGTTTAACAATTACCCTACTGAACATATTTGAATTTGGGTAAACTTGTGGGTGTTAATGATTCTGATCTGAAGTGAAATTAAATCTATGTCTTTAGGATGATGTTATTTAATTTTCACTGTAATATTCACCGACAAAGCGGGGGGAAATGTTGTCAAAGTCAAGGGACAAAGTGCGTATTTATACTTGTTTCATAACAGTAATACTGTTAGGTGGGTGCCACCAGCAGCTACAGCCAAACTTGCAGCAGCAGCGCAGCAAACAGGTAATGGCAGTTTCGGCTCACCCCCTGGCGAGCGCTGCGGGGCACAGCTTGCTGGAACAGGGAGGCAATGCGGTGGATGCGGCGGCTGCTACGGCTTTGGCGATTTCGGTGGTGGAGCCTTTTTCGGCGGGTATCGGCGGCGGAGGTTTTTTGCTGCTGCGGCGGGCGGAAACGGGAACTGTGCAAGCGCTGGATTTCCGGGAACGATCGCCCAAACGAGCAACGCGCGATATGTATTTGGACAAGCAAGGCAAGGTGCGGTCAAGGGCAAGTCTGGACGGGCATTTGGCGGCGGGCATTCCGGGTACTGTGGCTGGACTTTATACGGTGCACCGCGAGTACGGTAAGTTACCTTGGGCGGCGGTGGTGGCTCCGGCGATCGCCCTTGCGGAAAACGGTTTTCCTGTAAGTTCCCGCTTCACAAAGGCTACTCTGCAACGAAAGGATGCGATTAACAAGAATCGGGCAGCCCGGGAGATTTTTACACGCGGTGACGTTTTATACCAACCGGGGGAGGTTTTGGTACAGCGAGATTTGGCGCGGACATTGCGACAAATTGCACAAAATCCCCAAAGTTTTTATCGCGGAGATATTGCGCGGGCGATCGCCACTGACATGGCTAAAAATGGTGGCATTATCACTCTCGAAGACCTGAAAAACTATACGCCGATTTGGCGAAATCCGGTTTGTGGCAAGTTTCGCACTTACGAAATTTGCGGGATGTCACCTCCTTCTTCCGGTGGCGTTCATTTGTTGCAAATCCTCAATATTCTAGGCGATACCGATCTCAAGATTTTGGGAAGGAAAAGCCCGGATGCACTACATTTGCTGGCGGAATCGATGAGGATTGCCTACGCTGACAGGGCCGAATATTTGGGCGATCCAGATTTTGTCAGCGTACCTGTCAAAGCTCTGACTAGCAGGAATTATGGGAAATTTCGCCGATCGCAAATCGAAATTTCCAAAGCCAAACCTTCGAGCGAAGTAAAAGCTGTTGATGCTAAAACTTTGAGCCGCTTTGCCTACGAGTCGCCGGAAACTACGCACCTGACGGTAGTTGACAAAGAGCGCAATGTTGTTAGTTTGACGTTTACGGTAAATGGCGGTTTTGGGGCTGGGGTTGTGGCGGCGGGTACGGGAATTTTGCTCAACAATGAGATGGATGATTTTGCTGCTGCGCCGGGAGTGCCAAATTTGTTTGGTTTGGTGGGCGGTGAGGCAAATGCGATCGCCCCCGGGAAGACTCCTTTATCCAGCATGACACCGGTTATCGTGACGGAAAATGGCAAATTTCGCCTTGCTGCGGGGGCTCCTGGAGGCAGCACGATTATTACCACGGTTTTGCAAATTGTCCTCAACCTGTTGGTTTACGACATGAATGTGGGCGAAGCTGTGTCTGCGCCTCGGGTGCACCATCAGTGGCAGCCCGATCGCCTGATGGTGGAACGCGGAGGTTTTGAGGCTGGGACGGTTGAGGAGTTGCGGAGGCGGGGACATCAGATTGTCGAACGATCCGGCTGGGGAAATGCAAATGCGATCGTCCAGACTGATGACGGTTGGTTGGAAGGGGCTGCCGATCCGCGCGGGGAAGGAGAAGCAAGGGGGTTTTAGCGATCGGTCATTAGTCAAGAAGTCATCAGTCATTTGTCATCAGTCATTAGTTTTGATATCAGGTGAGGTCGATCGACCCCACTTGATATCAATTGCGGATTTACCCAAAAACCCCGGTTGTTCAGCAAAATCTTTGGTCAAGGGCGATCGTAAACCTCATAAAAACCAGGTTTCTTGGGTATCCTGTGCCTACTTCCTCAAATTATTAGTCTGTGTACGTATATTTTGGTATTAGTATTTTATCCTGAAGTTTATTGATTGAATAATTGCTAAGAAATACCCAAAATATTAACCATCCAAGCCGTAAAATTACGTATATGTAAAGTCATTGTAAAGGCACTAGACATTGATGCTTATCTAATGTAAAAATGAATTTAGACATTAAACAATCTTAGTCTTTTAAACAAAAATATATGATAAGTTATCACAAAATTGCTGCCTTAACAGCTACCTTGACTGCTGCTCTGAGCTTTTTGGCATCACCAGTAATGGCATTTTCGGTAGGGGCAACTAATAACACTGAGATTTTGAAAAATAATTTGTTAGGAAATAACATAGCAGGATTGAGTGATTTCTCTGTTTTAATTACCGGAAATCAGGCTGCCTTTGGTACTTTTATTAATGACCCTTTTGGTTTGCAGTCAGGCGTTGTTCTCAGCACTGGCAAAGTCACCAATATACCGGGCCAGAATCGGAAACATAACCTAATGACCAACGGCAGCGATCTAAACACGGACTTTGGAGTAAAGGGCGAAGCTGGGGATTTAACTCAGCTAGACCTCAGATTTTTTGCTGACGACACTGCTGAAAAATTGTTTTTTGAGTATGTATTTGGTTCAGAGGAGTTTCCTGAGTTCGGCGGTTCTGAATACAATGACGATTTTGAACTGTTGCTGAATGGTCGTAACTTAGCAAAATTGAGCGACGGGAAAACAGTTACGATTAATAATCTCGTTCCAGAACCAAATAATCGCTCTACAGATCACTCCGACTATATTAACAACCCAAGTTTGACAGGTATTGCTGCTAACATCATTAAGCTAGACGGTTTTACTAAAGTTTTAGGGTTTGAGGGTTTGCTCAAGCAAAATCAGACAAATGTTCTCAGCATCCGCATGAAAGATGTGGGCGACGGTAATTTTGATTCGGCTGTATTTATTAAAGGCGGTTCTGTGGGAACGATAAAAGCTGATACAATTCCCGAATCGGTAGCTGTAGTGATGAAAAACAGTTCTGTGGAGATGGTAGAAGCTGAGCCAGTTCCAGAACCGATGACGGTCGGAGGTTTGATGGCGGGAGGTGCTATGCTGGCTGCTGGACGAAAGTTGCGCCGCCGGAAATAATCAATCACCGAAGCGTTCAATCAAAAAAAATCAAGCTCGTTAAGTATAGCTTTTCTCAAAAAGATGAGGTATGACTGACAGCTTATATAACCCATTTGACATCTTTGAGGCTGCAAGCTTTTTAATCATCAGCCAATCAAAGACAGATTAACTTTCGTGGTGTAGGGATGAAGCATTTGGGCGAAAATCCCTCATCTTTCACCCGATGTTTGATGTCCAAATGCTTCATCCTCCCCAGCGTCGGCGATTTAAAAGATCTCAAATGGGTTCTATATAACCACTTAAACCAAGAAGGGCTCTCTTCCCAACAACGTCCGCGAATCTTTATGAGAACCGCTATATGTAAAATTATTAGTTTGCAAACCCAATCAATTTTCCAAGTTTTGACATAATAATTGTGAGAAAAGCCTCCCCCAAAAGCCTAAAAAGGTGAAAAGTCAGATCCAACTTGCTGTACATTTCTTGGGGTAGATTTTGGGAGTGGAAAATTCGCAGCCGGCTATAGATATTCTTAATTCAGCGTGGCAACCACTAACCCCAATCAAAACAGTTACAATTGAGCGAGAATTCCCAGCAGGTAATTACCTCAAGCGTGTGAAAATCCAAGGATTTGACAATGACATGGAAGTATTCCAGGTAGTACACTGAAGGAAAGGATGCAGTAAGCTACTCTTAGAGAAAATTGTTTGCTATAGCAATCGTAAATGAGTCATAGATTTTTTACCCCACCCCAACCCTCCCCGAACTCGCGGGGAGGGAGCAAGAAGAAGTTCACAAATGATTTACGATCGCTATAGCCTTTCTCAAAAAGATGAGGTATGACTGGCAGGTTGTATAACCGCTGAAACCAAGAGGGCCCAAGCCCAACAACGTCCGCGAATCTTTGTGAGAACCGCTATATATTGGTTATATGACAGTAGAAATTCTTCAATTTTAGATTCGAGACTCAAGTTCAAGCTCCCAAATTTAATGCTGCAAGTAAATCTAAAATATAAAATACAAAATCGACTGACATATACAGTACAGGAAAAAAACAATGGCTAGAATTAGATTGATGCACGCTAAGCTACATGGAGTGCGCGTAACCGATGCAAATGTTAATTATGTAGGCAGTGTCACCATTGACAATGAATTGATCGATAAGGTGGGAATTCTGCCTTTACAGGAGGTGGAAATTTGGAATGTTAGCAATGGGAACCGCTTGTCAACCTATGTGTTGCCAGGAGAGCCGGGAAGTGGTATCATTTGTCTCAATGGTGCAGCATCTCATTTGTGCGATCCTGGAGATTTTGTGATTATTGCTGCCTATGAAGAATGCGATCGCGCTGAGGTATTTCGCACCGGGCATGAGGCGCGAGTAGTAATTGCCGATGAACACAATCGTTGTAAAAAGTTTTTCTACCAGACTTTAGTTCCCGGCGAGGGCAAACTTTTGTTTCAATCTGAGACAACCGAATTACCACCAACAACGAATTCCTAACAATTTATCACAAAAAAGTAGGACTTACGCATGGGAACCCAGAAACCGGGTTTGTTACCGATATTAAAGACTCCCAGCGAATATTTGTGTGAAAAAACTTTGAAGAGGACTAAAGTCCTCACTACGAACCTATTTTATGGGGGTTGTTTTGGGTGACACTATCTAAGTTGGGAGTAACAATTTGCCGAAACTAGATTTTTGGCTTCAGAATTGAGGAAAAACTCAATCCTTTAACTGTGTACGGTACCGTCGGGCAAGATTGTACCTGTTAATCTAGCTCCTGTGAGTTTTACCATGACGCGATCGCCATAACCGATTTTAGCACCCGTCAAATCTGCACCGCTCAAGTCTGCACCGCTCAAATCCGCTCCAATTAAGTTGGTTTCTCTCAAGTTGGCATTAATCAAACAAGCTCCCAATAGGTTAGCCCTGAACAAGTTAGCTTTCTGCAAATTCGCCGCTGTGAGGTTGATGTTGTGCAGAAAAGTATCGCTTAAGTCAGCTTCACTCAGGTTGGCATTGCTCAAGTTTCTCCCAGAAAAATCCTTTTCTTTTAAAGAAGCTCCTTTGAAGTTGGAACCGCTCAAATCGGGAGCTTGCGGCGCAGCTTGGCGGTAAGACTGAGATGGCTGCGGTTGCTGCGATTGGTAGCGCGACGCATCTGAATAAGGCCCAGTCGGATTTGCAGCATAGTTTCCACCATAATTTCCCGCATAATTTCCCGCATAATTTCCTGAAGAGGGCTCGGAAGAGTAGCGCGGTTCTTTTGGAGTTGCTGGTGGTGGCTGGGTGTTTCTGTACTGAGTGTTTTGTTGCTGGGTATTTTGTTGCTGGGTATTTTGTTGTTGGGTGTTTCTATACTGAGTGTTTTGTTGCTGGGTGTTTTGTTGTTGGGTGTTTCTATATTGAGTGTTTTGTTGCTGAGTGTTTTGATACTGAGTATTTTGATACTGAGTATTTCTGTACTGGGTGTTTGGTTGCTGGGTGTTTTGTTGCTGGGTGTGTTTGTGCTGGGTGTTTTGTTGCTGGGTGTTTTGTTGCTGGGTGTTTTGTTGCTGGGTGTGTTTGTGCTGAGTATTTTTGTGCTGAGTGTTCTGATTTTGACCTCTTGGCTGAATCGATCGCAACTGTTCGCGAGCTTGATTAATTTCCTTAATCTTTTCTTCAGCTTTCTGGAGTAATCTAGGATTATCTTTAGGGATGCGATCGGGGTGCCAAATGAACGCTAAATCCTTGTAGGCTTGAGTAATTTCTTCTCGGGAAGCTCCCGGTAATAGTCCCAGCACTCTATAGTATTGGTCGAGGTCGTTCATGATACCACCTTTCGCTTTAAGAAATTAGGAATTAAAAATTAAGATCGGAGCAAAAGCTGCTGTAAAAGCTTGCTTCCCCGATCGTACATTGGATGAACAATAACTCAGCTATGCCGCTGCTGGCAAAAAGTCTCGGATTAGCTGCAAATATGTTGCGGCATCCTCCAGCATCGGAAAGTGAGCTGTATTGGGAATTATAACAAATTCTACTTTTTTGCTCAGGGAGGCTGCTTGCTCTCCCATGACGGCGGGGATAATTTTATCGAATTCTCCAGCTACCAGCAGTGTGGGCACGCTCAACCGTGCAAATTCCTGGGGCATTTCCTCGGCTGCTCTTTTGCTGACTGCTGTCACCATTGTACCGATCGCAGCTTCCTCGTCTGCCATTAAGAAATCCTTGAGAAATGCTAAACTGACGGCTGTTGGTAAGGAACGGCGCAAAAACCGAGCCATAAAGATGCGATCGACAAACGGGATAGAAGCCAGCCAAGACGGGCGAAATTTGACCACATAGCCGCCGAATTTGTGAAAAGTTGTAAAGGCTTTCTCATCGTATTCAAAAATGCCGCTGCAAGTGAGAATGGCTTTTTCTACTTTTTCGGGGTAAAGGTTGAGAAATAAAGTAGCAACGGATGCTCCTGTAGAGTGAGCATTCAGAAAGACTCGGCTTAAATTCAGGGTTTGTAATAATTCGGCTAAGTCGTGGGCGTAGGTTTCAAGCTCGTAACTGGACTCAGGAGGTGATGGCGGTAAGGGCGATCGACCAAAACCTCTCATATCGTACAGCAAACAATCAAAGTCATTGGCGATCGCCCGTGCAGTGCTTTCCCAGTAGCGGGCTGAGCCAGCCCAGCCGTGGAGAAATACCATAACTGGTTTGCCGCTGGGTTGGGCGCTATTGCCTGCTGTTATCCACTCGTAATAATGTTCTACACCGCGAACTGAAATGAAAGCCATGATATCAATTTTGGATTTTAGATTTTAGATTTTAGATTGTAACTCATCATTGTTAACTAAATACTCATCTCAAAAAATCTGGGTTGATCGAGGGCGATCGCGTCTGGTTAGCAGAAATCGTATAATGTCAGCAGGGAAAGATTCAAAGGTAATTTAATATGAAAGAATTAAATAAATTAGCATTGGATGGAATGAAGAACATGGGGGCAGTTACGACTCAGGTAAAGTTGACAAATGCCATAGATGAAGCTCTAATTAGTCGTGGATTACTCGCGCCTCGGTTGTTGCGTGAGTGCGAAACAGAAGCTCTAGTAGATACAGGATCGGTTTACCTAGTAATTTCAGCAGAAATGGTACAGCAGCTAGGTTTACGGATTATAGGACAACAAGTTGTTAAGTATGCTGATGGTCGTCAAGAAACCGTAGGAGTAACGGAAGCTATATTAATTGAAATTGAGGGGCGTAGGACTACCGAAGATGCTCTGGTGACAGGTGATGAGGTGTTGATTGGTCAAGTGGTTTTGGAGAAATTGGATTTGCTTGTGGATTGTAAGAATCAGCGGTTAATCGGCAATCCGAGCAATCCTGATTATCCTGTGACTTATATTAAGCGAACCGGGGGATAATAAACAATAGAATACCCAGCCACAACAAGTAAGGTGCGTCATTTGAGAAACCAAAATTTTTTGTATTAAACCGAAAACTGACGCACCCTACAACTACAAATGATTTATCAAAAAATCTGCGTCCAGCCACGTCAATCTTCCCACCTCTGCGATCGAAAATCTCCAAAAATCTCAAGCCGCAGAAGCAGCCAACCAAAACAAACCATCCACCAAAAGCGTGCTAAAAACTGCTCCGCTGAAGGCGCGCCAGTGCAGGGTAGGGCGCAAACTGAGCAAACCGACTGTTAGCAACACAGCGATTAAAACTAAAGCGCAACCAATGCCCCAAGGAGTGTCAATTTGCCCGATCGCACTTTGGAAAATCGGCATCGCAAATTCCGGTTCTGCGTGCATGACTTTGCGCCAGTAGGGCATCAACCCAGTTAAATAGAAATATAAGTCAGTAATAGCAGTGCCTAATAGCGAACCTAAATAAAAATACGCTCCAACTTTTCCCCAGGATTTGTTCAAGCACCAAATTGCAAAGGGCAAACCAATTGATTCTATCGGTAAGTGCAAAATTGGTTCCCATCTAAACCAGCCCCAATAGATGGAACCAGCCAGCCAACATCCGGCAAAGCCTAATAATAAGTCTCCCCAAACTTGGGTTTTGGGGCGGAAAATTAGGATTAAACTGAGCACGAACCAGGGAATTGTTGAGAGCAAGCTGATGGTTGGATACAAGCGAACTAATGGTGCTTGCACGAAGACGGGAATTGAGACTAAAAATGCTGAGGCGCTAAATATTAACCACTGTTTAATACTGTTTGTTCTGCCTGAAGAAAGAGGATTTTCTAAGCGAGAAACTGTGACAATAGGTGCGATCCCTGAGGATAATAAATTAAAATTAAACAACTGATTGGACTCCGTAATGTTTCAATAAGTGAACTAAAAATGCGCCTGCGGTTGTGGGTGCGGCTTTCTCAATCCCGGCGGAGGTTTGGCCCATTTGCCAGCCTTTTGCCGTTTGGGGTTCGCGCCATAAATCCAAATGTGCGATCGCTGGATCTGCGTAAAAGCTGTCTCCACCGCTGCCGATAATTGCCGAGCTCCAGTGTGTGAAGCGATCGTGGCTGATGCGGTGGATGGGAAAATTGCCCCCTAGGGGTACTCCCCAGCCGTCTAGGGCAAAAAATGCCCCAACTTTGCCGCCGATTTGCTGCCACATCCAAGCTGCCCCGATCGCCCCGGCTACTCCTGCCGAAAAGCTGACAAATACTAGACTTTCTCCGGCTAAGTCTTGGCTGCACAAAAAGTGCAATATGTCAATGGCTGAAAAAGGCGGATGTTTATGAGCGGGAAAAATCTTGACAGGGTAAAATGTTTGGGTATTTTGCCGGGGTTCTGCATCTCCCCAAACTTCCGAAAGTCTCTCTAGGAAACAATCCGTTAGTTTTGGGTCGTGGATTCCGGGACAAATTACCAGTCTCATCGTGCTTTCATAAAATTAATTACGAGCTTAACATAACTTTACTTTATTGTACACCATAATTAATTATATGCTATGCAGGGGGATAGGATGTTAAACTGATAACAGAGTCGTACTTGAAGAATATCCCCCCAAAATAAACGCTGGGAACGCTCCGATACACCGAAACTGGAGACAAGGTGAGGAAGTCTTAAGAAAACATAAAACTTAATGCTCTTTGTCTCTGACCCTGCGGCGTATTCTCTTGCCTTTCCCATCAGATTCCGATCCCCCCTAGCAAAGAGAACCCACCCCCAGCCCCTCCTTGGAGGGGAGCAAGAGGGGGGACAGGAGTCTACTCAAAGTCCCCCGACCTAAGGGGGATTTAGGGGGATCTCCGGGGAGTCTAGAAACTGGGTTTCTCTTCGCAATTCTTATTCATCCTTCCTGCGACTCTCCAAATCATTCAAATTGAGGAATATAAAGTGGTTGCTTCTCCCGAAAAAATTGAATTCAAAACATCTGCTGCCCCGGCAAACAGCGATCGCGTAGCTGTCTTACTGATGGGTTACGGCGAAGTCGAAAGCTACGACGATTTTGCCAATTACAACGAACAAGCTTTAAACTTACTGACGGCAAAGTTTGCGCCAGTACCGAATTGGATTTATCCACCGCTGGCGAAGATTCTGGCAATTTTTGACTTGCATGAATGGAATCACCAACACGGTCAATTTGTGTCGCCGCACAATGCAATTTTTGAACAGCAACGGGCTGGGATTGAGCAAAATTTGCAGGAGAAATGGGGCGACAAAGTAAAAGTATTCAAAGCTTTTAACTTTTGCGCGCCGTTTTTGCCGGAACAAGTAATCCCGCAAATTAAAGCACAAGGATTTGACAAAATTCTGATTTATCCGCTGTTGGTTGTTGATTCTGTTTTCACCAGTGGCATTGCTGTGGAACAGGTGAACAAGGCTTTAGCACAAACCTTTGATGGCAAAGAACATTGGGTAACTGGACAGCGCTACATTCCTTCTTTTTACGATGAACCGGCTTACATCCAGCTAATGGCGGATTTGGTTGAAGCAGAAATTAAGAACGATTTAGCAGTAGCGCATTTGCCTTCTCAGATTGGGATTGTGCTGATGAATCACGGTTGTCCGCACAAAGCGAAGGGCTTCACTTCGGGTATTGTGGAAAGTCAAGCTTTGTACGATCGCGTGCGGGAACGTTTGATGTATCGCTATCCTTTGATTTCGGTGGGCTGGCTGAATCATGACACACCGCTGATTGAATGGACGCAGCCGGATGCGACGTTGGCTGCGAAGAATTTGATCGATTTGGGTGCAACTGCGATCGTGTTTATGCCGATCGGATTTGCGACAGAAAACCACGAAACTTTGTTAGATGTAGACCACATTATTGAGGGTTTGCAGAAACAGCGTCAAGGAGTTACTTACCGCAAATTGCCTTGCGTAAACGACCATCCTGAGTTCCTGAAAATGGCCGCAGAGTGGGCTAATCCGCAGATTGAAGCCTTGTTGAGTGAAATGGCAGTGGCGGTGAATCCGAATTTGGTTGTCCGCGATCACGTACATTCTCATGGCGATCATGGGCATAATCATGGGGATCACGGTCATTCTCACGGGGATCATGGGCATAATCATGGTGGGCACGGACACAATCATTAATTAGGATTTTAGAAACCGGGTTTTTTGCGATAATACTGCGTTGAAGACGACAGATTAAGTAAAAACCCGGTTTTTTTTGTGGGAGTGTGTGAGTTGAGATTGATTAATGAATTTAACCCTTTAAAAATTCTACTATTTTAATGGCAGGGTAGTAGGTATCATCAGCTAATTGCCCTTACTGGTTGCTTCCATCAAGATTACCTAAATTAGACAAAATTTCTGTATACTCTTGCGGGAAAGCCTCAAGAGTTCTAACTGTTAAAGCATTTTCATAACACTTTTTCGCCAGTTCGATATTCTGTGCTTTATCCCCCCTGATTCTGTTACTGTAGGCTAATCCCAGATTATTTTGCGTCGTTGCCCAATATTCGGGAAAAGCTTCAAGGGTATAAACTTGTAGTGCATTTTGGTAAAATTCGATCGCAACTTCGATATTCTGTGCTTTATCTCCCATGGTTCTGTTACTGTAGGCTTCTCCCAGATTATTTTGAGTCATTGCCCAATATTGGGGAAAAGCATCGCGGGTGTAGACGGTTAATGCAGCATTATAAGATGCGATCGCCCATTCGATATTATCAGCCCTATCTCCGTTGATTCTGGAATAGTAGGCATTTCCGAGATTATTTTGAGTCATTGCCCAATATGGGGGAAAAGCATCGCGGGTGTAGACGGTTAATGCAGCATTGTAAGATGCGATGGCCCGTTCGATATTGTCAGTCTTCTCTTCCCTGATTCTGTTGCTGTAGGCTACTGCCAGATTATTTTGAGTCATTGCCCAATATTGGGGAAAAGCATCGCGGGTGTAGACGGTTAATGCAGCATTGTAAGATGCGATCGCCCGTTCGATATTGTCAGCCTTCTCTCCCCTGATTCTGTTACTGTAGGCTACTGCCAGATTATTTTGGGTTTGAGCAAACTTTTCGCTTCCCGGTTCCCGATTAGTTAAAACTATTTCATAACCAGTAATCGCAATTTCCAGATTATTCGCTCTACTTCCCAGCGGAAAGTTACTAATATCCATACTCAAACTTTCAAGCGTGGCGAGAATTGACTCAATTGCTTCTGGATTTTCGGCAATTAACTTCTCTGCCACTTGATATAAAGTTTCGGCAAAACGGTGATTGAGGAGATGTTGCCGTCCGGCCAGCATGGCGTAAATTATTTTTATATCACTATTGCTATCTTGTTCTGCTTGCAATAATTCTAGGATAAAGTTTGCATACTCTTGCGAATTTTCACCTTCAGAGTCATCGCTATCTCCCTGATCCCTCGGATCCAAGAATTGCCCTAGCTGACTAGCCAGATTTCGCAAGAAACTCGCTGGATTTTCCTGTCCTTTCCCTGCCAAAGTTGCCGCTACTGACTCGCAAGTTTCCAGAAATCCACGATCTAATAATTCTGAGTTATTCTGTAATATCTGCGGTTCGTCTCCGTTGGGGAAAGCCAAGAGTGTCTGAATCAGTTGCAGATAGGCTTGGGTGCGGGTTTCGTCGTAAGATGCGATCGCCCCTTCCAAATTATTCGCACGATCGCCTAGAGGATATTGTTGGTAAAGATTCCCCAGTCGCCCCAAAGCAGCCGCCTCTCGTAGGCTATCCTTTAAACTCCTAGCAATTTCCAAAGACTGCTCATATAGATCGAATACCCGTTTCCACAATCCTAAGTCACGGTAAATATCACCTAACTGTAACAAAGTGTCAGATTCCGCCTGGGGTAAGTTCAATTCTCTTTGTAAAACAAGTGACTTCTCAAAGAAAAGAATTGCCCGATCGATCTCCTGTGTATCATCCTGTGTTTGGCCCGTCTTTACCCGGTTTGCATAACTATTAGCAACTCGATTGTATAGCGTTGCTAATGCAGGAGTTTCCATAGCTTGTTGTTCCAGACTTTCTACCTGATCTAACAGTTCATCTAGCGGTAAAGTCTCTCTTCTCTCAGACTCAATCAGCAGAGAAATTTCCCCAGTCTGGTTAACCACACCCGTTGCTTCCACCGCCGGTGCTACAAAGCGAAATACGCCACTCCGCCAACTCCAAAAATCCGGTGCTTTTATACTCAAACGACTCAAAATCTTCGGCGTAACCCAAATTACAATGGGATAAGGAAACTCTCGCAACCCCTCTCGCGTCCATTGCAAATAGCCGAAAAAACGGCTTAACTCCGATCGATTATTAGAGTCACCTTGTGACACAAAATCCATCAAAGCCTCCGTTCCCGTTACAGTAATTACGGCTGATGCGTGGGTTTTTTGTAACTCTGGGCAATCCTGAACCAGTTGCTCCAATGCAGCTCTTAGACTCGGTTCTTGTTGATTCAACACCACGCGATAACAGGGGATATTCGGAGTAAGTTCAGCCTCGTAACGATTAATGATCTGAGTTTGAAAATCTCCTGGTTTACAGGAGGCAATCAACAATGACAATACACCTTGACTTGCTTCAATTAAAGAAACAAGACCATCGTAACTATCCTCATTGATCGATTCATAGTCCACGATTTCACTGTCAAGCATTTAATTAACTCCCCGCTCCAATTAAGCCACGTCGCTGCAATATTTCCTGAACCACTGGATGAACTCCAAACCACAAATCGTCATTGCGATATTCTAGGATGTAAAGCGTGTGCAATAACTCTAAAAAATCCTGATCCATCCCATCTTGGGGTAAATAATTTTGGTATATATCCACTAGAATTTGATAGCGGTTTTGTCCAAGAGGTTCTGTTAAAATAATCCGATAGTCTTTAATCGCATTTTCCAAAATCTCAGGCGTAATTTTCAAATTTTGGTTGTCTGGTGTGCGACGTAACTGCTTCAAACATAACCCACAACACATACTAGCCAAACGAATAAATTCTCGCAATGCACCACCACTTTTAACGATCATCATCTGAGTTGCTTCCGGTGCAATCAACTCCTTGGGGATTCGCTTATAAAGAATTTGTTCAAATAATTTTACAGCTTCTGCGACAGGAGAGGCATTGGGAACTCTATCTTCTCCACGGGGAAACAACTTTGTCGCCCACATGGATTGAATTTTATTATTCGTAGCATTCTGAATAATTCCTCGCAAGGACAAATCTCGTGTCGCTGCCATTGGAATTGTATAAATGATCCTAAATTGAGGCCCAAACAACGCATTGATATTATTTCGATAAACTTTATCGACAATTTCTAGATCTAGTTTATCAAGGCCATCAATAACGACCAGAATTTCTTGTCCGCACGCCGCTTGAATCGCAATAGCGATATCGTTGATGGTATCGATTAAGTCTGAAATCCGTCTCTCAAACTCAGTCGTAATTTCCTCACGAATCACGGAGTTAGCTTTCAAAGTCGCTTTCACTTTGGCAAAAAATTTCACAAACCAAGCATTGAGACCAGCTTCTACACTCGCTTCATTCCCAATGCTCGACTCAAATGAACTTCCCTCAGTTCGAGTATGCTTGCTAAACCATTTATAAAAAGCTTTTTTTGTTGTAGAACCGATTTTGATCTGGCGTTCTTCTGCTGCTTCCATCAGCTTTACTGCCATAGCAAACAAAATGTTGACATGATTCACATCCGACATTTCAATCATGTCAGAAATTGAAAAGAATACTACAAAGTAGTGAGCCTGCGTATTCCGGCAAAATTGACCCAGTAATGTCGATTTTCCTGACCCACGATGCCCTGTAAAAATGATTTTGTTATTATCTGGTGAGCAATCTTCAACCAAATGCTCCAATTCTTCTAAAATCTCAGTGCCATATTCCACATGAAATTTATTCAGTTGCTCTACGGTGACTAAATCAAGTAACTGAAGATTCTGGAAGGCTGTTTGGAAGGATGCTAGGCGCTGGTTAGTCATAGGGAATATATTATATAGACTGTAACTCTTAGTTTATCACAATGCCTTGTAATCTCACCCCTCTACTGCTAATTCTGCGCTAACACCGATGTTTATTTTAGCATGATTCGATGGTTCTCCGGCTGACTTCACTTACGCAGGGGCGATCGGAAACCGGGTTTTTGCGAGAATACTTCGTTACAGTCCGCAGATTCGGTAAAAAACCCGGTTTCTTTGGATTAATCTATCCTATTGTCGATCGCATTCTCAGATTGAATTGCGATCGCCCCCACCAACTTATCAATCTCCGCCTCAGTGGTAAAATAGTGAACGCAAGCCCGCACGCAATCAGGATTCAGAATTGTCCGCACCATAATTCCCTGCTTCTCCAACAAATCAACCAGTTGTTTGTGCGGCATCCCATTCATCAATCGAAACGAAACTAAACCCGCTTCCGGCACAGATGTCCGCAAACATTCTACATCGGGAAGTTCCGACAAACGCTCCCAGAGATACTTGCTCAAACGACAAATTTCTGCATACCTTTCCTCGATCGTACCCCAGGTGTGTTGAAGGGCGATCGCACTTCGCAAACCAGAATACAAAGGATAAGCCGAAGTCGCAATCTCATAACGTTGAGATCCAGGCTTCCATCCAAGCACTTTAGCACTAGAATCCGTCACAATTCCCCGCCAACCGATAAACACCGGATGCAAATCTGCCAAAGCTGAAGCGCTTACATAAAGTCCGCCCAAACCTTCCGGGCCGCACCACCATTTGTGACCAGTAAAAGCATAAAAGTCAACCCCAGACTCAATCAAATTTAAAGGCAAAACTCCCACAGATTGAGCCGCATCAACTAATACTCTAACTTTGCGATTCTGCACAGACAAATCCTCTTGTCCCCCCCCTTGGCAAGGGGGGGTTAGGGGGGGTTCATGGAATTCATGACACACTTTAACAATCTCAGCCAAAGGCAAAACTTGGCCAGTATTCCACAAAATATGACTGATTACCAACAAGCGAGTATTTGGCTGTAAACAATCAGCAATTACCTGCACCGGAGATCCCTCATTCAAAGTCGCCGCCAACGGACAAACATCAACCTCAATGTTGAAACGGCGCTGAAGTTCCATTACACTAGCTACAATGCCCGGATGTTCGCAATCTGAAAGCAGCAGTCGATCGCCCGCTTGCCAGTCAATGCCCCACAGCGCAATATTGCAGCCGACAGTGACATCTTCAGTCAGGGCGATCGTTTCAGGAGGGACAGCTAACTCGCGAGCGATCGCCCGTCGCGTCAGCATCGCCTCCTGAACCACCCAAGCCCCCACCTCCCCCGAAAACGGCCCCCCAAGCTGCACCCGCTTGTAAGCCTCATAAATCGCCTCTAAAGCAGTCTCAGGCAACGGCCCTTGTCCGCCGTAGTTAAAATAAGCTTTATTGGCCAAAGCTGGGAATTGTTGCCGGTGATTGTCCTTTGTCATACTTTTCTGGGGAATTATTGATAGCGTTAATATTGATAGAACTTACACAATAATCCTATGGATGGGCAACCACGGGGGGATTGCCCCTACAAAACACTATATATGGACTATGTGCGCGCATGACTGATTGAATAAATATTAATGTCAAAAACCTCTCTCAAAAAGCCTTGTTCTTTCTATATTTTACATCCGTTACATCCGTCGAGCGAATCCGTTGCCGAACTTCCTTCTGCGAATACTAAATGTTAATAACTGACAAACTCTTACTTTCCTATCAACGATGCCATCTCCGAGCATTTTTAGACACCTGCGGAGACTGGAAACAATTAGATCCTCCTAGCGATTTTCTGTTGAAACTGATGCGCGACAGCGGGACGTATCAGCAGCAGGCTCTAGAACACGAGACTTACCAACAACCATCATATCCTAGAGGGGATTGGCAAGCTGGGGCGGCGGCTACCTTAAGTTTAATGCAGCAAGGAGTCGATCGCATTTATCGAGGAGTGCTCATCCGGGGTGAATTCGGCAAAATCAGCGGCGCAACAGATTCTCTGGTAGGAATTGACAGTCAATACTTCCCCGAATTTGGCGAAGAAATTCACGAAACTCCGGTGCATCTTTCATCCTCAACCCTTCACTCTTCAAATATTACCCTCATCAGCCGCCCGCATTTATTAATCAAGCAGCCGGGACAATCTAAGTTTGGCGATTGGAGTTATGCTACTGCGGATATTTGGCTTAGCAAGCGACCAAAACTAGACTATCAAATTATCGCAGCTTTTCACGCCCAAGTGTTAGCTTCCGTGCAAGAAAGAATGCCAGATAATGCGTGGCTGCTGCTGCGAAAAAAAGGGCTGTGGGAAGTTAATCTCGATCGGCGAACTCCTGAGATGTTCGAGCTTTTAGACGACTGCATCCAGATGATTGAAAATCGAGATAAGCCGGAGGTTTTCATTTCTCGTCAAAAGTGCAATCTTTGCGGTTGGTATACTGTCTGTCACGCGGAAGCCGAATCTATTAAACATCTTTCGTTATTGCCCGGAGTTACTGCCGGCCGCTATGCTAGATTAAAGACTCTCGAAATTACTGATGTTACATCTCTGGCAAATGCTAGTTGTGAATTGCTGGCAGATTATCCAGAATTTCCTGACAGAGTTGCTTTTGATGTGGTGCGACAAGCTCAATCTCACTTGTTAAATCAACCGCTGTTGCGAGAAGAAGGAAGTTCGGCAACGGATTTTGTAGCGGATGTAACGGATGTAGGTTCGGCAGTAGCAGCGGTTAGTCAGTTTATAAGAATACCAGAAAAGGCAAATAATAATTTAGTAATTCCTAAAATTGAGCTGGTAAAGAATACAGAAAATAAGCCTGCTTCACCTTCTAAACCAGCGCCAATTCTCCGCAGCAAGCCAATTCCTTATTCTCAATCTGTCTTTTTGCCGATCGCCCCAATCGAACTCTACTTTGACATCGAAGCCGAACCGGAGTTAAATCTAGACTATCTCCACGGAGTATTAGTTGTCGATAGGTACAATAAAACCGAAAAATTCCACGGTTTTCTCGCCGAATCACCTGCTGAGGAAGGTGCAATCTGGGAGCAATTTTTAGAACTAATGTGGGCTTATCCCATTGCTCCGATTTTCCACTTTTGCGACTACGAAGTCAAGACTTTTAAACGGCTAGCTAAACTTTACAACACTCCAGCTTACTTGTGGAAGCCAGTGCTGAAACGGTTTGTCGATATTCACAAGCAAGTGACGCAACAAGCAATTATGCCGGTGGAAAGTTACGCACTCAAACCAATTGCGCGCTGGTTGGGTTTTGACTGGCGCGATGCTAAGGCTAACGGTGCTCAGTGTGTCTGTTGGTACGATGATTGGCTCAAAACGGGCGATCGCGATCTCTTGGAGGCGATCGTCCGCTACAATGAGGACGACTGTCGCGCTACTTACATCGTTAAAGATTGGTTGACTAATTTTTTGTTGAGTCAGAAGCAGTGATTTTCTGATTGAACGAACCGCGAAGACGCAAAGGCCGCGAAGTAAGAAAGAGAAGAAGATAGTAAAATGCACAATTTAGGGAAGCTACTTATATTTATTGCCTGTTTTTTGATAGCAGCAACTGTTGCTGTTTTGGTAAACTTGTCAGCCCAATCTTTCGCTGTTACCAAAATAGATTTTATCGGCAGGGCAATATTTCCAACAGGTTCTCCCTTTCAGGGGACGGAAATTGGCGGACTTTCGGGAATTACCTATGATGCCGAGAAACAAATTTATTATGCCATTTCTGATGACCGCAGCAGTAAGGCTCCGGCGCGTTTCTATTCTCTAAAAATCAACTTGGCATCGGGTAAGCTGGAAAAAGAAAAGATTGAATTTACTGGTGTGACGACTTTATTGGATGAAAACGGTAAAAGTTTTTCCGAATTAAGTTTAGATCCAGAAGGGATAACTTTTACTGGCAACAGTGTGTTTGTTTCTTCTGAGGGAGATGTCGATCGCCAAATCAATCCCTTCATCAAAGAATTCTCCCTGGATGGTAAACTGCTCAAAACGCTACCAATTCCTGACCTATTTTTGCCCGACGCCAAAGGCACCAAAGGCATCCGCAACAATCTCGCCTTTGAAAGCTTGACTCTAACGGACGATCGCAAATACCTATTCACCGCCACCGAAAACGCTACAGTTCAAGATGGTGCCGTAACTTCCCTGGAAAAAGGCAGCCCGTGCCGGATTTTGCGGTACGATGCTGCGACTGGCAATCCTGACGCCTCCTTTGCCTACATTACCGAACCGCTACCCCCTGGTGCGAATCCTGTGGGAAAATTAACTAGCAACGGTTTAGTGGATTTATTGGCGATCGACGACAAGCGCTTGCTGAGTTTAGAGCGCGCTTTCTCCCTGGAAACCGGCACGACGATCAGAATTTTTGAGATTTCTTTGGAAAAAGCCGATCGCATTGAAGCAATCGAAAGCCTCAAAACACGTATCAGCGAGGTTTCCCCCGCCCAAAAACGGCTGCTGCTAGATTTGGAAACTCTGAAAATTCCCCTAGACAACATTGAGGGCTTGACATTTGGCCCCGATTTAGCCGATGGTACCAGAGGTCTGATTTTGGTAAGCGACAACAACTTCAGTCCCCTGCAAGAGACTCAAATTTTGGGCTTCCAAATAAAAGTTCAAAAAACCTCTTGACAAACGGTGCAGTTATCTGCATAATAGAAATTGTGCCTCAAACAAAGGCAAACACGAGGGACAGTAGTTCAATTGGTTAGAGCACCGCCCTGTCACGGCGGAAGTTGCGGGTTCGAGCCCCGTCTGTCCCGTTCCCTCGAAAGTAGACTTTCTAAAATAAAAATTTTAGGGCTTTAGTATTTTATGAATTAAGTAAGGAGGAGGGAATTTTGACAGTTACCCTCATTAACCCCTCCCCAGAAAAAACTACGCAACGGGTGGTATTATCTAACATCAGTTGGCAGACTTACGAAAGCTTGTTAGCAGAAGCCGGAGACAAGAGAGCCTCGCGGTTTTCTTATTCTCAAGGAGTGTTAGAAATTATCATGCCCTCAGATTTGCATGAAACAGTTAACTGTTTGCTGAAACGGATTGTTACAGCTTTGACTGAAGAGTTGGACTTGAAGATTAAGGGATTTGGTTCGACGACTCTCAATCGTGAAGATTTAGCACAAGGTGCAGAACCAGATTCATGTTTTTATATCCAAAATGTCGATCGCATTCTAGGGAAAAGACTTGACATCTCAACCGATCCTCCCCCAGACTTAGTAATTGAAGTTGATATTAGCAGTCCTTCTTCTAATCGATTTATAGTTTACAAGCAGTTAGAAATTCCTGAAGTTTGGCGGTATCGGGGACAAACTGTCCAAATTTATCAATTGCAAAATCGGGAATATATTACCTGCGATCGCAGTCCGACATTTCCCATCCTTTCTGTAGCAATGCTCAATCAATTCTTGCAGATGGCAGAAACTCAAGATGACAATGCCATAATTCGGTCTTTGCGTCAATGGGTGAGGGAGCAGTTGCGATCGCCCGAAAATCAGCAATAATGTTTAACTTAATTTAACTAACTCTTTTCTCCGGCGGACGATCGACTCCCAGCAGCGCTCAAAGGTGCTGAATAATAAACGGCCGGAATATCTGATAGCTTAAAACCAGGGCGATCGGCACTAGGATCGGAATCGCAACTAACAGTCCCCATTTACCAAACCGCAGTTTTTGGCCGTCGGACTTGAAGAGGGTAATCACAGCCACAATTCCCATCAGTACCCAGAGCAATCCGAAGCCCATGAAGACTGTATATCCTGCATCTTCCATATTTTTATGCTGCTTTATTAATTTATCTTGAGATTAGTTCGATCTTTTTTGGATTGACCAGATTCGATGCAACTGTCAACTGTCAACTGTCAACCCGACAGCGGCCTTCTGTTTCGCACTCGATCCGTGCAGTTCGATCGCTCATCACAGTAGCTAAATTAGGTCTTCCCGTCAAAGGCAGCCGCCAATCGGCCCAAATTCCGTACAGCCAATTTGCGATCGACCCAATAATCGGCAATTTAGTCACCGCATAAATCCAGCCCATTCCCAAAATCTCATAAATCCGGCGAAAAACCTCAACATTTTTAATTGCCGTACCGTCGGGTAACACCGCGTGAATCCGGCCCATCGCCGTTTCGTAGTCGATTCCGCCGTGGGCTTGGGGGTTGTAGTCATCTTCGGCAATATCCACAAACGACACCAAACCTCGGCCCGCGTCCCGCTTTTTCAAGAAATTGACCTCCCGCACGCACAGCGGACATTCACCGTCGTACAAAAGCTCAATCTGCCAAGATGGCTTAATTTCTAAAGATTCGGGAAATTCAGTTTGTGCAGTAGACATGGGTAAAAGGCGATCGCGAGGAACAACAGACTCGCATCAGTATTTTACAAGAGTCAACTCGAATTGTGCTATCTGCTGTTAGTGGTCATCTTGTATAAGAATTACGCAAAAAACCCGTTTTCTTCCAAAAATCTTAGTTTTTTCTCAAGATGTTGACTCAGAAACCGGCTTTTTGACCGCTGTGCGTAAGTCCTGTGTTATTAAATTTTTGTTGACACCAGCGATCGACCTGATAGCTCTGCTATTATAAGCGTAAGGTCAGAGAAAATAATTTGTTCCTCTCCATGCCGATGAAGTTCTAAATGAAAAAACGATTTTTCCCAGGATGTTTGGTTGGTTGTCTGTTGGTAGGGATGATGAGTGGCTGCGATCGGAGGATACTCCCGGTGGATCAAGGAAGGTTTTTCTGTGAGAAGGACAAAAATGGTATTCCCACTACGTTTGTTGAGACTTCTCAAGAGACCCAGCCTGTGATTCGCTGGAAATCAGAAATTTTTACAGCAGCCGGATATGACCCTGAAACACGCTGTCAACAGGTATCTCTCAGATTTCAACAAGCAGCAAGTAACGGAGGTCTTCGATATCTTATATCAGAAAAGCAAAACAAGCAGTCAGTGATTTGTATTTCTGACAAAGAAAACGGAACTTGTAATCTGAAACTATTTGACGTAACACCGCCAGATACCGTAGAGAGCGTACTTCGTAAATTACAGCCTAATGCAAGTAAGCCACTTGAACAAAGCGGTGGTAAACCTTACCTTGCTATCACAGAACTTCGCAACCCGTAAAAACTTTCTAAACAAGCTTTGTTACCATTTCAAAACTAATAGTAAATTAGAGGGCTGGTGTTTTCCCGCCCTCCTTTCCCACCTTCAGTAAACACAAAAAATATAAAAATGAAAAACCGACATCTTTTTATCCTGACTTGTCTGAGCGGTTTTTTGCTCATTTCACCCGTTCTGTCTGGCTGCGAACGAATTAATAGTTTTGTACAGCAATTCCAGTCAACTGGAATTGCAAAATTACCGGAAGCAGAATTAAAAGAACTCTCTGAATCGATCACCGTGCGCGTGACTACAAATAAATCCGGCGGAGGTTCAGGAACCTTGATTCGTAAAGATGGTTCTCGTTACACCGTATTGACAAATGCTCACATTCTTGGTGAAGATGAAGCACCTTATCGGATCGAAACCCCAGACAAAAAAACTTACTCCGGCTCAGTTGTTGAAAGTGTTAAATTTAGTGACAATAATGATTTGGTGTTATTAGAGTTTTTCTCTGATGCAAACTATGAGACGGCAAATTTTCCTGATTTAAAAAATATTAATCAAAGCAAGTATGTGAATACTGGTGAAAAAGTTTATGCTACAGGTTTTCCTTTTGATGACGATAAAAAAGTGAATTTTACAACGGGTACTATAGAGCTTTTTCCACCTAAAAACTTTAAAAATGGCTACCGAATTGGCTATACCAATGCTATCCAAAAAGGAATGAGCGGCGGCCCTATTGTGAACCATTTGGGAGAGTTAATTGGCTTAAATGGCAGACACTCTCATCCTCCTTTTGGTGATCCATTTGTGTTTCAAGATGGAACTCGCCCTAACGAAAAAGAACGCGAAAAAATGCTTCGTTTGAGTTGGGGAGTGCCTGTAGAAATTTTAGCACAAACTGCTTCGCAATTCGTCAACCCACCTTCACAAACTCTAACAGGTTTACCCAGTGAGATTGAGACAAAAGCAAAACAAATTACAGTGCGAATCGAACGAAAAGTTGGGGGTGGTTCAGGTGTGATTATTGCCAAGAATAAAACCGAAAAGGAAAACAAATATACCTACTACGTCCTTACCGCTGCTCATGTTCTCACAAAAACTGAACAGGATTATACCATTATTGCTCCAGATAACCAACGATATACGATCAAGTCCGGAACCGAGAAAAAATTAGAAGGTTTAGATATTGCAGTCGTCTCATTTACTAGCGAAATCAACTATTCAGTCGCCACTCTGGGAAATTATGAATTAAAAAATAAAAATTACATTTTCGTCTTTGGTTGGCCTGTATCTAAAAACTATATAAAACCCAGTTCTCTCCTGACTGCTGGCTGGTTTTTGTCTCCCGAAACAACTCGGATATACGATGCAAAAGATGCTTTTTCTTTGCAAGATGGCTATGAACTGACTTACACCAATATGACGCAAGGAGGGATGAGTGGAGGCCCTGTTTTTGATACTCAAGGACGAGTTATAGGCATTCATGGAAAAACCGAAACACAAGATGGCGTTAATATAGGTTATAGTTTAGGGATACCAAGTAAAACAATTTTAAGTTTGATAAATAACTTAGGGGTTCAGGAAGGGTTGGCAGTAGAAACGTCTACACCTGAATTTCCTACAACAAAAGAACTTACCAATATTCTCCAGATGTCACGAACTATAAAAAAGCCATCAAGCGAGGCCCAGGAGGAAGATTGGATAAACTATGGTAATCAATCATGGCGCTTCGGCAACTATTCGGATGCGATTGATGCTTTCAACACAGTCCTTCGTATTAATCCTAATTCCTATCTTGCTTGGTATGCAGGGGGATTGGCGGCAAGGGCTCAAGATAATTATAGGGAAGCTGTTAGATGTTTTAGTAACACAGTTGAATACAAGCCAGATTTTTATGCAGCTTGGCGTCAAAAAGGAGATGCACATTATAGTTTACGAGAGTACAAAGATGCCTTGAATGCTTACGAAAAAGCCATTGAAGAAGCAGAAAAACAAAAGGAAGAAGATTTTGTTTTGTACTTGTGGAAAGGTGTTGTTCTGCACGAATTAAAACGTTATCCAGAAGCCATCGACGCTTATACTGCATCTATAAAACTTCGGCCACATCCCTATACTTACCACAACAGGGGAGTTGTATATTCTGACACAGGAGAGAATGATAACGCTCTTAAAGATTACAATGAGGCAACTAAATTAAAACCTGATTATGCCATTGCCTATAGCAGTAAGGGTTATGTATATGATAATAATAAAGACTATGACAAAGCTCTTAAAAATTATAATAAAGCCATTGAATTAGGTTATAAAAATGCTAGGGTTTACCGCAAAATTGGGGATATATATTATGGTGACGGCAAAAAGGACTACGATAAAGCTCTTGAAAATTATAATAAAGCAATTAAGTTAGGCTATAAGGATTCCAATACTCATATAATTCTGGGGTATATATATTATAATCAAAAGCAAAATTATAAAAAAGCTCTTGATAATTACAATGAAGCTCTTAAGCTAGATGGTAAAAATGCTGATATCTATGTGTATATCGGGAATGTCTATAAGGAACAAGACAAGAATGAAAAAGCTGTTGAAAATTACGATGCAGCGATTAAATTAGATCCTAAAAATGCCTACGCTTACAACAGTAGGGGGCTTGCTCATGAAAATATGAAGGATATAGATATAGCCATTGCTGATTTCCAAAAATCATCAGAACATTGTGGCAAGGGAACCTTAAGCTGCGAAGAACCCAAAAATAACCTAAAAAGGCTTCAAAAAAATACTGAGTGAGTTTTGGAAATTAACGAATTTCAAAAGATTGTTTCATGGGTTCAATAACTTTTTGTTCATCTTCTAAAAAATTGCTATCTTCACCTTTATAGGTCAGAATATAGGCTTGATTATTCTTCACAGTCCAAATGAATTTATGCTTTATTGGGACAACGTTTTTTCCAGCCGAGTCTTTTTGTTTTGTAATAAAAACAAGCATTTGTGCTGGATAGTTGTTTGCCAAGTTTGTTTTTTGTGGAGTGTTTGGGAGTAGATCTTTGCTAACTTGTTTATTGATTTCCGGCTTCAATATTTTTTCATAATAGTCTTGAGACGACGACATCTGGGGAGATAATTTTTCAGAATAAACAGTCACAATTTCTTGAAATCCATTATCTTTAGGCGACTTGAAGACTATCCTATCAGGAGTTATTCCAGTGACAGAAGTTGATGGCTGCCATTCAGCAGGATACTTGATCTTGATTTTTTCATCCTCATAATATGAATAGCTAAACATAAATTTAACAAAAAACTTACGACAGTCTTCATTAAACGGTGCAATGATTACCGCAGTGAGTGCGATTGCAAGCGCAGTGGTCTCTTTCCGAGAGCGAAACCAAGATAAAATAGACATAAAAGAAACAGGGGGTTGAGAAACTTGAGTTGATGCTAAAATAGGTGCTGCTGAAATCAAAGTTTTACTTTTTGTATTCGACAAAAAAACATCTAAACCCTGCAAAACTTCCACCGCAGAAGCATAACGCTGTCGGCAATCCTTACGCACCATCTTATCAATAACATCTGCCAATTCGCCACTCACGGACACGGCATCCCGCCACTGAAACTCCCCCGTTACCGCATCTTCAGGAAACCCCCCAAAATTCGGTTCGGGATTTAAACCCGTCAACGCCTGAATCGCAATTACCCCCACCGCATAAACATCACTACTAAAACGTGGTTTCCCATTAGCCTGTTCATCTGGAATATAACCGTGAGTGCCGATCGCAATTGTAGGCGTAAGTTGACCCTGCATATTCACAGACAAACACCCAATTTCTTTAACAGCCCCAAAATCAATTAAAACAATTTTTCCATCCGACTGACGCCGAATCAAATTAGCCGGCTTGATATCCCGGTGAATTACACCCTGACCGTGAACAAACGCCAAAACTTCTAAAATGTCCTGCAACAGCGAAATTACCTGATCTTCGCCCTTCTGCATCCCGCGAGTCAACTCATTACTTAACACATCCCCCTCAATAAACTCCTCAACCATGTAAAATTCTTGATTTTCCTCAAAATGCGCTAATAAACGCGGAATGCGATCGTGATTTCCCAAGCGGTGTAAAATTTCTGCCTCTTGATTAAATAACCGCGCACCTTGTTGTAAAACAAACGGTTCATTAGACTGAGGCTGAAAGCGTTTTACCACACATATCTGGTGACTCGGCAAATCCCAATCTTCCGCTAAAAAGGTCTGCCCAAACCCCCCAGCACTCAGAGGTTTAACAATGTGATAACGGTCTCGTAGAACAGTTGCATTCATCTCTTTTTTATGCTAAGAAAACCGATGATGTCGAAAAGACTGGCAAGGCTAAATCGAAAATATTACAGGAATTTTTAAGTGAATAGACCGATCGCGATTGAACTATCTCATAGCATCCTCTTCAGTATAGACGAATACTGGGCCCGCATTGCCAGTCGGCGGGCAGTTACTCCTGCCTTGAAAAATAGTCCAAAAGGTTAATTAAGGAATGACAGCCCCTAATGCTAGTATCATTATTCCATCTGCTGCCTTGCCGGAAAGTGTAGCCAGAACGCTCGATGCCTTATTATTAAACTATTTGAGGCAAAGCAGCGGCAATCGCAAATTTCACATCGGCAACAAAATATAATAAAATTTGTAGTCACAGCCACAGCAAATCCCCCAACCAGTAAATTGCCCCCAATCTCAAAGCAAAAAGATAAATGAACGTCAGAGTCCGTCTAGCCCCCAGTCCCACCGGAAACCTCCACATCGGTACCGCCAGAACCGCCGTATTTAACTGGCTGTTTGCCCGCAACCAAGGCGGAACATTCATCCTGCGGGTAGAAGACACAGACGTAGAACGTTCTAAAAGCGAATACACCGACAACATCCTCGAAGGACTCACCTGGCTGGGTATGAACTGGGACGAAGGCCCGAGTTTTCAGTCCCAGCGTCTGGAAATCTACCGCCAAACAGTCCAAACCCTTCTCGACAAAGGACTCGCTTACCGCTGCTACACCACCTCAGCAGAACTTGACGAGATGCGGGAAGCGCAAAAAGCCAACAAACAGGCCCCCCGCTACGACAACCGCCACCGCCACCTGACGGAGGAACAGCGCGCAGCTTTTGAAGCCGAAGGGCGGCAAGCTGTGATTCGGTTTATTATTGAGGACGATCGCACTATTTCCTGGAATGACATGGTGCGCGACACCGTAACCTGGAAAGGTAGCGACCTCGGCGGCGACATGGTAATCGCCCGGGCATCCAGCGGCGGCGTCATCGGCCAGCCCCTTTACAACCTCGCCGTAGTTGTCGATGACATTGACATGGCCATCACCCACGTCATCCGCGGTGAAGATCACATCGGCAATACTCCGAAACAAATATTGCTTTACGAAGCTTTGGGCGCGACAATCCCAGAATTTGCCCACACGCCCCTGATTTTGAACTCGCAAGGGCAAAAGCTTTCCAAACGCGACGGCGTTACCTCGATTTCTGACTTCAAAGATATGGGTTTCGTCCCCGAAGCTTTAGTCAATTACATGACTTTGCTGGGTTGGACGGCGCCGGATTCAACGCAAGAAATATTTACATTGTCCGAAGCTGCGGCAGTATTTACATTCGATCGAGTCAACAAAGCCGGTGCAAAATTTGATTGGGATAAACTGAACTGGCTTAACGGTCAATACCTGCACAAGATGCCTGTGCCGCAATTGACAGATTTGCTGATACCTTATTGGCAGAAAGCCGGTTATGAGTTTGATTCTAAGGCCGATCGCCCTTGGCTCGAACAAATAGCTGCTTTAATCGGCCCGAGTCTCGTTCGCTTAACCGATGCTGTCGGTATGTGCAAGTTGTTCTTCTTGCCAACTTTGGAATACGAAGAAGAAGCACTCGCACAGTTGCAGCAATCAGGCGCTGCACAGGCTTTACAAGCAGTTCAAGAAGCTCTGGAAAGTCATCCCACCCTAATAGCAGCAGAAGCTCAGAAAATCACTAAAAAGCTCAGTAAAGAGAAAAATCTTAACAAAGGGCTGATTATGCGATCGCTCAGAGCCGCTCTGACAGGTGCAATGCACGGCCCCGACCTGATAGAATCTTGGGTAATCCTTCACCAGCGGGGGACGGCTAAAACCCGCTTGCTTGATGCCATTAGCAACTTGAATTTGCCGGCAGTTGGTGTTGCGGCCGAAACTCCTAGCCTAGAACAACCCAAAGCCGAAACTCCCGCCGAAATTTCCGAGGGGGAACAGCCAGCAGTCGAGGTTTCAACAGTCGAAACACAGGCGGTTGAGCTATCAGCAGCAGAGGTTTCAGCAGTCGAAACACGGACTCTTGAAACAGTCGAAACGCCTTTGGTAGAACCAGCAGCAGAAGTTACAGCAGTCGAAACGCCGACTCTTGAACCAGCAGCGGAAGTTACAGCAGTCGAAACGCCGACTCTTGAACCAGCAGCGGAAGTTACAGCAGTCGAAACACCGGCTGTTTCAACAGTCGGAACGGAGGTTTCAGCAGTCGATATTTCGGCAGTTGAAACAGCCGCAGCAGCAGTTGAAATACCTGCCGCCAATCAGCAAAAAACTATTGCGAGTGGAGAAATGACTTCATCAAACGAACCAGAAACAACAGTTATCATCACCGAAATTCCTGCTGAAAATGAAGCAGACAGTTCGAGCGGTAGCACAAAAGTTATCATTACCGAAGAACCACCAGATCAGACACAGCAGATCAAAGAACAAATTATTTCAATTTTGTCGGAGTTTCCTGCTTACATCGGCAGCTTTTACGAGCAGTACAAAAGTCCTTTGACAGTTGTAGGTGTCATTTTAGCCTCGATTGTTTCTTTGAAAGTGCTTTTGGGCATTGTAGACGAACTAAACGATATCCCCCTGCTAGCACCCACATTCGAGCTAATTGGTATCGGATATACAGCCTGGTTTATCTACCGCTATTTGCTGCGCTCTTCCAACCGCCAACAATTAGGTCAAGAAATTCAAGCTTTGAAAGAACAAGTTTTTGGCAAAAAGTCCTAAATTTTTGTTGGTAATTTGTTGATTTTGTACCTGATACTGACAAGTTTAAATATGTTGTCAGTGTCGGGTTTTTTAATGAAGGAAGAAGGAAGAAGGATGAAGGATGAAGGAAGAAGGATGAAGGATGAAGGAAGAAGGATGAAGGAAGAAGGATGAAGGAAGAAGGAAGAAGGAAGAAGGATGAAGGATGAAGGAAGAAGTAGGTGCATCGCTTGACAAAAATCCCTCAATACAAACCGAGAATCTGACAGCGACGCACCAGCCATAGCGAGCAGACTGTAAACAAAACAACTGTTTGTCTTGTTTGCTTAACTATCGTTTCATACCAAATCCTGGTTATTCATCCCCGTTATGAATTGTCTGGTGCGTCGCTGTTTAGATGTTCGGGTAATATTACCTTTCCGATTAGATGTGATGTTGCTTTTTCTACGAAAAATTACTCGAATATGTATATAGCGGTTCTCACAAAGATTCGCGGACGTTGTTGGGCTTGGGCCCTCTTGGTTTAAGCGGTTATATAAGCTGTCAGTTATACCTCATCTTTTTGAGAAAGGCTATAATGGCGCGCTTAAAAATCCTAATTTATTCAAAATCATTGCTTTCATGACTTGTGCTGGGTTCAGGATTTCTTGGGTTCTTGTTCCTACTATGAAAGTTGAATTCTTCTACTAATTCCATCTCGTCTATAGCAATCCTAAATCATTTGTAAATTTCTTACTCCCTCCCCGAACTCGCGGGGAGGGTTGGGGTGGGCAAAAAACTTTACGACTCATTTATGACTGCTATATTAGAAGATTTAATTCGAGCAGAAGAAGCACATCTACAGCAGCTAGAACAGGAAAATGTGCAACTAGAACAGCAAGTTAATTCAGAAAGGCAGCGATCCGAAAGATTGGCGCAGCGGCTTCGAGAATTGGGAGAAAATATGGATACATAAATTTAAATGACCATGCAAAGCCTGATGTAAGGTCTGGATTAATTTGTGAGATCGTTTCTGAATATAACAATCACAATCATATTGGTTCGTAGTGAGGACTTTAGTCAAATGGCACTGAAAAAGTGACCAAAAAAAAATCTGTAAGGCAAGATATACATAGATAATTGCCTTACAAACCAAAATATGTCTTTCCATTATGTCAAATCGTGCGTCCATTCTCAAACAACAATTTTTGCAAAGCGTTGCCTCACCTTGGGAAAAGCTGCTGCCAGATGCCTTAATCCAAGAGCTTCTAGCGAAAGAGAAGATCACCTACTACCAAAGCATCTACACACCATCCGTCACCCTGTGGGCGATGGTATCCCAGGTACTAGATCCCGACAAAAGTTTGAGTCAAGCCGTGAAGCGGATGAGTACGTGGCTGAGTGCAGCCGGAGCCAAGCCTCCTTCTTCTGACACAGGGGCATATAGTAAAGCTCGTAAACGACTACCAGAACAACTTGTTCAACAGTTAGTACCCATAGTCGCAGAGGCCTTAGAAAAAGAAGGGAGCATAGAAAAACAATGGTGTGGACGACGAGTGCGAGTATTAGATGGGACAACAGTATTGATGAGTGATACGGATGAAAATCAAGCCGAGTATCCGCAACACAGCAATCAAAAACCAGGATGTGGATTTCCCATTGCGAAAATGGTGGTAATGTTTTCATTACTAACTGGGGCTGTGGTATCCGCTGGCATAGCATCCTTGGCGGTGAGTGAGATTGTGATGAGCCGTTTGATTTATGGAAATTTAGTCCCCGAGGATGTAGTATTAGCAGATCAAGCTTACGGTAATTATGTCGATTTAGTTTTAGTAAAACAGCAAGGAGCCGACGCTGTTTTTCGTAAAAATCATCTCCGCAAAACAGACTTTAGACGGGGCAAAAAGTTAGGAATAGGCGACCATAAAGTTGTCTGGAATAAGCCTCAACAGCGTCCCAACCACATGACCAATGAGGAATTCGAGGCATTGCCGTCTAGTTTCATTGTCCGAGAAGTATGCTTGCGAATTAAGCACCGTGGTTTTAGAGATGAGCGGATAATTGTAGTCACAACATTGGTGGATGCCAAGCGGTACACTGTCAAAAAATTGACTGCTTTATATGGATTACGTTGGTCAGCAGCCGAAGTCAATTTACGCTATCTCAAAACCACGTTAAAAATGGAGATGTTAACAGCTAAAACTCCGGTGATGGTGAGAAAAGAAATCTGGACACACTTATTAGCTTACAATTTATTACGTACCATTATGTGGCAGGCTGTATCTTCATCAGAAAATACAGTTTTTCAACTCTCATTCCAATCAACTAGGCAACAGTTTAATCTGTTATTGACGCTGTTGGCAACTACAGGAAAACGCCAACAGCGACAATGGCGTCAATTACTTTTGGAACAGGTGGCAACTAATTTACTTACGATTCGACCTGGGCGTTCTGAGCCCAGAGTTTTAAAACGAAGGCCGAAACCGTATTCTCGAATGCAGGAACCTCGCTCTGTCTTGAAAGCTAAACTACGAAGGTGATTAAGCCTTTTTCAGTGCCATTCGACTTTAGTCCTTTAATTATGAGGACTTTAGTCCTCACTACGAACTGTTTTTATTGCGAGTGATTGACTCGACACGATCTGATATAGAGTCTGACTTTTTAAAGAAGTCGGGTATCTGGGTATTCTATGAATGCGCTGTTATCATACAATGATTGTAGATTAAGTGATTTTCTACGGGTCAAAGTCGTGGCTTTCAAAATTGGTTTGCTAGGTTTGGGTACGGTTGGCGCGGGCACAGCAGAGATTTTGCTCTCCGCAGATGGGCGCCATCCGCTATTGCAGGAATTGGAAATCTATCGGGTGGGAGTGCGCGATATTTCTCGAACTCGGTCTTTACAATTGCCAGAAAATGTGCTGACAACTGACCTAGAGGCGATCGCCACTGACCCGGAAATTGATATTGTAGTAGAACTGATTGGCGGATTGGAACCGGCGCGATCGCTCATTCTGCAAGCTATCGACAACGGGAAGCACGTAGTCACCGCCAACAAAGCAGTTATCGCCCGCTACGGTAATGAAATTTTCGAGGCTGCTAACGCAAAAGGCGTTTATGTAATGCTAGAAGCTGCTGTGGGTGGCGGCATTCCGGTCATTCAAACCCTCAAACAATCTTTGGGTGCAAACCGCATCAAAAGTGTAACTGGTATCGTTAACGGCACAACTAATTACATCCTGACGCGGATGCAGAGTGAAGGCGCAGACTTTGGCGAAGTGCTCGCGGACGCTCAGCAATTAGGTTATGCTGAAGCTGACCCCACAGCAGATGTGGATGGATTAGATGCTGCTGATAAAATTGCTATTTTAGCTTCGTTAGCTTTTAGCGGACGCATCAATTTAGCAGATATTCACTGCGAAGGTATCAGGCAAGTTAGCGCGGCTGATATTGACTACGCCGACAAGCTGGGATTTACGATCAAATTGCTAGCTATTGCTCAAGAAACTAGCAAAATTTCCGAACATAATGGGGATGCAGAAGGGGAACTCCTCTCGATTCGGGTGCATCCTACTTTTGTGCCAAAAGCTCATCCGCTGGCGAGTGTGAACGGCGTTTACAATGCAATTTTAGTCGAAGGAGATGCGATCGGGCAATTGATGCTTTACGGTCGCGGTGCGGGGGCTGGGCCCACAGCCAGCGCGGTAGTATCCGACATTTTGAATGTGGCTGCTATCCTGAAAACCGAAACTGTGCCGATTCCCCATCCTTTGCTGAGTTGCACTCACCAACACTACTGCAAAATAGCAGAAATGCAGGAACTTGTGACTCGCTTTTACGCGCGTTTTCTGACGCGGGATACTCCGGGGGTAATTGGCAAACTTGGCACTTGTTTCGGCAACCACCAAGTGAGTTTGGAGTCAATTGTGCAAACGGGAATTCACGGCAATTTAGCAGAAATTGTTGTGGTGACTCACGATGTTCGGGAAGGTAATTTTCAACAAGCACTCGATGAAATTCGCGCGATGGAAGCAGTCGATAGTATTGCGAGCACGTTGCGAGTTTTGTAATAATTGCACAAGGTTTGTAGTGAGGACTTTAGTCCTTCTTTCCCTGAGGACTAAAGTCCTCACTACGAACCTTTTAAAACGTGAAGTAGAGGTTCGTAGTGAGGACTTTAGTCCTTCTTTCCCTGAGGACTAAAGTCCTCACTACGAACCTTTTAAAACGTGAAGTAGAGGTTCGTAGTGAGGACTTTAGTCCTTCTTTTCCTGAGGACTAAAGTCCTCACTACGAACCTTTTAAAACGCGAAATAGAGGTTTGAGCGTTCAGACTTTAGTCATTCATGAATGCGGACTAAAGTCCTCACTACGAACCTTTTAAAACGCGAAATAGAGGTTTGAGCGTTCAGACTTTAGTCATTCATGAATGCGGACTAAAGTCCTCACTACGAACCATTTTTAGATTGTTTTTAATTTAGTATGGATCAATAAACTTGGATTTTGTCGATCGCCCTACAGGAAGGCACTTGCTAGATTCCCTCTACGAAAAGTTTGCCAAACCCCAACTCCACGATACTGAGGATCCCAGCAATCCGTCAATTTATGTTCGGCACGCAGAGGGGCAAGTTGTTGATGAAAATTATACCATAGAAAAAGTCTTTGAAGACTTTCGCACTGGTTTTTATGCTGAAAGTCGCCTTCCGGTTTCTGGGAATAATCCGCCCGTGCTCGTGATTCGCGGATACGGTTCGTGGTATCCTTTCGATCGCGTTTTGGAAGATACGCCCGATGTATTTGTGGCAAAACTAGAACGCCAGTTAAAAGCTGCGGAAACTGTAGGCGCTATAGATTGGCTTAAACAGCAATTTCGCAGCGGAAATCCGGCGGATGTCATCGGAGAAAGTTTGGGCGGCAAAGTTGCTCAGCAAATTGTAGCAAAATACCCGGATTATATTCGCTCCATTGTAATTTTCAATTCTTTGGGGGTTGCGGAAAAGTTAGCTCAAACTTGCACCGCTACAAATGTTTTTCACTACTTTAGTTTAGGCGAAAGGTATGCTTTCTGGGCAAATGGAGGCGATTACATACCGGGAAGGATTTTTGTGATTTCTCAGAAAGGGAAAAACTGGTGGTATAAAATCGAAGAGGCGATCGTCCGAATGGCCCGTTTTGAAGGTAAGTTTCGCAAAAGGCGAGTTTTGGTGGTAATGTTGGCTCAGTGGCTGTTGTTAAATCGGCATAATGCGATCGTCCTCAACAAGAAAAAGCCGGTAGTCGTTGAGATCGATCGCGCGCAACTGCAAATTTTCCGCAAAAACCGCTTTACCTAAACCCCTACCAAAGCCTTTGATGCGCCCGGTGACTGGTTTTCCCGCGCTGCGACGGCGAGTACCAGACAAAGCGCTGCGATCGCTTTTTGCCACTCTTCTTTGACGGCGGTGGGTTGAACCCCATCAAAGGCGCTAACTAACCGAGGAATCGATCGATCTAATGCAAGTCTTGGAATCGATTTGTGCATCTCAACTAAACGAGTTAAACTCTCTTGATTCTTTAGAAAACTGACTACCCATTGCGTAGCATGATCTGGACTATCTGGGACATTTTTAATTCCCAATTCTGTTTGCAACCAATCATAAAAAGCTGGGAGTTTTTGGGATAATACAGCCCCAGCAGTAGGCAAACTTTCTTTAAGCAAAGCAGTATCCAGACTTTCCAAGAGTTGATTGAATTCCGGTGAATCCAGCAAGCTGGTTAATGGAAGTGCAAGCAGGGCTTCGGAATCGTCAAGGGATAAATTTAAACTGCGCGAAAATGTTGGTAACATTGGAAGTATCTCAGAAAAATGATGCTTTCACTATGCCAGTAACCGACAGCAATGAATATGAGCTACCTCATATTAGCTGAATAGGTTCGTAGTCAGGATTATAGTCTACAACAAAGAAGGACTAAAGTCCTCACTACGAACCTATAGCTGAATCGTTCGTAGTGAGGACTTTAGTCCGCAACAAAGAAGGACTAAAGTCCTCACTACGAACCTATATAGGAAGCTATATTTGAATATTTTAAACAAATTCTCCTTTCGCCACCATCACTACTTTACCTCCCACCAAAACTTCTATTTTTTCCTGAAATTTTTGAGATTTCAAAAACAGCAACGAAGGTCTACCAATCTCATAACCCTGTTCGACTCTCACATCAATCTTTGATTCCCCACAATAAGCATATTGTACCAAATATCCAGCCAAACAGCCATTGGCACTCCCCGTCGCCGGATCTTCGGGAATTCCTAAGGAATAAGCGAAAACTCGGACGTTTAAATCATTAATGTCGCTGTAAGTTTCTGGGCAGAATATCAAAATTTCTTTGGCTTCTGTGGTATTAATTAGTTCAAAATATTTATCTAATTTGACTTGAGCTTTTTTGACGGCTGCGAGGGTTTTTAAAGGGACAATTATAAACGGTACTCCGGTAGAAACTTCTTGAATTGGGAAGTTTGTATCGATTTCATCGGATTGTAAATTTAGGACGTTGGCGAGAGTTTCGGTTGGCAAAACTTGACCGAATGTTGGCGGGTTTTGTCGCATCCATAAAATATCTGCGGATTCGTTGCGATAATTAAAGGTGACAGGAATTTGACCCACGGCTAAATTGAGAATTACCCGATCGACCTTTTCGCCAATTACCTCTTGCTGTAACACAAACGCCGTCCCCAGCGTCGGATGACCGGCAAACGGTAATTCCTTCTTGGGCGTGAAGATACGCACGTCATAGCCGTTATTTTGCGGTTCGGGCGATCGAATAAACGTGGTTTCCGAATAATTGATTTCCTTCGCTATCAGCAGCATTTCGGCCTCTGAGAGTTCCGCAACTCCCGCGCCACAAAATACAGCTAGCTGATTGCCAGCATATTTTGACTCGGCAAACACGTCAACTATATAAAAATTCATATTTCCCTCTTTTAAGATTTAGAACACCGGGCGATTGAAATCGCGTCTATACAAACAAAACCCGCCTCCGCGGGTTGAATACCAGACGGTTAAAATTACGTCATCTTCTCTTTTTCTCTTTGTCCGCGGAGGCGGACATTGTTTGTATAGACGCGATTTTAATCGCCGACTCTTATCGACACCGACAAGATTTTTGACTTGCTACTTCAAACAGCGAATAGCCTGCAACATACCCCGTGCTTTATTGAGAGTTTCTTCATACTCCATATCCGGGTTAGAATCCGCCACCAAACCAGCACCGGCTTGCACACAAACCGAATGTTTGCCACCTCCCTGAGAACGAACAACCATAGTCCGAATTGTAATCGCACTATTCAACTGTCCCTCAAAATCATAATACCCGTAAACCCCAGAATACGGGCCGCGACGGCAACCTTCCAACTCGTGGACAATTTCCATCGCCCGAATCTTCGGAGCACCGCTAACCGTACCAGCAGGAAAACTAGCTTTCAGCAAATCCCAAGCTGTCTTATCTTCAGCCAATTCTCCGATTACATTACTCACAATGTGCATCACGTGAGAATAACGCTCAATTTTCATTAATTCGTCAACTTTGACAGTACCATTCCGGCAAACTCTGCCTAAATCGTTTCTGCCCAAATCAACTAACATCACGTGTTCCGCAATTTCCTTCGGATCTTGCAGTAATTCAGCAGCTAAAGCATCGTCTTGTTGGGGAGTTTGACCCCGGCGGCGCGTACCCGCAATCGGCCGCAAAGTAGCAATCTTTTTGCCGTCAACAGTATTTTCTGCCTTCACCATCACTTCTGGACTGGAACCGATAATCTGCCAATCTCCAAAATTAAAATAAGCCATGTACGGAGAAGGATTAATCAGGCGCAAAGAGCGGTAAAGTGCAAAAGGATCGCCGCTGTATTCTGCTTCCAGCCGCTGCGAAATTACTACCTGAAAAATATCTCCGGCTTTGATATAATCCTTGGCTTTCAATACATTTTCACAATACTTGTCGCGGGTGGTATTGCTGCTGTAAGCTAATTCTGTATTTTCAGTTGTGGAACTGGCATCTTGCCCGTAACTCGGCGGAGTCCATTCTATCAGAGTAGATTGTTGTGAAAGTGGCGATTTCAGTTTATCAACTAACTGAGAAACCCGATCGCACGCCACCCCATAGGCCTGGGCCAAATCAACGCCAGTCTCGCGCAAATCCGCATAGGCGACGGCCCAAATTTTCCGCTTCACCTGGTCAAAAATCAACAAATTATCAACCTGCATCCACAATCCATCCGGCAAATCATTCTCGCCCGCCGGATGCACCGGAACTCGCGGTTCAATCCACTTAATTAACTCGTAACCCCAAAAACCGAACAACCCGCCAATTCCCGGCGGTAACTGGGGCAATTTCACTGGCTTGTAAGGCTGCAAACACTCGGTTAAAGCCTCAAACGGATCGCCCGCAAATACTTTTTGGGAACCGTCGCGGTAAACTTGAGTTGTGCGATCGCCCCTAGCCTCCAAAATCCACAGCGGATCGCACCCTAACAAACTATAACGCCCAACCTTCTCCCCACCTTCCACCGACTCCAGCAGAAAACTGTAAGGTTGACCGGCGCAAACCCGATACCACGCAGACACAGGCGTATCCAAATCAGCCACCCATTCTTGATACACGGGTACAAAATTGCCTTGTTTTGCCAGTTCGCAGAATTGTGAGAAATCGGGAAATATCATATACTCACTTTGCTATACAATCAATAAACAAAAGACGGAAACCAACATCCCTCCGGCGATTGGTACTCGCCAACTGCCATCACCGCCATCGGCTTGACGGCGCGCAGCCCTTGTTGCAAACACCAGCGAAACAGACTTCCATACCTCAGCGGCAAGTGAAAAGCCAGCACTTCTTCGCAACTGTACGCAGCAGCCCCCAAGAGCAAAGCCTGCATATCTGCCTCGGTTTCGGCGACGCTGTGACCCAAAGCAGACACCGCACAAGTATAGGCCACAATCCGACCTTGCTGGCACGCAACTAAGGGAGAATAGTTATTTAGGGCGTCTTCAATGTCGGAAGTTCGATCGCACCCACAGACTTTTTCGCACAAAGCCGCGCATTCGCCCACATCCTCACTAGCCATCGGCCGCACCTCAAACCCATACTGCGGCGGGCTGCGAAACTTCCCCTCCATTAACACGAAAGCTTCCTTCACCTCAAAGCCCAGAGAAGAGTACAGCGACAGCGAGCCCATGTTGAAAGATTCTTGCACCAAACGAATGCCTACAGCATCCTGTCCCCGTTCCAGTAAGGTTTTCATCATTTCCCGCCCTGCACCGCGGCCTTGAAAAGTGCGATCTACACTTACTGGCCCAATACCGCGAATCGGGTTGCGTTCGTCCATAAAACCGCAGCCGACAACCGCACCGTCACTCTCGGCTACTATGCCGAAAAACGACGGACTTTCGATCAAAAGGCCAATAATCTCAGTTGAAAACTCTAGCGTCGGAAAATCTGTGTGAGGGAAGCAGTGGCGATCGGAAATACTTTTAAAAGCTTCATAATTAATGCGAGCGCAAACATCGATATCAGAAATCTGCGATCGCCTGATTGCGACATTCATTTTTACTTTAACGATTAATTCTTAATTAGATGGGAAGTTGGAAGTATAGCTGAGCCCTGCCCATTGCTGCCCAATTAACCCTAAAAACCTTTGTATTCTCGTTTATAACCGAGTCCCGATCCCCCTCAATCCCCCTTAGGTCGGGGGAGGAAAGAGAATACTCTTATCCTCTCCTTAACAAGAGAGAGGAAAGAGAATACTCTTATCCTCTCCTTAACAAGAGAGAGGAAAGAGAATACTCTTGTCCCCCCCGACCTAAGGGGGGCTAGGGGGGATCAGTCTTAACTGAGTCCCAAATAAGCAATATTACTTATGTTTTGCTCAGCAATAGAGCGATCGCTTAAGGATCGTAGGTCTTCTTACCTGTGAACTTCACCTTGATCGGATTGGGATTGCTGCCAATATTGCGAGGAACACTACCATTAGCAACACGACCTTCGTTCACCTTCTCAGGGAACACGCCATCCTTGGGATGCAGGTACTCAGTAGAACCGTCAGGAAAAACGCGGTAAATTTTGTAGTTCGAGATTTTGAATTTCGCCCGCAGTTGCTGGCCGCCCAAAGCGATGCACTGCTCCTTCCGGGGCAGATACAGCAAGTTGTCGCCTTGACGCATAATTGCAGCGCCACCCGAAGGCATTTCAAACACTTGTTCCTTGGGGCTAGTCCAAGTGATAGCATACTTCTCTTCAACTAGCGCCTTGGTCAGCAAGCCGCCGGTGCTGCCGCCGAAGATGGGGGGTTGTCCAGTCAGTTCTTCTGCCATAGATATATCCAAAGGATTTTTACGGCATCCTATCATCGTCACTGTACCCTGTTCTCGAAATTGTAAGGAAAGTTAACAGTTTTTTGGCGATCGATCTTTTCTGATAATTGGTAATTAGTAATTAATAATTGATAATTGGGATTTTTAACCAAAGTTCTAAAATAGAATTCTATCTTCACAAATCCCGAAAAAACAATCAAAAAAATAGGAATGCTTCGGGTGCTGATAGCGCACCCGAAGCATCGCACATTCCCCCAATTCCCCACACACACATCGCACAATTTATCGAAGCCTAAGTCAAGAACCAATTAGGGTCATAGCCGCGCGGAATTTGACTCAAAGCAGTCCAAGTTTCTTGGCTGACAATCCCGTCGGCCTCGATCCCAAAGCTTTTTTGAAATGCGCGAACAGCCCGATCCGTCAAAGTGGCAAATTGACCGTCAATAGAGCCCCGATAGTGCTGGGAAATGGTCAGAACTTCTTGAACAGTAGTGACTGCTTCCCCAGAACTGCCGAATTTAAGTACCGGCATATTCACAGGAGCTTCAGTATAAAGCGCCTCCCAAGTCAGCGGCCCGACAATGCCGTCCGGCGACAAGAAAACCCGATACTGAAACAGTTTCACCGCAAATTCAACTGATGAGTTAAAAATTCCTTTTACAGGCTGCCGGTAAACCCGCAACTTGGTTAACATTTGTTCTAGTTCCAATACCGCTTGACCTTGAGAACCTAATTGCAGTTGTGGCTTAGTAATAGCTTGTTGGGTAGATTTCATCTTGGTTGTAAATGACATATTGATTTTCCTCTAGGTTTGAGTATTCCGATCGCAAAAAAGTTTTTCCGGGCGAAATATGGGCATCCTCAACTTTTCACGAATCAACACTGACGCCCGCCCATGTCTCAACAGATTCGATCGACTGCAAGCCCTCTCCAGACTTGTGGCCCTTCCGACTTAACGCTCCCAATATCCCGGTAGTGCTCTGCCGCCCAACCCTTTATTTTGCCTAAAAGCCGGGTTTAAGACGCAAGCACGTCCTGAATCTGCTTTGATACTTTCGATCCTAAGGCCCAACACCGCCTGGTTGCATCACCTGTAAAAGCTATCTCGCGGGGTGAGAGGGGTATAGCAGCGGAGGCGAGTTCTGCTTTGAAAACTTTGTAACTTTATTCCAGCCAGCGAACCAATATTTTCTTTAAAAACCGAGTTTTTACGCAAGTTTTGTTGATCTACATTACTAACTGCCTACAAAAATAGTTTATAGCTAAGTAATATCCACAGCCTGTACGATCAAATGATATTAAAGTCCTCGGTAATGTCCACAATATGTACCTACAATCATATTGATTGTGCAAGTGTAAAAACCAAGTGTTTCTGTGATTCTTTGTTATGTCCAGAAATCTCCCAATCCTGCAATTGCTTTCCCCAACGACCCGCGACCAGCTATTTATCTACGCCCTAACTTTTATTATTAAAATTTAATAAAGTCATTTACAATGATGGTGGGATGCTGTATGATTTCATTTAAAGGCTGTAACACTTCCACAATAAAAAAATCAAGGGTTGCAATTTCTAGGTCGCTAGACCTCTTAAAACAAATACCTGCTAAATACGTAAGTAATTTTTAAATTGTGCGATCGTTCGATACATCGATCCAACCTGCGGGTTTGTAAAGTAGCGATCGCCCGCCATTCATCAGAGTTTCGTATGTGCCATGCTCTAATTAGGCATTGATTATAAAATCAACTGGGAAATATGTACTATGCTGCCAGCTTCAGGAATTTCTGGTTACAACTTACAAGAGCTGATTCACCAAGGAACTAACACAGTTATTTATCGAGCCATATCGACAGCAGAAAAACAATTAGTCATTCTCAAAGTCTTAAACACCGACTGCCCGACCCTAGAACAGAGCGCCAGTTTAAAACACGAATATCAAATCACAAAACATATCGACTCAGAGTATGTCATCAAAGTCTATCGACTCGAAATCCATCCTTTTTGCTTAGTGTTAGTATTAGAAGATATCGGAGGGGTATCCCTGAAATATTGGATCGAAAACTTAGAACATCAACCAGAATTAGCCGAGTCCGAAACCGACAATCTAGAGGCGAATGCCACGCATTACCAATTATCGATTGCCGATTTTTTAAATATAGCCGTATCCTTGGCAAAAGCTTTAGTATTGCTGCATCAAAATCAAATCATACATAAAGACATTAAACCGGATAATATTATCATAAATCCCCAAACAAAGCAAGTAAAACTTACTGATTTTAGCATCGCTTCGCGGTTGAGAAAAGAACAAACACACTCAAAAAATTCCGATCGCCTAGAAGGAACCCTGGCATATATGTCCCCCGAACAAACCGGGCGCATGAACCGTTCCATCGACTACCGCAGCGATTTCTACTCTCTCGGCGTCACCTTTTACGAATTGCTGACAGGACAATTACCATTTACCAGCAGTGACCCGTTAGAAATGGTACACTGTCACATAGCCAAACCACCAGTTCCCCTGCAACAACTCAACCCAGAAATTCCCATAGTGTTGACCCAAATTGTGGCAAAACTCATGGCAAAAAATGCCGAACTTAGATATCAAACTGCCACAGGATTATTGGCAGATTTAGAACGCTGCCAAAATCAAATAAAGAATTCAGGGACAATTTGTAACTTTATTCCCGGACAACTAGATGCCCTGAGTCAGTTGTCAATTCCTCAGAAACTCTACGGACGAAACACAGAAATAGCGCAATTATTAGAAGTCTTCGATCGTGTCTGCAAAGGCAGCGGTGAAATTGTCCTAGTCAGTGGCTATTCCGGCATCGGTAAATCTGCATTAGTTCATGAGATTGTCCGTGATATAACGCAGCAGCGCGGCTATTTCATTTCCGGTAAATTCGACCAGTTTAAGCGGAATGTTCCCTACGCTTGTTTCACTCAAGCTATGGGTAACTTCGTGCAGCAAATTTTGATGGAAAGCCCAACTCAGCTAGTAGCATGGCGACAAAGACTACTCAACGCTTTGCAGAAAAATGCTCGAATTGCGATCGATGCTATCCCGGAGTTACAATTGATTTTGGGCGAACAACCTCCCGTACCCGAACTCGGTGCTATTGAATCTCAAAACCGCTTCAACGGAGTGATGAAGAAGTTTATCCAAGCAATTGCAACAGCCGAACATCCCTTGGTAATGTTTCTCGATGACTGTCAGTGGATGGATGCTGGAAGCGTTAATTTGTATCAACACAACTGCACCGAAGAAAATCCTTACTTCCTGCTTATTCTTGCTTATCGAAATAGCGAAGTAAGTCCGAGCCATCCCTTTATGTTGGCAAATGAGGCAATGAGGGCCACAGGAATTGCGATCGCCCATATTCACCTGGAACCCTTAGCAATTTATGAAGTAAATCGATTGGTTTCTGACAGCTTAAACTGTTCTCCTAGAAAGGTCGCATCCTTGGCACAATTGCTGCTCGAAAAAACTCACGGTAATCCTTTCTTTTTAAAGCAGTTATTGAAGTCATTGTCTCAAGAAAAATTTTTGATGTTTAATATAGAAATTGCCGAATGGGAATGGGATACCCAAGAAATTAAACAGCATAATATTTCGGAAAATGTGGTTGACTTAATGATTCATAAAATTCGACATTTGTCTGAACAAAGTCAGGCTATTTTACAATTAGCTGCTTGTATAAACAACGAATTTAGTCTGGATATATTATCTGTGGTGAGCGAACAATCTTTGACTAAAACAGCACAATATTTGTGGGAAGCGCTAGAAGTAGGGTTGATTTTGCCTGTAGATGACGCCTATCTAGTACCACAAGTATTTGAGCAATGGGAATTAGAAAAGTTGGCTCCAATAATTGGCAAAGTGCGCTACAAGTTTTTGCACGATCGGGTTCAACAAGCCGCTTATGTGATGATTCCTGAGTCGCAAAAACAATCCGTTCACTGGAAGCTGGGACGTTTGTTGTTGGAGGGGAGCAATGAAGCTGAACGTCAAGAACAGATTTTTGATATTGTCAATCATTTGAACTTTGCTCGCGAATTCATTGCTAATCCTGAAGAACTTTCTGAATTAGCACAATTAAATTTACAAGCAGGTAAAACTGCTAAAGCTGCTTCGGCTTTTGAAGATGCGCTTACTTTTTTCCAAGCTGGGTGCGACTGTTTGCCTGTCTCAAGTTGGCAAGATAATTATAGCTTGAGTTTCGCGCTAAATTTAGAGCTGGGTGAAGCAGAATATTTAAATAGCAACAATGATGCAGCTCTAGCAGTTTTTGACCAGATTCTGACCAAAACTCATACTTTGTTGGAACAGTGTGCGATCGCAGAATTGCAAATAACTTGTCTGCGGATGAAGAATGACTTATCTGCCGCTTATCAGTTAGGGATTGAAACGTTAAATTGTTTGGGGGTTGAGATTGAACCTTACCCGGATGATGAATTTCTAGCCCGAGAATTAGCAGAGACGAAGAGGATGATCGGGCGATCGATCGATATATTAGCAGATTTACCAGAACTTACCGATCCGCTAAAACTGGCCGCTCATCGAATTTTAAAAGAACTTTTCCCGATCGCCTATTTTACCAGTCCCAACGCTCAATATCTCTGCGCGATGAAGTTTGTACAAACGAGCATTATGTACGGAAATTCACCATTTTCCGCCTTTGGTTATACTTTGTACGCCTTTACTTTGGTCAACAAATATCGCGAAATCAAGGCGGGCTGCGCCGCCGGAGAACTCTCGCTCAATCTCTACGAACGCTGTGACAATAAAGAGTTAGGTACTTGTATTTTTCATATGTGGGGGGCTTTAACTTTACATTATATGAAATATATCGATGAGTGCAAGCCTTTTATGCTAAAAGCTTTCAAGAGCGGTTTAGAAACAGGTAGTTATCAATGGTCGGGATATGCTTCGATTAATTATCTATGGGTCTGCTTTTTTGGCAACGAGTCTTTGATCAAAGCTACAGAAATTGCCGATCAATTTATTCCAGCGCTCTCAAAGGTCGATCGCAATATGCTAGCTTATCACTTGCTGACCAAAAATGCGATCGCCCAACTGACTAGCTCACCAGAAACCTACCCAGAGCCGGAAACCTTCATCGACGAACACCAGCTTTTAGAATTTGCCAAATCCTCAGCCGATCTTACCACTACTTTTGTCATCTATCTTTACAAGCTCACCCATGCTAATTGGTTTGGCGAAATCGATCGCGCCTTAGAATATGCTCTCTTCGGCGCGGAATTTTTGAAAGGCGGTGCCGGTCATTTTGTCAACCCGGTTTTTCGGTTCCATCACGCGATCGCCCTAGCTGCTGGTTGCACAAACGCCAATAATACAGACTACAAACTATACCGAAAACAGCTCAATATTAGTCTGGAGAATTTTCGAGATTTGGCAGAACACTGTCCTGCAAATTATCTGCACAAATATTCATTAATTCAGGCAGAAATCGCGAGGTTGTCAGGAGACAGCCATACAGCAGCACAACATTATGATTGGGCGATCGCCTCCGCCCTCAAAAATGGCTTCGTCCAAAATGCTGCCCTAGCCAATGAATTAGCTGCCAGATTTTACATAACACAAAATCGTGCCAATCTCGCCAAAATTTATCTCAATGATGCCCGTTTTTGCTATGTCGAGTGGGGTGCAACCGCCAAAGTTCATCAACTAGAACAATCTCATCCAGATTGGTTTAACAAAATCAGCGACGATCGGATCGCTATAAATACAACTGCGACTACCGCCACTGATGCCAATATTTTTGATTTGAAAACAGTAATCAAAGCTTCTCAGGCTATTTCTAGCGAAATCGTCTTAGAAAAATTGTTAAAAAAACTGCTGCATATTATTTTAGAAAATGCAGGCGCTCAAACCGGGTGTATTCTTTTGGAACGAGACGGATACTTGTTCGTTGAAGTGTCGGATAGCGACCCGCAGAATTATGCAATATTTGAAGAATTGCACCCAGTCAAAAATAACTACAAAGTCCCTCTTTCTATCGTCAATTATGTAGCAAGAACTCAGGAACCTCTGGTACTAATCGATGCAACTAAAGAAACACTTTACCAATTCGATACATACATTCAGCATCAGCAACCGAAGTCAGTTTTGTGCGCGCCAATTGTCTATCAAGGAAAGTCAATCGGTATAGTTTATCTAGAAAATAACTTGGTCGCTGGAGCCTTCACTGACGAAGGTTTGACACTTTTGGAAATGTTGACCGCACAAGCAGCAATTGCTATTGCAAATGCGCGTTCCTACGCTAGCGAACAAGATAAATCCCGCCAGTTAACTGAATCCCTACAAAACTTGCAACAATCTCAAGCCGAACTCGCTCAAAAAGAAGAGGAGTACCGCAGTATTTTTGAAAGTGTAGCAGACGGACTTATCTTAATAGATTTGGAGACTAGAAAATTTGCGGCAGCAAACCCGGTAATGTGCGAAATGTACGGTTATTCTATGGAGGAATTCTTGAGCTTAAGTCCTTTAGATCTCCTGCACCCAAAGTGCCTACATTTATTCGATGAGTTTATGACAACCGTTAGCTTGCACCAAGAATTTTATTGTGAAGCTGTCGTGCTGCGAAAAGACGGTACAGAATTCGATATTGAGGTAAGAGCAAAGTTTTTTGAATACAGAGGGAAACCCCACGCTTTGTCAATCATTCGCGATATCAGCCAGCGCAAAGTAGCGGAACAAGCTTTACAAACATCAGAAGCTCAACTGAGAGAGAAAGCTAAAAATTTAGAAGCCATATTGATCGAACTGCAACAAACTCAAGCACAATTAGTTCAAACTGAAAAAATCTCGCAACTCGGACAACTGGTAGCTGGAGTAGCCCACGAAGTTAACAATCCTATTGGCTTTATTTCTGGGAACTTGCACCACGTTCAACAATATATTGGTGATTTAATTAACTTGGTGAATATTTATCAAGAAAACTTTCCCGAACCGGGAGCAGAAATTGAACAGGAAATTGCATCGATCGATTTACAATATCTATTAGCCGACTTGCCCAAAACTACGGCGTCCATGAAGATGGGAATCGATCGCATCCGCGACATTATGCAATCTCTGCGGAACTATTCCCGTAGCGACAGTCAGGAAAAAAGAGCAGTTGACATCCACGAAGGCATTGAAACTACTTTAATGATTTTATCTCACCGCCTCAAGGCTAAGCACAACAGACCGGCAATTAAAATCATTAAACATTACGGTGAGTTGCCAACATTAAAATGCCATCCCGGGCAAATAAATCAAGTATTTATGAATTTGATTGCTAATGCGATCGATGCTGTGGAAGAATCCAACGCGGGCAAAACCTACGCAGAAATTGAACAAAATCCCAATATAATTATGATTTCTACGGTGGGTGTTTGCCAGCAAAAACTGGAAATCATCGATACAATTGTGATTCAGATTGCTGACAATGGAATGGGAATGCCGGAATCTGTCAGAGAAAAAATGTTTGCGCCATTTTTTACAACTAAAGCAGAAGGTAAAGGTACGGGATTGGGACTGTCTATTTGCCATCAGATAGTGACTGAAATACATGGGGGAACTTTGGAATGTTTGTCTTCGGTAGGAGGTGGAACAGAGTTTGTGATTAGTCTTCCGATTTAGGGGAGTCATGGGGCATGGGGCATGGGGCATGGGGCATGGGGCATGGGGCATGGGGCATGGGGCATGGGGCATGGGGCATGGGGCATGGGGCATTGGTCATTAGTCATTAGATCGGACGGCGGTTGAAACCGCGTCTACACAAACGAAACCTGCCTCCGCAGGTTGAAGAGCGGATGTAGGGTTTAAACCGCCCGGTCTTCTAAACAATTGGAATAGTAAAATGAAATTCGCTTCCTCGGTCTTTTCCTGGGGAATCTACCCAAATTTTACCGCCCCAGCCGGCAACAATTTGCTTGCAGATTGCTAATCCCAAACCGGTGCCGCCGGCGCTGCGCCGCAATGCTCCTTCTTCTTGATAAAATCGATCGAACACTACTTTCAAACTATTCGCCTCTATTCCCCGCCCTGTATCGGCTACGAGCACTTCCACCATGCGAGAACCGTTGAAGACAGCGCGCACTGTGACGCTTCCCTGGGGTGTGGTGAATTTGCAGGCGTTGTCTAGGAGTTTGGACAGTACCTCCACTAACCATTCGCCGTCTGCTTGCACTAATGGCAATTCTGCGGACACTTCGGCGATAATTTGTGGTAACTGTCGATCGACTCCGCCGCGCGATCGCACGCTGCTGAGGGCCAAGTCAACGCATTCTTGCAGCGTCAGCGATTCTACATTCCATTTAACTCGCCCGCTTTCTAAGTGAGAAAGTGTTAAGAAATCCTGGACGAGTTTCCGCATTCGATCGGCATCTCCGAGGGCTGTTTCTAACATGATTTGCCGCAATTCTTGGGGCATATCTGGCTCGGAGTTTAAACTTTCTAGACACACTTGAATGGTAGAAAGTGGGGTGCGGAGTTCGTGGCCTGTGATGGCAATTAGATTGCTGCGAGTGCGGTCTAATGCTTCTAATTGTTGGTTGAGTTCTTCTAAGTGAGCGTAGGTTTCGGCTTGAATTAAGGCTGCTCCGAGTTGGGTGGCGATCGCCTCTACGAGAGCAATTTCGTCTTCTTCCCAAGGCGAAGTCGATCGGCATTGGTGCATTTCCACCATGCCCAACACCCGCCCCTGATAAAGCACCGGCACCATTAACCAAGAGACAATCTGCCAATTTTTGACAATTTCGCCCAGGGATTTTGTATTGACAATCAGCGGGTGTTGTGCTGTCTCTTGGATGTAAACTCGCTCTTGCCGCCCTACCGCGTCCCGAAATATGGGATTTTCCTGCAACTGCCAAGTCTGGTTTAGGACAGAAGTAGCGCCGGCACGCAAAAATTCCCGATCGATTTTGACGGCAATATCTGTCGCCTTGCAGCGATAAATCAAACAGCGGCTTGCTGATAGGGCGGTTCCCAATTCTTGTACTGCGACTTCGACAATTTCTTGCGGGTTGAGAGACTGCCGCATGGCGGTGGTAATTAAGTTTACCAGGCGTTCTTTGCGTTCTTGGGCGGCGATCGCGCTGTATGCTTTCAGCAGTTTGTGCTGCCCTGCTTGCAAGTAGGTGACTAAGCGTTCGGCAAAAGCGTCGCTCAATTTGGGATTGGGAATTCTTGAGTCTTTTGGCGCTCTTTTCGCTGGTTTTGTGGTTTTGTCTGCGGCGGATTTCCGCGTTTTTTTGGGTTTTTTGCCCAGATTGTAAGTTGTGCGCGCTCGATCGATCTTTTCGGCCAATTCCGGGCGATATTTGACAATTTTATCGAGCAACAATTCGGCAGCTTTGCAGCTTACCTCTCTGTCGAATGTCCAAATTCCTTCAAATCGACGAGCTTGATCCATCAACAGCGGGCTGCGCTCGTCCTGGTTGTCGATCGGCACAATTTTTTCTTGACAAATCAGGCAAGTTGAGTAATGTTGCCCAACTACCACTAAGTGCCACTCTTGACTTAATGTGTCCTCCGGTGCAAACGCCACAGTTTCGTGATGTTCCGAGGAATTTTTAAACTCTGTTTCCGGTGATGACAGCACATATACCTGAGAAGATCGATCGGCAATGCGTCGATAGCGGTGAGCTTCTTGGCGGTAGAAGCGCTCTCGCTGAAAGCTGGCAATAACTAGGGGTTCGTCGTCGGAACCCGCCAAAACCAAGTCTTCCATCGCGTGAGACAGCGCTGTCATGGAAGATTTGAAATAAATTTGTGCCCGCAGTTGGGGCAAAGCTTGCAGAAGTTCTGCTAGTAGCGAAATTGGGACGAGCATCTAGCCTTAAACGTGCATTTTTGCCGATGACAAAACAGGAGCGATCGACAGTCAGTTGAGATCGATCCCTTTTAAGTATCTCTCAAAACTAACTACAAATTGGCCGTTAGCGAGAAACTAACGGCCAATTATTTTTTTAGGGCGATCGCCCGTAAGTATAAATGCTGCGAACGCGATCGAATCAGGCTAGTTCGCCGCCTTCGTCACTGCCGCCGGGAGATGATTTGTAAAGAGCATCTAATTGTTCGCGCGCGTCTTGGACAGTCAGCGAACGCATAACTAATAGGGGTTCGTTGACAATATTTCCGTATTCGTCTAACAGTTCTGGATGGGGTACGGCTTGAGAGCGAGGATAGGATGCGTAGCGATTATTTGCCCTGAATTGTTGGGGGCGCTGGGACTCCATACCTACGGTGACTAGACTGCGGATTAAGTTACTGACGGCCAAAAAGGCAAGAACGGTGAAAGCTAAAATATAAAGCAGGTGTAACATTATTTTCTCCTCCGGGCTCTGATAGCCACACAGCAATTTACAAAAGTGTTTCAGCAAGTAATTACTTATTAACTGGAAATCTGTTTGAGCTTGTCAAGTGGACGCGACATTTCCCAAGGTTGGGAATTTGACTGCGGGTTGAACTTGAACTTGCCTTTTTATTTTCCAGGGCGAGCTGACTGCTCTTTCCGAAAGCGCGCCGATACTTGCCAGCATTCGGCGAGCAGTCTATGCCACGGCATGAGTGCTGCGGTTTCAATTGCAACTTGCCCTCCGGTTGCTTGAAATAGAGCTTTAGCAGCCACTAATTCTTGCTGAGCCTGTTTGACTCGTGCCAGCAAGTCGGATTGATCGTCGCCGCTCAGAAAATGAATTTCCTCAGTTTCTAAGAGAGTAGCCGATCGCTCGAACCAGTATTTAAAATCCTCTAACAGCGGTTCCAGTAGGGATTTGAGCAATTCTGATTCTGGCAAATTGGAATTAAGCATGGATTAAAATTGGGTTATTTATTTATTCTAACCTTAAACGCGCTTTACAAATTGTAACATATTTTTAACAAAAATTCAATAATTTCACAAAAATTAGCAGGTGAGTGTCAAGAAATTTAACAGTGTCAGCAGTTATTTTTGAGTAAAAATCGGCAAATTATGTCAAATTAGTTGGCGATCGGGTAATTAGAAACCGAGTTTTTTCAGGCAATATCTTGTTACAGCCGACAGATTCGGTAAAAAACCAGGTTTCTTGGCTTCGCAGTGCCTCCCGAAGTCAACTTGTCACCATCAGCGCCATTGCTGTAATTTCCAGGAGTGTCCGCAGCCGGAAATCGGCGGTTGCCGTCCCAATCTGAGTAAGATAGAAGCAACTACAACAAAATTAATTGCTTATTTAGCCGATGTCTAGCTCAGAATCCGTCAGGAACTCAGAGGCTCAAGCCACTGAGCTTGTAAGAAATTGCAAGCTGTTCTGACCAGACCCCTCCTAGGAGGAGACGTTATTTAGGTCACGACACCGGCGAATGCGACGCCAGTTTTCCGCTCTGTCATCTGCGATTAAACAGTTTTAAAGTCACTGAAACAGTGTCGCAGGTCTAACAAGCCTTTATAACCAGGTCGAGGCGAACATTACCCCGGAAGGGAGGCTCCATCAGGAGCAAACATTATGCGTACAGGGTTGCAACATTTGAGATGGTAATTGTCCCATCGAAAGTACATTACAAAAGTACACCGGACTCTTGCAACTCCAAGGCGGTAATGGAAAGATTCAAGGCGATTGAAATCGCCTGGTCGTTTTCCTCTCAGGTCTTTCATACTCTGAGTTTCCCACTTACCGTATTGTTTTTATGAACGCTCCAGAAGAGTCCGTTAAGATAGAGTTGCCCCGCACGAGTGAGTCGGAACAACTAAAAAAAATTCGCCACACAACATCTCACGTTATGGCGATGGCGGTACAGAAATTATTTCCCAAGGCCCAAGTCACAATCGGCCCTTGGATTGAAAATGGTTTTTATTACGATTTTGATTGCCCGGAACCTTTTACTGAAAAGGATCTCAAGGCAATTAAAAAAGAAATGATCAAAATCATCAACCGCAAATTGCCTGTAATTCGCGAAGAAGTCAGCCGCGAGGAAGCGGAAAGGCGCATCAAGGAGATTAACGAACCTTACAAATTAGAAATTTTGGCAGGTTTGATCGAACCGATTACTCTTTACCATTTGGGTGACGAATGGTGGGATTTGTGCGCTGGGCCCCATTTGGATAATACCAGTGAGTTGAATCCAAAGGCGATCGAGCTAGAGAGTCTCGCCGGCGCATATTGGCGCGGCGACGAAACCAAAGCTCAATTGCAGCGGATTTACGGCACAGCTTGGGAAACTCCCGAACAATTGGAAGCCTACAAACACCGCAAAGAAGAAGCCCTAAGGCGAGATCACCGCAAATTAGGCAAAGAATTAGGCTTGTTTATCTTCGCCGATCCAGTTGGGCCAGGTTTGCCTTTGTGGACACCCAAAGGCACTATTTTGAGAAGTATTTTAGAAGACTTCTTGAAACAAGAACAAATCAAGCGCGGCTATTTGCAAGTAGTGACACCGCACATCGCCAGAGTCGATTTGTTCAAAATCTCAGGACATTGGCAGAAATACAAAGAAGATATGTTTCCGCTAATGGCAGAAGATGCAGAAGCGGCAGCCAACGAACAAGGTTTTGTAATGAAACCAATGAATTGTCCGTTTCACATTCAAATTTACAAAAGCGAACTGCGTTCCTATCGGGAATTGCCGATGCGCTTAGCAGAATTCGGCACAGTTTACCGCTACGAACAATCGGGAGAATTGGGCGGTTTAACCAGAGTGCGCGGCTTTACAGTGGATGATTCCCACTTGTTTGTAACGCCTGAACAATTGGATGCTGAATTCTTGAGTGTGGTGGATTTAATTCTGTCAGTATTCAAGAGTTTGCAACTGAAAAACTTTAAAGCGCGTTTGAGTTTCCGCGATCCAGAAAACTTAGAGAAATACATCGGTTCCGATGAAGCTTGGGAAAAAGCGCAAGGTGCCATCCGTCGCGCGGTGGAAACTTTGGGAATGAATTATTTTGAGGGAATTGGGGAAGCGGCTTTTTACGGGCCGAAACTCGATTTTATTTTCCAAGATGTGTTGGATAGAGAATGGCAATTGGGAACTGTTCAGGTAGATTACAATTTGCCAGAACGTTTTGATTTGCAATACGTCTCTGAAGACGGCAGCCGCCAGCGTCCGGTAATGATTCACCGCGCTCCTTTTGGTTCTTTGGAGCGTTTAATTGGGATTTTGATCGAACAGTACGCAGGGGATTTCCCGATATGGTTAGCTCCGATTCAGGTGCGGTTGTTGCCTGTCAGCGAGGAGTTTTTGCCGTTTGCTAAGGAAGTGGAAGCGAGGATGAAGGCGCTGAATATTCGCGCGGAAGTTGAGAGTAGCGAACGTTTGGGTAAGTTAATTCGCAATGCTGAGAAGGATAAAATTCCGGTGATGTGTGTTGTGGGTGCTAAGGAGGTTGAGGCGAATAGTTTGAATATTCGGACTCGGGCTTCTGGGGAGTTGGGCGCGATTGCGGTTGATGAGGCGATCGCAAGGTTGCAAGCTGCTATTAGTAGTTACGGGGATTTTTAAGCGAAATATTGTATCTGCTTGAACAGTAACAATCAAATTAGGTTCGATCGTTCGGACTTCAGTCCTTCTTTATTACAAACTTTTAAGCAGGACTGAAGTCCTCACTACAAACCGCGATCGAGACGCCCGTTACACATTTTTCAGAAGTGGCGAGACGCCCATTCCACAATTAACGCAGATGATAGTTTGATATTGTCTGCGTTTTTTTAATATGTTTGCTAAAATGATAGTAATCAATGGGAGGTACGATTATGCCTAATCCATTTCCGGGGATGAATCCCTATTTAGAAAGTCCTGACTTTTGGCGGGCTGTTCACAATCGCTTGATAGTGGCGATCGCAGATTTTTTGACTCCGCAACTGCTACCGAAGTATTTAGTGGACATTGAACAAAGAATTTATCAAATCAGCGGGGAAGATGCTTTATTAGTCGGTATTCCCGATGTGGCGGTGCAGCGATCGCCAATTCAAGCAACTTCTAGCACTGGAAATGTCGCTGTTATGGCATCGCCTGTGACGGCTTTGAGAGTGAGAGTGCCTACAACGGTGGAAGTTAGAGAAAGTTATTTGCAGGTAATCGAACAGGAAACTCGGAAAGTAGTTACAGTAATAGAAGTGCTTTCACCGACAAACAAGCGCGGTAAAGGGCGCGAGATGTATGAGGAAAAGCGGTATAAAGTGTTCGCAGGGCGATCGCACTTAGTGGAAATTGACTTGCTGCGAATTTACGAACCTCTGCCTGTTTTTGGGGAAAATATTGACGGAAATTACCGGATTTTGGTGAGTCGGGCAGATTGTCGCCCCACGGCTGACTTGTATTTGTTTAATCTACCAGATGTGATTCCGGCTTTTGCGCTGCCTTTGCGGGGAGGCGATGTAGAACCAGTTGTGGATTTACAGGCGTTGTTGAATACAGTGTACGATCGCGCCGCCTATGACATTACCCTCGATTATAAGGCTGAGTTAGTCCCTGCGCTTGCCGAACCCGATGCAGTTTGGGCTGATTCTCTGTTGCGGGAGACGGGAGTCAGGGGAGAGGGTGGTTGAAGGGCGATCGCACAGATATTAGTCGTACAGATATAATTAAATCACCCAGAGTGGCGAGAAAAAGTAATGACAGATATTCAAATTAGCGTAGAAGGACAAGATGCAGTTGCGGCTACCGAGGAATTCTTTGCGATTTCTGGGTTGTCGGGAAATTGGGAAACAGCCGGAGATGATGAAAAAGAGGGAATTCTCGTAACTATTGGCGCTATTGTAGGTATTGTTGGCGGAACTGTGGCGATCGCAGAACAAATTCGGAAGTGGTATCAAGAATATAAAAAAGGCAAGTCTGGTAAAAAGATTGAGAAAGTTTTGCTGGTTGGGCGGCGCGGGCGGCGGTTGCTGTTGGAAAATGCGACGATCGACCAAATTAAGCAAATCCTAGACGAATAGACAGTTGTCAGTTGTCAGCGTTGTAGGGTGTGTCGCCACGAAAAATCTCTAAATGAAATAGACAATCTCAAAGCGACGCACCTTGCAAAATAGTTATCGCAATTAAACAAATTCTCGATGAATAGACAGTTGTCAGTTGTCAGTTGTCAGCGTTGTAGGGTGTGTCGCCACGAAAAATCTCTAAATGAAATAGACAATCTCAAAGCGACGCACCTTGCAAAATAGTTATCGCATATACGCATCGATCGCAGGCGACACACCTACACATACTATCCTTTCAGGTGCGTCGATCGCTTGATGGTCGATCGAATGCAAGGGATTTATCGCAGGCGACACACCCTACAAATATCAGCGGGCGGGCGCGGAGCACCGCCCTACTTGCATAAATGATTTAGACGCACGATAAATCAGCAAAATATCCGGAAACGAGAAAAACCAGAAGGAAGTCATCTTTAATCTGATTCAAAATATTTTATTTAGCTAGATGTTAAAGCTTCTGGTCGGCTGTCGGGAAAAGCATCACCCGTTAACCTTATACAACTCCCAACTATGAAAATCCTACACCTCGACCTCAAAACTATTCAAGGTGATTATGTCGAATTTCGCTATTTTTTAGACAATCCTAATAATTATCAATCGCGGCGGCTGTCTCTGACCGAAATTGCGGATTTAATTAATCTTGTCGAACAAGATTATTATGTGGCTTTACCAAAAAGCTATCCTGTTACTGGAAAATGCTTGTTTGACTGGCTTGATGGCACAGATCGCCTGTTTTCTCAAAAACTCCAAGAGTTGGCGGGGGAAAGCGTGATTTTAGCGATTGCTGCGACAGAAAAACTCGCTCATTTGCCTTGGGAAGTGCTGCACGATGGCATCAATTTTTTAGTAGACAAACCTCAGCCGATTGTGCCGATTCGCTGGGTGTCTTCGGATAGCATTAAAAAATTGTCCGTTGATGAGACAAAGCCCGAAAATAGAGCGCTCAATCTCTTGTTTATGGCAGCTTCCCCCGCTGAGGCAAAACCTGTGCTGGATTTTGAGAAGGAAGAAGGATTGATTCTGAAAGCAACGGCGCGGCAACCTTTGGCGTTAATAGTTGAAGAAAGTGGCTGTTTGACAGAATTGAGATATTTAATTGACGATCGGGAAAAAGGATATTTTGATATTTTTCATTTGACTGGTCATGCTACAATTAATGAAAGCGGTGAGCCGCGTTTTTATACGGAAACAGAGACTGGTGAAATTCATCTAGCCAGCGGTCAAGATATTGCTAAATCTTTCAATTTTCGGATTCCTAAATTACTATTTCTGTCGGGTTGTCGCACGGGACAACGCGGCGAAGCTGGATCGGTTCCTTGTTTGGCTGAAGAGTTGCTGAGTTTCGGGGCTAAGGCGGTTTTGGGTTGGGGGCAAAAGGTTTTAAATGGGGATGCAACGGCTGCTGCTGAGGCGCTGTATTCTCGTTTGGCGGCGGGCGATGAATTGACGGAGGCTTTGGCTCAAACTTATCAAGCTTTGATTGCAAATAAGGCGCGGGATTGGCATTTACTCAGGCTTTATGTGGCAGGAACTTTGCCCGGAAACTTGGTGACAACTTTGCGGACTCGCGGGCGCAAAGCCGCACCGAAACCAACTGTTTCCGCACAGTTTTTGGATGCTTCCGGGCAGCAGGTGAAAGTCCCAACTCGCGAAGCTTTTGTCGGACGGCGGCGGCAGATCCAATCTTGTTTGAAGGCATTGAAATTGCCTTCGGATAAAGTAGGGGTTTTGATTCACGGGATGGGGGGTTTGGGTAAGAGTAGTTTGGCGTCGAGGTTGTGCGATCGATTGACGGAATTTGAAAAGATTGTATTGGTGGGGAAGGTTGATGAAGCGCGTTTGCTGAGTAAGTTGGGCGACAAGTTGTCGAAGTTCCAGCGAGATGATTTGCAGCGAGATGATGAGGAGTTGAAATATCGCTTGCGAGACCTTTTCTGGGGTTTAGATGAGGGGGATTTGCAGCCGTTTTTGTTGGTTTTGGATGATTTTGAAACTCATCTAGAATCGCGATCAAATAGTGGCTGTGTGTTGCAGCCGGAAATGGCAAGGATTTTAGATGCTTTGGTTTGGGCAATTAACGAAACTAATGCGCCTCACCGTTTGGTGATAACTTGCCGTTACGATTTTGATTCGCCACTGTTGCGGGATTTTTACAAGCAGGGTTTGGATGGTTTTAAGGACGCAGATTTGCAGAAAAAATGCAGTTGGCTTGCGGCTTTTGCGCCCAAATCTTCGGTGGATGGGAAGTTGCAATCGCAAGCGAAAAAATTGGCGGATGGAAATCCTCGGTTGTTGGAACGGCTGAATTTGGTGTTGCTAGCCGAAAAGCTGGATCTAAGTACGATTTTGCCACGGATGCAGGAGACAACTGCGGAGTTTCGAGAAGATATTTTGAATGAGGAATTGTTGAAGCAGCTATCGCCGGAATTGACAAAGATGCTGGAGTTGGCATTAGTTTATCAGTTGCCGGTACCGAGGGAAGCTATCGCGGCTGTTTGTACGAGTATTGTTGAGATTGAGAAAATCTTACATCGGGCAATAGCTTTGGGTTTGCTAGAAGTTAGTCCAGATTTGTCGCTGCGAGTACCCCGGATTTTGTCGCTGAATTTGCCGGAGGATAGCGAAGGTTTGCACGCCGCAGAAGCTGCTGAAATTTTGTATCGTCTCTGGTGGCAGGAAGGGGAATATTCTACGGAGGAAAAGGGGTTAGAAATTTATCGATTGGCGATGCTGGGAAAGGTGGAAAAGATTGCTGTTAAAATTGTTGATTTTTTAACGAATCGGTGGAATAATCAAAGTCGATTCAAGGAATCTGTGAAAACTTGTGAGCAGACTTTAGCAGTTTTTCCAGATTATCGAATTTTTAATAGTTTGGCTAATTCTGAGGCTGTATTGGGTAACACGGATGCAGCAAAAAAGTATTACCAACAAGCATTAGATGAGTGTCCGCCAGAAGACGAAAGAGTAAAGGCAGCCATTATTCACAATCTAGCAATAATTTATGCCGATCAAGGGAAAGTAACCCGGGCGATCGCACTTTATAAAGAATCTCTCGAACTTAACGAAAAAATTGGCAATCTTCCAGGGAAAGCATCTACTTTGCACTGTCTTGCAATAGTTTATGCCAATCGAGGGGAAGTAGATGAGGCGATCGCACTTTATCAACAATCTCTCGAACTTTACGAGAAAATTGGCCATCTTCAAGGGAAAGCTGCTAGTTTGCACCAACTAGCAGGAATTTATGCCAAGCAAGGGGACATAACCCGGGCGATCGCACTTTATCAGCAATCTGTGGAACTTTACGAAAAAATTGGCGATGTTCAAGGGAAAGCTGCTAGTTTCAACCAACTAGCAGGAATTTATTATTTCAAGCAAGGGGACGTAACCCGAGCGCTCGCACTTTATCAAAAATCTCTGGAACTTTACGAAAAAATTGGCGATGTTCGAGGGAAAGCCGCTAGTTTTGCAATGTTAGGACAATTGTTAGCATCGCAGGGAATTATTGAGGAAGCCTTGAATTATTTCCAGCAATCTTTGGATATTTTTCAGCATTTGCATTCTCCCGAAGCGGAGACAGTGAAGAGAATTATTGCTATAGTTCAGCAGATGGCTGATGGGTGAAGTAGGGATTTATCGCGAGACCCGAAAAACCGCCAGGGGTTCAAACCCCTGCCGGAATGTGGGAAAGCGGAAAAGCCCGAATGTGGAAAAGCTCGAATGTGGAAAAGCGCGTTAAGTTTCGCCCGATTCTCTGCCGCCCGAAACCAGTCTCAAGCCATCCGAAACCTCAAAAATCCTACACAAAACGTTACAAATTTGTTAACATCGTGGCGAGTCTGTCCTCCGCAGCCTCTGGTGTTAACCTTCTAAAATAACCGCTATGACTCAACCTCCCTCGCCAACAACCTCCGAAGAGTCCGCCCCCGAAACTCCGATCGCCCCCACAAACAATGCACCTCCACCGAGTTATGTCAAGCTAGCGATGCGGAATATGGTTCGCAAGCGGGCGACTTCTCTGTTTCATTTTGCTTTGACTGCTGCTGGACTTTTGGGCGTACTCGTCGGTTTGGCTTTTCTCGATCGCTATTTCAATTCTTAGAATATCGGTTGAAACCGCCTCTCTACACACACTCACCCACTAGAAAGCGGGTTAAATACCGGGGGGTTCGATCCGATCGTGCGATCGACCCATTGCAATCTTCAGCAGATTATTGTAATCTTCCTGCTAAAAGCAAAAAGTCGATTAGCCCGCCCAATTTTCACTTATCAAAAGATTCAATACATCCCTTGACAAAAGAACCGAAAAATGCTAATTGAGGTGAACGTCGAAGACTGTTATGGCATCGCCGACGCTGACAACCTCCCGGAGAATCAACCCAGCGGGGAGATTGCCGCCCAAACCTGGGAAAATTGGTTTAGCGTTTGGCTAGAAAACCAGCAAGCAGATGTGCCAGAGGCCCCCGGCTACGAAGTCAGTCTGCGTTTAACCGCCGATGCCGATATCCAAGCCCTCAACGCCCAGTACCGCCAGCAAGATCGATCGACCGATGTACTAGCTTTCGCAGCTTTAGAGGTAGACTGTCCTCAGCTAGAAGAAATGCAGTCATCGGAACCTCTATACTTGGGTGATATCATCATCTCGATCGACACAGCGCAGCGACAAGCCCAGCAGCAGGGACATCCCCTAAAGACTGAACTAGCTTGGCTGGCATCCCACGGTTTTTTACATCTTTTGGGCTGGGATCACCCGGATGAAGAGAGTCTGACTCAAATGCTCGATCGACAAGAAACACTGCTGCGCGCGATCGGACTTGAGATCCAAACAGCATAACTGACGTTGATGGTGACTCAACCAATCATGTCAAGCCCAACATAATTTCCTGAAATCATACCAAAACTTTACTAAAAACTTGGGAAAGTTAACTAGACTTAGTGAAGGAAATTTTCAAAGTCTAGCTTTCGTTAATCTCTGTAACTTAAAGTTGGTTGTTTATGACACTAGATCAACCGTCAATTACATCAAACATCCCACCGTTTGCGATCGTGCCTTCAGATTCTGCCATGCCTACAGTCCACGAACCTAAAAAAGCCTTGAAATACAAGCGAGAGCTTTCCTGGAAAATCGCATCTAGTTTAGCTACGAGTTTTCGGTATGCTTGGGGTGGGCTAACCTATGCTTTTGAAACTCAGCGCAATTTTCGGATTCACACTGTTATAGGAACTTTAGCGATCGGACTCGGACTATTTTTGCACCTCAAACCTGTAGAAATATCAGTGATCGGCGTCACAATTGGTATAGTTTTAGCAATGGAATTGTTGAACACGGCGATCGAATCAGTGGTAGACTTAACCGTCGGGCAATCTTACCACGAACTCGCCAAAATTGCCAAAGACTGCGCTGCCGGAGCCGTTCTGGTATCGGCAATGGCTGCGGCGATTGTCGCTGGTGCACTGCTGCTTCCTCCGTTGTGGGTAGTTGTTCAAATTGCGATCGTCCGTTAGTAGCTTATTCCGCAGGCAAATCTTAGGTTTTAGATGACCAATTTGAGATTTTTGGTTTTATTCCTACATATTGCAGCTATTTTAATCTTGGGCATCTATCTAAAATCTTCCTACTATTGCATTCCGGCAGCGAGTCAATCTAAAATCACAAATCTAAAACCTAGAATCCCACTTAACCCGTGATTATAGTCATCGATAACTACGACAGTTTTACATACAATTTGGTACAGTATTTAGGAGAACTCGGTGCTGATTTGCCAGTAGCAAAAGAAGTCCAAGTCTACCGCAACGACCAAATTTCCTTATCAGACATTCGCCGATTGCAGCCCGCAGCAGTAGTGATTTCTCCAGGCCCGGGACGGCCGGAAGATGCGGGAATTTCTCTGAAATTGATCGAAGAATTGGGGCCGACTCTACCAATTTTAGGCGTGTGTCTCGGACATCAAAGTATCGGTCAAGTATTCGGCGGCAAGATTGTTTCCGCACCAGTATTAATGCACGGCAAAACTTCTCAGGTAGAACACGCAGGAGTCGGAGTTTTTGTAGGTGTAGAATCGCCGATGCTGGCGACTCGCTATCACAGTTTGGTAATTGAAAAAGAGAGTTGTCCAGAAGTTTTGGAAATTACGGCTTGGGTGGAAGATGGCACGATTATGGGCGTGCGGCACCGGGAATATCCACACATTGAAGGCGTACAGTTTCACCCGGAAAGTATTTTGACTACTTCGGGAAAGCAATTATTGCGGAATTTTTTGGAACGGCTTTAGTTGAATTTCTATGAAATTGTAGGATGCGCTCTTAAGCTGTTGTGGCATTTAGGTGTTGCTGATTTGATGTAGGAAAATTCTTTTCTATTATACTGAAACCTCTGTAAAGACGTAACAATGCTACGTCTCTACATTCCAATTCATACCTGAATTCAGCAATGCCGACTATTCATTGCTCCAATCCTCTTCTTTCTAGGTAGAGGTCGCTGTTAACTGTTAACTGTCAACTGTCAACTGTCAACTGTCAACTGTCAACTGTCAACTGTCAACTGTCAACTGTCAACTGTCAACTGTCAACTGTCAACTAAGAGGGCAGGCCCGCACCATCCACTGCCCCTACAACATATCAACTGTCAACTGTCAACTGAATGAAGGTAAGACTCGATCGCACATTTCGCACCTGGCGGCATTTTGTGATATAACAACAAACGACCAACACCCGATAACCGCAACCACAAGATGAAACGGCGACAATTAATACGTTACGCACAGACGGGTTTGCTAGCAGCTTTAGCGACTGGTTTGCCATCTGGATGGGAAAGCTATCAAGCTCAAACTGCTGGTTCTTTGTCGGTTCAGTGGTTGGGGCACACTTGCTTCTTGTTTGCCGGTGGCGGTGCGAGGGTGCTGGTGAATCCTTTTCGCCCCCTGGGCTGTACGGCAGGCTATCGTTCTCCTAAAGTCCCCACAGATTTGATTCTGATTAGCAGCAGATTGCTTGATGAAGGGGCGGTAGACGGATTTTCGGGCAATCCCGGCCTTTTGTACGAACCGGGCACTTATAGGTCTAACGGGCTCAGGATTCAAGGCATTCGCACGCAAAAAGACCGTGAGGGAGGAAGGCGGTTTGGGGTGAATGTGGCTTGGCTCTGGCAGCAAGCCGGTGTTAAGATTTTACACTTGGGCGGAGTTGCTGGCCCGATCGGCATTGAAGAACAAATCTTAATCGGGCGGCCGGATATTTTGCTAATTCCCGTGGGCGGAGGGCCGAAAGCTTATACTCCGGCGGAAGCGAAGCAAACGGTGCAACTTCTCAAACCGAAAATGGTAATTCCCACGCATTTCAAAACCCAAGCCGCCGATGCTGCTGCGTGCGATTTAGTATCGCTAGATGAATTCTTGGGCCTAATGGATGGTACATCGATACGCCGATCGAATAACGACACGATTTCGGTCAAATCTTCTGACTTACCGCAAACAGGTTCGGTGATTGAGGTTTTGAGTTACAGATTTAGCGGTTGAGCCTCTTTTTCCCTGAGCTTGCGCTATAGTAAGGAAGTTTTGGTCGATCGACAATCCCAGCTCATTTTATCTCTACCGAGTGCCTTTCCCAACCTTACCTTTTGCGGAAATTTGGCTAACATAACAATTCACGTTCACTGTTTTATTGTCATAAGGAAAAGCAAGCGTAATGAAAAATCAAAATTTACCTACCTGGATGAAACAACTCACAGGTTTCGCAGGAGTAATCGGCGCTAGCGCGTTGATTGGTTTCCCCGCTTGGGCTCACATCAACTCCAGCACAACTGTTAGCAATACAACACCAACTCAACAAGTTGCAGGAAATGTGAAAATAGCTGCTTCACCAGCACCAACAGCCTCACCGAAATCAACCACTTCACCAGCACCAACAGCCGCTACGAAGGATATTGTCGCTATTGCATCTGGCGACGCTCAATTTAAGACATTGACTAAGGCTTTAACAGCCGCAGGTTTAGTTACAACTCTCCAAGGCAAAGGCCCTTTCACTGTTTTTGCACCGACAGACGCGGCATTTGCTACTTTGGGCAAAGCAACTGTGGATGATTTGCTCAAACCAGCAAATAAAGCCAAACTTGCCAAGATTTTAACTTACCACGTTGTTTCTGGTTCAGTTTTATCTACCAGCCTCAAATCCGGCGATGTTAAAACCGTGGAAGGCGGCTCGCTGAAGGTGGTAGTTGCCGCAGGCAAAGTTACTGTTAGCGGCGCTAATGTTGTGAAAGCTGATATCAAAGCTAGCAACGGCGTTATTCACGTAATTGACAAAGTTTTGATGCCCCCTGATGCGAAGTAGGACGAGCATTTTGGGCATCAAATGATGTTAAATTAGGTACGTTGTTTGGCTTCAGCCCTCTTTATCTATACGTCTAAGAGGGTGTTTGAAAACTCCTTTCGTTGGTATCAAAAGACCCGATTCTCCTAACCACCTTTCCAACGGAGAACCAGAATCCAACTCAAAGTCCCCCTTGGAAAGCGGGATGCGAGGGGAATCTGGTATTAAAAGGGTACAACTTTTGACGTTTCAAACACCCTATAAAGAGGGCTCGCATCCCAACAACGTACCTTTATTTATTAATGTGACACTAACCCAAACGTATTGGGACAGATTACAATAGTGTCGGCAACATGAGAGTAAAAGTTGACCCCTTGCCTAACTCGCTATTAACAGTAATTTCTCCCCCCAGCATCTCAGAGTATTTCTGCGCTATAGCCAAACCCAAACCCGTACCTCCGTACTTGCGGGTAGTCGAAGCATCAGCTTGCGTAAAAGGTTGAAATAACTTTTCTAGCTGTTCCGGAGTCATCCCAATTCCCGTATCAGTACAATTAAAAATTAACTCTTCAACATCCCAACTATTCTCGTCATTTTGATTTTTTTTAACGCTGAGTGTAACAATCCCTTGCTGAGTAAACTTCGCTGCATTGCTGAGCAAATTAAATAAAATTTGAGTTAACTTAGTTTTATCGGAATGCAATTGGCCAATATTAGGATCGCATTCAACATTCAGGCGATTGTTGTTTCGGAAAAATAACGGCTCAACAGTTTTTACTACATCTTTAATTGTCTCGAATACGTCAAAAGTTTCTAATTCAAGTTCCCCGTGACCTGCTTCAATCTTCGACAAATCCAGAATATCATTAATCAATCCCAGTAAATGGTTGCCTGCATTGTGAATTCTTTCCAAATCCGACACAAAGTCTTCTTCGCCAATATCTAAAGCATCTTCTTGCAGAATCTCGCTGTAACCGATAATCGCATTCAGAGGAGTTCGCAGTTCGTGGCTCATGTTAGCCAAAAACTGACTTTTAGCCAAATTAGCTGCTTCTGCTGCTTCTTTTGCCTTATAAAGTTCTGCCTCGGCTTGCAAGCGGTCGGTTACGTCGTGAGCCAGCACTAATTCAGCATTTCTGCTGTCAAATATCAGGGTATAAGAAGTAACTTCTACATCAATAATTGTGCCGTTTTTTGTCTGGTGCTGCCACACACCCCCAAAATCAATTCCGGCATCTACTTGGGATATATTTTCTAGCAATCTGGACAGTTCTTGGCGCGGACGAATATCCGCAACGGTCATGTGGAGAAATTCGTCGCGAGTGTACCCGTAGTGCTCGACAGCAGCTTGATTGACGGCTATAAATTCCAGAGTTTCTAAGTCGTAAACCCACATCGGATGGGGGTTGTTTTTAAACAAAAGTCTGTAGCGTTCTTCGGAGGCTCGGAGTTCGGCTTCGGCTTGCTTGCGCTCGGTAATGTCGCGGACAACAGTGCAAATAATCTCGCGGCCGCCGTAGGAAATCAGGCTGGCGCTTACTTCCACGTCCATGCAGGAACCGTCTCGGCGGCGGTAGAGAACTTCGCCAATTCTGAGTTGTTTCTCTCTTAGCAGGAACAGGATATTTCGGTCAACTAGGTCTTTGGAATAGGCGACGATATCGTAAACACTCAGTTGCGAAATCGCATCAAGACTGTAATCGAGCAAGTTTCTAAAGGCTGTATTGGCTTCTAAAATGCGTTTGGTTTGAGCGTCCCACAGGAAAATGCAGTCTGTAGCTTGCTCGACAACGGCTCGGTAGCGGGCTTTTTCCTCAAGTTGTTCGCTTTCGGCGCTGGCGATCGTCCCGAGCATTCCATTGATAGTATGGGCAAGGTCGGCCAACTCGTCTGCGCCCGTGACCGGCAGTCGCACCGAGAGGTCTTGGCTGCTGCTGACGCGGTTAACTGCTTTCGCCAAACTGCTCAACCGAGACAGCACCAAATGCTCAATCAGCAGCAGAGTGCAGCCGATAAATCCTATTCCCGCTAACCCCACAGACACCAGCAGGTACATTAAACTGATTTGACCTTGGCGGTAGATTTCTCTGGGCATATCCACCCGTAGAAGTAGCGCCGGTCGATCGTAAATATCCTGGATCAAAGCATAACCCGCCATCAAATCTTCGCTGACAGAACGCACGAAAATCGTTTTTTTCCCCGACAGTTTCTGCCGTGCTTTCACAAAATCAGCGGGTAAATCACGCTCATCAATGCTGTGTACAATCAATGGCAAGCGAGTAATTTTAGAAAGCTTCTCAATGCCCGCAGCATCCAAATTGCGCCCGAATACCAGCGTGCCCCGAATCGGGCCGGTGCTTTTTGTAGTGAGAATTGGCCGGGAACTAATCAGTATCGGCCCTGAGGGCAGCAGCAGGATACCAGCGAGGCTACTTTTGGGATTGGGGTGCTGCAACAGCGGGTCGTTGAGAGAAATATGCTCTTTTAATGCTTCTGGAACAGGCGTTAGTTTCATCTTGTCGCTGTCTAAACCCGTACCGTAAACTATTTTGCCAGAAGTATTGACAAATATGGCTAGATGAACTCTCAAATTATTCAGCCCTTCTGGAACTAAATTCGAGGCAATGAATTCTGAGTTGCGGTTTTGGATAAAAGTGTAGGTGTCATCCCAGGCAGACCAGTCAGCAAAGCGCGAGTTGAAGTCATCTGCGGTTTGCCCGAACACGCTGAGCACTCCCTTGACAACCTGTGTGGCTTCTTGTTCCTCTGCTTTGACAAGGCTGCCCAAAAGGATGCTGGAGGAGGCTGCATAGAGAATGCCAGTCAGTCCAGCGATGGTAATGCCAACTATTGATAGTGTTTTCCGACGCAGTTTCATCTTGCCGAGTGTGTGATGTCAGTCTGAAATTCTCAACTCAGGAGCAATTTTACTGCTGTTTCCTGAATCCTGGCTGCTGGCGCTGCACCAGTCTGCCGGGAGGGAGTTTTGTAGGGCGCCCCGTAGCCTCACATTTTCTCGGATATTTCCAGTTTCTTGTGTGACGCACTCTACTGCTGCCTTGTTAAGGAGTATACAGCGAACATCCGCTAACTTCAGGCATAGGGATGAGACCTGGTTTTTTGTTACACAAGATCTTGACCAAACTGGAAAATCCCCTCAAAAATTAGGTTGGGTTGAGGCACTCCTACCGAACAAATAGGTTTTTGTTTCGCTTTGCTATACCCAAGAAACCAAGAAAATCGCGCAGGTACTGGTTATACCAGTTTCAGAAATGAATGCAACTGTAGGGAAACTCCAAACTCTTATGCAGTAAATCATTCCCAATTATTTAATCCCCAATCGAAAATCGAAAATGGTATTAGTTTCCCCACACCTGCTGTTTGTGAGCTTCCTTGCAAATACCCAAAATGCGCCGATCGTTGTTGCTGACGGCGGAAATAGGGTGATACTGTTGCAGGTTTACGGAGTAGGGAGAGCGACTGCCGTCGTAAGTGTCCACTACTGTTAAATTTAACTGAGTTCGCTCCGCACTGCCGTAAAAACAGTAAAAAGCAGACCGAGGCAGGTAAAAAGCGCCGACTACTTTACTCTGTCGCATTTCAAATACAAAATATTCTTTTTTAATTCGATCGGGCTGGCTGGACTGGCCGTAGAGGTAAATACCGTCTGCTAAACCTGTGCTAGCGGTATCTGGCGCAGCATTTGGGAGGGATTGCGAGGTCAAAATGCCGGATTTGATGTCCGATTGCTGTGCCTCGCCTAGGGGAAATTCGATGCTGAAGTTACCGGGCGAGAGAGCAAGGGCGATCGCCTCTAAAGTGCTTGTTAATACGATCGAATAAGTCAAAACCACTTGCTTGCCCCAAAATTTCCCATAGCTGCTGCGCTGCCCTTCTTGTACCTGTTTCAAACAGATCTTACAGAAACCGGGTATTTAGCTTAATCCTGAATATTAACTTGAATTTTAGATCGCCCGCCCGGTTCCTAAATTCAAATCTCAGATTAGTTTTGATAAATTGCGATCGCCCATCAAGTGCGATCGACATCTTAAATATAGCGCTTTTCAAATCTTTCGAGGTACTCGTCAGCCTACCAATTACCCATTGCTATCTGTACCTGACTCAGAGGGTTAGTAGTGCGGACTTCAGTCCGCTTTCTAGCTGCGGACTGAAGTCCGCACTACGAACATTTACAGAGGGTTAGTAGTGCGGACTTCAGTCCGCTTTCTAGCTGCGGACTGAAGTCCGCACTACGAACATTTACAGAGGGTTAGTTATTTTGGTCGATCGACCGGACAGGATATCACTTGAAAATTGCTTGCTATCAAAATATCCTTCCTGGAAGCGCTTGCACAAAAAAAGAGTTGAGATTTGGAGAAAATCTCAACTCTTTTAGTGACTAACTAGCCAAGTATTCTCGGACTTGAGATTGACGCCGCCGCAGGTGGGCGAGGGCTTGATGTTCTAGCTGTCGCACCCGTTCGCGGCTGAGATTCAGGCGTTCTCCGACTTTCGCCAGAGACATTTCGGTGCCGTCTTCCAAACCGAAGCGCAGAACAATTACATCTCGTTGCTGGGGGGTCAGTTCTGATATCAAGGTATTGAGGTCTTGCCGCAGCAATTCCGAAGTAATGTAGTTGTCTGGAGATGCTGTTTCGTCTTCTAAGAGTTCTTGCAGTTCGGTATCTTGGTTATCTCCTACGCGCAAGTCCAAAGAAACTGGATGTCTTGCCATCAGCAGGTATTCCCGAATCTGGGAAGGTTGCAGTTCCAGGGCGGTGGCAATTTCCGCAGGCGAGGGAGAACGGCCCAACTGCTGGGTGAGTTCCCGCTGCACTTTTTTGATTTTGTTGAGTTTTTCGGTGATGTGAATTGGCAATCGAATGGTGCGCGCGTGTTGGGCGATCGCGCGAGTGATTGCTTGGCGAATCCACCAGTAGGCATAGGTAGAAAATTTGTATCCCCGCATCGGGTCAAATTTTTCGACTCCCCGTTCTAAACCGAGGGTGCCTTCTTGAATTAAATCCAAGAATTCCATATTGCGTTTCTGGTACTTTTTGGCGATCGCAACTACTAGGCGCAAATTCGCTTCAATCATCTTTTGCTTGGCGCGCCGCCCTAACTGCAAGATCCGGTTCAGTTCGGCTTCGGTCAATGCCATTTCGGCCGCCCACTCTTCATTCGTCAGATCTCGCTGCCATTCTTTAGCCAGCGCTTGTTTTGCTTCGATTAATTTCATCATTTGCTGTACCTGCTTCCCGAAAACAATCTCTTCTTCTCGGGTTAGCAGGGGTACTCGACCGATCTCGTGCAGATAGGTACGAACCGTATCCGTTGAGGAGTATGGCCGGCTGCCCATGCGATCGGCTTTCACTGTTTTGGTTTTGGGGGTGGTAGTGGACATGGGTGAGTATTGCACTCCTTGTAACAACAGATAAAAAGTTGGTGATACCCTGTCCCACTTTTACAAGTGGGATAAAGACTGCGACAGGGGGGATGTTACCCCTCCTGTTTATCGGTGACGATCGGTAGAAGCTTGTGGTATTGGATTACTTTTATGCTTGATTTTCCAGTAATCCCCGTCGATTTTCCGTAGCTTGCTAGCTTTTACGGCTAGTTCTAGGCGAAGTGAATTTGAGTTTACTTTTCTCAATATTATTCCAAATTTTGAGGCTCGTAAAGGGTAAAAACCTCTGTCTTAAGGTCAAGATTCTACATTTTTCCTTAAGGTTTTCAATTCCCTGCTAGTTTTAAGTGGAACTCAACTTCACAATACTCATGCAAACAGACTCAAGCAAACACACTCATGCAAACAGACTCATGCAATTCGAGGGCTTTGTTTTGCTCTCTATTCCATCATCGCTTGAATTTTTCTCGCTGCCTAGATGCTGCGATGCGAGATAACCGAACTCGATCGCCGTATTCGCTGCAACTTACCGTTTAAAATATTTCTTGACATTTTTATTTAAATATGCTAATCAACTTTTGCTGTCAGTGAGTAAAGATATATTAAGAGCGGGATGTTTGGCTATTTGAGTTAAATTTTGTCGATCGACTGAACAATATTTAACCTTATCCAATTTTTATGAAGTTAGGGATGAGGGGTGACGGGTGTGAGGGCAAAAGCCCTTGCCTAAAGCCGGAAAATATTTTTTTTGAATGTCGATCGCCCTTTCTGAGACTTACGCGCGGGTAACAAGAAACCGGGTTTTTCTTCACAATACTTCTAATCAGCCCACTGAAACAGTAGACTTGAATTGCATAAGTCTTCGATCGCTCCTTCAACCGCAGATGTCAGGCAGATAAACGCAGATAATTTCAGGGGTTTTTCCGATTTTTGCAATTCAAGTCTAATCTAAAATCCCAAATCCATCTTAGCAGATTCTGCCTCTGCAAACACTTGTTCGTCCGGCATTTCTTGCCAGTCAATATCCCCAATTTCTTTGTAGAATTGCTCATCGTAGGGACGAGTCTGGACAACTACCGGCATCGGTACGGCGTGGCCCAAAACTAAAGCTTGCTGTTTTGAGTCGAGTTTGGCTAAAACCGATCGCAAACTCTGCCCTCCTGAAACGCCCGTAAAGATAGCATCGATGTCTTTATCGTCGTTTAGCAAGGCTGTGATCCGCGTGCCGACTTGCGACATCACCTCGCCGTCGATGCCAGAGGGACGTTGATCTACAATCAGCAGAGTTACGAAGTATTTTCGCATTTCGCGGGCGATCGTCCCGAAAATAGTCGATCGCACGATCGCCGGATCGAGAAAGCGGTGGGCTTCCTCAATGGTAATCACTAACGGTTGCGGGCGATCGCACGGATTTTTACTCTGCAAAAACTTCTCAGCTTTCCGCACGTAAGATGCGTGAATGCGGCGAGTAATCACATTTGCTGCTAACATATAGGACAGCAAATCTGAGTGCGAACCAAACTCGATTACTACATTTTTCCCACTATCCAAACACTGCAAAACTTCAGTGACATAATTTTTGGGACAGCGTTTGCGAATGTATTTCAAATCATTTAAACGCTCTAATTTCCGCTGCAAAGCCATAATCGAAGATTTATTTCCCCGCTTTTCTTCGCAAAACATTTGAATATCTTCGTTGGTCATTTCCAGCAACTTGTTAATCCAACCCTTGCCCAACTCATTTCGCAAAATGATCGCATTTTCGATACTAGCTTCCGAAAGATTTAACTCCCGCTGGACTAGCGAGATATCTTCCACTTCAATTTCCTCGAAACTCAAAAACAACTCTTGAGCATCGCGAACTCCCCGGCGCTTGGTAGACTCTGGATCGAGAGTATAAATCTGCATTTTATCGGGAAACAACTGCCGCAAACCTTTAACAGTGCTAAATTGTTTTCCTTCCGAAACCGCTTCCCACCCGTACTCCGAGTGCATATCAAAAATTAGATTGACAGCAGCTTGCTTGCGAATAATGCCCGACAGCAGCAAGCGCGTCAAAAAAGATTTACCCGTTCCCGACTTACCAAAAACTCCGTTGCTGCGTTCCACAAATCTGTCTAAGTCCAAGCACACAGCCACGTCCATGTCAATCGGTTTGCCGATCGCAAAATTGCGCCGATAGGGGTCATCTTCCCAGCCAAAAACCGCCCTAAAATCGGTTTCTTTGGCATCAAACACCTGGGAAAAGTGGCTGGGAATCGTTTTCACCGGCAGCAATTCCATATCGGCGCCACTTTGCGGCTCAAAAGAACCCAAATTTCCTAACGCCAGCTTTTTATCGGGGACTCCGTTACCTGTGGGATTGAAGATGGCTTGAGATTTTTCTTTTTCCGCAGTCAGCATCAACATCGGCGCCAGCTCGATCGTACCGTAGGTGCTGCTACCTGCGAGGACTGCGAGGAGAAAATCGTCGTTGGGGTTGGGAGGGTTGGATAAAATCCGAGAGCTGGATGTTCCGAGAGACACATCGGTGAGCATACAGAAAAAGTGCGATCGTACCCCCCGCACTACTAAAAATTTCCCCACCCTCATATCTTCCACTGAAACGTCGGCGTGTAGTCGCACTTCTAATCCCTTGCTCAGGGAACCTTGAATAACAGAGCCTAACGGTTTGTCAGTAGTCATTAGTCAGTTGTTAGTTGTTAGTTGTTAGTTGTTAGTTGTTAGTTGTTAGTTGTTAGTTGTTAGTTGTTAGTTGTTATTTGGGGAGCATCCCATTTTTGAAAAAAGCATTTTTTATTATAGTGCGAGCGTCCCCGATCGCGAGCAGTATAATCGCGAGCGGGGACGCTCGCACTATATGCAAAACTGAGATGCTCCCGTTAGTTGTTAGTTGTCAGCTTAAGATCTCGCGGGTCGTTGGGTTGTTAGTTGGGAGTTGTGAGTTGTGATTCGCCTGTTGTGCTTCGTTTTTGTTTATTTGTGATTTCCTAATTATTAGCAACTGTCAACTGTCAACTGTCAACCGCCAACCGCCAACCGCCAACTGTCAACTGTCAACTGTCAACTGTCAACTGTTAATTACCATTCCGATTCTAATGGTAGTTCAAAGAAACTCGGATTCAGATCTACATCAGTCAAATCCGTTTCGCTCAAATAAGCATCGGTCAAAGATACCCCTTTTAAACTTGCGCCTTTAAGATTTGCACCTTTAAGGTTAGCACCTCTAAGATTAACTCGGAATAAATGAGCATCGCTCAAGTCTACCTCAGTTAAATCGGCTCCCTCCAAATTTACTCTCATCAAATCTGCTTTTCTGAGATCTGCTTCATTTAACTTAGCGCCGCTGAGGTCGGCTTTTGTCAAGTCTACACCTCTCAAGTCGGCGCCGCTCAAGTTTGCGAACAGCAAAGTAGCTCCGGTGAAATCTGTTTCCCTCAAATCGGCATCGCTCAAATTAGCGCCACTGAGGTCAGCCCTTGTTAAGTCTACACCCCGGAGGTCAGAAGAACTCAAATTTACTTGGTGCAAAATTGCGCCGCTTAAATCAGCTCCTCTCAAGTCTGTTCCCTCCAAGTTTGCACCTTTGAGGTAAGCTTTTTTTAAGCTAGCTTTACTGAGGTCTACATTTTTGAGATTGACCGAACTCAAGTTAGAACCGCTCAAATTAGCTCCGCTTAAATCTGACCCGTTTAAGTCGGCTCCGGTTAAGTTGACCCCTTGCAGCGATACATTGGGAGCAATTAAATAAGCTCCGCCAAGACGGGGGTCAATGCCTTCTGAAAAGAATGTTTGGTTGCTGTAAACAGCTTTTTCTAAAATCGTGCCGCTCAGACTGGCTTCCCTCAAGTCTGCGCCGCTAATGTTGGCTCCTGCTAAGTTTGCCCGATCGAGCTTTGCTCCAAATAAAATAGCTTTGTATAAGTTTGTCCGCCGCAAATCGGCTCCTTTTAAATCGGCTCCGGTCAAATCTACCATAGCCAGATTTAAGCCCGGGAGCGAGGCATTGGGAGCTAGCAAAATTGCTCCCAATGCAGCGGGGTCAATATCGTCGGGAAACATTGTCCGGTTGTTGTAGACTGTCTTGTCTAAAATAACGCCAGTCATCTGAGAGCCTCGCAAATCTGCTCCACTGAGATTGGCTCTGGTTAAGTTGGCTTGCTGGAGATTGGCTCCCACTAAATTGGCCTTGATCAAACTTGCTTGTTTGAGGTTGGCTCCCGTGAGTTCTGCTCCTACGAGAGTAGCTTCTCGGAGGACAGCACCGGTCAAATCGGTTCTGGTGAGGTTGGCTAAATTCAGAAATGACTCAGCTAAATCCGCCCCGCTAAGATTGGCGCGGGTGAGATCCGCTTCGATCAGATCTGCATACCTGAGAATTGCGTCGCTGAGATTGGTTTCTCGGAGATCTGTTCCCCTGAGGTTTGCTCCCCGGAGTTCCGCACCGCCGAGGTTGGTGCCTTTAAGCGGTTGTCCCCTGAGGTCGAGCCGGTGCAAAAAGTCACCAACGTTCATTTCCATATCGATTTGCCTCTTGATTCTTCACGCCTGAAGATTGGGTCTGAAGCCTCCCCCTAAAGGGGGGAAATCAAACAAAATGATTCATTGCTTCAATCCTCTTCTATCGACGGCTATGGGTAGCTGTTAACTGTCAACTGTCAACTGTCAACTGTCAATTGTCAATTGATGACCTTAGCTTGACATTTCGAGGGCAGAATCGGGAATAGCGGAAAAACTATAGATTTTTTGAGGTTGAAGCTTCGCACAGGCGGATGCGACTTGTTCCAGGGGCAAGCTTTCGCGATCGAGCTGGACTTGCAGGGTTTTGAGCGGATCTGCGCCGGAGGAAACCATGAATTCTAATGTTTGCAAGTCGGACTCTGTGCTGATAGATTCAAGAATTTGGCCGATCGCCTTGACGTAAGGATGGTTTGTCTCCGAGTACCAGTCGGGAGCTGCGAGTCCGACTTGATCGAAGCCTAAATGAACGATGAGGGAACCTTCTCCAAACAAAGCGATGCCCACCGGCCGTGCTTCTTCTTGCAGCAGTAAGTCGTGGCTAGCGGCCAATTGCCGCAGTTTTTCGAGGTGTTCGTAGCGATTTTGGATGGCAGAATCTTCCTCTTTTCCTTCTTCCCTCGAACCTCTTGCTTCTTCCTTCTTCCGACTTCCATCCGACTTCGTTTCGTTCCACTGAATCGCTACTGTGACTAAATAAGTTTGCAGCAGCATATGACCTAGTTTTTCGGCTTTGGTTGCCAGATAGATCGAGTTGTAATCTGTGGCTTCAATGAGTAAGGGGACGCGATCGACTACTTCAATGCCGTAACCTTTCAAACCGGCAATTTTGCGCGGGTTGTTGGTAATCAACCGAATTTTTTCCACTCCCAAATCGTTAAGCATTTGTGCTCCAACGCCGTAGTTCCGCAAGTCGGCGGGAAAGCCCAAGCGTTCGTTAGCTTCTACGGTATCGTATCCGATATCTTGCAGCGAGTAAGCTTTGAGTTTATTGACCAGTCCAATCCCCCGACCTTCTTGGCGCAAGTAAACTATGATGCCGCAACCGGCATTTTCGATCATTTTGAGTGCCGCTTGCAGTTGCATCCGACAGTCGCACCGCAGGGATCCCAAAGCATCTCCGGTCAGACATTCCGAATGCACCCGCACCATCACGGGTTTGTCTTTAAATTCTGCCGGCTCGCCCTTGACAATGGCAACGTGTTCTGAATTGTCTTGAGTGTCGCGGTAGGCGTAGATCGTAAACTCGCCGAATTCAGTCGGCAATTTGGCGACGGTTTCGCGGCGGACAAATCGATCGTGCTTGAGGCGGTAGCTAATTAAGTCAGCAATGCTGATGATTTTGAGGTTGTGGGTTTTGGCGTATTCGATCAATTCGGGCAACCTCGCCATCGAACCGTCGGGGTTTTGAATTTCGCAGATGACGCCGCTGGGATAGAGGCCGGCGAGTCTGGCGAGGTCAACTGATGCTTCGGTGTGACCGGCGCGTTTGAGGACGCCACCATCGATCGCCCGCAGCGGGAAAATATGACCGGGACGGCGCAAATCCTGAGGTTTGGTATCTGGGTGGATGGCTACTTGGATGGTGCGGGCGCGGTCTTCGGCGGAGATACCGGTACTGACGCCGTTGACTGCATCGATGCTGACGGTAAAGGCAGTTTGGTTCTTGTCGGTGTTTTTGCTGACCATGAGAGGCAGTTCTAGGCGATCGAGTCGATCGCCGGTCAATGCCAGACAAATCAAACCCCGGGCCTGTACTGCCATGAAATTGATATTGTCGGGGGTGGCGAATTGGGCGGCACAAATCACGTCGCCTTCGTTTTCGCGGTTTTCGTCATCGACTACTACCAGCATCCGACCTGCTTTCAGGTCTGCGAGGGCGCTGTCAATTGAGTCAAATTGAAAGGATTGAGTTGAGGTGTTGTTGTAGGGCACTGAGGAGTTCAAGCTATAAACAGTATTGTTATGGAAATAGAATCTATTATTGATTGTAGCCTGTTGTTTCCGGCAGGGCGATCGTCCGAGCCAGATGAGTTTAACATTATTTTTGAGCTTGCTTACTAGAAATACTGCTTTTTGTCAATCAAAAATTGCCAGAACATTTCATGAGTTCGATCGAGATTGCGAGGCTTTTAGGGGAAGAGAAGGAAAATTATGTTGATTCTAAATCAGAAATTTTCCGATATTAATGCGATCGTTATAACGCGGTTGAGTTGTTGATTTAGCAATTGTGGCGATGACGAAAGCAGCGACAAGCGATCGGATTTGCAATTGTCATGTATGATTTTGGGGCGATCGCTCTGACCGAATCTCGCGCTATTCTTAAAACATGGATCAGTCTGAGGGAGGTCGCGTAATGAATATTACTTTAAGTCCAGAGCAGATGCAATTGATCGAGGCGCAATTGGCCCAGGGGTCGTTTAGTTCGCCCTCCGAAGTAATCACCAAAGCCCTCCATACTCTGGCGCAAACCCAGAAGCATTATTCGGAGTGGGAGGAGGAAGTGCGTCAGTCGATCGAGCAAGCGGAGGCGGAACTATCGCGGGGTGAGGGAATTCCCTTAGAGAATGTGCGAGAACAATTGCAGGAAAAGTTTTGCAAAGCACGAGAGTGTGTCAAAAACTGTGAAACTTAGTGAAATTTCCGAATATGCGACATATTTACCAAAATTTTGAGGCAATGTTTCCCGATGAAAATAGAGCGTTTATTGACAATTTCAAATATTTGGGTTGATCGAATCATCAAGTCTGGTCTTTTTACAAATACAAAAGCTGACCCTAACATCTGATAAAATCTTATTATCACAACAATACTTTTCTACCAGATGACCGCAATATTGTTATGTTCTGGGAAAATAGTGATACCCATCATCTACCAGAAAAATGACTAATTCTAAGCTGTCGCGCCGCAAAGTGCTACTTTTAGTTACTGGGGCTTCAGCTCTAGTCGCTTCTATTCCGGTTTACGCTCAAAAAAAGAAGCGACCTCGTGGCAATCGACGGTATTACGGAGATAAAGACTACTCAGATTACGACAACCGCTCTAGTCCAACTCCTACACCAGCCCCGACCCCAGCGCAGCCAGAAAAATACAGCCCGCCTCATCCTGCGTTAATACCTGCCGTTGGGGGAGGCGTTTTTAGTTTGTTTGGTGTCGTAGGTGCGTGGCTTTGGAAGATCAACCACAAAGCCTCTCAAAAATTGGCAACTTCTTCGCCTTCTACAAATCGTGGCAAGACGATCGATCCCATAGAACAAGAACTCAATCAGATGAAATTTGAATCGGGTATGAACCGAGCCAAATCCGTGAGACGGGTGACATCGGCTCCCGCTCCCTCTGAATGGTACGTATTCCGCAGCGGTAAAGCCGAGGGGCCATATACCAAATTGCAACTATTGGAGGTTCAGAAGATTACCGATCGCACCAAAGTGAGACTTGGGGAAGCTGAGTGGCAGCGGGCTGGTGAAATTCCAGAATTAGCAGGGTATCTGACTCAAAAATAATTGACTGCACAGCCCGTATTTTCCCCAAATAAAAAGCCCTCAACTTTGTGAGGGCTTTGCGATGCCAAGACGGAGATTTGAACTCCGGACACGTGGATTTTCAGTCCACTGCTCTACCAACTGAGCTATCTCGGCTTGTTTTTTCGCGCTTAACTACCTTAGCAGACACATACGGAATTTAGCAAGCACTTTTTCAAAATAATTTTTAGAGCGCCCGGAACCGCCCACCTGTAAGCTAAAAGCTGCACGCCTAAAATCCAAAAATCGCAATGGCACAGCAACATCGGGACAGCGGGGGCAACAGTCTGCCACTCTTGGGGATAATTTGGCTGCTGGCAGCAATTAGCGATCGCCTCTGGTTTGCCTGCGATCGATCTGTACCCGCCTGGGATCAAGCAGAATACCTCACTAGCACGCTGAATTACTTGCAGGCGTTGCAGCATCCTCAGTGGTTTTCCGGCGACTGGTGGACAAGTTTCTGGCTGCTTTCGACGAAGATTCCCCCCTTGGTGTACATCTTAACGGTGCCGTTTCTGCATATTTTTGGTACTGGGGGCGATCGGGCAACCCTCGTTCATTTATTATTTAGTGCTATTCTGCTCGCCTCAGTCTACAATTTGGGCACCAAATTATTTAACAGGCAAGTTGGTTTGTGGGCTGCTGCTATTTGTGTTTTGTTACCGGGACTTTATCGCTTCCGCTTGCAATTTTTACTAGATTTTCCCCTAACTGCTGCGATTACTTTTTGTTTCTATTGTCTGACAATGTGGAAACAACAAGAAAATGTGGCAGCGGATTTTGTAGTGTATATAACGGAGAGAAAAAATCAGGAAAATCGTAAAGCATTTTACCTGAATCGATTATCTTTCTTTTGGGCGATCGCTTTTGGAATTTCTCTCGGCTTATCAATATTAGTTAAACACACTACAGTATTATTTTTGTTTGCACCGATTCTGTGGTTGGCAGTTGGTGCAGTGCGGCAAAAAGCTTGGGGAAGATTAGCTCAATTAGCTGGTGCTTTGTTGCTGTCTGCTGCCGTGTTTGGCCCGTGGGCAAAAACCAATTGGCTGTTAATTTTGACCGGGGGAAAACGGGCAACGTTCGATTCTGCGATCGCCGAAGGAGATCCGGGCTTGAATACGATCGGTGCTTGGATTTACTATATTCAGCACTTACCAGAACACGTTTCCTGGCCTCTGTTACTGATTCCCTTAGTCGGATTTATACTCTATTATTGGCGAAATCGAGCGGACAGTCAGTCAATCTTGTACCTTGATTCCTGTCGGTGGCTGGCGGTATTTTGGATAGGAGCTTATTTAATTAATTCCCTAAATATCAACAAAGATGACCGATATGTGATACCTTATTTACCAATACTAGCAATATTTTTAGCCTACTGTTTAACCCTGTGGCCGCAGCGTTGGGGAAAGCAAATTCGTTGGGGAACAATTGGCTTAGGAATTCTAGCGATGCTGTTCCATATCTGGCCGCTGGGAGGTGGTTTGGGAAACAACTCCGTTCAAATTGTCAGTCCCGGCAATTCGAGCTATCCTTACTTAGGTAAAGAGTGGCCGCACCAAGAAGTAATTGCCGAAATTATTGATACCGAACCTTATTTGCAATCGACTTTGGGCGTGTTGCCTTCCACACCGGAAATTAACCAGCACAATTTGAATTATTACGGTGCTTTGGCGAATTTTCAGGTTTACGGGCGACAGGTGGGAACCAATTTAAAAGAAGTGCCGCAAGATGTGCGATCGCTTTCTTGGTTTGTTACCAAAACTGGCCCGCAAGGTTCGATTCGGGAACGGATTAAAAAAGCTCAAAATGCAGCGGTGGCGGCGATTGAAACTGGCGGTAAGTTTAAGTTGCAAAAAAGTTGGGTTTTGCCTGACAATACTAATTTAAATCTTTACCGCAAGCAGTTGCATCCGGTGGAAGTACAGCCGTTGCCGGAAGCGCGATCGCAAGTACAATTAGAGCAAGTAACTGTTTTGGCAAAACCAGTTCCCGGTGTGGCGTTGCCGGTGACTTATATTTGGTCTGGGCCTTGGCAGCAGTTGCAGTCTGGTTTAGTCTTGTTAACGTGGCAAAATCAGCAGTCTGGTGATATTCGATCGGGACAGACTGTGAGGATTTTACACGATCGCGCGATCGCCCAGGCAACTTTGCATCCGGGAATGCTCGAAGCCGATAAATTTGCTGTGGGGTTTCGAGTAGTCGATCGCACGGCGATGCTAACTCCTGCTAATATTGCACCGGGAAGCTACAATCTGCAAGCAACGTATCTCAATCGCAAAACCGGGGAAACTTATCCCATCAACGTGCCGCAGGTAACGCTTAAAATCGACGCTCAGCCCGAGGTTATTGCTTCCCAGACTCGCACGGATAACGAAAACGATAAAAAATTGAAAATCGCCGAGCAAGTCCCAGCAAATGAAGATACGCCCGAGTTAGATTTGGTAACTCAATTGCGGGCGATGGCGGTTAATTTACCCAAAGGATTGCCCGGTTTGGAACCAGTATTCGAGCAGATTGGACGGATCAATCAGTACGATCCAACTCAAGATTATACCGTGCAAGCGGAACAAGCCTTAGCATATCGACTGAAGCAGGAACCGAACAATCTAGAATTCGCCTATGCTTTGGCATTTTCTAGAGTATTGCAGCAAAATGTCGAAAGTGCGATCGCAGCTTTAGAAAAAGTTACGCAACTCGACTCTCAAAACCCCTATGCTTACGCTTATCTCGCCTTCGTCCAGATTTACGGCTGGCATCCCAAAGCTGCCGAAACAGCCTTAAAACCCGCCCTAGCCCTCAATCCCAACCTACCGGAAATTAGAATTTTAAACGGTTTAGCCGCTTTAATGCAAGGCAACGTCATTCAAGCGTGGCAAGATTTGCAATTCTTGAAAAAATTGAATATTTAGCAATTAATACCAATTTTCAAGGAAATAACAGTATTCTTGTCCCCCCCCTTAGCAAGGGGGGGTTAGGGGGGGTCGAAGAGTGTTGCACAATTTTAGATAAATGGTATAAGATTAATAGACAAGATTTGCATAAGTCTTCGAGCGCTCCAGAAACCGCAGATGTCAGACAGATAAACACAGACTAACGCAGATAATTTCAGGGTGTTTTCCGATTTTTGCAATTCAAGTCTAATACTCAATACCAGCTTGAGCTTTAATACCTTGTTCCCGAAATGGATGCTTAACCAAAGTCATTTCCGTCACCAAGTCGGCGCGTTCAATTAATTCCGGTGGCGCGCCCCTCCCGGTGAGAATGACATGAGAGTCTTTGGGTTTTTGTTCTAAAGCTGCGAGCACTTGTTCGACTTGCAAATAACCCAACTTTAATGCTATATTGACTTCATCTAGCAAGACTAACCTAAACTCAGGATTGCAGATAAAAGTTACAGCTTTATCCCAGGCTTTTTGAGCAGTAGCAATATCTCGATCGCGATCCTGCGTATCCCAGGTAAAGCCTTCACCCATGGCATGAAATTCTAGCTGATTTTCCCAGAGTTCAAAAACGGCTTTCTCTGCCGGTTCCCAAGCTCCTTTAATAAATTGTACTATGGCGACGCGGTAGCCGTGACCGAGCGATCGCAAAACCATGCCTAAAGCAGCCGTAGTTTTGCCTTTACCGTTACCCGTATTCACAATTATCAAACCTTTATCTTCAGCCGCATTAGCAATTCGCTGCGCCTGAACTTCTTGTCGGCGCTGCATTTTTTGTTTGTGTTGTTCGGCTGTTAAGCCCGTCGTTGTAGTTGTTTCTGTATTGGTTTCCATGATATTTTTTTATTTTAACCGCAGATGAACACTGATAAATGCAGAATGTCTAGTTATAGCAGTTCTCACAAAGATAAGGTACGTTGTTGGGCTTTAGCCCTCTTTCTTTAATAAGCCCGTCGTCGTAGTTGTTTCTGTATTGGTTTCCATGATATTTTTTTATTTTAACCGCAGATGAACGCAAATCAACGCTGATAAATGGAAAATGTCTATATAAGTCCTCGCATCATGTTCATAATTTTTGTATGGGGTTCTTAAAGACCGTGGTTGCCCGGATAGATAAGGGGTAGGCACGGGGGCACTACCCCTACAAATCTTCATCAATCATTTAGGAATCCTATATTTACATCCATATTGTTTGCAAGTTTAGCACGAAACCGGGTAAAATATCTTCTCCCGAAAGTTCTGCGGGACATTCCAAAATTTCTTTTTCTTGTCCTTGGCGGTAGATTTCAACTCGGCGCGTTTTGCGGTTGATTAACCAGCCGAGTCTTACTTGGTTGTCCATGTATTCTTGCATTTTATCTTGAGCATCTTTTAAACTGTCTGTCGGCGACATTAACTCTAAGACAAAATCTGGGGCAATCGGAGGAAACTTTTGTTTTTCTTCGGGAGTGAGTGCATCCCATCTTTCTTGTTTAATCCAAGAAACATCGGGGGAACGATTGGCACCGCTGGGGAGTTTGAAGCAAGTTGAAGAATCGAAACAAACTCCTAGTTTAGTTCGTCTGTTCCAAATTCCAAAATCAGTAGCTATTTCAAAATTGTAATTTCCGGTTTCTCCTCCTGTGGGTGACATGACGGTTATTTCTCCTGTGGCGTTGCGTTCAAATTTGACCTCGGGGTTTTGGCGACACAGTTGATAAAATTGGTCGTCAGTGATTTGGGCGATCGCATTAAAGTTGATAGTAACTGCTAGCATGGTATTTTAGAGGCTGCACTTGGACTATTGTAACCGCAGGTGAGTGGCGAGCGATGCAGATTGTGCAATCATCTCTCTTATCTCTCTCTGTGTTCTCTGCGCCCTCTGCGGTTAAATCATTCCGATCCAACAGGAAGCGATATAATTTGGGCGATCGCATTAAAGTTGATGGTAACTGCTAGCATGATATTTTAGAGGCTGCACTTGGACTATTTTAACCGCAGATAAAGGCCGGGCGATGCAGGTTGTGTAAATCGCAAACCGGAGAATGCTATTTTTGAAGCCGGAAGATTTTTGGAGATACTGCTAGCATTCTATCACAAAGTTATAATGACGCGTTCATCTTGTTATGAAAACTTTTTGCCAGAACAGATTTGCAGATATACCAATAATAAAATGTAATGTTGATTTCGCTCAATAACTTGGGAACCCCTTCTAACAAACTAGCTAATATTTTGTCTTCTAACCTCAGCGCGTCCATACCGATCGCAAAAAACAACAATCCCAATCCAGCCAACAAGATTTTGTAGGGAGTAGACTGTAATTCTCGCCGAAAAAACCATCCGTAGGAGAACACAAATATAGCGTACAACAAACTCACTCCTAACTTAGGAATTCCCAAGGCGCTAATATATAGATGAATTCTGTAAATTTCATTGAGCAGAAAAGCGCCTGTCAACAAAGCAGAGAACAGAATAAATCGAGTTTCCGTAGGACGTAGTTGCATAGTTTTAGCCAATCCATAGCTAAAGCTACAAACAATAACTGGCACAACACATAATACTTGAAATGTGCGAGTTAATAAAGCCACATTGGGATTGGGGGAGAAAAAAGGGTGAAAGAATAAATCGCTGACTTGCAAGCCTGAAAGTTGAGTCAAGACAACCAGAAATCCCACCAGCAATAGAGACAAACAATTGAGTCGCAAAGCTGAGCGAAAAATAGTCATAAGCGAAGCACGACAAAAGGACGGTTTACCGCAGAGGAATCAAAAAATACATTTCCACTATAGCTGCTGATTTGCTAAACTAATAAAAGTCTTGTTAAACTGGGTGACACTGATGCTGTCCGTAAAAGAAGCAGAATCTATCGTTCTAAATTTGGCGCAATCCCTCGACAGTCAGCGGGATGTAGAAATTGTAGACTTGTTGGCAGCATCGGGGCGCATTTTGGCTGCACCCGTCACCGGTTCCCTCGATTTTCCTTATTGGGATAATTCGGCAATGGATGGCTATGCCGTGCGGTTTGCTGATGTGGAAAATTGCAGCGCCGAAAAACCTGCGGTACTGGAAGTAGTCGAGGAGATTCCAGCCGGATATCCGCCTCAAACTACGCTACAATCGGGCCAAGCAGCCCGAATTTTTACGGGCGCGATGATGCCGGATGGTGCTGATACAGTCGTTATGCAGGAAGAAACGAGGCGTGAGGGCGATCGCATTTTCATCTTAGTTTCTCCTGAAAAGCCGCAAGCATTTGTCAGACACAAAGGTGCTTTTTATCAAGCAGGAACAACTTTACTAACTCCGGGTACGGTTATCAACGCCCCAGAAATGGCGGTATTAGCAACTGCACAGTGCATTCAAGTTCCAGTTTATAGGCGTTTGCGGGTGGCTATTTTTTCTACTGGTGACGAATTGGTATCGCCCGAGAAAACTTTGACTTACGGTAAACTGGTAGATTCAAATCAGTATGCTTTGACAGTGTTGTTGACTCAAATGGGATTTGAACCGATTCGATTGGGGATTATTCCTGACAGTAAAGATGCGCTAAAGGATGCAATCGCTCAGGCTATTTCGATAGCAGATGTGGTGCTTTCTACGGGCGGTGTTTCTGTAGGAGATTACGATTATATTGAGCAAATATTGGCCCAGTTGCAAGGCAAAGTTCACATTAGTTCTGTGGCGATTAAGCCGGGTAAACCTTTGACTGTCGCTGTATTTAAACGAGATGAAGAAAAATCCGATTTGCCGATTGCGAGTTCGGATTGTCTCTATTTTGGTTTGCCGGGAAATCCAGTTTCGGCTTTAGTATGCTGTTGGCGGTTTGTGGTGCCTGCTTTGCGAAAAATGGCTGGGCTGGGCGCGGATGCTTGGGGCCCGGAGTTTGTGCGGGCTCGATGTGATGTGGAATTGCGATCGCCAGGCAAGCGCGAAACTTATGTTTGGGGTAAACTACATTTAGTTGCCGGATTCTGGGAATTTGAACCTGCAAGCGGCAGCCAAAATTCAGCAAATTTAATTAACCTCGCAAATACGACTGGTTTAGCAGTTTTGCCCGCATCGGAAACCTGGATTTGCCCTGGCGAATTTGTAGAAGTTTTAAAAGTTAGTCATTAGTCATTAGTCATTAGTGCGAGCGTCCCCGCTCGCGAACGTTATTAGTGCTGTCCCCGCTCGCGAACGTTATTAGTCATTAGTCTCTGCTCCCGAACCTTAATCATTAGTGCGAGCTTACGTTCTCGCCCACAGTAGTCATTAGTCAGGGATGCACGAATTGTTTTTCTTTCTTTCTTTCTTCCTTCTACCAACTGTCAACTGTCAACTGTCAACTGTCAACTGTCAACTGTCAACTGTCAACTCTTCCTATGAAAATTCTAATTGTTGAAGACGATCCGATGATGCAACTGGGATTAGAGCAAGTTTTAGCCGATTCCCCAGAAATAGAAATAGTAGGACAAGCAGAAGATGGATATTTAGGCGTAGCAGCCGCACTGAAGCTGAAACCAGATATTATTGTAATGGATATCGGTTTGCCACGACTGGATGGCATAGCAGCGACGCAGCAAATTAAAGCACAACTGCCGGAAGTTAGAGTGGTAATGTTAACTTCTCATACCGCTGAAACTGAAATTATTGCTGCCCTTTCTAGCGGTGCTGATGCTTATTGTATTAAAGGTGCTTCCGTAGACAGGCTGTTAGCAGCGATTGCAGCGGCAGCAGAGGGGGCTACTTACCTCGATCCTCAAATTGCTCGGACTGTCATCGATCACCTCAAACCGCCTACACCAGCCTCTACAACTACTTTTGGCCAATTGTCACAGCGGGAATTAGAGGTGTTAAAGTTAATGGTGGAAGGTAACAGCAATCCGGAGATAGCGGCGGCACTTTATTTGAGTCCAAATACTATTAAAACTCATGTTCGCGGTATTATGAATAAGTTGGCTGTGGACGATCGCGTGCAAGCAGCGGTTGTCGCACTGAGAAGTGGGTTGGTGTAAACAGTTGACAGTTGACAGTTGACAGTTGACAGTTGACAGTTGACAGTTTGAGAGTGACCTCTAGCCTTAAGTTCGAGTATTGGAGTAATAAATAGTCTGATTTTAATTTCTTCCTCAAAGGGTTCCGACTTTCAACCAATTCTTTCTGGTAACTGATTTAATAACGGATCTAACTCACATCTAGCACCATTCTCAAGAACAGGCAAGATGCCTGTTCCACAAAAGATGAATTTTCTTGTGGGACGGGCAGGATGCCCATCCCTGAAATGCTAGTTGAGAATGGTGCAATATCTCAGATGTAACGGATATAAAGAACTTCGGCAAGGGATTTAACTCATTGATGTTTGAGGTTCGATGTAAGAAAAATGCCCTGTTTGGCCAATGCCCTGTTTGGCCAATGCCCTGTTTGGCCAATGCCCTGTTTGGCCAATGCCCTGTTTGGCCAATGCCCTGTTTGGCCAATGTCAACTGACTAATTATTAGCAATTTGAGTGATAAAATTTATGAGTGAGTGGATAGAAATCGGTACAATTGTAGCAGCTCAAGGTTTATACGGGGAAGTGCGAGTCTATCCCGATTCGGATTTCCCGGAAAGGTTTATTGAACCGGGGAGGCGGTGGCTTTTGCGCCCTAAGAAAACTGAACCGGAACCGATCGAATTTTTGGGGGGTCGTTACATTCCGGGCAAAGGGTTGTATGCTGTAGAGGTGGAGGGTGTAGAAGACCGCGATGGCGCTGAAGCGCTGCGGGGATGTAAGTTGTTAATCGAAAAGGGCGATCGACCTTACCTCGAACCTGATGAGTTTTACGTCCAAGATTTGCTTGGCATGGAAGTTTTTAACCAGTTAACCGGGGAAATCTTAGGCAAGGTAAGCGATATTATCCCCGCAGGTAACGACCTTTTAGAGGTAGAAACTAATCTCACAGCGCCGGAAGTTGTCCCCCCAGAACTATCTAAGCCAAAACGCCCGGAAACTCCCACAGCAAACGCCGATCCCAGAAATACCCGCAAACCACGGAAAATCCGCGTTAAAGAACCTAAGTCAACCAAAATTTTGATTCCGTTTGTGCAAGAGATTGTGCCAATTGTTGATTTGGAAAAAGGCAGAATTGAAATTGTGCCTCCTGATGGTTTGCTGGAAGACATCTAGATAAGACGGAGGTTTCAACCGCCCATTTTTCTAGAAAATACAGCCAATTTTTATTAAAGCCAAGCCAGAGTTACTATTAGTTATTAACAATCCCCAATTACGAATGATAAGGTTCGTAGTGCGGACTTCAGTCCGCAGCGAGAAAGCGGACTGAAGTCCGCACTACGAACCATGCCCCATTCCCAGTGTTAATCTTTTCCTTTATTGGCCAACCGCACGATTAAGTAACTGATGGAAAGCGCAAAAATTGCTGCCGCTAAACCAATTAAGTCGGCTGCTGTTTTTTTTTCTAGGTCAAGAATGATAATTTTTCGAGATACTGCTATCAAAGAAGTTACAATAACTAGCTCTACTTGAATTACGTGCTTTTTCAGATAAGCTGTAATATTTTCCAAGATTTCCAGGGCAATTAAAACATTTAAAAACAACCCGAATATGACAAACAACGTATCTTTTAATAAAAAAGTCTCGTGGTCGTTAAACAATTCTTTTGCTAAAAAAAGCATCAAATCGCAAACGCTGACAATAATTACCAAAATCATCGCCAGTGAGAGAATTTTAGATATTATGACTTCTACATTTTCTGTAAAGTGCAGAAAATCTTCATCACTGCCTGACTTAACAATTTGCCTAAATAGTTTTTTCAGCATACCCGTGATTTAGCGATCGTCGATCATTCTGTCATTCTTCGGTACACTTGGCAATCCCGAAACTCTGTGATTGCTTGTTTCCCTCGGAAAACCGGAGTCTGAGGAAGGTTATTTTTTCTGTCGGTCATTATTTTACAGGTTTTCGGGTCAGCTCCGAAATCGATCGCACGCAGTCCATTTCCCGATTCAGAAATCTTGCCAATAAAAAAGCCTCAAACTCTAGCTTATCAAGAGTTTGAGGACTTTTAGACGCGGTACGATCGCACAATCAACTACTTATTCTCAACAGATAAGGATTGTTGACTGCATTTTCGCCCTGTCGAACACACGGTCAAGCTAAAAATTTAGCTTGGGTGGTTTAGTAGCGGCGAGAAGAGCGGTCGTTGTTGCCCCAGTTGCCGCTGTTGGAAGAACCGCGCTCTTCGCGGGGTTTTGCCTTGTTGACTTTGAGGTCGCGACCCATCCACTCAGCACCGTCAAGAGCCTCAATGGCTGCTGCTTCTTCTGCTTCAGTAGACATTTCTACGAAAGCGAAACCGCGCATCCGACCTGTTTCGCGGTCAGCAGGCAATTGAACGCGCTTTACTGTGCCGTACTCTCCAAAAGTTTGGTTGAGGTGCTCCTGCGTTACTTCGTAGGATAAATTGCCGACATAGATTGACATTGAACATTCTCCAGAATCGAGGTTGTAGAGATTTAAATCCGGAGGAACGCCGATCGAACGAACTGTACTGCCGAAAATAAAGCCTTATAAAAATAGCATAGCACCTATAGGTGCAAACTGCAATTTTTCCGATCCGCTCGATCGACAAAAAATCAGGAATCAGGAATCAGGAATCAGGAATCAGGAACAAGGAATCAGGAAAAACCCCGAATAAAGCAGGAAAAACTAGAAAAAATAAATTTAATTTTCTTGATTCGCGAACTCTGCGGGAGAACGCAGCTTGTCGGGTGCTTCAACAGTTGACTGTTGACTGTTGACCGCTTGACAGTTTGATAGCGACCTCTACCTGGAAGTCCGAGGATTGGAGTAATGAATAGTCTGATTTTAATTTCTCCCTCAAAGACTTGGGGCTTTCAACCAATTCTTTCTGGTAATAACTCAAAATTACTCGATAACCTTTCCCAAAAACAGGTACAAGCCTCGGACTTAAGTCGTGGAGATCCCAAAATTTGAGACCCTTCGACAAGCGAACGGCCAACGCCAAAGTTCCAACTCCCAGATTGCATCTGTGGAGTAAATCGAAAAATGGAAAATCGAAAAATAGAAAATCGACTGACAAAGGTCTTGATTGCTGTAGAGTACCCTGCGATTGTGCCTCAGCCATAGCTAAGAAACTGGGTTTATTGACAATAAAACTAGAATTTTATTTGAGTCTGTGGCAAGAAACCAAGGTAAAGTTGGACGGCAACTCAAGAATTGACCGTGACGGTGGATTTTGCCCAATTAAACTCCCCAACTTCTGCGGCCACTTCTGCCCCAATCAGCACTAACTGCACCGCACAAGCTTTTAACTCGGGCTGTTTGGAATCTGGACAACTTGCAGCATGAGTCATGGCATTGGCTTCAGCACTTTCTGCCCACAGAGAACCCCAGTGCATCGGTACAAATAGCGTACCAGGGGCGATCGCCTTGGTGACTTTTGCGGGAAACTGAGCCTTACCGCGGCGCGATCGAACTTCTAGCAAATCCCCCTCCTTAATTTGCAATTTAGCAGCATCGCGCGGGTGAATTTCCAAAAACGGATCTGGGTGCAATTTATTAATTTTCTCTGTTCTCCCCGTGCGCGTCATCGTATGCCAGTGTCCGTAAAGTCTTCCCGTTGTCAACACAAACGGATAGTCGGGATCTGGTGGTTCTGCTAGTCCCCGGGAGTGATAGGCCGAAAATCTCGCCCGCCCGTCAGGAGTGTGAAAACGCCTGTCAGTATACAGCCGTTTAGCTTCAGTCGCTGGATGGGGAGGCTGATTTTCGGGACAGGGCCACTGTTGGGGGCCTTGAAGGCGCAAATATTCATGGCTGAGGCCTGTTACGTCGCAGGGACGATCGCGTGTCAACTGCACGTATTCTTTGTATATATCGGCGCTGCTGTCGAAAGCAAAGTGTTCGGCAAAACCCAACCGGCGGCCGACTTCTGCAAAAATCTTCCAGTCGTCGCGCGCTTCGCCGGATGGCGGATCGAAACCGGGACAAAACGTCACGCGGCGTTCGGAATTCGTCATCACTCCGGTTTTTTCGCTCCACTGGGTTGCCGGCAGCAGGATGTGAGCGTAGGCTGAGGTTTCGGTGGGATAGTATGCTTCTTGATAAATAGTAAAGGGCGATCGCAACAAAGCAGCTTTTGTCCGTTCTAAATCCGGCATACTCACCACCGGATTAGTTGCGGCAATCCACAGCAACTCAACATCACCCGTTTCTAAGCCGGTAATCATCTCCCAAGCATTGCGGCCTGGATTCGGCGAAATGGTTCCGGGTGCGATTCCCCAAAACTCCTCGACTTGGGTTCTGTGTTCGTCATTTTTGACAAAGCGGTAGCCTGGAAGTAAGTGAGAAAGTCCTCCAGCTTCCCGGCCTCCCATCGCGTTTGGCTGGCCTGTGAGGGAAAACGGGCCAGATCCCGGTTTGCCGATTTGACCAGTCATCAAGTGCAAATTAATTAGCGATCGCACCTTTGCCGTGCCTTCGGAGGACTGGTTAATTCCCATCGACCACAGAGACAAAACCCGTTGTGACTGTTCCCAATAGTTGGCAGCAGTTTCTAACTCGCTGACAGTAATGCCGCAGCGCGAGGCTACAAACTCCGGCGTGTAGCTGCTGACAACTTCAGCAAAAGCTGAAAAATTTGCCGTGCATTCTTGAATAAACTCAGGATCTATTGCTTGCCTCCGCAACAGCAAATATGCAATTCCATTGAGCAAATCTATATCCGTACCCGGTTTAATTGCTAAGTGCAAATCTGCTGCTTCAGCAGTCGGAGTCCGCCTCGGATCTACCACAACCATCTTGACATCGGGATGCTTTTTGTGGTACTTTACTAATCGATTGAATACAATTGGATGGCATTCCGCTGTATTGCTCCCGATAATAAAAGCGCAATCTGTTAATTCTAAATCGTCGTAACAGCAAGGCGGCCCGTCCGAACCAAAACTTTGAACGTATCCCGAAACCGCTGAAGACATACACAAACGAGAATTCGCATCAAAATTATTAGTGCCCAGACAACCTTTCATGAGTTTCTGGGCAACATAATAATCTTCTGTAGCGAATTGACCTGAACCGTAAACGCACATAGCGTCCGGGCCGCTGGTGCTGCGAATTGTTTTGATGCGGTTGACAATGGCATCGAGAGCTTCGTCCCAGCTAGCGCGGCGGAACGGTTGGTCGAGAGAATCTCGCATCATCGGATAAAGTAGCCGATCGCTGCGAATGGACTCTGTTACCGTTGCTCCCTTGATACAAACCATGCCCTGACTCGATGGGTGATTGCGATCGCCCCGCACTTTCCAAGTTTGTTTTTTGTCGGGAACAACTTCTAGACCGCAACCTACACCGCAGTAAGGGCAAAGAGTTTTTATAGTTTCCATCTGGTGATTTTAGATGCTAATTTTTGAAAGCTCATGGATAATTCGTAACTCGTTATTATAGTCGGAACTGAGGACTCCGACAAATAATGTATCAATAATTACTAAATTATCGCAAAAATGCTTTACACAAGCGGAAAATAGTTACAGGTTTTCTAGACAAATATTACAATTGCCTCTGGCAACCATTTTGTAAGGTGTGACCCTTACCGGACGTACTACTACGCCCTGTATTCCCTCAGCAAAAGCGTTGGGAAATGCTTTTTTGACAATGTTAGCGCTGCCATTCACATCCGCATTGATCGGTCTGCCATCACCAGCACGAAACAAACCTCGCTTAATTCGCTTACCTTTGTACTCTGAATGCTTAACACAAGGTTCATTATCTAAGAAAGAACACTTTGAAGTGTAACTTTCTTCAATAAGTTTCACAACTATTCCTACTAACTGCGCTTTGTAAGTTAGCATTTCAATAAACCTTGCATGAGGTATTGCTGTGAAATTCTGATTGTTCCGCTTTCCGAGATTTATTCCCTGTTTCCAATTATCATTTTTACCAATCACCAGTGTCCCGATTCGGTTAGCTGCCAGATGATTGATGATGAATCGACTAGCGTTGTGCAGGTAATTATCTACTTTTACATTCCGCTTGTGAGTTAATTGTTCAATTTTGATTGATGTTTGTCTCTCCCCCTTCAAGTCTGACTGCAACACAGCCTTTTTTTTGTGATAGTAGGCATTGATTGATTTGAGAGGTTTGCCATTTATTATCAGCGGAACAAACCCGTTTTGATTGGATGTAATTGTCGCTAAATTATTCAGGCCAATATCAATTCCTGCTATTCCTTCAACACCTGATGATGAAACAGTTACAGCCTTGGGTTCATAAACTACCTCTATCGAGTAATGGTAAGTTTTTGGAACGATTCTGACTTGATTTACTTGGCTGACTTTAGTCGTTAGAAATATCTGAGTCAAAGACAGATTGATGATTCCTTTTTTGAGCCATTCTTGACTGATAGCTTGAGCGGTGTAAGTCAGGACATTTCTGCCTAATATTTTGTGTTTGTATCTGGGTATTTTGGGTCGGACTTTGAATTTATCTGGATGTAACTTATATTCCTGGGTAGCTACAAAAAAAGATTTCCAGCTTTCATGCAATCTCAATAATACTTGCTGAGATACTTTGGCTGGTAATGCTAGATAGTCAGTCTTTCCCTGACATATTTTCTGTATTTTGTAATAATCGAGGTATTCTCCGGAACTAATAAACTTTTGTCGGACTATGTAGTTAGCATAGTTGAAAAGATTCTTAGAAAGAAAGCACAAATTATCTAGCTGCTTGTACAGCCAGTGGTTTCGATCGATAATTTGCTTGGAAACGAGCTGCATTGTTTTGCCCTGATTTTTGACTATACTATACTATACATGGCTATTAATGGCTATAAAGTCAATGAAGTTTTACAATACCCTGATTTAAAATTAACCGCTATCTTAGTTAAACTGGCGATCGGTCTCGATTGTAGCTAACTTTCTCCGCTTCACAATCCCCTCAAACAGACTGAATTAATACCTAACTGTTGTCCCCCCAAGGGATGGGGGATAGGAGGAATGTTTGCAGGACTCAGACAGCAGGCGGTTTGACAGTTGACAGTTGACAGTTTGTAGGGGCGGTGCCCCCGTGCGGGCCCTCTTCGGAAGGAAGAGGATTGGAGTAATAAATAGTCTGATTTTAATTTCTCCCGCTATGGCGGGCGGGCTTTCAACCAATTCTTTCGGGTAATACTTTTGAGTTATGGCAGTTCGATTTGCCATATTCGCGGATGGTTGGGGCAATCGGCAATCGAAAAAAGGGTAATCGGGAAAAAGGTAATTGGAAATCAGAAAAAAGTTGGCGATTTAAAAGCTTAGAAGCCCATTACCAATTACGCATTACCAATTACCGATCGCCAATTACCCTAAGCGTGCCTCATCTATCTGAGAAAGGCTATAGTTGTTCGTACCAATCTCAGATTGAGTGCGGGAATATGTTGCCTATTTCGCGGTTTTAACTTCTAATACGCCACCGCCGCCGCTGGTGGGGCTAAAAGTTACTTGGAAATCAGCAGTTTTTTGAGCGCCTGCTGCGGCACCGGCGGTCGCTTGTAAAACGGGCAGAGGAGTTTCTTTGAGGAAATCTTTAGCTGCTTTATTTGTTGGCTCGAACTGTACGATATCTCCGTTTTGTTTCACTTTGACTCGATAGGTCAAACTTTGGGTAAATGTCGGAGTTGTCTTCCAATTTTCGTCAATTCGTGCATACAACTGATTTCCGATCGCATCAAGTTCAGCTTTGTCCGAAATTCCTGAACCTGCACTGCTTGCTGCCTTGGTGGGTGAGGTTGCAGGACTGGCAATGGATGCAGGACTTGCAGCAGCACTCGGTGCAGGACTGGCAATGGATGCAGGACTTGCAGCAGCACTTGGTGCAGGGCTGGCTGCAATCGGTGCAGGGCTGGCTGCGATCGGTGCAGGGCTGGGGGGAGAACTGACAACCGCCGCCGCAGTTGGTGCCGGTGTAGTTTCTGCTAGCTTAGCTTGCTTGAGTTGGCTGGAAACAGCAGATGTATTGACAGCAGCTAAAGTTGCCATTGTTACCAACCACGAGACTGCCAGGACGGCACCTTTGATTGGCGAGGCTTCTACGGGTTGTGCAGCGTGAGGCACAAAGGATACCGGTGGCATGGGCTTGTCAGCAGTAGCCCCAGGCTTTTTGCTAGCGGGTAATGGCAGGACGACGGGTGCCATTTCTGAGTCCGTTGTGTCCTCTTCGTGGTGGGCGTAGCGAGAGAACAGGAATTCTAAAGCAAAGTTGCGGAGTTCGTAATATTTCGGATCTTCCATAATCCGCGTGCGGTTGCGGGGACGGCTGAAGGGAATGTGCACATCTTCGCCTATTGATGCAGCAGGGCCGTTGGTCATCATCACGATGCGATCGGCTAAAAACAAAGCTTCATCAATATCGTGAGTAATCATGACGATCGTAATTTTGTACTCGCGCCAGATTTTCAGCAATTCTTCCTGCAACTCTTCCCTGGTAATCGGATCTAGTGCTCCGAAGGGTTCGTCCAAAATCAGCAGTTTGGGACGAGTTGCCAGGGCTCGGGCGATCGCCACCCGCTGTTTCATACCGCCCGACAACTGGCCTGGTCTTTTGTTGCAAGCTTCTGTCAGCCCCACTAATTCCAGGTTATCTTTGACGATCTTATCGTGTTCCTCTGCGGACTTATCCCCGTAAACAGTTTCAACACCGAGGTGGATGTTTTCAGTAGCAGTCAGCCACGGTAGCAGCGAGTAGTTTTGAAACACCACCATGCGATCGGGGCCCGGTTCAGTAATCCGCGCACCTTCGAGAGCAACTTCTCCGCTTGTCGGCCCGTTAAATCCCGCAATCATGTTCAGCAAAGTTGATTTGCCACAGCCAGAGTGACCGATCAAACAAATAAATTCGCCTTCATTAATCGTCAGGTTCACACCGTCGAGAATCACGAAAGGTTTTTCTGGTTCTTTCAGGTTTGGGTAGACTTTTGATACATCTTTAATAGTCAAAAAGCCTGATTTCTTACTCTGAATCTTCGTTGCCGGGGGCGCTTTGATAGTTTGCATATTTTCAGGATTTGGTTGGGGGTTTGCGGGATTAGACATGAGAATTTAGGATTAAGGGTTAGTAAGAGAGGTAATTAGGAAGCGGGAAATGTGGAGTCTTGTTTCCTGATTCCTTACTCTTCACTCCCTCTTCCTATTTGGTGATTATGCTGGCTGTCTGATGGAACACTGACTGCCTATTTGTTCAATTAAGATTTCTTCAATCCGAAGATCGCGCTTGATTTTGACGTTCTGAAGATAGTCGATCGGGTCGTCTAGATTAAAGACAGTGCCGTCAAATAGTTCGATCGTCCGGCGAGCTCTAGCAATATCCGGCAAACCCAACTCGCGCACTGCTTGACCGAACACATCGGGCCGCAAAACTCGATCGACCACTTCCACCCAGTTTTTCGGGAACGGAATCAATCCCCAGCGGGCCATCTGCGCCATCACCCACAACATTTCTAGGCGGTCTGGACAATTGGTTTTGTCAACATAGAACTGGTTGAAATTGTAGAGCATTTCGGGTTGTGCCTCCGTACCGGAGTTGTACGGGTCGATGAACCCCGGACGGATGTCTTTTGGATCGGCACCGATGTATTGTTCTTGGCAAATCAATTCTAGGATTTCTTCGCGGTTGCGGCGATCGTCGCAGTATTCGCAGGCTTCCAAAAGCGCTTTGACGAGGGCGACGTGGGTTTTAGGATATTTCTGTGCCCAATCTTCGCTAACGCCGAGAACTTTTTCGATGTGTCCGGGCAGAATATCGAGGGAACGGGCGATGGCAAAACCCGTACCGTCGTTGACTGCTTTGGAGTTCCAGGGATCGCCGGCACAATAGCCCTGGATGTTGCCTGCTTTTAAATTCGATACCATCTGCGGGGGCGGAATCATGGTCAAGGCCACATCCCGATCGGGGTCAATGCCACCGGCAGCCAGCCAGTAGCGGAACAGCAGATTGTGCATGGAGGCGGAGTGTACCATGGCCAAGGTTTGTACCTTGTCGGGGGTCTTGGCGATCGCAGCTTTGAAATCCTTTAATGTCCGAATGCCTTCGTCGTAAAGGTGTTTCCCGAAAATAATCGAGTTGCCGTTGCGGGACAGGGTTAAGGCGCTGTTGACGGGAACAGGGGCTTCGCCGTCCATACCTAACAGCATGGCGATCGGCATTCCTGCGACCATTTGCGCGGCGTCCAGTCGTCCTTGGCCGATACCTTTAGCAATTTCTTTCCAGCTAGGTTCGCGCACGAGGGTGACTTCTTCTAAGCCGTGGGCTTTGAAGAATCCTTTCTCTTTGGCTACGACTAAGGGCGCGCAGTCGGTGAGGGGAATAAAGCCGATGTCGAGGTTGACTTTTTCCAGGCCGTTGCGGGCGATCACCACGGATGGGGCTTGTTGTTTGGCCCGGCGCTGTTTCACCCGTTTTTGCTGGTTGAGGAAGTAAACCATTTCGTTTCGCAGCGCGTAGTAACTCGGATGGTTGACCACTTCCATGCGCTTGCGGGGCCGAGGAATGTCCACTTCGAGGATTTGTCCGATTTGCGCTTCCGGGCCGTTGGTGAGCATTACAATGCGATCGCTCAGCAACAAAGCCTCATCTACGTCGTGAGTTACCATCACGCTGGTGACTTTGCTTTCTTCGCAAATGTTCATCAATTGGTCTTGCAAACCGCCGCGAGTTAAAGCATCGAGGGCGCCGAAGGGTTCGTCTAGCAGCAGCAATTTCGGGCGGATAGCGAGGGCACGGGCGATCGCAACTCTTTGTTTCATCCCCCCAGAAATTTCGCCGGGACGTTTGTTGGCTGCCGCCCCCAGTCCCACCAATTTAATATGGTATTCGATTACCAACTCCCGGTCTGCTTGAGAGTTACCGCTGTAAATTTCATCGACTGCTAGGGCAATATTTTCGCGAACAGTCAGCCAAGGTAGCAGCGAGTAATTTTGAAATACCACCATTCTATCCGGGCCTGGATCGCGGACTTCCCGCCCTTCTAAAGTAATCCCGCCCTGACTTGCTGTGTCCAGTCCGGCGATGATATTTAATAGTGTAGATTTACCACAACCAGAGTGTCCGATTAAGGTGATAAATTCTCCCTTTTTGATTTTAAGTTCGATATTTTTGAGAGCGATGTATTGCTCGCCATTTGGCAAGTTAAATACGCGATCTACGTGGTCTACTTCAATAAGAACTGACATGATTTTTCCGGTTAATTTGTATTTTGTAGATGCTGATTATTTTAATTGGCCAAACAGGGCATTGGGCATTGGCCATTGGGAAAATATTTTGTTGATCCGGGTGTCCCAGACAACTAAGTTTTCATTACCCATTGGTGTCAACTTAATACTAAAACTCTCTGTATCTCTCGTTTGTAGCCGAGTCTCGATCCCCCTAAATCCCCCTTAAGAAGGGGGACTTTGAGTGGTTCTGGTTCCCCCCTTTTTAAGGGGGGCTAGGGGGGATCGAGAGAATTGTGACTCAGACAGAAGACCAATACTACGTTTGACCTGGTGGTTGACACTAATGCCCGATGCCCCATTCCCTATTCCCCATTCCCCAATTCTATTTTTGTTCTTCAGGAACAACTTTAGAAGCGACGAAACCAACGAGTCTGTCTAAAATCAAACCGACGATTCCTACATAAAGCACTGCCAGAATCACGGCGCTGAGTCGAGAACTGTTATAAGCGTCCCAGATGAAGAAGCCGATGCCGACACCGCCGACTAACATTTCCGCAGCCACAATCGCCAGCCAAGACAAACCGATACCAATTCTCAACCCTGTGAAGATATAAGGAACCGAAGACGGTAGCAAGATTTTCCAGAAGTATTTTTGGTTGGGGAGGCGCAAGACTCGGGCGACGTTTCTGTAATCTTGAGGTATTTGTTGAACGCCTACTGTGGTGTTAATCAGAATCGGCCAGATTGCTGTAATCAAGATTACGAAAAGTGCAGAAACTTCGTTAGCTTTCATCCCCAAGCCTTCAAAGGGATTGAACTGTTGAAATACTGCCAGGGCGATCGGTAGCCAAGCCAGGGGCGGGATTGTTCTAAATACTTGAAATAGCGGGTCTAAAGCATCGAACATTAAAGAGTTTGTACCGATTAATATCCCTAAACCAATGCCGAGAACTGCTGCTAGAGTAAAGCCGATCGCCACCCGCTGCAAGCTAGCAGCCAGTTGCCAGAATAAACCTTTGTCAGTACCACCGTTATCGAAGAACGGATTGATAATCAAATTCCAGCTTTCTTGGACGGCTTTAATCGGGCCGGGCAAGGTGGATGTGGGGTCGTGGCAGAGGATTTGCCAAACTACCAGCAGAACTGTAATCGCAACTAGCGGGCGGATTATTTTTTTGCGGTTTTTTTGAACCAGATCCAGCACAAAATTTGCTGGATTTTTACTTTTAGAAACAGAGAGGTTTGTTGCCATTTGTCTATTTTCAGTACAGTGAATAATCGATTATTTGTAGATACTTTGAATTCAGAACCCTATCGGCTGTGGTGGGTTGAGTTGCGAAACCCAACGCCACTAACTTTTATGATTTGTCAACTGTCAACTAAGAGGGCGGGCACGGGGACACCACCCCTACCAACTGTCAACTGTTCACTAATTAGGCTTTCTTGATAGCCAGACTCTTCAGATATTCTTCAGGTTTTTCCGGATCGAACTTCACGCCGTCAAAAAATGTTTCGACACCACGAGAAGTGGTTGCAGGAATTTGGGCTGCAGGAACGCCAAGTGCCGTCGCTGCTGCTTTCCAAATATCCTCGCGGTTAACTTTATCAACCGTGGCTTTGATGTCGGTAGTTGCCGGCATATAACCCCAGCGAATATTTTCGGCGATGAACCAAGCATCGTGACTCTTGTAGGGATAGGAAGCATTGTCAGCCCAGAATTTCATTGCTACTAAACTAGCTGCTTCAACGCGGCCAGTACCATAGTCAATTTGTCCTTTCATGCGACCTGCAATATCTGCAAGTGGTACTTTCAACCACTTATCTTGAGAGATGATTTGGCACATCTCATCTTTATTTTCTGGCTTATCGCACCACTGCTGGGCTTCCAGTACGGCCATTGTAATTGCTTTAGTAGCTTTAGGATTTTTCTCAACCCAATCTGCTCTTAAAGTTAAGGCTTTTTCTGGGTGATCTTTCCAGAGCTCTCCCGTTACTAAGGCGGTGTATCCAACTTTTTGAGTAACTAGCTGGGCATTCCAAGGTTCGCCGACGCAAAATGCTTCCATGCTGCCGGATTTCATGTTAGCTACCATTTGAGGTGGCGGTACGGGAATAACAGAAACTTCTGTATTCGGGTCGATGCCACCGGCTGCTAACCAATAGCGCATCCACAAATCGTGGGTGCCGCCGGGAAAGGTAACAGCAATTTTTTGATTGGCGAGGGCTGCTTTGAGTGGTTTGCTGTCTGTACCTACTTTTAAATCTAGGTATTTTTTGCTTACGGAGATGGCTTGACCGTTGGTATTTAACCGGGCAACAATGTTCATCGGCACTGGTTGATTGCCTTTGGTAATTGTGCCTAAGGTCATCTGGTAAGGCATCGGGGACAAGATGTGAGCTCCGTCAATGCCACCTTTGTCGGAACCGAGTTCTAGGTTGTCGCGAGTAACTGGCCAAGATGCTTGTTTGAGGATTTGTACGTCTTTCATGCCGTACTTCGCAAATAACCCTTTTTCTTGGGCGATGATTATGGGTGCGGAGTCGGTGAGGGCAATGAATCCGAGTTTGGCGGTGGTAACTTCGGGGGCGTCGGCGGGGTTGATGTTGACTGCTGGGGCGGCGGTGGGTGAGGCGCCACCGGCTGCGGGGGTAGGGCTACCGCTAGTAGTGCTGGAACCGGAACTGCAACCGTGGGCGAGGAGGGTGCCTGCTGCTGTTGCTCCGGCGGTGATGATGAATTTTCTTCTAGAAAGGTTGCTCATTTGTCTTGAATTGTTGGTGTACTTTGAGATACTCGAAATGTGAGATGCCTGATGTGAGATTGGTTTACGACCTTCGCAATGACATAATTTCGATCGCAAGGAGAGAATATCATTCGCAATGACATAATTCTGTTCGCAATGAGATAATTCTTTGGGTCTCTCGAATCTCACATTATGATATTAGGCGTCGATCGACACTTTGCCGATCGCCCGCGCGCTGCAAGCTAAGATGAACCCTGGTTCTAAGTCGGAGGCTGCGTCAGGTTGGCTGTCGTAGACGGTTTTACCTTCTAAGAGTTGCTGCTTGCAAGTGCCGCAGGTTCCCGATCGGCAACTGCTTTCGAGGTCGATTCCGGCGCGTTCGGCAACGTCGAGAATGAATTCGTCTTCGCTGCAAGCCACTTCTTTGCCCGATCGAGCGAAAATGACAGTAGATGTCTGAGGTTTCGCCATCAGAACTGTTTCGTCTCTCTCAACCGTCAGTTGCAGTTGCCGGTTCAGGGAAGCGACATCCCCGAAAGCTGGATTGGGAACAGCCCCAAACTTATCAATTAACAGTTGATGCAGCACCGGTTTCAGGTCTTCGCAAGGAATGCTTTTTTGGACGCAAGTACCCAAATGAGCGTCTTTGCCAACTGTTCCTCCCATGTAGATGTCCACACCTTCGAGGGTTTTGCCGTTCTTGCGAACTTTTGTACCCATCAAGCCGATGTCGGCTACCTGGGGTTGAGCGCAGGAATTGGGGCAACCAGTCCAGTGAATTCTGACCGGTTTGGGAACGGAGAGTTCGGCTTCCAGTTCCCGAATCATTGCCACGGATCGGGCTTTGGTTTCGATGAGGGCGAAGTTGCAAAACTTTGAGCCGGTGCAGGAAACCAAGGCGCGCGTTAGGGGTGCGGGGTCGATCGAGAAACGCTGTAACAACGGTTCTTTGACTAGGGATTCCAGCCGCGAGTCGGGAACGTTGGGAACAATTACGTTTTCTTCGACGGTGAGCCTGAGTTCGCCGCTGCCGTAAACCTCAGCGATTCTGGCCAAATCGTACAAATCTGCTGCTTGCAGCCGTCCGACGGGAACGTGCAACCCTACATAGTTGAGCCCTGATTGTTTTTGCGCGTAGATGCCGATGTGGTCGCGTTTGTCCCAGATGATTTCATCTTTGGGCGAGGCGGGGGGCAAAGTGCGGCCTACTTGTTGTTCGACGGCGGCGCGGAATTGTTCGATGCCGAGTTCGTCAATCAGCCACATCAACCGCGATTTTTGGCGGTTTGCTCTCGGGCCTCGATCGCGAAACACAGTTAAAATTGCTCTGCACAAATCTACAACGTCGCTGGGACTAGCCCAGACGTTGAGGGGAATTGCAGCTTCGCAGCGTTTGGCGGAGAAGAAGCCGCCGACTAAAACGTTAAAGCCGATGTTGCCGTCAGAGTAAGCGGGTACGAAGGCGATGTCGTTGATTTCGGCGTGGACTGAGTTATCGCGGCAGCCTGCGATCGCAATATTAAACTTTCTCGGCAGATTGGAAAACTCTGGGTTGCCTTCGCCGCTGTTGGTAATCATGTCTTGGACTTGGTTCGCCAATTCCCACGTATCTATCAGTTCGCCGGCATCCAAACCCGCGACTGGGGAACCCGTAATGTTACGTACATTGTCCATTCCAGACTGAATGCTGGTCATCCCCGCTTCCTTGAGACGGCGGAAGATATCGGGCACATCTTCGATCCGAATTCCGCGCAGTTGTAGGTTTTGTCTGGTGGTGATGTCAGCGCTGCCGTCGGAGCCGTAGCGTTGTAATATGTCTCCTAACGTTCTAGTTTGATTGCTGGTAATGACGCCGTTGGGCAAGCGCAGGCGCATCATGAATTTGCCCGGAGTTACTGGCCGAAAGAATATGCCGAGCCATTTGAGGCGGTGCTCGCGATCGATTTCGTCCATTGCTTCCCAGCCGATTTGGGCGAAGTGGTCTAGTTCGGCTTTGACTGCTAAGCCATCTTTTTCGGCTTTGAGTTTTTCAAACTTGTTCAAGCTGGCTTTGGGTTCTACTGTTTGGGTCATCGATTTACCCTCGCTGCTGGTTTATTCCCTGAGATATTGACTTGGAGCATAAAATGTGTTTCCTGCTAACCTTAATGAGCTTGTGGATTTAAAACTGTATATTTAGTTACTCGATCTAATTTCTTTTAAGCATGGTTGGTCTTGTGTATGCCTGAGCTTGATTAGGCGCTGTCTCGAATTCAGCCAAACTATATATGGTTATAGTTGTTACCGATGGCTCGATCGCTGTATTCCGATGCACCTTTGTTATGAACTAATGTAAAGCGCGCGACAGTAAATATTCGTAGCTATTTTTACAAAATGTTTACTTTTATGAACTTTTTGCATCACCGCAATGCGTTTTATACATGGGAAATGGGTAAAGACACCCGCAGATCCCAAAAAGCTTTATAAATCTTTAGATTTTGGAGGAGAGTGGAGGCAATGGGTAGTTCTCAGATAATATTGTGACGGCGATCGCTGATTTAAGATGCCACTCGTCACAAAATAAGCTCCGTGGCGATCGCACAGTTAGCCTCAAAACATCACGTTCTCTGCTATGCCAGCGTCACTCTTAATTTTTGGAGAACGAGAGATGATACTTGTATCGAATGAGAGGGAACGTTTCATGTTTTTGGTTCAACTTATCCCCGGCGCTATTTCCGAAATACTTGCCTCTGTTACCGATACGGGCAGTTTGACTGTAGCCGATCGCTACGGTTTGATGGCCGCTGTTTTAGATGACTCTCTCCCCGAGGAAGACATACATTCGATCAACCGCCTGCTGCGCTCTGTGCTCAAGGGAAAAGTCAAAATTGTCAACGAGCTCTCGGCGATAGGTTAAGAGTCGGGAAAAACTCGATCGATTTATGCAGCGCTTCAAGTGCAGAAACTACCGCCCGAGTTAGAATTAACCCGCGATGCCTGCTGTAATATGTTGCAGGAATTTGCTTGACTGTTGTTAAAACGTGCGTAGGCGAGAGCGATCGCCTCTGGATCTCAGTCGATTTTAGATTTTAGATTTACTTTGCACTGACGCGCGAGTGGTGAGAAACCGGGTTTTTTACGAAAATCCTTGGTTCTAACCCCGAGATTAGGCAAAAAACCCGGTTTCTTTGGTATTGATGCGTAAGTCCTCCTTTCAATGTTTCCCAACACTTCATGGGTAGCAAGGGTTGAGAGAAATGATAGAATTTTGGGCGATCGGCATTTGAGGACTTTGAGGACTGAAGTCCTCACTACAAACGTAATTATAATTATTGAACCGGGCGGAAGATAAGAGATAAGTTATGCAAATAATCAATCAAACAATCGAAATCCTCACAGAATCAGGCATCAGCATTTACAACATCACGCCCCAAATAGTCCAGCTTCTGGACGCAAGTGCAGTAAAAAATGGACAAGTCCTTGTATTTTCCCGACACACCACGACAGCTTTAGCAATCAATGAAAACGAAGAAAGATTGCTAGCCGATATTAAAGTATACCTGCAAAAATTAGCGCCCCCAGACGACAAATACCTGCACAACGACTTGCATTTAAGAATAGTTCCGCCCGACGAACCGATCAACGCGCATTCTCACCTGATGGCCATGACACTCAGTACCAGCGAAGTCATTCCAGTTGTTGAAGGTAAATTAGCACTGGGGACTTGGCAATCAGTTTTATTTTTCGACTTAGACGGGCCGCGAAACAGAAGTGTAAGTATTCAAATTATAGGCGAATAAGTTGTTGTGTATTGTTGTTTATTTAAATTGCTGCATATTGCGATCGCCGATCGCAAATCTTCAAACCCTCTCCCCATCGCACCCTCTGCCATCTCCCCCTCGCACACCACAGACAATCTAGATACAGTACAGCAAAGAATTGGTTGAAAGCCCCAAGCCTTTGAGGGAGAAATTAAAATCAGATTATTCATTACTCCAATCCTTGGACTTAAGGGTAGAGGTTGCTTTCAAACTGTCAACTGTCAACTGTCAACTGTCAACTGTTGAAGGTATTGGTTGGTTTTTTGGACAAATCCCAGTGATATTACGTAATTGCCAACAAAATCTTTACCAAAACTTTAATAAAATATACTGAAATGTGTGATTTACTAAAAATCAAAATAGTCGATCGACAAAATTGATACTTTAACACACGTTCATCAGAGAGTTTTTTATGAATTCCATTACAAAAAACAGCTTTCGCTGGACTTACTCGGTGGCTGTCTTCCTTGCATTTATTGGATTACAGCAACCAAAGGCTACAGCAGCAACCCTATCTAACGGCTGGAATTATGCGATCGACTCCTTCAACGACGGCGTGACAGGAAATCAAATCGGTGGTGGCGAGTTTGAATTTTACGGCATCGCCGTCAAAGAAACATCAGATAGAGCTTTTATCGCCATCAACTCCAATCTGAGTTTAGCAGGATATGCTGACACCGAGGCTCAAAGAGGGAACATTAACTACGGCGATTTATTCTTCAATTTTTCAGGTCAAAACTTCAATACAGCTAACGCAAATGGCAGCTTGTTTGCAGTGCGCTTTGCCGCCGGCAATGACTCAGGCGTCGCGACAACAGGCGTTTACAGCAATGTTACAGCGAAAAGCGTCACCCAAATTAATTCTGGATTTACCAATTTAACTCAATACAACGATCGCGTTCGATCGGCTGGTGGAACGCCGTCTACGGGAGATTTAGCTGCGAATGACCCCTATTTTCAACAAACAGGAAACTGGACAGTTCTCAACTCAATTGATTCGGGTACAAAAGTAGGAGAAATCTCTGCTTTAACTTCAGCAACTTTGAGCGCCATGGGTTTGGATTTCTCGCAGTTTAATGCAGTAGGTTCTCAAACCATCGGATTCAGTTTCAATAAATCTGCCATGCCTTCTGGCAGTTATATTGCTAACTTGTTTGCTGAGTGCGCTAATGATGCGATCGCGATTAAAGGTAATTTTGAAACACCATCTGCTGAAGCAGTACCGGAACCTGGTACGGTATTGGGTACTTTGGCAGGATTTGGGATTCTAGGTATGGGCGCGGCCAAACGCAAAATTAAGGGCAAAATTAGCTGCAATTAAACCTTAGCAACGGATTGGAACCCACATTCCGCACCCCCAACTGGCACATAGGGGGATTGAGGGGGGAAAAGTGAATCATCCGAGACAAAAATGAGTAGAAATACTCAATTATCTCGGTGACTCAACATCACCCAGTAGTCCATTCT
>NZ_JAAFKG010000015.1 GCF_013299185.1 Microcoleus sp. bin48.metabat.b7b8b9.023 | reverse complement strand
TTTCGTCGAGATATCGAAATCGAAGAAGACGCTTCGGATTGAGATTTAATTTGATTGCTGGCATTTATAATTATGAACTTTCTTTGAAGACAAATTAGCGCTCGCCTGAGACTTTCGCAAGAGGTCTTATGATCTAGCTCATATTCAAATAAGATAGGGAAGATGGCGGTTGAAACCGCGTTTACACAAACGATGACGGCGGTTGAAACCGCGTCTACACAAACGATGACGGCGGTTGAAACCGCGTCTACACAAACGATGACGGCGGTTGAAACCGCGTCTACACAAACGAAGTCCGCCTCCGCGGACTGAAGAGAATAACGTAATGTTTAATTGCACTATCTTCAACCCGCGGAGGCGGGTTTTGCCTGTATAGACGCGGTTTCAACCGCCAGTCTTCTTTCTAGCCCACGTAATTTTAATTGCAATATCTTCAACCCGCGGAGGCGGGTTTTGCCTGTATAGACGCGGTTTCAACCGCCAGTCTTCTCTCTGAATTTGCTCGGAGTGCGCGGAACATTCCAAAGCGACAAAGCCCCGCACCAAATGCTAAACGCATTAGTAAAAGAGTCGGTACTTCTCGCAGAGACTTGATGAAACCCGATACACCAAAACGTACTAATCCGGCCGGTCTAGCTATACCTTGCCAGATAGAATCTATCCATGAAGGAAGGGTTTCTTGCGTCCAATCTGCGGTGGTTACAGCGCCCTCTACAAACCCCGTTGCTTCTAAAAGTTCTGAAAAGCCCTCGATGCTTGAAAAAGCCGGATGCGACCATTGATCCAGCAGTTGCTGCATCACGGGTTTCTCCCAGAAATTGAGCGGGATTTTGCGATCGTCTCTTTGATTCCAGTCAGCTACAACCAGCACGCCACCGGGCTTGACGACTCTCATCAACTCTTTCGCAAACACGGCTTTATCTGGCATATGCGGCCCAGCTTCGATCGACCAAACCACATCAAAACTCGCATCTGGAAACGACAGCGCCATAGCATCATCCACCCGAAACTGCAAATCGAGCTCTGGGGAAGTTAATTCTTGAGCGCGTTTAACTTGCTGCGGGCTGATCGTAATTCCAGTGACAGCAAACTTATAATCCTTCGCGAGAATGCGACTGCTACCCCCAATTCCACAGCCCACATCTAAGACGGTAGTACCAGCAGGTAATTTATCCAAGCCTCCCCAGCGCACCATTTCATGCACAAAATCCGATTTGGCTGCGAGGAAATCTTTGCGTTGTGGCGGCGCACCGTAATGGCCCAAGTGGATGTGTTCGCCCCAATAAAATTCTAGAATCCCGTCTTCCGTCCATTCGTCGTAGGAATTGGCTACGGAGTCGGATGATTGATAAGGGCGAGCCGCGATTAAATAGAGCGTAAGGGCGATCGCCAGCAGTACAAACAAAACTCCAAGTACAACAACAAATAAATTCATTTTTTTACCTTCTTTCCAGAGCAGAATACAGGCGAAAATTGCCTACAAAAGTAGGGCAATTAACTTATTGTAACCAATTGAGACAAATATCGGACAGCGTTTGAAACCCGCTTGACACCAACTATGTCCTAGAACCCCGGAAATGAAAAATTAACAGGATTTTCAGCACTTGTTCTTCAACTTAGAGATGTCTGTTTTACTTGTATAGAATCGGTTGCAACCGCCTGGTTTTCAGCTTTTTCTTGAAATGATGCGATCGATTGCAGACTATCTGAAGCAGCATCCCACAGAATGAACTTGAAACAATCAGGAATCTCGCGAATTGTCAGAATTCTTGAATTACCAAGCAGGTGCAGATTAGCATTGTGACACGCCCGAAGATTGTAATTAGGAATTCGCTCAGAGAGATGATGAATATTGTGGTAAGCAATATCAGCCGAAAACCAATTGAGAATAGCTGGTAATTTGAGATAACTGCTGCCTTCGATCGCGCCCAGCAGATAGTCCCAGCCCTCTGTCTTGTGAGCGTAGGAACCCTCAAAATTGTGCTGCACAAAGAAGATGCAGATAAATATCGCCGCCGAACAAGTCATCACAATTGAGTAAACACTCCAGAAAAACCCAAACCCAAGTAAGTTACCCAGATAAAACCAGCTACCCACCACACAAATATTGTTGAAGAGTAAATCCCAAAACTCAGCCGTCGTATACCAATGTTTGGATTTGTAGGAGGCAATTATTCTAGATAAACCCATACCTAAATCTTGATTTAGACAATCAAAAGTATGTCGGATAAAACCAGCAATTCCCAAGATTAGCGCCAGTCTTGGTTTGATAATCAGGTAGAAAAAGCCACCAGGAAACAGCATCAGCGGGTGTCTGAGCAATTGATAGATTTTTTGGTTAAATGGACTGAGTGCCGCAAACTTTTCGGTGGAAATTAACGCCGAAGGGCCTCGGTACATATCCCAGTTACCATTATTTTTGTGATGGTAAGCGTGTCCTCTAGACCAGGGGTACTGAGGAATTGCATTGATGATACCTAGCAGAAAACCCACTGTGCGATTGACTTTTTTGGAACTAAACAGAGAATAGTGTCCGCAATCGTGCATCAAAGAGAAACAACGTCCTGAAAAGAGTGTCATCAACACGATTATTGGTGGCAGCAGCCATACAGAAATGGCAGCAGCTTTAAATGCTAAAAACCATAAAAATATATAGGGAATTACTGTATTAGATAATTGGAAACTAGCTTTAAGATTGTTACTTTTTATGTAAGGAACTAGCACAAAATCTGACTTTTTAATGGCGCTTTTCATTCGGATATCTCGCCATAGTACATGACTTTTAAAACTGCAAAATTAACTATCATCTATACCTCGTAGACGAAAAAGAACAGGCTTGGGATATCGGCGGGCCTTCTGACTAAGAGACTCTATCATCTCATTACAGTTGCGGGACAGCGCCGGACTTACACCGGACTTTCCCCGTTTTTTCCAACGGTTGCTTTTTGTTGGAACCGATTTTCGCACATCTATGAGGTTATCACAATTCTCGCTGATTTGCAGAAAAAACTGTGTGTGCAGCGTGTCACCAGCGCGACAAATCGCTACTGTTTAGGGGCTAAGCTCTCACTCGATCGCACGCTCAAACATTCGGCGACTCCCAAATCTTGCGATCCGCCGGGAAGTTGATACGGGCGATCGACTTTCCGGCCTGTATCACCCCCGCCTGCGCCTTTGAGAAACCGCCCCCGAAACCCAAATGTGACACAACATCCACCACCGCAGAGGATTTTGGCTCGACTCGTGGAAACGGGAATTTGAGGAGCGATTGTTATTGGCGATCGTTCGTTTTTTGCGATCGCAGCTCCGACTTGCTACAATCTAATCGCACACGCGACTCGAAGAAATTATGAGCGAACTGTTAGATGAGACGCTTTCTATTGAAATCGCCACTCGCATCAAAAGTAACCGGAAAAACTGCTTTGATAACGCTTCCAAAGCAGCCTTAACCACCGAAGGCGCAATTTACGTCCAAGGATTTTTAGCTGCACCCGGAGCACCTTACAAACCCATCGAGTATAGCTGGATTGAACTAAACGAGCGAATTCTTGACCCAACTTTTCCGCATCTGGGCTTCAGCGCTCAAGACATTCATTACTTCCCCGCCCAGCGATTGAGCGTCAAGAAACTCAAAGCAATTCTAGAGGAGTCAAAAGAAGATTATCCAGAAGACGACCCGCTGCCTGTTTACGGAAATCAACCCTATGAATATTACGGCGATGTCATGTTAGGCGGTAAAGATTACCAAAATGCTTACGATTTGGCTGCGCTTAAATGCAGGGAATTGAACCAACCCAAAAAACCAGAATCTAACTAATTTGGACTTACTCACAGGCCGGGACGCAACTGTTACATCAAGGTATGTAGTTGCGCTTCAGCGCTCTTTAAATCCTATTTAAACAGCGCTGGGCGTTGCTAATTTACGCGATGAACGACTCAATGTGAAAAAATCAAACAAGCGATTCAGTCAATATAGCTGAATTTTTAAGTTGTCCATTTTCATACCCTGATTAAGCAACGCCAAAGAGCGCTGAAGCGCAACTACGTACCTAAGAAGTAAGAGACATTCTGTACCAATAGATATAAGCTTAAGTAAGTGCTTAAAATCCAAACCTCGAATAATTAAACGCAGCCAACAACGGATCTAACTTTTGCTCCAACATCAAATCAGCCAACAATTTAGCAGTTACCGGAGCCAACAAAATGCCATTGCGATAATGCCCCGTTGCCAATGTCAAATTATCCCAAGCAGAAGCACCCAAAATCGGCAACTCATCCGTCGTAGCCGGCCGAAATCCCCACCAAAACTCTAAAATCGGATAATGCTGCAATTCGGGATATAACTTCATCGCTCCTGCTAGCAAACTTTGAATTCCCGCTGGAGTATTTCCAGGGGTAAAATCCACATTCTCGCTAGTTGCGCCAATAATAATTCTGCCATCTTGACGCGGTACAATATAAATGCCAGTCCCGAATAAAACTGTTTGCAGCGGCTGAATCACTCCCAAATTTTCTGGTACGCAGACTGACAGCATTTGCCCCTTTCTGGGAAAAATCGGAACATTCAATAACTTCTCGCACCAAGGCCCTGCCGCCAAAATATAACGGTCTGCTTGCAATTTTCTGGCTGTTGTTTCTACACCAAAAACTAGATTTTTATGTCGAATAATTTCCTTGGCAGTATCTTGAATAATCTCAATCTGTAATTCTTTAGTTGCGGCTTGAAGCGTCCGAAATAAAGCGCGGTTGTCAACTTGAGCGTCGTCAGGATACCACCAACCGCCAATTACTTCATCGCCCAATCCAAATTGATGTTGGCGAATCGCGTCTCTGTCGAGCCATTGAGAATTAAGGTTTGACACATTTGGCTTTTCTTGAGGCTCATTTTGACACACAGGTGCGAGAATTCCCGATCGCCAATATCCCGTTTTCAACCCCGTAATCTGTTCTAGCCGTTCCACCCAGGAAGCATACAGCGCGCGACTTTGCAGGCACAAATCCAGCATCGGACTCGGGGGAATTCGTTCGGCTTGTGGCGCCAGCATTCCGGCAGCCGCCCGGGCCGTCGGTTGTTTGGAATCGGCGGTGACAACGGCGACAGAAGCCCCTCGCAACTTCAGTTCAACTGCTAGGGAAAGGCCGATTATTCCGCCGCCAACAATCAGAATATCTTGAGATGAATTCATTAACTTTTCTATGGACTTTCTGGCTTTTTTACCTCAGGACTTTCTTGAGGGTAAGGTGCTGGTATGGATTGGTATCAACAATCGCCTAAAATACTTTTTATCTCTCGTTTCTCACGCTCGGCCCGATCCCCCTAAATCCCCCTTAAGAAGGGGGACTTCGATGTGTTTTAGGTTCCCCCTGATAGTCGGGGGACTTTGATACTCTTGTCCCCCCCTTATTAAGGGGGGTTAGGGGGGATCGAAGGCCTAATCGTCAGATAGCAAACTCATGCTACAATCGCCTAAAATTATTTTTATCTCTCGTTTCTCACGCTCGGCCCGATCCCCCTAAATCCCCCTTAATAAGGGGGACTTTGATGCTGTTGTTCCCCCTTAAGAAGGGGGAACTTTGATGCTGTTCCCGAATCGTTGCGGGGAGCCCAAGACGCTCTTGTCCCCCCCTTCTTAAGGGGGGTTAGGGGGGATCGAAGGCCTAATCGTCAGACAGCAGACTCATGCTACATTTGACGTATTTGTTGACACTAATAGCTGGTGCGTGCACCTTACATTGAGAATTTTTGGGCAAGTCTTACATATTATCTTGCAAGGCGATCGTCCTATGAGCCTTCCCCGACAAAAAATCTATCCTTGAGGTTTCCAGACAGTCTCCGAGTCTTGGCCCCAAAAACCCTGATATTTTGTCACCTTAATATCGCCCAAAACCTTAGTCTGACAGGACAAACGACGGTTTGATGCCGCAGAATGGGGAGGAAGCGAAAGCCGCGCTTTTTCGCGCCACTCGGAGTCAGAAACTTCGCCCTCGATGGTGACGGCGCAGGTGCCACAAGTCCCCAAACCGTGACAGTTGATGACTTTGGCGTTGCCGTTGTAGAGATCGATGCCGTTTTTGAGCAAGACTTCACGGAGATTCGATCCGCGATCGCACTCAAATGTTTTTCCTTGCGCTTGTACCTTGACCACAGTAATTTACCCCGATTACATTTATGTTAATTTTCCTATATATTATCGCATTTATTTCAAATAATTTCATCTAATATGATAAGTGATATATTACCAATTGAGAATTGAGAATTCCCCATGAAAAATCGGCTCTGGATCTACGATACCACGCTGCGAGACGGCGCTCAGTGCGAGGGACTCTGCTTATCTCTCGAAGACAAAGTGCGAATTGCTCGACAGCTAGACAGTTTAGGAATTCCGTTTATTGAAGGTGGCTGGCCGGGAGCAAATCCTAAGGACGTACAATTTTTTTGGCAGCTCAAAGAACAGCCATTAATTCAAGCAGAAGTAGTCGCTTTTTGTTCGACCAGACGACCGGGAAAAACGGCAGCTAATGATGAAATGTTGCAGCCTATCTTGTCGGCGGGAACTCGCTGGGTAACGCTGTTTGGCAAGTCGTGGGATTTGCACGTAATTGAAAGTTTGAAGACAACGCTAGAAGAAAATCTGGCGATGATTCGAGATACTATTGAATATTTACGGAGTCAGGGAAGGCGCGTTATTTACGATGCCGAACACTGGTTTGACGGCTACAAACACAATCCCGAGTATGCGATTAAAACTTTAATGGCAGCGGCGAATGCTGGTGCAGAATGGCTGGTGTTGTGCGATACTAACGGCGGTACTTTGCCTGACGAAGTTAGTCAAGTTGTGCGTGATGTGGCAGGAATAATAGAAACTTGGGATATTTCGGAATCGGAAATTCACCCCCCCCAACCCCCCCTTATTAAGGAGGGGAGAAAGTCTAAAATTCAGTTAGGAATTCACACTCACAACGACTCTGGAGTTGCCGTTGCTAATGCTCTGGCTGGTGTGCGGGAAGGGGTGACGATGGTACAGGGAACTATTAACGGTTATGGCGAACGCTGCGGTAATGCTAATTTGTGTTCCTTGATTCCTAATTTTCAGCTCAAGTTGGGTTATGATTGCATTCAAGATGAGCAATTAGCGAAATTAACTCAAGTCAGTCGCTCCGTCAGCGAAATTGTTAATCTTGCTCCCGATGACCACGCTCCTTTTGTCGGTCTTTCCGCTTTTGCTCACAAGGGCGGAATTCACGTATCGGCGGTTGCAAAAAATCCGTTAACTTACGAACACTTGGAACCGGAAAAAATTGGCAACATCCGACGAATTGTGATTTCGGATCAATCGGGTTTGAGCAATGTTTTGGCGAAGGCTAAGACTTTTGGTATTGAACTCGATCGCAAAAATCCTGCTTGCCGCCAAATTCTGGAAAAGTTGAAAGATTTGGAAAGTCAGGGATATCAATTTGAGGGTGCTGAGGCGTCTTTTGAATTGTTAATGCGGGAAGCTTTGGAAAAGCGGCAGCGGTGGTTTGAAATTCATGGATTTCAAGTTCACTGCGATAAAGTTGGCGAAGATTGTACGGCTTTAGCCACTGTGAAATTGTCAGTCAACGGTACAAATATTCTGGAATGCGCGGAAGGAAACGGCCCGGTTTCGGCTTTGGATGCGGCTTTGCGGAAAGCTTTGGTGAATTTTTATCCGGCGATAGCCCATTTTTACTTGACAGATTACAAGGTGCGAATTCTGGATTCCGGTGCGGGTACTGGTGCTAAAACTCGCGTGTTGGTGGAATCGAGCAACCATCAGCAGCGGTGGACTACTGTGGGGGTTTCTACTAATATTTTGGATGCTTCTTGTCAGGCTGTGGTTGAGGGTTTGGAGTACGGTTTGGTGTTGGAAAATCAAGAGGCGATTCCTCTAGTTTGTCGCGTACATTAATTAAGAAGACTGGGCGGGGAGATAAAATACCGGGCGGTTGGAAACCGCGTCTATACAAACCAAACCCGCCGCCGCGGGTTGAAAAAGACCAGGCGGTTAGAAACCGCGTCTATACAAACCAAACCCGCGACTCGATTTCGCGCCGAACACCTCCGCGGGTTGAAGAAGACCGGGCGGTTAGAAACCGCGTCTATACAAACCAAACCCGCCGCCGCGGGTTGAAGATAAAAATACCGGGCGGTTGGAAACCGCGTCTATACAAACCAAACCCGCCGCCGCGGGTTGAAGAGTGCGCGGTTAAAATTACCTTATTCTCTTCAGTCCCTCTGAGCTCGGACTTCGTTTGTGTAGGCGCGGTTTCTAACCGCCGTCTTATCTTATTCAACCGTATTGATTCTCAAGTAACTACAATTTTGTTTAAGGTTCCAAAAAGTCTAAGTGATCTCCGGGAATCGATCGCAATTTTGCAGCAGATCCTTGCAGTTTTAACCTGCCACGCTCTAACATAATAATCCAATCTGCGCGATCGATCACTCGGGGCCTGTGACTGATGAAAATCGTGGTTTTCCCCTGCCGGTACATCAACAGATTTTCCAAGACTTCCGCTTCGCTGGCGGGATCTAGCCCTGCGGTAGACTCGTCTAAAATCAACACGGGCGGGTTATTGAGAATGGCACGGGCGATCGCCAATCTCTGTCTTTGTCCCCCAGAAATATTTGCCCCAAACTCCCCTAAAACAGTTTGATATTTATCCGGTAATTGGCTGATAAATTCATCCGCCCCGGCAATTTTGCAAGCTTTCACAATCTGTTCAAAAGTGACATCGGGACTCCCCAACTGAAAATTATCGAGAATCGAACGGCTCCAGAAATGAGCTTCTTGGGGAACAAGAACCACCTGCTGTCTGAGACAATCGAGAGACAAATCCTGCAAATTGTAACCACCAATTCTCACATTACCAGATTGGAGCGGATACAGACCAGCAATTACCTTAGCTAGGGTACTTTTTCCACAACCAGAATAACCGATTAAAGCAATTGCGTGACCGCCAGGAAATGTCACAGAAAAATTTTCTAACAAGTCAAGTCTGCCTGGGTAGTGAAAATTCACACTCTTGCAAACAATTTCGTCGCGGTCTTGAAGCGTTACCACAGGTTTATTAATATCACTTTTACTTTCTGGTTCGGCGTCTATGACTTCCGAAAGCCGTTGAGTTGCTGTCTGCACGCGAGCCATTTCATCAGTACATTCAACCAAGGAAGTTACCCAAGTAGTAACGTTTTGATTCATGCTAATAAATGCTAGCAACTGACCGATACTCAATGCTTTGTCAATCACTAAGCTGCTGCCCAACCACAGCAGGGTAATGCTGCCCGCTGAAGCAACAAAGCCAGAAAAGATATTATTGAGAATGCCAATTTGTGTAGTGCGAAAAGTAAGACTCGCTAAGCGACCGAAGCGACCTTGAAATTCTTCCCAAAGTTGCTGGGCGCTGCTAGTGGTTTTGACGGTCAGTGCGCCTTTAAAGGTTTCTACTAAAACACCTTGAGTTTCTGCTTCCAGTACAAATAAATTCCGCGTTTTTTGCTGCAATACGGGCAGAAAAACTATTGTAGAGGCAGTCATGAACAAAGCGATGACTGTAGCTGCCAGCGTCAGTTCCTTGCTGTAAAACAACATGACAACAAAAGAAACTACGGCTATAAAAAATTGACTGGGTAAGCTGATCGCAAATTGAGAAACTAATTTATTGATTTCTTGGATATCTTGTAATCTACTGACGATTTCGCCGCTGCGTCTGGTTTCGTAAAAGCTTAAAGGCAATCGCAGGAATTTACGCCCGAATTCCATGACCAATCCCAACTCTAAACGCTGGGAAAATTGAGCAATCAAGTTCGACTGTACCAATCCTAAACTGCTGCTAAATAGATTCATAACTATAACTGCGATCGCCACACTTGCCAAAAGTTGCGTGTCGCCCCGCACCAGAATGTCGTCGGTGAGCAGTTGTACCAGAAAAGGCGAAGCAATCGACAGCAAACCCAACACCACATTCAGCAACAGTGCTTCCATTAAAAGCTGGCGGTAAATCCAAACCCGGCGCATCCATTTTTGTAAGGAATTAGCGGGCGGTTGACCGTCTGCTTCGGCAAAAAATCGATCGGGATCTGGGTCTACTAGCAAGCACAGCCAATCTGTCCAACCTGCCGCTAATTCTTCTTTGGAAATATAGCGCATACCGACAGCCGGATCGCCGATCGCATATTTGTCGCCCTGCTTTCCGTACAAAACAACCCAGTGGTAACCGCTCCAGTGAATAATCGCCGGTAAAGGTGCTTCGTCAATTTTGTCTAAAATAGCAGCCGCTGCTCGCACGGATCGAGCATTAAAGCCCACCGCCTCAGCGCCTTGTTTCAAGCCCAGCAGAGTCGTCCCCTTTTGGCCTGTACCCGCAGATTCTCGCAAACGGCTAATGGCAAAATTCTGTCCGTAAAATTTGGCGATCGAAGCCAAACAAGCCGCCCCGCAGTCTTCTTCGCTCTGCTGGAGTACAACCTGATATTTCTTAAACCTGTTAACTTGTCCGAATAATGGCATTTTGCCGATCAAAGGGATGTTCTTTAACATTTTGGAAAATGAATAATGGTAGAGCATAAAGAAGATTACTCATCACCAACTACCCAATCAGCAAAAAGCACCCATAAAGTTATGGGTGCTTTCTCGATTCCACAGTTATAGAGCTAAATTGACAGCACTAAACTTTATCAGTAGCCGTAGCGAACTACTCTTCTGTATGAACCGTCGCAATTGCGGCGGTACACGACCCAACGGCGCCGGCGGCCACAGTCGCCGCGGCCATAATAGCTATCGCGATAGTAGTAACCGCCGTTGACGCTAGCTGATTCTTCAGAGGTGAGTTCAGTAAACAATGAGTTGTCCTGTGTTTCTTGCATGATGATTTGACTCCATTTACGTTGATGAGATTGAACGAAAACTAGAAATTTTATCTAATTTCGATAGCCTCGTGTAATTACTGACTAATACTTCTCAATGCCTGTGCGCTCATCCGGAATACCACTGAGAAGTTTTGAAAATTCACCCGATCGCACTACCTAACTCACCTATCTAGACTATTAGGCAATACGGTTCACTTAACACTATTTATGGGCCGGAGATCCCCATCGCATCCCCCGCATCGTTGCGGGGACGAAAGAGAGCATTCTTGTCCCCGCCTTTTTTAAGGGGGGTTAGGGGGGATCTGTCTTAAGTGAACCGTATTGGACTATTAGGGTTTTGTAATAAGGGCGATCGCGGCATTCACACCACTAAACTTTATCAGTAGCCGTAGCGAACGACTCTTCTGTATGAACCGTCGCAATTGCGGCGGTACACGACCCAACGGCGCCGGCGGTGACAGTTGTCGCGATCGCCATAGTAGCGTTCGGAATAGTAGTAACCACCGTTGACGCTAGCTGATTCTTCAGGGGTGAGTTCAGCAAACAATGAGTTGTCCTTTGTTTCTTGCATGATGATTTGACTCCATTTAAGTTGATGATATTGAACGAAAACTAGAAACTTTATATAATTTCGATAGCCTCGTTTCAACAGTTGACAGTTGACAGTTGACAGTTGACAGTTTGAGAGCGACTTCTACCTAGGAGGAAGAGGATTGGAGTAATGAATAGTCGGATTTTAATTGCTCCCGAGCAGGCTTGGGGCTTTCAACCAAGTCTTTCTGGTAATTACTGACTAATACTTCTCAATCCCTGTGCAAAGTCAGGAATACCACTGAGAAGTTTTGAAAATTCACCCGATCGCACTACCTGACTCACCTATCTAGACTATTGAGGTTTTGTAATAAGGGCGATCGTGGCATTCACGGCACTAAACTTTACCAGTAGCGGGAAACTGCTCTGAAGGAACCGTCGCAATTCCGGCGGTACACGACGTGACGGCGCCGGCGAGGGCGATCGCAGTCGTATCGATCGTATCGATCGTAATTGTAGCGACGCTCGGAATAAGAGTAGCAACCGCCGTTAACGCTAGCTGATTCTTCAGGGGAGAGTTCAGCAAACAGTGAATTTTGCTTTGTTTCTTGCATGATAATTTGACTCCATTTAAGTTGATAATATTGAACGAAAACTAGAAACTTTATATAATTTCTATAGCCTCGTATGATTACTAACTAATACTTCTCCATGCCTCTGCGATCGCCCGGAATATTACTGAGAAAATTTTAAGATTTATCCGATCGCACTACTTTACTCAGCTATCTAGACCACAAGGGTTTTGTAAGGGCGATTGCGAATCGGATCGTACAGAAAAAGCTGGCTCGGCTGTGGCACGAAAAACAGCGTATTGACGCCATTGCTGCTGCTGTTCTTGGTATCGCTGTTACTGTTATAACTGCTGAAACCGCTGGTAGTGCTGCCACCGCTGACAGTTCCAGATTCTCGATCGGTTAATTCGGTAAACAATGAATTTTGTTGATTGTCCGGCATAAGGAACTCCTATTAAGACATATATAGTGACTTACGTACACATCCCAGAAAAACCGGGTAACAGCGCCAAAAATCATTGCTGAAACGCTCTATTTTCACGACAGTTGCCCGCTGGCTGCACCATTCTTGGTGTTTGAGGAAATTTCCGGGTGGCGAAGGCAAAGCTGTGCGGATTTTGACCTTAACCCTGTGAATTTTGATTTAGACTTCTAAACTTATGCTTGGTGTCCGGAAAGCTCAAAAATAAATGTGACCAAAGAAATAAGCGATCGCTCTCTCTGTTCCAAGTCATACCATTTGAGATTTGAGATTTGAAGTTAGGAAATGACTGATTTAATCAGGGTTTGGAGTTTGCTGAGAGTTGCATTCTTTATTTGAACTGGTATTAAAACTTAACAGCCAAACTCAACAGCCAAACTCAAAAGCCTCCTCCTGGGCCCAACTCAAAACTCAAAATTCACAACGATTCCTCTCACCCCCAATAGCCGCCATGCCTCGCACTACCGAACCCATGCCCGCAGAAACCTTTGATAACGACCAGTTTTTGCCCCCTGTCAGCCGCTGGACGACTTTGGGGGGAATTTTGATGGTGGCAACCTTTGGCGGGGCGATCGCCCTTGCAAGCGTCACCAAATACAGTGCTACAGTCAAAGCAGACGCGATCGTCCGTCCCGCCGGAGAGGTGCGCGTCGTGCAAGCAGCAACCGAAGGAACCATCGAAAGCATTGCTGTCAGCGAAAATCAGACAGTAAAAGCCGGAGATGCGATCGCAGTTGTCAACGCCTCGCGTTTGGGAACTCAAAAAAAGCAGTTCCAAGACACAGTCAATCAGTCTCAAACAGCAGCACAGCAAATCAACCAGCAACTGCGGGACTTGGAAAATCAAATTTTAGCCAGCGGCCAATTTCAAACCATCCAAAATCAAAATTCCGCCGCCCAAGAAGTAGTCGAGTCTGCTCTTGTCAAAATCGCCACATCGCAGCCGGATGTCGCCGAGAGGCTGGGCAGAAGTCGGCGAGTTTTGCTTGTCAAGCGATCGTCCATTCAACAACAATTAATTCAAGCTAAAAAAGAGCTCAATCAAATTCAGTCACAACTCGAAAATAGCGTCATCCGCGCGCCGGCTGATGGTACAATTCTGAGATTGGAAGTACAAAGTACCGGTCAAACAATACAAGCCGGAAGTGCGATCGCCCAAATCGTCCCCAGCGACGTACCCCTGGTAGTCAAAGCCAAAGTGACATCCCAAGACATCGCCCGCATCCAAATCGGCCAACCCGTGCAGATGAGGATTTCCGCGTTACCCTTCCCAGATTACGGGACACTAAAAGGAACAGTCAGCGCGATCGCCCCAGATGCGATCGCCTCTCAAAATCCCGCTAATAATTTAGGTGGATCGTATTACGAAGTTTCGATTAAGCCCGAACAAACCTATTTAACAAAACTCGAATCCGGCAGCCGTCAATTCTCAGGAAAGTCCGAGGCAAATGTCCCCCGCCAGTATTCAATTCAAGCGGGAATGGATGGTAGGGCTGATATTATTACCGGGGAAGAAACCGTCTTGACATTTGTGTTGCGGAAGGCAAGGTTGCTGACAGATTGGTAATCAGTCAGTTGTTATTTTGAGACGGCGGTTTAAACCGCGTCTACACAAACTAAACCCGCCTTCGCGGGTTGAAGAGTGTGCGATTTAAACCGCCGAGTGTAATTATATCTATACTAAATACATAACATCGATCGCCAATATGAAAATCAACGATAAACTCAAGACCATTTTAGCTGAATTGCGATCGCTAATATCAATTAAACACTCCAAATCTTTATAAACCAAAACAGTAACGAACCGCCGATTCAACTTCTAACATTTTTTCTGCGGAAAGTTCCCCTGCTGAATCCGTAGGGAATCGCTCTTTATCCAAAGATCGAATCTGAAAACAGAGGAAAACTGTTTCTATTTCCAAACCACTTTCAGACGCAGAAACACGCACATTTGTTCTATATTCGCGGTGAATATTAGTTCCTTTAGTGCCGACAATGACAGTAACAACTAAGGGTGACTGGTTAATAGTATCAATGGAAAGCACCAAAACAGGTCGCATTCCAGCTTGTTCTCTTCCATGAACTGGGTTAAGATTGACAAAATAAATTTTTCCTCGCTGAATGCTCATAGTCCTTCTAAACCATCCATTTCTGCCACAATAAACTCCTGATCGATCGCAGCAATCTCAACTTGAATATCTGGATCGTTAGCCATCTCTGCTATCTCTACTTCCAGGTATTTAGCATTAGCGAGTTTATTAGCTATGTAAGTTTTCTCCCGCACTCGGCAAGCGATACGTTCCAGCAGCCAAAGTTGTTCTTCTATCGACAGGGAACTAATAGAACGTTCAATTTCTACTAAAGTTTGTGAAATCATTTTAGTTTCCTCTTGTTTTTTGCCCCATCGCAAATCATCGAGATTTTTTTGAATGAGACCGGGCCCATTCCGAATAGATTCATTATTGCGATCGCTTACTTATCTTGTATCTATATTATACGACATAGTGGCGTAGCAGCTTATGACGCACACTCCAACGACTCCAGACGATTCAGCAAGTCGGGTTTCCCCCTTGTTTTCCACTGGCAAAGAATGTAAAATACTAAAAACATGGGTTGTCAGCAATGAACGAACCGCGCCGCGAAGCCTATCAAAATCTGATTGAATCTCTCCTCGCCTGTCCCAGTGAGGAAGAAATTGAGATCCTGCAAGCTAACCTAGAATTAATAGATGATGGTTTTGCTCAATATTTGCGAGAGTGGGCAAATCAAACTATGTCAAAGTTAGATGCAAAGCGAAAATACAATCTTGCTAATATTTTATACAATTTGAATATTACATTCTCAAGTCTTCAACAAGGGAGTAGGGCAAGTAACTTAGAAATTGCTATTGCTTGTCTGGATATAGGATTAACTGTTTTTACCCGCGAAGGTTACTCAGAAGATTGGGTAACAAATCAACAGTGTCTGGGAATTAAATATTTCGAGAGAATCAGGGGAGAAAAGGCGGATAATCTAGAAAGGTCAATCGAATTTTATCAAGCAGCATTGTCCGTTCTCACTTTCACCTGCAAGGTATTTCCTCAAGAATGGGCAACCAATAAAAATGGTTTGGGGGCTGCCTACAGCTACAGAATCAGGGGAGAAAAGGCGGATAATCTAGAAAGGTCAATCGAATTTTATCAAGCAGCTTTGTCTGTTTACACCCGCGACGCATTTCCTGAAGAATGGGCAATAACTCAAAATAATTTGGGGGAAGCTTACCGCAACAGAATCAGGGCAAAAAAGGCGGATAATCTAGAAAGGGCGATCGAGTTTTATCAAGCAGCTTTATCCGTTCGTACCCACGACGTATTTCCTCAAGATTGGGCAGGGACTAACCATAATTTGGCGAATGCCTACCGCGATAGAATCAGGGGCGAAAAGACGGATAATCTAGAAAGATCGATCGCATTTTATGAAGCAGCTTTGTTCGTTTATACCCGCGACACATTTCCTGAACAATGGGCAATAACTCAAAATAATTTGGGGCTTGCCTACAGCTACAGAATCAAGGGCAAAAAGGCAGATAATCTCGAAAGGACGATCGAGTTTTATGAAGCAGCTTTGTTCGTTTATACCCGCGACGCATTTCCTGAACAATGGGCAATAACTCAAAATAATTTGGGGCTTGCCTACAGCTACAGAGTCAAGGGCAAAAAAGTAGATAATCTCGAAAGGACGATCGAGTTTTATCAAGGAGCTTTGTTGATTAGAAACCGCGACGCATTTCCCATCGATCATGCTAAAACCTTATTTAATCTAGGACTTGCCTACCAGAGAAAATCCCAACTCCCAGAAGCTTACAATACCTTTGCCTCCGTCATTGAGATAGTCGAATTAATGCGCGGTGAAATCCTTATCGGTGACGAAACAGACAGGCAGAAACTAGCTGAAGAATGGAATGACCTTTATCAGTCAATGGTAGAAGTTTGCCTAGACAGGAAAAACTCCACTGCCGCGCTAGAATACGTCGAACGCAGCAAAACCAGGAACCTAGTAGAATTGTTTCACAAGGCCCGTAGCCTCCCGGAAAATGTGCAGCGGATTAGTTTTCAGGAAATTCGCAGTCTATTAGGTGAAGATCAGGCAATTTTGGAATGGTACATTACTTTGAACGGCTTTAAAGTTTTTATTGTTACCCGCGACTCCACCCAACCCGATGTCTGGGAATCTTCACTTGAAGACTTGCAAGCCTTAGAGAAGTTTCAGCAGGAGTATATCGACGACTACATCAATCAACCTGAAAATTGGAGAAATCAGCTAGAAACCCGCCTGGAAAAATTAGCTAAAATCTTGCACATCGATAAAATAATTTCTCACCTCCCGAAAAAATGCCAGCGATTGATATTAGTTCCCTTCCGATATTTGCACTTGTTGCCACTTCACGCATTAACCAGCCGAAGGCTAAGGCAGAATGTAGAAGAAACTGGAAGTCTCCTCGAACTTTTCCCAGGCGGTGTGAGATATACTCCCAGTTGTCAGCTATTACAATTATCTCAGCGGGTAAATTCGACTGGGGAAGAGTCATCACCCACAAGATTGTTTGCCATTCAAAACCCGACAGAAGATTTAGACTTCACCGATATCGAAGTTGAAGCAATTGCCAAATCCTTTAATCCTGCCGAAGTTTTGATTCGGGAAAAGGCAAGCAAGACAGGATTGCAGCAACAGCTTGAAGCATTGCATAATGCCGACATCGCCCACTTTTCCTGTCACGGATTTTTCGACTTTCTCGATCCCCGGAAATCAGCCTTAATCTTAGCTGGGGCGAAAATTTCCACCGATAATGTTGACTCGGAGAACAAAAGTTATATTCGTTCTCCCCAAGACGAATTGCTGGACATTGAAAAATGCCTGACGCTGGAAGAAATCTTTGATTTGCCGCTGAGTAAGTGCCGTTTAGTTACGCTTTCCGCCTGCGAAACTGGGTTAACTGATATCCAGAATACCACAGATGAATATATTGGATTGCCTAGCGGTTTTTTATATGCCGGGGCGACGAATATAATTAGCACTTTGTGGGCTGTCAATGATGTATCTACGGCGATTTTGATGATTAAGTTTTACGAACTTTTGCTGTCTGAAACTCGCCCACCCGTAGCGATTGCTTTGCGGGAGTCTCAGTTGTGGCTGCGGAGTGTGACTGTCAAAGGTTTGCTAGAATGGGTGGAAGCGTCGCAGTTGCTGAGTCGCGAACATAAACAGAAAATTCAAGACAGATACAGTCGCGGTTACAAACAGGATTATCAACCTTATCAGTCTCCCGTATACTGGGCGGCTTTCTGTGCAGTTGGACAATAAGCGTTGGTATCAGAAACCGGGTTTCTTCCGAGATTTTCTGTTCCAATTGAGATTTATGATAGAAACCCGGTTTCTTTGACCTTAATAAGTGTTAGTATCAGAAACCGGGTTTCTTCCGAGATTTTCTGTTCCAATTGAGATTTATGATAGAAACCCGGTTTCTTTGACCTTAGTATAATCAACGGAGAAATTAGCAATGACAGATGAACAATTTATTTCTGGTTTCCTAGCAGTCTTTGAAACTCAACCCGAAGTATTTGAACAAGCCGGGGCGGTTGACGATTTAGCAAATCTCAGCAATACAATATCTCAGATGGCGGATAAATCTAACAATGAAATAGCTAACGCCCTTGGCGATTGGTGTGCAAACTATCCTAAAATAACAGATGAAATCAATAAAATCGAGAGAAAACCAGAACCGCAACCTACCAAAAAAGAAGAGCAAGAACCAAGGCTATTAGACCGCTATCCAGAGTTACCCGAAAACCTCAAAAAACGCCTTTCCAACTCACAGCCACCACGCCAATAATATGAGCGATCGCATTTCTGCACCCAATGTTTATTTATACGCTTTCCAACTGCAAAATGACAGTAAGGGCAGCAATAATCCTCTGTGGAAACACTGCGACAAAATCCTCGCCAGCTTCACCAACGAAACGGTGACACCCAATCTAGTTTTCCCGCCAAATTCTCCCAGCTACCGCGAGGATTTGTTACCAAATGTCTTACTGGAATTCAACAGCAATCCACCCATAGAAGGTTTTGCCCAACCGCTGGAAATTCAAGACAGCTATGCTTTATGCTTAAATATAGGTTGCCCGGAAGATGGCACGGCTGATAATGTAGATGTCGATCGCATCCAGCAATTCAACCCAAATCAAGTCTTACTCATCAACGGCGATGACAACTTTTTAGGTCAAACTCTCCTAATTACCGCGTGGCTTCCCGCAAACTCACCAGATAACTTAGATTCCCTCAAACCCCTCGCCGATAAATGTCGCAATGCTTTATTCCAAGGCGACTCGCCACCTGTATTCGATCGATCGAGTAAACTGTTCGGTAGTCCGATTTTTGAATACGGTTCAATTAGCGATATTGCCAATTACCCCCACCTGCTTGTCTGGCTGCTGGCTGACAAACAAACTGACAAGGATTTTAACACTTGCCAAGCAGAAATACTCAACCTGCTATTTCACCGCCACAAAATTATCAAAGCTTTTCAAGACAGCCGCCTGATTTACGACGAACTCGATCGCGAATACCGCATTATTGAGAAAAATATGGAGATATTGCAAGCTCAATTTTCCAGAGGAACCGTCTTAACTGCCGTCCAATTGCAGGAATTTCAGGAACAGCTAAAGCAACTCTTCAGCAAAGCTGTAACTTATACTCACCTGCTGCGGAAACTCGAAGATTATGACAATACAATTGCCCTAAATCTTAACAATTACACTGACATTTTGTCGAAAATTTGTGATATACTAGGAATCGATAAGGAAGAACTATCAATATTAAATAACTTCAGTAGAAAAACGGCTCCTTACGTGCGATCGCAAATAGCAGGCGACTTAGGATATTTCCGCCACGGCACAAACTTAATCGACCAGGCGATCGCCTCAATCCGCGGCATAGTAGAAATAGAACAAGCCAGATGCGATCGCACCAACCAAATCGAACTCCGCAAAAGCGAGGACAAAGAGAAATATCGGGACGATCGCCTAGAGAGCACAGTACAGGCGATCGGTGTCGGTTTAGCAGCCGGTGGTATCGCAGCATCCAGCGGCACAGACAAAGTATTCCAGACAGTCCAAAACCATCAAATCCCAGTGTTAATGCAGTGGCATCCCTTTGTATTTTCCTTTGCTTTGAGTTTTGCGATCGCCCTTTTCGCAGCCGGCATCACTTGGTGGCGCACCAAACCCAAAAACAATTGACAGTTGACAGTTGACAGTTGACAGTTGACAGTTGACAGTTGACAGCGAGATTTTTAAGACGGAGATTTAACCAGATTTATAAAAACAATCCACCTCAAATACCCCGTTAATTCTTCAGTCCGCGAAGGCGGACTTTGTTTTTGTAGAAGCGGTTTCAACCGCCGAGTCTTAATTTTTGTAGACGCGGTTTCAACCGCCCAGTGAATTTCTTTGTTTTTGTAGACGTGGTTTCAACCGCCGAGTGAATTTCTTTGTTTTTGTAGACGCGGTTTCAACCGCCGAGTGAATTTGAACAAAAAGCATCTGAGATCCAAATAACGTGTCAATATAGAGAATGTGACTTCAATTCTATTCTTTCCTCATGGGCAAACAGCGCGTTCTTTCTGGAGTTCAGCCAACCGGCAACCTACACCTCGGCAATTATCTCGGTGCCATTCGCAACTGGGTAGAAGGTCAAAGCGAGTACGAAAACTACTTTTGCGTAGTCGATTTGCACGCCATCACCGCACCGCACAATCCCGCCACCCTAGCCTCCGACACCTACACCATCGCCGCCCTCTACTTAGCTTGCGGCATCGATTTAGAATATTCTACTATTTTTGTCCAATCCCACGTCTCGGCCCACACAGAACTAGCATGGTTGCTCAACTGCATTACGCCGATTAACTGGCTCGAAGATATGATTCAATTTAAAGAAAAAGCAGTTAAACAAGGAGAAAATGTTAACGCCGGCTTGCTAAATTATCCCGTGTTAATGGCAGCAGATATCTTGCTTTACGATGCCGACAAAGTGCCCGTAGGAGAAGACCAAAAACAGCATTTGGAACTCACCCGCGATATTGTTATCAGATTAAACCACCAATTCGGCACGCCTGAAAAACCAGTTTTGAAACTTCCCGAACCGTTAATTCGGACTGAGGGCGCGAGGGTGATGAGTTTGACAGACGGCACCCGCAAAATGTCAAAATCCGACCCTTCCGAACAAAGTAGAATTAATCTGTTAGATTCGCCAGATACAATTAGCAAAAAAATCAAGCGCTGCAAAACCGATGCCGTGCGCGGCTTAACTTTCGACGACCCCGATCGCCCCGAAGCGAGAAACTTGCTGACGCTTTATCTCCTGCTTTCCGGCAAATCGAAGGAAGAAGTAGCAGCCGAATGTGAAAATATGGGTTGGGGAGATTTCAAACCATTGTTGACAGAGAGGACAATTAATGCGCTCAAACCGATTCAGGATAAATACAAAGAAATAATGGACGAACCGGGATATTTAGAATCTGTACTCCGTCAAGGAAGAGAACAAGCAGAAATTATTGCCAACCAAACCTTGAATAAGGTTAAAACTGCTTTTGGTTATTCTCTACCTAATTAGTCAGTAGTTATTAGTTATTGGTTATTGGTTATTGGGAATATTCAAAAATAACAAATAACAAATAACACATAACACATAACAACTGTCAACTGTCAACTGTCAACTGTCAACTGTCAACTAACTATGAACCGTTTTCGCACAGCCTGTACAACTCCCGGAGAATTCATAATTACCGCCGAAGTTGCGCCGCCAAAAGGTGGCGACATGACTCATACGATCGCAATGGCTGAACTTCTCAAAAACAGAGTGCACGCCATTAACATCACAGACGGAAGCCGCGCAGTGCTGCGAATGTGTCCCCTAGCAGTTTCCGCAATTCTATTGCAGCGGGGAATTGAGCCGATTTGTCAAGTTGCTTGTCGCGATCGCAATCAAATAGGCCTGCAAGCCGATCTCATGGGAGCCCACGCCTTAGGCATCCATAATATCTTGGCACTCACCGGCGATCCAGTCAAAGCCGGCGACCATCCCAAAGCCAAAAGTGTATTCGACTTAGAATCAGTGCGGCTGCTGCAAGTCATTCAAAAAATGAACGGCGGCTTTGACTGGAATGACAAAGCTTTAACAGACGGAGTTACCGATTTATTTGTCGGTGCCGCTGTCGATCCGCAAAGCCCCAGTTGGTCGGGTTTACAAAGCCGATTTGAGAAAAAAGTCGAAGCTGGAGCCCAGTTTTTTCAGAGCCAATTAATTACAGATTTTGACGTTTTAGATAAGTTTATGCAGCAAATTGCGATCGGCTGCAACAAACCAATTTTAGCAGGAATCTTTTTGTTTAAATCAGCTAAAAATGCTGAATTTATCAAAAAATACGTACCGGGAGTTCACATACCGCAAGAGACGATCGACCGTTTGGCAAACTCCCCAAAACCTTTGCAGGAAGGCATAAAAATTGCAGCCGAACAAGTCAAACTAGCGCGGCAATTGTGTCAAGGAGTCCACATGATGGCCGTCAAACGAGAAGATTTGATTCCGCAAATATTGGATTTGGCGGGTATCGATCCGCTGAGCTAAAATTGAGTTACTGCTAGCATTTTAAAATCCACAGGAAAGTCATGGTTCGGGAGCATCTCAGTTTTGCATTTACAGTGCAAGCTGTAGCGAACTCGCGCGTACAAGCACGCGAGGGGGGGCAGTACGGAAGATAAAAAATGCTTCTTGCAAAACAGAGATGCTCCCCATGATTCGCACGACCTCAGTCAATATGAGATTATCACTAATATCCGATCGCGATTCGCCCTCTTTAAAAGTGAGCTCCAGCCCTCCGGGAGAAGTCGCACCACAATGATAAAACCGTAGTACCAGCCATTTATACCAGTTTTAAACGAAATAACAGTATTCTTGTCCCCCCCCTTTACAAGGGGGGGCTAGGGGGGGTAGAAGGGTGTTGCACAATTTTATAAAAATGGTATTACTTGCAACAAAGGCGATCGCATTTCTCACTCTCAACTCACAGAATCCCGTTTGCAGCACTGAAATTCTAGGAGTGTCACTCAAATGAGTGTCACTCAAATGAGTGTCACTCGAAAATGCGACTGGGCGATGCTCGGTGCGATCGCTACAACAGTTGTAGATGCTTGGAAACAAAGGGATTGAGATATTCAGGCTTTGTTTATTTGGTACATCAATCAAAAAAAAGCTTCTTTATGGAAAAAATCAAAAATAGATTGAGGAAATATCTTAATAGTAACTTGTAAAAAAGTACAACAGACAATGAATGATTAAACAATTAACCCAAAAGGCTTAGTTGCTCACCTCCTAATATATAATCGTCGAAACTACATTCAAATTAAGGACTTAAGTTATGCCGCGCCCCATAGTTCTCATACATGGTTACTCAGCTAATTCAACGGCTTTTAGTGAGTGGGGAAAAATTCTTGAAGCTCACTACAAAAACAGAGAGATTATAGTCCTCCATACAGCTAGCTATAAATCTCTTACTAATGAGATAACCATCAAAGATATTGCTGAAGCATTTGACCGAGTGCTTCGATCCTATATTGAAGATGAAGAATTTGATGCCATTGTTCATTCAACTGGAATGCTGGTTATTCGCGCTTGGTTAACTACTTACGCCTATGCTGCTAATGTCAATCGTCGCAGTCGCCTCAAACACTTGATTGGATTAGCACCAGCAACTTTTGGATCTCCTTTAGCCCATAAAGGAAGAAGTTGGTTGGGTTCGGTTATAACCGGACATAAAATACTTGGGCCTGATTTTCTCGAAGCTGGAAATCTGATTTTGGATAATCTTGAATTAGGTAGTCGTTTCACTTGGGATCTTGCTCATCTTGACTTAATTGGCTCTGCCCAAAATAAACCCAAAAATGAGCCCTACTATGGCGAAGATAACAAGACGCCTTATGTGTTTATTTTCTGTGGAAATCAGGGATATGACGGATTGAGGGGATTAGCTAATACTGCTGGATCTGATGGTACTGTGAGATGGGCAGGTTGCGCTCTTAACAGCCGCAAATTAATTCTTGATTTGACGCAAGATCCATCTCAAAATAAAGACAAGCCTGTAGAAGAACGAGGCAAACCCGACGAACATCCAGAACACCAGATTGATATTCCACTGGTGCTAGTTGATGGTCACAATCACAATACAATTGTGCATAATCCTAGAAAAAATCCAGATTTTATTGAGTTGGTTCTAGAAGCTTTAGATGTTTCTGATAAAGACAGTTTTGGTAGCTGGACAGCTAAGGCTCAAGCTCATATGGAGAACATGAAAAATACAAAAGGAGAGCAATGGGAAGAATGGCAACAGTTTATTATTCGTGTTGTAGATGAGCGTCTCGATCCAGTTACAGATTGGAATGTTCAGTTTTTGATGAAGGATAAAGACGGCAAACAATTTTGGTTAGATGACAAGTCATATTTAGATGTTCATACCTACACTAAGGACAAAAGTTTGCGATGTTTTCATGTCAATTTAAGTAAACTGAAGCCGGAAAGCCTTTCTGAATTATGTATGAAGTTGATTGTTTCATCTGGAACTAGCCTTGTGGCGTATTACGGTTGTGGAAGTGGAAAAATTACTCTAGAGGGCGAGCCACAACAGTCAGATGGAAGATGGGATGCAGAATTGAACTTAGATCATCTTCTAAATGCAAAAGTTAAATTTTTCTGTCCTTTTACAACTACTCTTATTGAGATTCGTCTGAATCGCGAACCAATGCCAATAAACAGAGCGAAAGAAAATTCTATTTTAACTTTTGTAGAGAAGCCAAAGTAAGGTTTGTAGAGCAAGAAAGCGAGGCTGTCCCGTTACTCTGGTTCTTACCGCAAATATAACGGGACTGCTATTGGTATAATAGACCTTTTGCAAAAGTCCTTCGATCGGGTTCGTAGTGAGGACTTTAGTCCTTGACAAAAGAAGGACTAAAGTCCTCACTACGAACCTTTTTTACTATGGTAATCGATAGGTATTTTTGCAAGAGGTATAATTCAGAAAACTTTAAGCAGCATTTTTTATAGCTTTTGTAAAAATTATATTTGGAATCTGTCCAAATGGCAACAGTATTATTAAATGAAAAATTCGTACTCCGGACGATATTGCATCGGCTCGGAAAAGGTTTTGTCAACTCCGTAGTTGCAGAATTGAGTTGAGTAGAAACCAAAGAAGTAGAATAAAAGATGATGGCGTTGGGTGAAACTATTGAGCAATCGCTTTCCTTATTTACAGAGGAACAAAAGGCCGACGATCGCTTAGCCCACGATCTTCGGGACTCATGAATAAAATTAGCGAATTTGGATGAGGTAACAGTTGATAATAAGTAGGTAAACAGGCAGGAAAATTTATCGTGGAAACAAGGCAGATGGCCGAAGGGAGATGGCCGAAGGGTTTTAGTTAAGTTTACTTTTCGTTACATATTTCTATTTATTGGGGCGTTTCTACTGATGAGGGAATTGCTAGCAGCGAATTGCTGCCTGAGTTAGACTTATCTTTATGGAAGCGCTACATTTTGTTGGCGCCGCCATTGGAACCATTAAAAGAGTTTCGTAAAGGCATTAGTAGCAATGACTGATTCAAATTTGCTCGATCGCGATAATATCAAAATAGTAGAATCGCAAATTTCAGAAGTTACTGTGTACACCGATCGCGCTTTGATAACCCGCCGCGGCACAGTAGCCTTGACGGGAAACGAGCGCGAATTAACTGTAGCCTCTCTCCCCACAACCCTCGAAACCGAGTCAGTGAGGGCTACCGGTGCGGGTACAGTCGCCGTGCGATTGCTGGGAGTGCACACCGAAACCGTGTTTCACAGCGAACCTACGGGCGATCGCATCGCCGAATTAACCGCACAAATCCAAGAGTTAGAAACCCAAAAACGCGCCATAAAAGACCAAATCGCCTCCCGAAAAATTCAACTCAACTTTGTGGAAAATTTGAGCGAAAAAAGCGTCGGTTCCTTTGCTAGCAGCATTTCCAAGCAGCAGATCGGTTTGAACGAAGCCGGCGAATTGCTCAATTTTTTAGGCAGTAATTATAAAAAGTACATAAGTGCGATCGCCCAACACGAAAGACAGCAGCGAGACTTAGACAAGCAAATAGAAGCTTTGCGCCAGCAGTTGCGCCAAGTACAAACTCCCTATTCCCAGCAAAGTTTTAACATCATTGTGGCGATCGAACCCAGCGGCAGCGGCAATTTTGAACTAGAAGTTTCCTATGTAGTAACGCGAGCCCGTTGGACTCCCCTGTACGACTTGCGAGTCAATACTACCAACAATCAAATCAATCTCAATTACCTAGCCGAAGTCAATCAAAACACAGGCGAAGATTGGACAGGAGTAGCACTGACTTTATCCACAGCTAAACCCGGAATGGGAACTTTGCCACCAAAACTCCAACCCTGGTTTATCGATATTGTTCACCCACAATCTCTTCAAAAGCAAAGCTCGATCAGAGCACGGATGCAACGAAGTGCGGAACCAGAAACCTCAGGAGAGTATGACTATGCCGAATCTCTGATGGAAGACGAGGTGCAATTAGCAATGATGGCCGTTGGTGGCAGCGCACCCGAACCCATAGCAGCTCAAACTGCCACAGCAAGAGTATCTAAAGAAGGTAGCACCGTCTCATTTCAAGTAGGAGGAAATACCAATATTCCCAGCGACGGCACGCCCCACAAAGTCACTATTTTCAGCGACAATTATCCCTCTAAACCTGAATACATCGCCATTCCGCATTTAGTCAGTTTCGCTTATTTGCAAGCAATTGTCACCAATCCGACGACAGGTGCAACTCTACTGCCCGGTAAAGCAAATATTTTTCGCGACAATACTTTCGTCGGTAATGTGCAGCTAGAAAATGTTTCCCCAGGTGAAGAATTTAAGCTTAATCTAGGAATAGATGAAAGCTTAAAAATAGAGCGGGAATTAGTGGAAAGACAAGTCGATAAAAAACTGATCGGCAATCAGCGGCGCACGACTTACGCCTATCGGTTAATTTTGAGCAACTTGCAGCAATTGCCTGCTAAGTTGACACTAAAAGAGCAACTTCCAGTCAGTCGAAAAGAGCAAATAAAAGTGCGGTTGACTCAGACTAATCCAAAGATAGTAGCAGGTGAACTCGGACTCTTGGAATGGATAATTTCTCTGCCACCGCAAGCCAAGCAAGAGTTATATTACCAGTTTGTCGTCGAACATCCTCCCGAGTTAACAGTCATCGGTTTAGATATTTAATTAGGATTTACACTGTGGCAATTCTAAAGCATTTGTGTAATTTTTGTAGGAACTTTTTGCCCCGCCTGAAGGAAACCCCAAGCGTAGAGAATCGCCCGATAGATATGGGGTAGGCTTTCGTGGTACTACTCCTACAAATTTTGTGAATCATTTAGGATTGCTGTAGCACTATTTTTCAGAATTGGTATTGGTTAACGAGCAAGCAGCTAATTTTTGCTCAGTACACAACTGCTGAAACAATAAATCTGCGATTGATTCATAGGCTGGGGCTGTGGGGTGTACGCCATCCCGAAAATAACTTTCTACCGTGGTTTTAGGCAATTTTGACCAGGCTGCGTGAGTGTCTGTGAGTGGAATTTTCAAAGCTTTTAGCCGATCGACAAACTGGGATTTAAACCTCGGCTGATTCGGTACCGGCAGTAAATCAGAGCGATCGCAAGTATACAACACAAACAACGGAATATTCGACTCTCGCACCAAAGCCACTATTTGCTCAAATCGCTGCATATTTTCCCTAAACCGTTGCGCTTCCGGCACCGGCACACCCGCCACAGGGGAATTCGGCACAAAAACACTGGAAAGTCGGGGCATAACGTATCTGTCAAACACTTCTTGCATTGCCAATAACGGTTGGCGATTCGGCATCAGGGGGTTATTTTTGACCCCCGCCCTGGTACTTGAAGGTTGTAGCAAATCGTGAGTACCAATTTGCAAAATCACAGCATCGCTTTCAAAAGTGCCAAACTTGCGAATATATCCCAATTGATTGCCAATTCCCCAAGATCCCGCAGAAGCATTGAGCACTTCAACTCGTTTTTTTATGCCCAACAAACGCGCTGCCAACAATTCTGTAATAGTTTCTGCCTGATCCGTGGTATTATTGCCATTGAGAACCGAGTCTCCTGTCATCAAAATTCTGATAGTACCTTCAGGCTTGGCTGAATCAATTTGTTCAGACCGTTGAGAAAATTGATTGTACTGAAGTCTATTGCCAAAACGATATACAAGTTGATTTGGTGCAAATATATACCCAACCTCAGCATCAGCTTGCAGCAAAGCAGGATTTCCGAATCCCAGCAAGCGCAACGCAAGTTCTATCGCACTCAAAAATGCGATCGCACAACTGGGAATCCAATATCTAGCTTTCACAAATCTACCTGTAATTGGTAAACTGCAAAGCCACGGGATAATCTTCTTGCTTCAAGCGCTGAATTACCAACTGCAAATCATCTTTATCTTTTGCCGAAACCCGCACTGCATCGCCTTGAATCGAACCTTGAATCTTTTTGAACTCATCGCGGATTAATTTAGTAATCTGTTTGGCGATTTCCTGAGTGAGTCCTTTTTTAAGTTTAATTTCTTGACGGACGCGACTGCCGCTCGCAGCTTCAATTTTGCCGTAATCAAAAATTTTCAGAGATAAATTCCGCTTGGCGGCTTTTGTTTGCAAAACGGTGTGAATTGCATCGAGAGTAAATTCGCTGTCCGTATTGACAGTAATTGATTCTTCGCCCAATTCCACGGTGGTTTTGGTATCTTTCAAGTCGTAGCGGCTTTGAATTTCCCGCACTGTTTGGTCAACAGCGTTAACTAATTCTTGTCGATCGAACTCGCTGACAACATCAAATGAATAATTAGCAGCCATAAAATTAGTAATTGGTAAATTGGTAATTGGTAATATCATGTCCGTCAATTACCATTATAATAAAGGTTCGTAGTGAGGACTTTAGTCCTTTTTCAATGCGGACTAAAGTCCTCACTACGAACCAATTTTATTGCGATAATTCGAGCGGACATCATATAATTGGAGATTGAGAATCTTTGTTATTAGTCATTAATTAAAGGTTGTTTAACTAATGACTAATGACTAATGACTAATGACTAATAAGAATTAGCCATTAACAGTCATCAAACTGAAATAGAATAAAGAGACTGTGCAAGAAGAACTAATCGCAAACATGAGCGATCGCCCCAGAGGCACATTCAGAATATAGAAAACCGAAAACAACAACCGGGCTACAGGAAAAGCGATCGCCGCCCAGCCTGCCGCCTCCGAATCTACTCCTGTCACAAAAGCCATCAAAGCCGCCGCTGAAAACAGCATAAACGTCTCAAACGAATTTTGGTGAGCCCAAGTTGCCCGCTGAGCGTAACCAGGCAACCTCTCAAACATAGCGCGAGGGGCTGCTTGGTCGTAACCTAGCTGCAAGCGGGCGAGGGCAACCACCAAAAACGGTGCGTAAACCAGCGCAGCCGCCGCCGCAATAGAATCAAGCAGAATAACCGACACAGGCAATCCCAACAGCATCATCAGCCTCGCATTTCAATCAAAATAGAACAGAGTAACAACTTTGCGCTGTTCCTCCGCATCCTGGCAAGTTTTCAGCAAAGTGTGGCTTTCGTGAAAAGCAAAACAGATCAGTTGCTGGCAGCGAGAAATAATCTCCTGATTGCACATGGCGCTGGCTTCCGGGAGAGACAAGCTGTCATTTTTGGGATTTTCTACCAAATGTATGACTTGTTCGAGCTGCTCGCGGGACTCCCGAGGCTGGCGGCTCATGCTTTGTGGCAAAATCACCGTCAGCAGATTAGGATCTGCTCGCATTGCTCCCCGAATTGCGGCTGAATTGGTGCCTGTAGCCCCGGATGTGATGAGCTGGTTGCCTCCCAGAACTAAGGCGTAGCTCAGCATCTCAATTAGCTGCTGGTGGGTAATAGGAACGTGGCGAGAACCCAAAAGAGCAACCCGCTTGGAGCTTGTTTGCTGGATCGCCGCAAGTTCTTGTAAAAAATCATCAACTCTGGGTAGCTCAATTGATTGACTCAAAGAATTTATTAAATTAAATAAAACTACGTTGTGGATTCTAGCAGACTAACTAGCAATTGCCACCAAAAAGAAGTTAAGAATTGCTGATTTACGGTATCTGACTAGAGGAGCGGGAGATTTGAGGAACCCAGAAGGCAGAATGTCTAAAAGCATTCGGCAGCCAGAGCAGAAGGTACGATTCAATAGAAATTGAGAATTTAAGAATTTTGAGTTTTTATTTTATAAACCAAAAATCCTCTCTGCCTTCCTGCCTCTGCCGAATATGTTGTTCGCTGAGTTCCGCCTGCCGAATACCTTCAGCTCCGGTGCCCTTGTTAATGAACTCGATCGCCCAAACCCAATGATCCCATCATGGCCTTAAGGTCAAAGTGTTCTGCCATTAGCTGACTAACGCATTCCACCTTGATCGGCTCGTGCAGGCGGACATTGCCAAAGGTGCTGTCGATAATTTCCACCGTGGTTAAGGTATCCAAATCAACAGATAAAACTGGAATTTCCATTTCTTCTGCTCTGCCGATTACCAAAGGAGAAGGAGGCAAGTGGCCTGTGAGAATTAAGCACTGAGTCGAGCTTTCCAGAGCCGCGAGCTGAATGTCCGTGCGATCGCCCCCGGTGACTACCGCCATATTTCTGGCTTTGCGGAAATACTTCATAGCAGAGCTAACATTCATCGCACCAATTGTCAATGTTTCCACCATCAAATCCAAGCGGTCTCGACGGCAGAGGACATCAGCTTTCAATTGGTGGACTAATTCTTTGACGCTGACACTTCGCAGCAAAGCGCTTCTCGGCAGCATTCCCAAAACTGGAATACCGCTAGCTTCCAGAAAAGGGCGCACAGTCGCGGTTACAGATTCAAGTTTGTCGGAGGGAACGTCGTTGAGCACGACGCCTAGCAAGCGCGAGCCCAAGCGCCGCTTCGCTGAGAGCAAATCGTCTATATAAAGTTCGATCGGGCGCACTACCAGCAGCACAGAGGCATCAACGGCATCAGCGATTTGAGACAAAGACAAGTCAAACAGACTGCCTTCCTCCAAATTAGCAGGGCCCTCCAACAGCACCAAATCTCCGTTGGGATTTTGCAAATATTGCGCCAGAGACTGGCGGTAATCTGTCTTGTCTTCTTGGCGCAAACGCTTGTGAACCGTCTCTTCGTCCAAATACAGCAGTGTTGACGGCATCTGACTTTCTGAGAGTTTAAGCGTCTCTACCGCGAACCGCACATCTTCCTCCGCCACTCCAGCTCCCTCCGAGCTGAAACAGGTTCCCAGCGGTTTGCCGTAGGCGATTGCCATTCCTTGTTCCCGGAGTGCGAGGGCCATCCCCAGGGCGATCGCGGACTTACCGCTGTAAGCTTTTGTCGAACCGATCAGTAAATATTTAGTCAATTTGGGTACGCCTTCTCTCCTCAATTTGGACCTGTCTATTCAAATAAATTTAGTTTATCAGAAAACTGGGTCTAAAACCCCGTCCTTATAGGACGGCTTTAATTCTTCAAAAAATCCCGGATTGATGTCAAATATATGGTAGCATGAGATCGCAGCCAAAAGGTCGAAACAATGCTAGTTTTAGAGTACAAAGTCAAGGCGAAATCAACTCAATATCTGGCGATCGATGAAGCTATTCGCACGGTGCAATTCATCCGCAACAAATCGATCCGTTACTGGATGGACGCGGCCCGGGAAGACAAAATCGATCGGTTTGCTTTGAACAAGTATTCGACAAAACTGCGCCACGAATTCGCCTTTGTTAAAGAGCTTAACGCGATGGCGGTACAAGCTGCTGCCGAGCGGGGATGGCTGTCTATATCTCGGTTCTACGACAACTGTAAAAAAAACCGACCGGGCAAAAAAGGCTATCCCAGATTTGTGCGCTCCAACCGCTCTGTTGAGTACAAAACAAGTGGGTGGTCGCTTCATCCAATCAAGCGGCGCATCACTTTTACCGACAAAAAAGGTATTGGGGAGCTAAAGCTGCTAGGTAAATGGGACATCCATACTTACCCAGTGGCAGCCATCAAGCGAGTGAGGTTAGTGCGCCGTGCTGATGGATATTACTGTCAGTTTTGCGTCGATGTTGAGTGCCGAGATATTCAGCCAAAAACGGGGAAAGAGCTTGGTTTAGATGTTGGTCTGGAGTCTTTCTATACAGATTCTAACGGACATCACGAACCCAATCCGAAATTCTTGAGAAAGTCTGAACCGAGTATCAAGCACGCCCAGCGTCTAATCTACAAGAAACAGAAAGGATCGAACAATCGCCGTAAAGCAAGGATTAAATATTCCAGAAAACATTTAAGAGTAAGTAGGCAGCGGAACGAACACGCCAAAGGGTTGGCGCGCCAGCTATGCAAGTCTAACGACTTAGTAGCCTATGAAGACTTAAAGGTTAGCAATATGCAGAAAAACCACTGCCTAGCTAAGTCTATTGCGGATGCTAGCTGGTATCTGTTTAGGATGTGGATCGACTATTTTGCTGCTAAGTTTGGGAAATTAGCTGTTGCCGTCCCCCCTCACTACACCAGCCAGACGTGCAGTCAGTGCAAGCGAAGGGTCAAAAAGTCTCTGAGTGTTAGGACTCATACCTGTCAGTGCGGTTGCACCTTGCACCGAGATACAAACGCGGCAATTAACATTTTGCTCAAAGCAAGATCTAGGGACGGGCAGTCCCGAAGTAACGCTAATGGAGTTGGAACCTCTACTCTGCTTGGTGAAAGCCTGGTTGAGCAAGTTCTGACGTTGAAATTAGAATCCCCGCGCCTTTAAGGCCGGGGAGTGTCAATCAACAGTATTTCAGCATTGCGAGTCAATTTCGCAATATGCTTATACTTGATTTTGTCACTTTTGCGCCGATTGTTTTTTTGAGGCAAACTTTTATTCATTTATTCGCCACCCTTTTGTTAGCTTTTTTGACATCTTTATTTTCATATTTTTTGCGACTTTAGCCGATAGATCTGCTTTTTATTTCTCCCGATCGCAGTTCTCGCTTTAAACCCATGCTTTCTAGTAACTCCTCAAAATAGAAATAGCGCACCAATAATATAATCTCGCCGTCCCAATGGCATTACATTTAGTGCGCATTGCTTAGGGCCGCAATCAATTACAAACTTTTGGGAGCGCGGGTGCGGTGAAAATTAGTCATCAATTAGTCATCCATACGCATCAGCTTGCGGTAAAACGTTTTAGAAAAATCGACGGTACGAGTCCGCTGAAAAGTCAGGAGTACCTCAATTAAGCAACTGACAAACTCAGAACTTTGCATAGTCACTTCGTAGCTGAGTTCAGCATTACCGTCAAACAACACCCGACAGCGGGTCAAATCCATCGGCAGCGACGAGATATTCCAACTAGCGACAAAGGGTATATCTTCACCTCCGTCAATTTTTCTTGCCCCCTCCAAGCTTTTGAGCTTGTAGAGGCCAATAGCGATCGGCAAGAACTTGCGCCTGGGCTCTTGATAGAAAGGCGAATAAACTTTCACTTCTTTGTCGTCGGCTGGTTTAATTTGAGGAAGAGACATATTTCCGCATCCTGACAGTGGGTTGAGATCATCTGCAAAAACTAGCAGATATTCCTGGTCGATCGCAAGCAAAACTCAGTCTATTTTGGATTTGGGGATTTTAGATTTTAGATTTTAGATTTACAGGAACAGATGAATCTGCTGAAGTGGCGAGTTTGAACAGGAGTCTAAAATTTGGCGTGGCGAATGACTTAAGTCGCTGGCTGGTATCCGTTTTTGGATGAATCATCCCCAATACTCTATGCAATTCCAGTTTAGCAGTGCCGTACTCTTGGGCGATCGCGCACAAACGAGTTCCGGTCAGATTTCGACAAAAGCCCAGAAACTGGTACAGTGGATACTTATCTCTAAAATCAAAAACTATTGGTGGTTGAATCAAGTAACTTATGCAGGAGAGTTCTTGGCCGGAAAACGACGCTCGCAGCGAGCTTAAGTTGGACATCCCCGATCTAGCTCAAGAAGAGCTCAAGAGTTTGACCTCGAACTCCAAGCTCGGCAAAATATTTGCCATACCAGACATTGGCGACAGGGTGTTTGACGCGGAAACTTCATCAGAGCTCCCGGTGGCGGTGTCTGTGCCGGGATCTCCCTCTTTTCCTCAAAATCTGTATCGGGGACGGCGGGGAAAAGCCGCTGCGTTGCTAACTGCAATTTGGGGTGGGACGATCGCCCTACACTTGATTTCTTGGGGTGCGTGGGTAGTGTGGGGTTTGACGGGACTGCTGTGGATGCAAGCATTTCGAGTGTTGTTTGCCCATCCCAACCCCGCACTGCCGCCTCTGGCCGATGAAAATCGAGAGGATTGGCCCTACGTGTCGCTGCTGGTGGCGGCGAAAAATGAGGAAGCGGTGATTGCCCGATTCGTACAATCAATCTGCAATCTAGATTACCCGATCGACCGTTACGAAGTTTGGGCGATCGACGATCGCAGCAGCGACGGCACAGCCCTAGTATTGGAACAGCTAACCAAACAGTACCCGCAGCTCAAAGTATTTAGCAGGGGAGCAAATGCCAGCGGTGGCAAGTCGGGAGCCCTGAATGAAGTTTTGCCGCTGACTCGCGGGGAATTTGTGGGAATATTTGACGCCGACGCGACGGTAACGCCGGATTTGCTGCGCCGGGTGCTGCCGGTGTTCGAGAGAGAAAAGGTGGGGGCGGTGCAAGTCAGAAAAGCGATCGCCAATGCAGCAGTAAATGTGTGGACTCGCGGCCAAGAAGCAGAAATGGCTCTCGATAGTTTTTTCCAACAGCAGCGGATTGCGATCGGCGGCATTGGAGAATTGCGCGGCAACGGCCAATTCATGCGCCGCACTGCCTTAGAAAGCTGTGGCGGCTGGAACGAGGAAACCATTACCGACGACTTGGATTTGACCGTGAGGCTGCACCTAGACCAGTGGGACATTGAATTTCTGGCTTTCCCAGCCGTGTCAGAAGAAGGAGTTACCAACGCTCGCGCCCTGTGGCACCAGCGCAATCGGTGGGCAGAAGGTGGCTATCAGCGTTATCTTGACTACTGGCAGCTAATTTTACGCAACCGGATGGGAACGGGGAAAACTTGGGATTTATTTGGATTTTGGGTATCTCAATATTTCTTGCCGACAGTAGCGCTACCTGACTTTTTGATGTCAATTGCCCTGCGCCGGATGCCGATCGCCAGTCCCATAACTGTAATGACTCTTACCTTGTCAGTGGTGGGAATGTTTGTCGGTTTGCGCCGCACTCGCAAAGAGACTAAATTTGACATTAAAAGAGTTTTTGTCACCTTGCTGCAAACGCTGCGGGGTACTGTGTATATGTTGCACTGGCTGCTGGTAGGGATTGTGACGGCTCGGATTTCGGTGCGTCCCAAGCGGCTGAAATGGGTTAAAACTGTCCATCAAGGCACTGCTAAGTTGACAGTTGACAGTTGACAGTTGACAGTTGACAGTTGACAGTTGACAGTTGACAGTTGACAGTTGACAGTTGACAGAAGGAAGGAGTCAGTTGAGAGTTGAGAGTTGGCAGTTGGCAGTTGTCAGAAGGAAGGAGTCATTAGTCATTATTTATTTGGAAGGAGTTATTTGTTATCCGGAAAAAAGGATAAAATACACGTGACAAGCTTGAAAGCAAGTCGTATTTAATGCTTGATTAGATTAATTTAATTGGAATCAATTGATAATTAGCTCCCAGAAATATCTAGAAACAGTATTGCCAAAACTCCGAAGAAAAAACAACTATAGCGGTTCTCAAGCGTGGTGAAGTATGCCCTATACCCCATGCCCTATGCCCATGAGTACCTCATATGAGAGCTTGAAAGGCTATACTAACCATCTCCCTACTCTGTCCCGCCCGAGCCAGTCAAATCTGGCAATTGTCGATCGCAAAAAAAAAGTACAAACACAGCATAGGCAATAAGTGATATAGCCTTTATCAAAAAGATGAGGTACTCATGGGGATAGGGCATAGGCCAAACCGGGCATAGGGCATAGGGCATACCTCACTTTTCTGAGAAGCGCTATATGCCAGCAATACCAAATAAGTAATCGGCAATATAAAAGTTGAGAATCAAAAGATAAAAGCCATAAATTTTAACTTTCAACTTGACATAAAGCCAATTATTATCTATTAATAATGAATCGCCAAAAACGACGAATTGCTTGTTGCCAAATACCCGTCACCCGTTATTAAAAATGGATTTGTTAGAGTACCAAGCCAAATCTTTATTTCGTCAGATGGCAATTCCGATTTTGCCGTCGCAGCGGATTGACAAACCCGCCGACCTCAAAGGGCTGAAAATTCCTTACCCAGTTGTACTGAAGTCGCAAGTGCGGGCTGGGGGACGAGGCCGGGCGGGTGGCATTAAATTTGTGGAAAATACGATCGACGCAGTTGCTGCGGCTCAAACAATTTTTAATTTGCCGATCGAGGATGAATATCCGCAAGTCCTGTTAGCAGAAGCAAAGTACAATGCTGACCAAGAATTGTACCTAGCCGTACTCCTAGACCCGATCGCCCGCCGCCCGGTACTTCTGGGTTCCAGACAAGGAGGTATGGATGTCGAAGGGTCGATCGACCAAATGCAGCAAGTTGCCGTAGATCAGGAATTTTCGCCTTTCTACGCGAGGCGTCTGATGTTGAAAATGGGATTGCAAGGAGATTTGATTCAATCGGTGAGTACAATTGTCGAGAAAATGTATCGGTTGTTTGTCCAAAAGGATTTAGATTTAGTAGAAATCAATCCTCTCGGCATCAGTCCAACAGGAGAGTTAATGGCTTTAGACGGTAAAGTCAGCGCCAACGACGATGCCTTGGGGCGGCATCCAGACTTGATACCACTTTCGGGTAAAAAGCAAAGCAGTTGGTTGGGAGAGGAGAGGAGAAGTGCCTCTGGGGGCGATCGCCGGAATTCCAACTCAAAGTCGCAGCAGTCGCCGTCGCAGTTTGACTCCAAACCTCAATCCCCAATCTCGAATTCCGCATCTCTGGAATTAGTGGAACTAGAGGGGAATGTCGGGATTTTGTGCAACGGAGTGGGCCTGACAATGGCAACTCTGGATGCTGTAGCTCACCAACGAGGAAAACCGGCTAATTTTGTCAACCTGGGTTCTTTAGATCGTTACCATGCAGTAAATGCCCTGCGCGAGCGCACCGAGTTGGGTCTGGAGTTGGTCGCTCAGGATAAAAGCGTTAAGGTGATACTTGTAAATATTTTGGACAGTGCTTCCAAGAGCGAGGAAATCATCACAGCCATAGCGGGCTATTTGGAACGAAAAGCTCGCGCCAACCGGCACATTCAAGTTGTGCTGCGCCTGGTAGAGATCGATGCTGATGCTGTTAAAAAGCGTTTCGGACAGTTGCCCGTGCAGCTAGCTAGCACTTTAGATGAAGCTGCGACTCAAGCTGTATCATCTGCCAAGTAGCGACAGTCGATCGGCAAAACGAGAACTCTGGACAAAATTATGAAAGCCTTCTGCTTTTGAAAGATTGAGTGTTAACTAGGAAAAAATGAATTTAACTCCTGAAAGCAAAGTCCTAGTACAGGGCATTACAGAATCTCCCGCCTCAACCCGCGCCGCCCTGATGATGAAAGCATACGGCACTAATGTAGTCGCCGGTGTCAGTCCCGGTAGGGGAGGGGAGGAGTTGGAGGGAATTCCTATTTTTGATTTGGTAGAAGAAGCTGTGGCGGCAGTGGGTCATGTTGACACTACGGTAATTTTGGTAGACGCTTACTGGGTGCTGGATGCGGCTCTAGAAGCGATCGCGGCAGGAATTCGGCAAATCGCGATCGTCACTGAGGGAGTGCCTCCTCTGGATATGGTGCGCTTAGTCAGAAAGGCAGAGGCCACAGAAACTTTAGTGATCGGGCCCAACAGTCCGGGGATTATTGTCCCTGACAAACTGCTGCTGGGAACTCACCCCAAGGAATTCTACACTCCCGGCTCGATCGGGGTAATCAGCCGCAGCAGCACTTTGACTTACGAAGTTGCTCTCGAATTGACTGAGGCTGGTTTGGGACAGTCGATGGCGGTTTGTATTGGCTGCGACGCGATTGTGGGTTCTTCTTTTATGCAGTGGCTGCAACTTTTGGACGAAGATGACAGTACGGAGGCGATGGTTTTGATTGGGGAAGTTGGCGGTTGGAGCGAACAAGCTGCTGCTTCTTACATCGCTTCGGCGATCGACAAACCTGTGGTTGCTTATTTGGCAGGCCGCTACGCTCCCAAGGGCCCGTCCTTGGGCCATGCCGGCATCCTGATCAGTTCTCGCGCTGCTGCCCAGAAAGCCTTTGGTGTTACGGTAGAGAACAAAATGGCTGCTTTTGAAGAGGCGGAAATACCCGTAGCTGCTCGGCCTTCGGAGGTTCCCAAATTGCTCAAAAAGTTGCTCAAGAAACATTAATTGCATCTTGGTTTGTAGTGAGGACTTTAGTCCGCAAAAAAAGTCTGAGGACTTTAGTCCTCACTACAAACTTCTTGGTTTGTAGTGAGGACTTTAGTCCGCAAAAAAAGTCTGAGGACTTTAGTCCTCACTACAAACCTGCTATTTTGTCGGAGTTTTATTCGTTGTGTCGCCCTTGGAATCTTGCAGCAGGGTGCTCAGATTTCCAGCCAAACCCTGAATTTTCCCAACAGTCGCAGCAATGGTAGCAACATCTACGTAAACCTCCGGCAGAGGATACTTTTTCAAAATTTCCAGCAGCGACACCTTACCATCGTCGCCGGCTGCCAGAATCAGCGCAGCCCGCATGGCTTTGCCACCTTCTGTGCGGCGCTGAGTCCGAATTGCCTGACCGATTTCGTCAGTAATTTTTTCGCCTGGAGTGCTGTAAACTACCCGGGCGAGATTAGCTGGCTTTAAACCGATTTGTAAACCCATTAACCCCTGGAGTGTTTTTGGATCCATTTTGGAGAACCCGATAATTTGTTTGAGGGTTGGCGTCGTCGTGCCATCTTTAGCAAAGTCTTCCAAGTCGCTGATATTGACGGTTTGCCTGATCGGGCCAAAGGTGAGCACAACTTTTTCGGCCCCGAATGCTCTGCTGCCAGACAATACGCTGGCACTTGTTCCTAAAACTAGGGCAATGCCGATCGATACAAATTTGTTTAACTTCATATTCAGTTTCTGCGATCGATTTGAGCGATCGATTAAAATTATTTTTTCGAGATTTGTACATTATAGATGCAGCAGTTATATTCTACAAGGTCGCGAGTGTAAGTTATTCCCCCCCTCGCACCAAGCATCTTGACCCAGATTTTTTCGCCCTCTGGACTTCAAGAATAACTAACCACATCTACCGCAATATTTTTTCTGATATACATTCTGCCTTCTACATTCTGCATAAGATCCCCTTCTACTTCCGAGTGCCTTCTGCCTTCTACATATAGCCTTTCTCAAAAAAAGTGAGGTATGCCCGCTAGTCTTATGCCCTATGCCCCATGCCCCATGCCCTATGCCCCATCCCTCCGCTTCGCTTCGCCCATGAGTACCTCATCTTTCTGAGCAAGGCTATAAGTGCCTTTTAGAAGTTATGTTTAAAACCAAGCGCAAATCTAAGAAGTCCAAACAAAAGCCCAGCGAAAAAACAACAACGCCCAGCAAAAAAGAACTAGCCGCACAAAAACGCAAAACTTCACAAAAACGCAATGAATTAGTGCAGAGGATCGTCATAAGCTGCTTAATCAGTGTTGCTGTCAGCATCGCCCTGTTGTTCGTGGTTCGCGCTAAGATTGCTATTGCCGGAGGCGCCGCCGTAGCCATTTTGCTGCTTTCCTACAAATACCCCCGTCAAGCTTTCTGGGCTTTTTTTATTTACCTGCCTCTCAGCGGTACTGTCACCTACGCAATTGGCGGCGGGAATGCTGCATTTCAAGTAGCCAAAGACGCTTTCTACATACCAGCCCTCATCGCCCTCATTCAAAGCTGCAAAAAGAAACAGTTGCCTTTGTTCATTCCCAAACAAATGCTTTCTACCTTCAGCATCCTGTTGATGATGGCAATGCTGACTTTAATTTTTGTCAACGGGGAGATGCAGCTCAACCCGATGAAGGGTGACAAACCAATTCTACAAGGAATTCTCGGCTTAAAAGTATTGATAGGTTACATACCGCTGATTGCTTGTACCTATTATCTGCTCCGCACCAAGAAGGATTTGGTATTTTTTGGTAGAATGCACGTAGTTTTGGCGATCGTTTGCTGCGTTCTCGGTTTGATTCAGTACCTCTTGCTGCAAAGTGGAAAATGCGCGGGTACCCGAGGCATGACTGGAGAAGAATTATATAAAGCAACTCTGCAAGCTAGATGTTTTGTCGGCGGTTCTTTAGTATTCAGTCCAGAAGTCAAGTTTATCCGCTTACCGGGAACATTTGTGGCGCCTTGGCAGTGGGCGTGGTTTTTAATTGCTAATGCTTTCTTAACCTTTGCCTCTGCCTTTTGTGACCCTTCCTTCTGGTGGAGAGTTATTGGTTTATTTGGCATGGCATTAGTATTTGCCAATGCAGTTATTTCCGGTCAAAGAGCTGCTTTAGTTATGGTTCCAGTTGCCACGGTAATCCTGCTAATTCTTACAGGTCAATTAGTTAATTTAAAAAGATTTATTCCTGTCGGTGCAGGACTGGCGATTCTGCTATTTGTGGGTGCGGCAGTTAACCCAGGAATTATCGAGCAGCGGTGGGAGAGTTTTGTTAACCGCTGGAATGCTGCACCGCCCCAGCAGTTTTTCTTGAATCAGTTGGAGCAGAGCAACAATTTTATCATTGATAGACCTCTCGGCAGAGGTGTGGGACGAGCGACTAATTCAACGCGAATATTTGGCACCACGCAGCTCATTGAAACTTTCCATCCTAAGTTGATTTACGAACTCGGTTATCCGGGAATGATTGCTTTTCAGATCATGCTTTTACACTTAGCTTTTTTAAGTTTTAGAGCGTACCGTTCTGTCAAGGACAAAAGTTTGCGGAGTTACGGAGCTAGTTTTTGGGTATTTGTAGGATTTATTACGATCAATCCTCAATACTATCCGCTGGATGTAGATCCAGTGTCTGTCTATTACTGGGTTTTGGCTGGGGCGATTTTAAAGTTGCCCAAAATTGACAAACAGGTGCAGGACGAGAAAAATCTGGAACTTGAGGGACATGAATTGGAAGTTCACCAACAATTTAAGGAGAAAAAGATTATTTCATCGGCTCCAATTTGAAAAAAAAGGTACGTTGTTGCGCTTAAGCGCTCTTTTCGAGAATCAACAAGAGCGCTGAAGCGCAACTACATACCTAAGAATTAACCCAAAGGTACGTTGTTGCGCTTCAGCGCTGTTTCCGAGAATCAATAAGAGCGCTTAAGCGCAACTACATACCTAAGAATTAACCCCAAATTTATCCAAAGGTACGTTGTTGCGCTTCAGCGCTGTTTCCGAGAATCAACAAGAGCGCTGAAGCGCAACTACATACCTAAAGATTAACGCCAAATTTATGCGAGTTGTGTAAAGGATAGGATATAAATCGTAATTTTACTGTGGTTTCCAAACTGGGTTCCCAGCATTTAAATCCTTGTCGCTGGTCAATTTATTTAATCCCGAACCGTTGCGATTGATTGCATACAAATTGCTTTTATCGCCTGTGATTTCATTAAAAGTAAAAGCAATTTGCTGACTGTCATAAGACCAAGCCAATTCAGAAATTCCTGACATTCCTAGGCGGGGAGCTAGTTGATTTAGCTGGGAAGTTTCCGCATTTATTGTGTATAATTTTTGCTGGTTGAAGTCTCCGGCAGTGAAGGCGATAAGTTTGCCATCGGGCGACCAGGAAAGTGCATCGTAGTTTTGGGGTTTTTGGGTGAGATTTTTGGCAGTTCCGCTGTTAATGTCGATCGCCCAAATATCCTGCTCTTCCCCGCTCAAATCGCCAGCTTTCCCCTGATAGCAAGCAATCCGGCTACTGTCGGGCGACCAAAATAGCTTGACGTTGTAGACTTGATGTTGCGGGTTGTCAGTCAAATTTCTGAGGTTGGTGCCGTCGGCATTAATCGTGTAAACTTGCTGTTGGGGATAGTTACCGGATAAAAAAGCGATTTTTGTGCGATCGGGCGACCAGACAAGTTCGCTACCGCCGGATGTATACTCGCCGGGACTTTGAGTTAATTTAGTCATGCCGGAACCGTCAGCATTCATTTTGTAGATATTTTTATCCTTGACAAATGCTACCTGCTGACCGTCTGGAGAAAGATAGAAATTAGAGGAAATTTCTGTTTTAGTCTGTTGTCCTCCTACTTCCAAATTCCTAACTAATTTAGTTCCTTTAATACCCGAAGTATCGCTCAAAAAAAGAGATTGACTGCCGGGAGCGTCGGAGGTAAAACCGTCACAAGAACGGGCAAAAACAAGTTTCTGGCTGTTGGAAAACCAAACTATTTCAAAATTAGCTGCTTTGCAAAATTCGCCTGCAAACTGTTTAGTTAGCCCAGAACCATCAGCGTTGACTGTATAGATATCGGTATCGCCGCTAACGAAAGCCAGTCGATCGCCCTTGGGCGACCAAGCTAAGGTATAGCTAACATCTATTTTTGGTGCAAGTTCGTGGCGGGCCAAACTGGTAGCGTTGACGGTAAATAAACTGTTTATGACCTCGCTGCCGCGCTGTTGGAGAGCTGTAAACGCCAGTATGCTTGGTTTTTGGGCTGCGGTTGTCTCATGGCCCTGAAGGCTCGAAAACAGGGCGATCGCGAGTGTGAGGGCAATAAGGGCGATCGGGCTAAATCGCAATAATTTATCCAAACGCATTTTATTAGTCGATCCTCTTGACAACGAAAAGTGGGAAGCAAAAAAGACAGCTCGAATTTTCGCTGTCAACTGTCAACTGTCAACTGTCAACTGTCAACTGTCAACTGTCAACTGTCAACTGTTTAAAGTGTTTGGCGATCGATATGTCGCGACAGCATCAAACTCTGCTTAATTCTACCAATAATTAGCTCGAACATTTTTTTGCGAGACGGATTCTTGCTGCTGGGCGGCATTCCTAACTCGCAACACATCAAATTCAAATCAGCCGCACTCATAGCCGACAATTTTTGCCTCACCTCTAATTCATGACCCTTCTTAGCTTGCAAACGCAGTTCTTCATAAACTTCGAGAACATTGTCAGTAGATAAAGTAGCAGATTTCTCAACATCAGCAACAGCAACAGCAACAGCCGGCAATTCAGAAGTTTTAGAACCAGCAGAAAGCCCTCCCCGCTTGACTTGAGCCTCAATCCTGGTTAATTTTTTAGAAACCTCGCGCAAGATGACCTTAAGTTCGCCAATTTCATCAAGCACCCCCCCAGTTTCTGAATCGCCAGCAGGCAAAATATCTTTTTTAATCATTTCAGATACTCCTCACACTCGCGCCAAAGTAGCTCAAACTCTCTAACTAATTCTCGCGGCAATTCTCCCTCATTAATTGCCCGCTTTAGTCCAACACTTTCCCGAATCGTCGATTCTAAAAATCTCACTTCTATGTTATTGTCTTTTGAGATTTCAGCGCAAAGTCTCTTGACTTCTCTCATGTAAAATTGAACTTCATTTGTCAGCAATCCTCCATAGATTTTAGCTTTATTCATAAACACGGCAATCTTGGGAAACGGGTAAGGCTCAATCCGTTTTTGGAGCGAGTTTAAAACTAAACTCAATCCCCGAGAACCAAAATAATCTGGGTTGACGGGAATCAGTATTAAGTCACAGGAAGATAGTACGCTATAGGTGAGGAGACTGAAGGAAGGCGAACAGTCAAACAGCATCAAATCGTATTTGGGGAGATTGGGAGAGTTAGCGATTTTGCCGCTAAACTGGCGGATGAAGTCTTTAACACTTTTCCCCTCAAATCCATCGAGGTCTAACCAATACAATTCTTCAACTGAAGGGATAAAATGCAACTGTTCGTCAACCTGATAAATGGTGTCGAAACCAACGGGAAATTTAAAGTTTTGTCCGGCTTTTTTAAAGACTTCGAGGGCGTCGTAAATTGTGAGTCTGTGTTTGAGAGATTTTTCGTACCACTTACCAAACTTATCATCTAAATGACCCGTATTTTCGTTAAGCCCGATCGCCTCTGTGAGGGACATTTGCGGGTCTAGGTCTAACATCAAGACTTCTAAGTCTGTTCCTTGGGATATAATATTTCCCAGACTCCAGGTGACGGTGGTCTTTCCGACACCGCCTTTGAAGTTGATCACGGCTATGGATTTGGGACTCATGGCTGGGTTTGTTTAGGTTTGGCTCAATTTTTTATTAAAACATATTGTGGAGGTTAGTTGAAAGGGCGATCGCATACTAGGATCGGGATGTAGCAATTAATCTAAAAAGAAGACTTTGATAATATATCATTCACTAAGTAGAACAACCTAAATAAAAAAACTCAGATACTTGACTGCTTTAATAAATCTTGAATCTAACAGAATGTCATGTCACATCAATTAACTAATTCTTTACAACTGTAGTCGTTGCAACTCCCTACACGCATAACGAAGAGAAGGCAAAGCAATGCGATCGACTCCATGAGGACATATTTCTGAAGCCAATATTTTTGCCGACCTTTTAGCTAATTCAATCCTCTCTTTTGTAGTCATTGTTTTATCTTTATAATCAGTAAGTTCATTGCATTCTTGACCTGACATATGACTATTAATATAATAAAACCACGTTTCAATATTTCGGGCTGGGACAAAAATAGCAACTTTCTCGTTAGGCAGTCGCGGATCTTTGTTTAAATTACCTGCTGTTTCGTCTAATGCTATATTTAAACAACGCATTCGCTCTTCCAAGCTATCTTCATCAGCATCAATCATTACTACTACAGCAATATTTCTGTAGTTACGGCTTCTATAACTTTTAATAAGCTGTGGATAATGCTTAACTATCAAAGCATTGTTATTCTTAATTGTTTTTCCTTTAGGATTACCAAAGTCTTTAATTTTGCGATCGTCCAATCCCCGGCAGATCAAATATTCTCTGATAAATCGCTCTTGGTCAATATCTTCACAGAGAATAGTTACTTCGGGTAAATCATCTCTACTCGTCATAAATCCATCCAAGTTCTATAAGCTTAGCAACTGATAAGCCTTCTTCGACCGTATCAGTAATTCGGCGCACGCGAACAGCTTCATTATCTTCTCGTTCAAACCAATAACCTGAATTGCTTGCTAAGTAATTAATTAATGATGGGTGATGAGAAATTAACATTGCTTGTGCTTCATTTTCCAGACAATAGTCCATCACCCTACGCAACCAAGGTTGTATTTCCGGTAAAGCCAGGAAATTTTCTGGTTCATCAATACACAAAGTAAAATTCTCATCAGGAGAACAATATATTAAGGTATATAGAGCAATTAAAGCTTTTTGACCATGTGATAATTCATTAAGCCTATAAGCAGCCTTGCTGGGACGGGTAAAAAATGCTGACAAAATCCTCACATCACCGGATTTAGAATTTTGAAATGAATCAAATCCTGGGATAATCTTTTGTAATTCCAGCGTTAACTTAAATATTTTACCTTGAGATTCTTGAGATAAATAGCTGTACCAAGCTGCATAATTTGACATATCCCAGTTAGGTGAACTTTCCTCCTTAAGGCTTTCTGATTCCATTATATAAGGATTGATCTGTACAATAAAAAAGTTAGAAATCCGTTTTTTGAACCATGTAAGCTTTAGATTGTCAGGTCTCTCGTAAATAAAACCAATGCCAGAACGCGACCCATCAAAGAACGGTACGAAAGCACCTTCGCGATCGGGATCGTCATTATACAACCTAGCTTGGCCTACAGTTATACCTATATCGCCTGGATCAACCCAGAAATTAAACAGAGGTTGTCCGTCAAAAGTTAAGCTTTCTAGTCGCATTCTAGGAGGTGCATAGTCTCTTTGATGTTCGATCTCTAGGGTATATTTATAAATGCCACCATTTCCTTCAATATCTAATTCAAATTTTTGAATGTTCGATTTTTGCCATCTTGTTAAATCCTTGTTGGTAAACAAATCTGATACTTTATAATCTTGCTCGAAAGCTCGATCGCCTAAAATAAATTTCTGTAATTTTCTTAAAACCTCAAAAACGGTAGTTTTGCCCGATCCATTTGAACCCAGAAAGAGATTTAAGCTATCTACTTGCAATTCAAAATTCACCAGGCATCTAAAATTATTTACATAAATTCTCTTCAGCATAATTTTTATTTATAAAAGTTAGGATAACGATAAACTTAAGGATTGATTATAAATACATCTGTTATCCTACAAGACTTTGCACTTACAAGCCCAAGTCGATTATGTACAGTTTGAAGTTGACACTGATGGCTGGCAAAATTGCCAGCCATCAAGTTATTTTACCGTTTGACCAACTTCTTAGAAACCTTCCGCAAGCGAATTGATTTTGGTGTTACTTCCACCAATTCATCCTGCCCGATGTACTCCAAAGCGCGTTCCAAACTCATATCGACTGGTGCTTGCAATTGCGCCAACTCTTCACCGCCAGATGCGCGGTGGTTTGTCAACTGCTTCGACTTGCAAATATTCAGCTCCATGTCGTCATCTCGGTTGTTTTCGCCGATAATCATCCCTCTGTAAACCTTGGTTCCGGGGGTAATGAAAAATACGCCGCGGTCTTCAGCATTTTTCAGTGAATAAGTAGTCGCAGTTCCTTCTTCAAAGGAAATCAATACTCCGTTGCGACGGGCGACAATTTCTCCACCGAGGGGGCGATAGTCGAGGAAGCTGTGGTTCATAATTCCAGCGCCGCGAGTCAAGCGCATAAACTCGCCTCGGAATCCAATCAAACCGCGAGCGGGGACTGAAAATTCGATTTGGGTGCGACCGGTGCTGCTGACGTGCATATCTTGCATTTCTGCTTTGCGCTGACCGAGGCGTTCGATGCAGCCGCCGACTGCTTCTTCGGGTACGTCTAAGACCAAACATTCAAAGGGTTCGCAGGGACGGCCGCCGACTTCGCGGAAGATTACTTGCGGTTGAGATACTTGGAATTCGTATCCTTCGCGACGCATATTTTCGATCAGGATTCCGAGGTGAAGTTCGCCACGGCCGGATACGAGGAATTTGTCGGGAGAGTCGGTTTCTTCGACGCGCAAGGCGACGTTGGTTTGGAGTTCTCGCATTAGCCGATCGCGAATTTGACGCGATGTTACCAAACTACCTTCTTGACCGCAGAATGGCGAGTCGTTCACAGAGAAAGTCATCTGCAAAGTTGGTTCGTCTACTTTGATTAAAGGTAGAGCTTGCGGGTCGTTGGGACAAGTAATGGTCTCGCCAATATACGCATCAGCAAAACCGGCAACGGCGACTAGATTACCAGCAGAAGATTCTGCGATATCAATCCGCTTCAGGCCTTCAAAGCCCATCAATTTGCTGATTTTTGATTTGACAAGTGCGCCGCTTTCGGTGATCAAAACTGCTTGTTGACCGACTCTAATCGTGCCGTTGTGAATGCGGCCGATGACGATGCGCCCGACGTATTCCGAGTAATCTAAGGTGGTTACTTGCAGTTGCAGCGGCTTGTTGGGATCGCCGACGGGGGGCGGTACGTGGTCGAGGATTTCTTCAAACAGGGGCTTCATATCTACCCCTTCGTCTTCTAGGTGTTTTTTGGCGTAACCGCTTAAGCCGGAACCGAAGAGATAGGGAAATTCGCACTGATCGTCGTCAGCGCCTAGTTCGAGGAACAAGTCCAAGACTTTATCGACGGCTTTGTGGGGGTCGGCTCGATCGCGATCGATCTTATTCACAAAGACGATCGGGCGCAAGCCTTTTTCTAGGGCTTTTTTGAGCACGAACCGGGTTTGCGGCATCGGGCCTTCATTGGCGTCTACGATCAGCAAACAACCGTCTACCATGCCGAGAACTCGTTCGACTTCTCCGCCGAAGTCCGCGTGTCCGGGGGTATCGACGATGTTGATCAGGGTTTCTTTGTACCGCACGGCGGTATTTTTGGAAAGGATAGTAATGCCGCGCTCGCGCTCGATATCATTGGAGTCCATGACGCAATCTGGGACTTCTTCCCCTTCGCGGAAGACCCCGGACTGTCTGAGAAGAGCGTCCACAAGGGTGGTTTTGCCGTGATCGACGTGAGCAATGATAGCAACGTTGCGAATGGGAAGACTCATAATGCGTCTGGGACGTTAAACGGATTTAACTAAAGATTTCTTAATAATTGTAGCGCATGGAGTCAAGGGGCGATCGGGCGCGACTGTAAGATTGGAGTGCGATCGCGGCTAGAATCAAGATTATCGCTCTTTTGTCACTCCAGAAAAATAAAAATTGCAGCCAACTGATGAAACTTATACTCAATGGGCAATCTGGCGATCGCAAACTGATAGGAACCCATACCTCAAGCTCAAAAGGGGAAAGTCTCTCGGTGTAAAAGTTCCAGGTTTTTATATGACGAGAGTGACGAAAGAGCGTTATGCCCACATTCCGCACCTTCAACTGTCACATACTCTATCTGTAGTATTTACAGAAGGTGGAATTATGGAAGTGCAACCCAAGGAAATTGAGAGTTATAGCCAGCCTGACGGCAGAGTTCCTTTTGATGAGTGGTTGGAATCTCTCCGCGACTTTAAGGGTAAAGCCAAGATTGTGAAAAGGCTGGAGCGTGTTAGCAATGGAAATTTGGGAGATTGTCGATCGGTTGGCGAAGGTGTCTCGGAATTGAAAATTGACTTTGGCCCGGGCTACAGAGTTTATTTTGGACAAGTAGAAACAACTATAGTGCTTTTGCTGTGTGGTGGAGATAAAAGAAAGGAAAGATGAAGATATTCGCACTGCTAAGAAATATTGGGAAGAATACAGGAGCCAAGAAAATGCGTAAAAGTGTCCCTTACCATCCGTTTAAAATCAAATCTCTCAAAGATCCAAATTTTTCTCCTGCTTACATCACAGAGATTTTTGAGGAAGAAGAGGGAGATTTGGAATTAAAAATTATGCGAAAAGCGCTGAGGGATGTATTTGAAGCTCTGGGTGAACCAAATATGTCTGCTGATGATGCTAAATTGCATTTGGAAAAGTTAGATGCTTTGTTGTCGGGAGACGGAATTGCGACAATTTATGGTTTGGCTAGTTGGCTGAAGGCTTTGGGATTGAAGTTAACGGTTGCGGTTGATGCAGGGGATGAGGAAATTTCTGCTAATGTTGCTGAGTTGGCGGAAGTTGGTAAGGTTTGATTTTGGGCGATCGCCCATATGATAATAAGCGAGCAAGTGCGATCGACTTTATGGAAGTACAACAAGAGTGAAATTAGACGCTATATTACCCCAGACGGTAGAAATCCTTTCGCAGAGTGGCTTAGTTCCCTGCGAGATTTGAGTGCAGTAGTTAAAATTGAACAAAGGCTCGATCGAGTTCGCTTGGGGAATTTAGGAAACAGCAAGTCTGTTGGCGAAGGAGTCTGCGAATTAAAAATTGATTTTGGGCCTGGGTATCGGGTGTACTTCGGACAAGTTGGGTCAACAATAGTGCTAATCCTCTGCGGTGGAGATAAAAGCACTCAACAACAAGATATCCGTCGAGCTAAGGAGTATTGGAAAGAATATGGAGAACGCGAAAATGCCAACGAGCGATAGTTATCAAGATTATCTGATTGAAGCCCTCAAGGATAAGATACACGCTGCCGCTTATCTAACGGCGCATTTGGAAGACGAAGAGCCTGAACCAGGTTTGCTTGAACTCGCACTTAGCAATGTATTTGAGAGTTTGGGAAAACCAAATATGTCGGCTGAGGATGCTAAGTTACTTTTGGAAAAGTTAGATGCTTTGCTGTCGCAATCTGGGATTGCAACTATTTATGCTTTGGCTAATTGGCTGAAGGCTTTGGGATTGAAGTTAACGGTTGCGGTTGATGCAGGGGATGAGGAAATTTCTGCTAATGTTGCTGAGTTGGCGGAAGTTGGTAAGGTTTGATGGTGGCCGATCGCCTGTACGATCGCGAGGGGTGCAGCGGCTTGTACGAGCAAATATGTTTGTACGGGCGATCGCATGACCGTAGTCAATATGAGATCGTAACTAATAACTTTAGATGCGATCGTGCTATAGCCATCTTCAAAAACCAGATGCACCCGATCGCGAGTAAGTGCGATCTCCTGCCAAAAACAATGAAAAATTCAGATTTACCATCAAACTTGATTGTTTACGATGGGGTAGCAGATCCACCCAAGCTCGATCGCGATCGATCGCTATTACTACTACCCAGTCAGCCCAATGCCCAACCTCTCAGACTCGATCGAACAGTAACTCATCGCTATAACTATATTGAGGGTTACGTGCAGTTAACGCTGAAGTTACAGCCCATCGCAGCCCAACAGATAGTTGTCACCAATCAACTTAGCGAAAATAGCGATCGGATCTTCTTCGCAATGAATGAAGTGATTGAGGGTGTTTATCTACAGCTACTATTAGGGCGAACTTCACGCGAACTCGGGGAAGTCACGAGCAAACCTTACACAGGTATTCAAGTGTTACTACTCGATGTTCAAGAGTATTTCAGTCACCCTATTCACGTGAAAATCGCGACTATCTGCACGCTTAGAGAATGTTTGAAAAATTCCAATCCTATATCCGTTTCCTCTTAACCAAGGGGAGAAAAATTCAAATTACCCCTTTTTGATGGAAATGCCAGGATATACAAACCTAAGGAATCAGAATTAAATAACTTACAATTTTTATTTTTGTTGTGGGATGGGCGTCCCGCCCATCCCCCAAATATGTGTAAATTATTTAATTCACGCTCTTAAGATAGTAAGCAATGAAATTTTTCAAACATCATCTGCAACCATCACTTACAAAATCTTGATACAACCTTTTTCGATTTCAATTTTGGCCTCATTCTTGACTTCTACTTTGCCGCATGGTGTGATAATCACACTGGTTTTACTGTTGCCTTGGATGGTGGCTGCCGAACTTGTTTGGGCATTAAATGTTACTTCTTTTATTAAGCCGTTCATCTCAACTTTCATCACATACTTTTGTGAATCCTTATTCGAGTATTTGATGTAAACATCAGCAAGGCAGAGACTTGGGAAGCAAAGTGTTGGTACTGTTACCATTGCTAGGAACAAGAGTGCTTTTTTCATGTTTGTTTTGTGTTGGATAGTTGGCAAAATTATGGAAAGCTGATTAATTCTACCGTATATAATATTAATCGTAACATGAGGAATATAAAATAAGCAATAGTCTATACTGTTTTTATTTGGTCATCTGAAACTGTCTATTTTTTATTGTAAACCGAGCGCCAAACTGCCTCAAAATGCTTACTTTACTGCTACTAATCATAAATTTTCCGAAGTATTGATATGATAAGTGTTAAAATACTTATCGCCTTTCTCAAAAAGATGAGGTATGTCGGAGTAATAAATTCTTGCCGATTTGCATTGTGAATCAGACGTTTAAAAACCTGCCTGATTTAATCTACGATCGTGAAAGTTTTTTTCTATTTTCTAGCCACAAAACTATGGCAATACCCGCAGTATAAGCAACCAAATCCATCGCATCAAAGCTATTGCCTAAAATAATTATAGCAATCTTGTTGTTTTCCCAGCCTAAAGCATTGAGAATCTTAAAATATTGCAATATTTCAACAACAAAAGAAAAAGTTAGAACCGATAAAGCTACTTTTGTGGATTCTAGTCTTAACCAAGACATTATGAAGCAATAGAGAAATATCACTACCAATAAATCTCCCAGGAAATAACGAACAAACTTATCTGTAAAAAAAACAGCAATAACGATTTCGATCGAAAATAGAATCAAGGCTAGATGAAAATATTTGCGATTAAAATATAACATGGCTCGATAGTTTAATTGTCTAGTGTTGTCTTGCTATCCTTGTGGTGTGTTGAATGCTGAAATTGACGAAGAGTCAAATTACAGACAGGAGGATGAGTCCGCTCATGCGCTGTTGAGACCCCACACTTGGCGACTACACTTAATAGTCGGGTAATGCCCAGCGGTTTTAAAATTAACCAGCGACAGTAGCCGCGTCAACGAGTGCGCCCCCCGACGGACTCCCGACAATCGGAACCAAAATCACAAATTTGAGAGTTGGCGGATGGGACTGGGCGAAGTCAGGAAGATATCATATATTCTCAGCGGGAATTGTAGCTGTGCGATCGCCCAGATCGATATACAATTTGTAACGTTGAGCCTTATTGAAGTGCAGGAGTGGAGCTGGCTTGGATAACGCTAGTCTGTCGAGAAAAACCCCGCAAGCCTCGGAGCTTGCCGCTGACGAAATTCCAGAAGCAGTACGAGACCACCCATATCTAGAAGCAGGAGGGAGTCAGTCCAAGAAAAAAGGACTGATTTGGAAACTGGTAGGATTGGCCGCAGTCGCCTTTGGCGTCAGCATCTGGCTGCACCTCAACTTTAACTTTTTCCCAGCCACCAGTCGGGCACAGCCAACTCAAAAAAATCCAGCAGCAGCGAGTTCAGCCGCTGGTAATGCCCCGAGTCCAGCTACCAACTCAAAACCCGCCACCCCAGACAATCTCCTGGGACACTTGCCTTACCCAGAAGCACCAGCCGCCGACTTGGTAAATGTCACCTCCGACGGTAGCATCAAACTCCGCACTTCAGCAGCAGCAAAATATCAGGAAATGGCCAACGCTGCCGCCGCCGCCGGAATCTATTTTGCTCCCATATCAGGCTTTCGATCCGTAGACGACCAACAACACGTATTTTTTGATGTAAAAGCTGAACGCAGGCAAAATGCCAGCAAACGAGCCGAAGTCAGCGCTCCTCCAGGTTATAGCGAACATCATACCGGTTATGCGATCGACCTTGGTGACGGTTCCTCCCCGGATACCAACCTCAGTCCCAGCTTTGAAAATACCCAAGCATTCAAGTGGCTAGAAGCCAATGCCACCGCTTTCAGCTTTGAAATGTCCTTCCCCAAAAACAACCGCCAAGGCGTCAGTTACGAGCCTTGGCACTGGCGGTTTGTGGGCGACAGGCAAAGCCTGGAAACTTTCTACAAAGCTCATTCCATCAAAAAGTAGAAGATAGTTGACAGTTGACAGTTTACAGTTGGCCGTTGACAGTTGGCCGTTGACAGTTGGCCGTTGACAGTTGGCCGTTGACAGTCAGAAGGAAAAAGGAAAAAGGAAGATTTTTCACATCTCTCCCTCTCCCCGTCTCCCGTCTCCCGTCTCCCCCGTCTCCTCCGTCTCCCCCTCTCCCCGTCTCCCGTCTCCCCCTCTCCCGCCAAACAAGTGATTGCAATCTATCCAGGCAGCTTTGACCCCATTACCTTCGGTCACGCAGATATTATCGAGCGGGGATCTAAACTGTTCGATCGCATAATTGTTACCGTAGTCAAAAATCCCAGCAAAACCCCTCTGTTCACCGTAGAAGAAAGGATCGAGCAGATCCTGCGCTCTACCAAACACCTGCCCAACGTAGAAGTAGACAGTTTTGAGGGTTTGACAGTAAACTATGCTAAGATTCGACAAGCCAAAGTGCTGCTGCGGGGACTCCGGGTATTAACGGATTTTGAAATGGAACTCCAGATGGCCCACACCAATAAAACCCTTCTGGGGGAAATTGAAACAGTTTTTTTGGCAACTTCTAACGAGTACAGCTTTTTAAGTAGTAGTGTAGTTAAAGAAATCGCCAAGTTTGGTGGCTCCGTAGATCATCTTGTTCCGAAACACGTCGCCCTAGATATTTACAAATGTTACGCCAGCAGGAACCAAATCGCATCGAACCCGACACTACCGGACGCAGCACTGAGAACGAATCACCTCAGAACACCGCCGCCTTCGGAGACGAGACCAGAACCGCAGGAGTAGACATCCAGCGGGAATTGAACCGGCTTGAGGAAATTGTTCTCGACAGCCCGCGCATTCCCATGACCAGACGCACTCTGGTGGATGAAGAACAGTTGCTCGATCAGTTAGACTTGGTGAGGCTAAATTTGCCGATCGCCTTTGGGGAAGCTGAAACGGTCATCCGGCACAAAGAGGAACTGATCCAAGAAGCCCAACTCTACGCTCAAGAAGTTATAGAAGCAGCAGAACAGCGAGCAGCAGAACTTTTAAATGATATGGGCCTGCTCCAGCAGGCGAAGATAGAAGCAGATCAGTTGCGACAGCAAGTTTTGCTCGACTGCGAAGCAATTCAGCAGGCGACGCTGGCGGAAGTGGAACAAATTCGCTACCAGGCTCAAGAGGAACTGGAAGAAATGAGAGCCAGGGCGATAGCTGAATGCGAGGAAATTCAAAATGGCGCCGACGATTATGCCGACCAAGTGCTCGATAATATTGAGCACAAGCTGAGCGATATGCTGCGCGTGATCCGCAATGGGCGAGATCAATTGGATAGTGTTTCTGCGTCGCACATCCATCACAACAACGGTTAGTTAACTGCTTTAATCAAAGTGTGAGTTATCGGTAATTTTGTGAATTTACGGGCGATCGGACGATCGCATGGCAGGGAAACGGTATTCCCGCCTCCGACCTACTTGGCGCGACATCGGGCGAGTGTTAGGGAAACGGCACGGTGGAGTGTCCGATGCGGAGCTCTGTGAAGGTGATAATTTTAATAATTGTTATGAGATTGAGGATTGTAGCAAGACTTGTTTGAATATTAATAATTTTTGTGAAGATAGGAGCAAATATAGCATTTTTTGCTATGGTGAAAATCCATCAGGCAGAAAATTTCTGATTTGACCATAATTTTTGCAATCTACTATTTACCATGCAAAAAGCTTCTAATCGGTTTGCAGAATTTGACTTGATCCGAGCTTTAGCCATAGTCAGTGTTGTGATTACTCATGCTGGGTTTGCCTCATTTCGCGATCGCCGAATTTTGTTTGTCTCTATCGATACCTTACAACTCTTCTGCGTACCAGCTTTTTTACTCCTGAGCGGTTTTTTCCTCACTAACAAACTCGACAATCAAAATAATCCCGGACAGGTAGTCAAAAAAAGACTGTCAAGAATTATACCACCCTACCTGTTTTGGTCTGTAGCTTTGTACATCTTAAATAATTTGGGATCGCTCCAAAAATTTGATTTACTGTCATTGCTCAGAAATATTCTGACAGGTTCCGTGATGCCTCCCTATTATTTCATCGTTGTAATTATTCAATGCTACGGTTGGTGGTGGCTGCTAGTGAAATTAAGAGTTTTAGAACCCAGAAAAATTTTAGCTTTGGGTTTAACAATTCAAACAATTTTTACCGTATTCTTTTACTTAACCGCTCTCAAATACATATCAATACCTCTACCTTTGATGGAGCGCTGGATTTTTAGTTGGATTTTGCCATTTTCAACAGGTCTATTTTTGGGCGCAGTCTATGACAAAATTCAACCACTTCTCGAAGGCCGAAAAATTCTAGTTTTAGGAACAACAGTCCTCTTTTTTCTAGCAAGCATTTGGGAATATTACCTGCTTACCGGAGTTACTGCCGAGGGATGGTTTTTCCGCTCGTTTTTTAAACTATCAGCCCAAGGATACGCAATTTTTTTCGTCTTGTCGATCCTCGCATTTTCTAAAAATATTGCGCTTCCCAGTAGAGTTTCGTCGTTAGTCAAACTCTTGGCTGCGTATTCATTCCCGATATATCTGCTGGATTCAAAAGTCGTGCAATATGTATTGTTAGTGTTTTATAAATTTATCGATCCCGTACATCCGCTGCTGAAGCTCAGCTTTTTAGTTACAGGCACTTTGTGCGGTTGTTTGGTGATTATTTACCTGTTGCAGAAAGCTTTGCCCAAAAAATACAGCCAGTACATTCTGGGAATTTAATCTGATTTTGTGTTTCAGCGAATGTCTTCATAAAACTGCTTGAGATACTTCGCTGAAACGCCAAACCCCCACAAAAAACCGATCGCAAGATAGATGGCAGTTGCTTTCAATTCGCCCCAATGCGCCACTCGGCGATCGCTACTTTCTACGACACGATGAACTAACTTAATTTTACCACCACGTCGCACTAACTTTAAACACAAATCCGCTTCCTCCATAATTGGCAGTGTGCCGTCGAAACCATCACATTCCCAAAAATCTGTACGCCTGCAAAAAATAACTTGATCTCCAAACAGCAGGCGCAATCCTTTAAGAAATAAATGAGGCCGAAATAACAGCGGCGCGTAGTAAGTTTTCAGATAATTGTGCAGCGAAAAACCCCATCTTGTCTGCTGCGAACCAGCCATCAGGGAGATAAACCCGCCTCCGACAATTTCGGTATCGGATAATGTCTTTTGGATGACTGTTACGATGTCGTCGGGAACTAGAGTATCGGCGTGGAGGAAGCACAAGATTTCGCCTGTGGCGGTTTTTGCACCTAGATTCATTTGCACGGAACGTCCCGGCATACTGCTAACAATAACACGGGTTGTGGAAGTAAGGGCGATCGCCACTGTGTCGTCTTGACTGCCGCCGTCTACCACTAACACTTCCCAAGCGGGAGGATTGAGGATACTCAGTCGGCGGAGGGTTCGTTGTAGACAAGTCGCTTCATTCAGGACGGGGATGATAATAGAAACGCTAGCCATCAGGTTGAAATTTATGCCAAAACTATTATAATAAAAAACTGTGGCGATTCGCAACTTGAGAAAAAATAGAACTTGCACGCGCGGATTCATAAACCCGGTTTCTGGCTGCGAACTTGTCACGAAACCTCGGATTTTTATCATAAATCTGGTTTCTTGGCATCAGTCCTATAAAATCAAGAACAACGGGCGGTTGAAACCGCATCTATACACACAAAACCGGAGGAGTGCAGGTTGAAGAGTGGCTGGTTAAAATTACGCTATCTTCTTCAGTCTGCGGAGGCAGACTTCCTTTTTGTAGACGCGGTTTCAACCGCCGTCTTATCTGATATTCCACTAACTAATCAGGACTAAAAAAATCGTGCAGAAAACAGAAGTAAAAAACGATTTAGAATTTTACGATGAAAATGCTGATAATTGGTGGGACGAAAATGCTAAAATCTATGCTCTCTACCATCTAAACAAACCCCGATTTGAGTTTTTTGACAGACACGCGACCAATTGGCGAGGGCTGAAAACCTTAGATGTTGGGTGCGGCGGCGGTTTTTCCTGCGAGTTTATGGCCGAGAGGGGCGCTGTGGTTTCGGGAATAGATCGATCGCACAAATGTATTGTAGCAGCCCAGAATCACGCAGTTACCAGCGGTTTCGAGATAGACTACAGACAAGGCTTTGCCGAAAATATGCCCTACGCTAACAATGCCTTCGATGTGGTAATCTGCGTGGATGTTTTAGAACACGTTGCCGATTACAAACAAGTTGTGTCAGAGGTTCACAGAATTCTTAAGCCCGGGGGAATGTTCTTTTTCGATACAATCAACCGAACTTTTTCCTCGCAAATTGTGATGATTGGACTAATGGAAAATACCTTGCAGGAAATTAAGCGAGGCGTTCACGATTGGGAAAAGTTTATCACCCCGGAGGAACTGTCTGCGGTAATGCGGGATACGGGTTTCGACAAGATTGAAATTAAAGGTTTTGATATGTTTGGAGAAATGGGGGCTGTTTTAAGCGAGATGCACGGTTTTTGGGAAAATCTTACCAGTGGAAAGCAGATATTGCCTTCCCTGGCAAGTGTCCAACAAGTTTCTCAAGTGCTGTTGTCTAATATCGCTAACTATGTTGATTACAAAAAATCTGGGTTGTTTAAAATCAAAATTAATGAGGATATATCGATTATGTATGTTGGGGTAGGGGCGAAGAAGTAGAAGACTCGGCGGTTGCAACCGCCGTCTTACTCCGCGCCTTGTGGCTATTTAGAACGGAACAGCCGCATCCCATTGGCGGTAACAATTAACGAAGTTCCGGTGTCTGCCAAAACTGCCACAGCTAACCCTACAAACCCAAAGGTTCCCAACAATAAAAACAGTGCTTTTGTGACTAACGAAAAAATTACATTCTGCTGAATAACACTTACTGTGCGGCGGCTCAAATCGACTGCATAGGCGAGTTTTCTCAAATCGCTACCAACTAGCACTACATCAGCGGTTTCTAGGGCTATATCAATGCCGCCAACTGCAAAGCTGATATCGGCGGCTGCTAAAGCTGGGGCATCGTTAATTCCGTCGCCCACCATTCCTACAGCCCCAAATTTTCGCAATTCTTGAATTGATTGGAGTTTGTCGAATGGTAGCAATTCTGCTTTATACTCAGATAAATTGAGTTGTTGGGCTATTTGCTGAGCTACAAAAGTGCGATCGCCCGTAAGCATCACCAGATTGTTCAAACCCATCTGTTTGAGCAAATGTATGGCTTCGGCAGCTTCCAGTCGCAAGCCGTCAGCCAAAGCAATCACTCCCAACAAACCGCGGCTGCTGCCGACTAAAACGGGAGTTTGCCCTAATTTCTCGATATCATCTAGCAGAGAGACTGCTGATGTTGGCAGTTCGATATTTTGGTCGGCAAATAAGCGGCGATTTCCGACAAGATAGAGGTTGTTTGCAAAATTAGCAGCAATTCCTTTACCCGGATAAGCCGTAAAATTTTCGGGAGTTTCTAACTCGATTCCTGCTTCCTTCGCTTTGGCAATAATTGCCTTAGCTAAAGGATGTTCCGATTTTTGTTCCAAAGAAGCTGCAATTAACAATACCGTGCTGGCGCTCAATTCTCCCAAGTCGTAAACCTTTTGCACAACGGGTTTACCTTCAGTCAAAGTTCCGGTTTTATCAAAAGCCAGACTCTTAATTTTTCCAGCATTTTCTAAGCCGTTTCCGCCCTTAAATAACACGCCTTGGCTGGTGGCTGCACCAATGGCGCTGACAATGGAAACCGGAGTGGAAATTACTAAGGCGCAGGGACAGGCTATGACTAACATTACCAGGGCTCGGTAAAACCAAACGCTGAAGGGTTGACCAAAAATTAAGGGCCCAATTAGTGTAAGCGCGATCGCACTTACAATCACAATAGGAGTATAAATCTCTGCAAATTTGTCCACCCACTGCTGAGTTGGGGCGCGGCTCGACTGCGCCGACTCGACTAAGTGCACAATTTTCGCAACCGTGGTATCATTCGCAGTGTGAGTAACTTTGACTTCCAGAAAGCCAGTTTGATTTAAGGTTCCGGCAAAAACGCGATCGCCCGTTTCCTTATCTTCGGGGATAGATTCGCCCGTAATTGGCGATTGGTCGATCGCCGAATTCCCCGATACCACAACTCCATCTAATGCTACCCTTTGCCCGGGACGAATTGTCAGAATTTCTCCAACTTGAATTTCCTCAACCCGCAGCGTCACTTCACGATTATTGTCGCGCTTGACAGTTGCAGTCGGTGGTGTTATGTCCATCAAACTAGCAATAGCATGGCGAGTGCGGCTGAAAGTGAAAGTTTGCAAAGTTGTTCCCAGACTAAACAGGAATACAACTAATGCTGCTTCAAACCAATCGCCTAAAGCCACCGCGCCAATTACCGAAATTGTCATCAACAAATTCATGTCGGCGCGGCGCAAGCGCAACTCCATCAGGCCGGCGCGGGCGATCGCAAATCCGGCTACAATAATACCGATACCGTAAAAAGCCCGCGATATCCAAATTGTCAGGGCTAAATGCTGAGTTAGCAATCCCAGAATTAATCCTATTCCAGCTAAGATGACACTTTGTCCCCGGCGATTGCGAAGCCAGAATTCCCAGTTAGTTGGGTTGGTTTTTTGAGTTTTCTGGACTGTAGAATGCTGGTGATGGTGTTCGTGATGGTGTTCGCCCGAACAACACTCCTCCTTCGAGGATACTGCTGCGGAGGGCTGTTCGATAGTGTAGCCTAAAGTTTGAATGCGATCGAAAATAGCTTTTTCTGTTACTTGTTGAGGGTCGTAATTTAACCGCAAACTTTCTGTTGCAAAAACTACATTGATGTCAGTAAGTCCAGGCAGTTTTTGCAAGCCTGCTGCTACGGTTTTGGCGCAATTGCCGCAGTCCATTCCGCCAATTTTAGTTTGTAGCGTTTTGAGGGAAGGAGTTTGAGTCATTATTCAGTATCCTTTTGAGATTTTAGAATGATTATAACAATTATTGAACATATATTCAGATGTCTGAGTAAATGGTATCCTAATTTTCTGGGATTTGCGAACAAGATTTTTTTTAATTAACCGCAGAGGCTGCATATGGCGCAGAGAAAGAGAGGATAAGAAAGAGGAAGAGGGAAGGAGAGGGACTGAGGGTGATTGCTGTTGGTAGTGAGGACTTTAGTCCTCATCTTAGGACTAAAGTCCTCACTACGAACCTTTTTGATTCCGGGTAATTGAGCGAACATGAGATTAATGGCAATTTGCAGAAACTGGTTCTTCTGCGGGTGCGGATTTATCGGCATTTACCCACAGATAAATCTCCGTAGCATCGTCGCTGCAACTGTGACATCCGCCGCACTTTTTCGCTTCTGCCATTTTACTGATGCGGCCTTTACGGATGAGGCGATTCAGCATTCCGCGCAAAGCATCGCCGTCCATGCGAAAATGGAGTTTCAAATCAGCGAGAGAGGCTCTTTTATTTTGGGAAATAAACTGCTGGATTTCGCTTAAAATCATGTTTTTTCTCCTTTGTTATAGTAGGAAGTGCTGTCCCCGCTCGCGAGGATATGCAGTGCGACTGACTACTGACTCATCACTTCGCGCCGTTTGTGGCGTTTTGAACCAGCAATTTTTAATCCGAAAATGGCGGCAGCCATAGTTACCGCCAGTCCTCCAATCCAAGCAATAGATGATGCTGGATGCTCTACAAATGTGGCAATTTGATAGTATTCAACTGCCGTAAAATAAGCTAAACCTGTAGTCCAAGTACAGGCAAATACTGTCCAGCCAAAATTAGTTTCGCGGTAAAGTGCTGCGGTTGCGGAGACGCACGGGAAATACAGCAATACAAACAACAAATAAGCAAAGGCCGCACTATTAGAACCAAAGCGTTTAGACATTTGTCCGTAGGTGCTACCAGAAATACCTTGAGCATCTGCTGCTGCTTGTTTGTCTGTAATATTGGCCGAACTTAAACCGAGGGGGTCAAAAAGTTGGCCTGGAAGTTTTGTGAGATTCTCTGGAATAGTGAGAAATGCTTTGCTGATACCACCCCACAAGCTAAATTCTGCTTTTTCAGGTTCTGCACCTGCTGCTTTTTGTTCCTCTCCTAGTTGGGTGTAGAGAGAGTCTAAGGTGCCAACCATTACTTCTTTGGCAAATACTCCTGTTAGTAAACCGACGCTAGCGGGCCAGTTTTCTTGGGTGACTCCCATCGGAGCAAAGACGGGTGTGACTGTGCGGCCAACTGCACTCAGAATTGAATCTTGGCTGTTTTCTTTGCCGAAGGAACCATCAGTACCCACGGAGTTCATGAATCCCAGTACAATTACCATGATGACGATCGCAATTCCTGCCTTTTTGATAAAAGCCTGCAATCTGTCCCAAGTCCGCAGCAGCACGCCTTTAAGCTTAGGAATGTGGTAGGGTGGCAGTTCCATCACAAACGGTGCAGCTTCTCCTTGCAGGATGGTGTTTTTTAAGATTAGTCCAGTAATCACTGCTGCTAAAATGCCTAACAGGTAAAGCCCCAACACCATGTTTTGACCGCCCACTTGGAAGAATGCGCCACAAAACAGGGCGTAAACTGCTAATCTGGCACTACAAGACATGAATGGATTCATCATAATCGTCATCGTGCGATCGCGCTTATTTTCTAATGTCCGCGTCGCCATGATTCCCGGAATATTGCACCCAAAACCGATCATCATCGGTACAAAGGATTTACCGGGAAGTCCCACAAATCGCATTAATCTGTCCATCACAAAAGCTGCCCGTGCCATGTAGCCGGAGTCTTCGAGAGCCGACAAGCACAAGAACATCATCCCAATTTGGGGAATAAAAGTAGATGTGGTTTGAATCCCGCCACCAGCACCTTTTGCAAGCAGTCCGATCAACCATCCAGGGGAATCGATACTTTCTAAAATATCACCGAAACCGTCTACAAAAATTGTCCCGAAGAATTGGTCAAAGAAGTCGATAAACACTCCCCCAACGTTAATCGAAATGGTGAACATTAAGTACATCACCATCAAGAATACGGGAATGCCTAACCAGCGGTTGAGTACAATTTGGTCAATTTTATCGGAAAGATTGGCCTTGACTTCTCTGGAAGATTCGGCGACGCCTTGGGTGAGGGTGTGGATGAAGGTGTAGCGGCTGTCGGCAATGATAATATCTAAGTCGTCATCGAGGGTTTCGTGGACTCGGCGGCGGTGCGGGACGACTATTTTTTCTAACTCTGTATCGGCGAGTTCCGGGGCGACTTCATCCTGGTATTCTAGGAGTTTCAGGGCTGTCCAGCGGGCATCGATACTGCGGTTTGGGCTATGCTGTTGGATATGCGGGATTAGTTGGGCGATCGCATCTTCGATGACAGCCGGATAAGCTACATAGCTAGATGGTACGATCGGCTTAACCAGCGCCTTATTCACAGCATCGCGCAACAAAGGCACCCCGTCATTTGACGTAGCACTCATCGGCACTACCATACAGCCGAGGCGTTCTGCGAGTTTGCTAACATTAATTCGGATGTCTCGTTCCTTGGCAACATCCATCATGTTTAGCGCGACTATCATCGGCACGCGCATCTCTAAAATTTGCGTTGTGAGATACAAATTTCGTTCTAAGTTGGAAGCATCAACAATATTCACAATCACATCAGCTTCGCCAGATAGCAAATAATCTCGCGCTACCAATTCATCGAGTCCGGTATCTCCGTCTTCGGCATCGATAGAATAAACTCCCGGCAAGTCAACAATCGTAATTGCTAAACCGTCGTGAGCGTATTTTCCCTCTTTGCGTTCAACTGTTACTCCAGGCCAATTACCTACTCGTTGATTAGCACCAGTCAGGGCATTAAATAAAGTAGTTTTTCCACAGTTGGGGTTGCCCACCAATCCAATAATTTGCTTAGTCATTATTTCACTTCTTCTACAAATAGAGTTTTAGCTTCATCTTTGCGTAAACTGAGTTTAAAACCCCGCACCAGGATTTCTATCGGATCTCCCAAAGGTGCATAGCGAGTAACAGTAAACTCAGTTCCCGGTGTCAGCCCCATTGCCAACAATTTGCCCTTATAAGCGCGGGCTGTTTTCTCATAGCCAATAACGCGGCCGATTGCGCCGACAGCCAAATCCCCTAGTTGTTTTTTCTCGTTCATCAGTTGTTTGAATGCAGTCTAAATTTGAACAAATTAAATTCCTGAATCTAGCAACCCTTTCAAAATGTGCGAACACCTCTCTTTACTCTTCCTCTGCGCCCTCTGCGCCCTCTGCGGTAAAAAAAAGAAAATCTTTGTCACAAATCAAATAAAATTGCTGTAGATACAATTTTTTGATAATTTCCCTAGACAAGATTCGTACACATAATTTTCTGTGCCATACCCGCCCCCAAACCGATGCGGTTGTCGCAAATCCCCACAATCACCGATCCCCCAGAATTGCTGACGATTTGAACTTCGATGCCGGGGACTAATCCCATGCCGATGAGGCGTCGCACTGTGCCTTCTGAACCTTTGAGTTTGACTATCCGCAGCTTGTCGCCAACGCTTGCCATTGCTAGCGGGAATGATTTACCCTGAGCTGAGTCTGGCTGAACTTCTGTGCTATCCTCTGCGGTTTGAGAGACTTCTGGTGTCTCGCCGTAAAAGGTAAAAGCCCCGAACTGTCTTGGGTTTAGCTGTTCGTTTTGTTGGCTGTATTCTTGGGTGTTTTCTTTCATCTCTTCTGGTTGTCGATCGATTTTAGTAACTTTTTGCTTGGGCTTGCTTGTGCGCCAGACTTGAGATTAATTCTCAATACTGGCAGCGCACAATGGTATACATCGCTAAATTTCCAGTTTCAGCGAACTCTTTCCCTGTTAATATTTCGGACGCAGCCATCCAACCAGCCCAGAAAGACGATTTTTTGGCGAGTTCGTAGTTTTAATCTCTCTTGCGTTAGATGCCAATGTGCGCTTTAACCCCCACGAAGCAATACCTACTGCTCTTAAGCATAGTAAATTAAAAAGGAATTATTAGCAACTATTCTCAAATATTTTAACATATAGTTAACCAACTCAGCCTTAGCCGAGACACCACGAGACTAAATATAGATCCTGGTTTCAGAGGTCGATCGCCCTAAATCCTCAAGTAGGAGGCGATCGAGCATATATACTTAAATGTTTGAGGGAAAGGGGCGATCGCGGAGGCATCGGCCCTACCGATTCACAATTTATCAAGAATTATGCCAGCAAGTTTTCTCCCAAAGTCGATCGCACAACTCACAGAATCTACCTCAATTAGCTTAGCCCAAAACATCCAACAAGAGGCAATTACAACTCCCATAACACAGGAGCCAATTGCCACAACCTACGCGCGCCAAGGCAGTGGAAATACGCCAATTTTGTTAATTCACGGCTTCGACAGTTCCGTATTTGAATACCGCCGCCTGTTGCCGCTGCTTGCCGAAAAAAATGAGACTTGGGCCGTTGATTTGTTGGGTTTTGGCTTTACAGAAAGAGCGGCGGATTTGCCATTCAGTCAAAAAGCGATTGGAAGTCACCTCTATTATTTCTGGAAAACGCTGATTTCGCAGCCTGTAATCTTAGTTGGCGCGTCGATGGGAGGTGCAGCAGCAATAGATTTCACTCTCAATCATCCCGAAGCTGTCAAAAAATTAGTATTAATAGACAGTGCTGGTTTTGCAGTAACATCTAATAAGGGAAAATTTTTAATCCCTCCTTTAGGATATCTGGCAACTTCATTTTTGCGGAACCCAAGAATTCGCCAAAAAATTAGCGTCAATGCTTATTTCGACGAAACTTTAGCTTCTGTTGACGCACAAACCTGCGCGGCCTTGCACTTAGAAATGCCCAACTGGAATCAAGCTTTAATTGCGTTTACCAAAAGTGGAGGTTACGGCGGTTTTGGGGCAAAGCTGTCGCAAATTCAGCAGCAAACCTTGATTTTGTGGGGAAAACAAGATAGAATTTTAGGGACAGCGGATGCAGAAAAGTTTAAAAGTGCGATCGCAAATTCCCAACTAATTTGGATACCGGATTGCGGACACGTTCCCCACTTAGAAAAACCACAGATTACCGCTCAACATATCTTAGATTTCATAGCTAAAGTAGCAGGTTCGTAGTGAGGACTTCAGTCCGCATCTCAGGTTCGTAGTGAGGACTTCAGTCCGCATCTCAGGTTCGTAGTGAGGACTTCAGTCCGCATCTCAGGTTCGTAGTGAGGACTTCAGTCCGCATCTCAGGTTCAGGTTCGTAGTGAGGACTTCAGTCCGCATCTCAGGTTCGGGTTCGTAGTGAGGACTTCAGTCCGCATCTCAGGTTCGTAGTGAGGACTTCAGTCCGCATCTCAGGTTCGTAGTGAGGACTTCAGTCCGCATCTCAGGTTCGGGTTCGTAGTGAGGACTTCAGTCCGCATCTACCTATCAGAGGACTGAAGTCCGAACCATCAAACGTTAAACTTTCGGTAAATACTTTTGTACAATCGTCCATCCGGTGAGCAAAACAATCACAAATCCCCCACACAAAGCCAAATTAGTGCCAATGTGTAGCGGACGCGCCCAAGGATTTTTAGGGCCAATTTGCAGCCCGCTTCCTACAGAAACCAACACCAACGCCACCACAGCCAACCCCGCCGGCAAATGAACCGAATGACCCAACTTGCCGTACTCTCCCAGCGTACCGACTACCCCAATTAAGAGCAGTAAAATTACCAGAGTCGCCATCCCCGCACCAGTCCCCAAATGAAAGGGACGCAGCCATTTTGGGCGCGGCTGTTTCGTGCTGCGGGCGGCAAACATCCACGTTCCAGTAACGGCCAACAACAGGTAAGCCAAAAGCGCCGCACCCATTGACCACGCCGCTATTTTCCACAACCACAAGAAAGAAGGCAGATTCATGATTTAAATCCCGAGTTAGGGATTTGCAACAAAGGTTTCTTTCCGATTTTACCTGCACCTGAAACCAAAAATGAATATAGTTGGCAGAATTATTGGCAGAAAGTGCGATCGCACTTTCCACAGATTCCATCTGTCTGGGCCCAATTCAAACGCCGGATATCACACTCAGATTCATTGACGTTATTGATTTGTAAATAAGAGTGTTTCCCAAGCCCCTTCCCTTCTAGCTTCGGGGTTTAACTGTCCACGAAAGGCATTTTATAAAACCCTAATTTTTGTTCTACGATCAAGCGGAAAAACGGCAGACCTTCTATCAAATATCTTCTCCACAACCTTCTCGGTTCGCTTAACAGTCGGTACGCCCATTCGATGCCAACTTCGCTCATCCATTTAGGAGATCTTGCTTTGCAACCAGCTTCAAAATCAATGGTTGCACCTACGGCCAAGAAAACTTTCACGTGCGTGAATTTACTTCTGTATTTAACCAGCCACTTCTCTTGCTTCGGCGCTCCCACTCCTATAGCCAGAACTGTAGCTCCTGATTTATTGATCGTGTCAATTATTGCTTCACACTCCTCCTCATTTTTTTCAAATCCAAAAGAAGGAGAAAGTGCTTCAACAACTATTTCTCTACCAATTTTTTGATTGATTTTTTCCTGAGCTTTCCTGGCAATTCCTTCAGCCGCTCCTAGCAAAAATATTTTAACGTCCTCGTTATCCTTGTGATAGATATAAAATGCCGGAAACAAATCAGAACCCGAAATCTTTTCCTTGATAGGAGTACCCAAAAATTTTGAGGCATACATCAAAATTTGACTGTCGCAGACTCTATAACTCGATGTATTGTAAGCTTCATAAAAGTCGCGGTCATATTGCAACTTAATTAAGTGGTCTACATTGGGTGTAAATACGACACCACCTTCGTCGTCTAGTTTTTCAAATAACTCTGTAATTGTAAAGTTATCTATCGCTACATTCAATAAATTAACGGTTTTCATTTTGTTATTCCCATCCAGCCTTGATATTCAACTACAACTCAAACCATAAACCCACGATACAGCAAGAGTGTTTTCACTACTTGGGCGTGGGGGTGAATATACTTTTTTTAGTATATCGCCCTACACCCTACCTGTCCAGTCAGAATGTTTAAAGATTGTGTAAAGAATCTGCGGCTTTTAGGAAAAAGTGTATAAAGCTAATTTGCTTTACAACTCGCAACACAGTTTTAATCAAAACACAATCCGGTGCTAATGTTTGAAACCTTGCCAATTAATATCGATATTTTATTTTATTACATTAATTTTGAGCAAACTGAGAAAGAGATTGCAACTTCGTGACTAGATTTAATACAAACATAGTAGATTTTTGAATTTTTGTATCTAGAGAACCCAATATATTTTCAAGCTTTGAGCGCGCTCAAAGCTTGAAAATCATCCTGATTTTTGGTGAACCAGCGACTGTCTTCTTGGTGGCAAACTGGTTTTCTTTGCCTTGAGACTTTCTGGAGCTTTTAAAACCAGACCCGATATTCCTCCAGCAATAACCGCAAAAATCGGGTTAGCCATAGCGTTCAAAACACAGTCAAACATATACATAGTTACGGCTACTCCCAGGGCCGCAGCGGGCGCTACTTTCGGATGAGACCAGGTTCTGGCGGGATACTTGAACGCAAAGACGACAACAGGAAGTAAAAATGAAGAAAATAAACTAACTAAACCGACTGCACCGTTGATGCCAAATGCAATAATCCACAAGCTGTCAGTGACCGAGATATCTTTACCGTACCCGTCGTACACGCGGTTTCCGCCCGAATCCCCCCAGCCAAAAATAAATCTTTGTCGCGCTTTATCTCCTAATATCTCTTCCATGTCAAATCTAAACTTCAGAGAGGCGGCCCGTTCTTCGCCAAATATGGGATTGATTACGCTCATCACGTCGCGGCTCGAAAATTGACCCGATGCAGCTACGTACAGATAAAACGCTATATATCCAATTACGAATAGTAGTGGCAAAGAAGTCCGAAACCACTTGGCACAAAATAATATGAGCAACGCGATAAAAAATAAAGTATAGGCACCTGTAGAACGGCAGAGGAAAAAAGCGATAGTTAATACAATTGCTAGAGTCTTAATGTTTTTGCCCTGAAACTTTTTGAGCGACCCAGTTTGCCAGAGCCAAACTGCGATTAAGGCTGCTGTCATCATCCACACGCCTACCATCAAACCGTGCTGCATAAATACTACAGGTCTCCACCCCCCCATGCGCCTTGCTTGACCCCAGTCCTCAAAGGCGTTGACGCCGTAAACCATTTGGTGCAGAAGTGGGCCCTTAACCCCTTCCAATAAAGTAAAAGGAACGTAGGCTAAACCACCTGCAAAAATCCCGATCGCCAATTGTCGCAGCCCGTCTAAACTACCCATATACAACCGTCCAAAAAAATAAGGCAGACCCCAAGTAACGATTTGGTTGAAAGTCGGAGAAATCGGGCTACCGCCATTAGTAAGTTGTGAAACAATTGGAGACAAACAGCAAATTACGACTGGCACGTCCAGCCAGCCAGGCTTAAATTTGGTGATGCGCTCAGTGTCGTAGATAATAACACCCAGCAAAATGGCGTAGCAAGATGCGGAAACTTTGGTATAGGCGGGCAATATGGGGATGGGATAAGAAACTTGTGGTAAAAACAGCCACGCTGCCACAAAAGTGATAATTACCGCCCGCTGAGTCGGAAACCTCACAAACAAGTAAAGAACGATCGGGATCAAACCGAACATCGTCAATGGGATTAATGCAGCCATAGGTTTTTTTGGCAGTAAAATGGTGGTAGAAAGACTACTTTATTTCCCGGATCTGAATTCTCGCTCTGACGATCGCCTCTTTACCCGATCTTGATAAAGCGGTTCTCAAGCGTGGTGAGGTATGCCCACGGAGACCTATGACGGAGGCCTATGCCCAATGCCCTATGCCCATGAGTACCTCATAGGGCAGCTCGAAAGGCTATAAATAGCTTTCTATTTGTACAGGTTGTCCGTTAATTGTGGCTGACGTTCGAGTGCGGTGTACAGTGCAGCCTCGAAGATATCGGTTGCATCCTCCCAGGTATAATGTATCACCGTGTCCAAAGCAGTCTCAGACATGGCCCGCCATTCGGCATCAGACAACTGACAAATCTGCTCGATCGCTTTTGCCATATCCTCTGGGTCTTCTGGTTTCACAAGTATTCCACCCCCGCCAGCTAGGAGTTCCGGAGCCGCGCCAGCAGGAGTGCCGATCACTGGAGTGCCACAAGCCATCGCTTCTAAAATTGGCAAGCCGAAGCCTTCGGTTTGGCTGGCAAACAGCCAAGCATCGCATTTGCTGTAAAGTTCTTTGAGTTCGTCTTGACTAGGTATCTTATAATACTCAATATTATGCTGCAACAAATCCGGAGGAGCAGTTTCGCCGGAACCAAAGGCAACTAAACGAAGATTAGGGATTCTTTTGGCCGCTAGATTGAAAGCTTCAATGGCAAGAGCACACCCTTTCCAAGGAGCTATAGAATAGTACATCCCGACTGTGGGAACCGACTGCTTGCCCCGCGGCTGCCCCGATCGCGATCGGGGGTCATAAAATTGTGTGGTGTCAACAGTCGGAGGCACGAGAGATACAGACAAATTACCAAATTCATTCCTAGCCTTGTCTTCCAGCCACTTAGCCACGGCAATTTTGTGCATCGGCAGCCGCCAAGTTGCATCTACTCGAGCTTTTGGTGTGTAGTCAAAAGCCTCGTAGTGTTGGAGAAAATATACTTTCGCTCCTTTGCTGGGGGAGAGTTTAGACACCCACTCGGCAGTTTCCCACCAAGTAGCCATGATAATATCGGCATCAGGTACGTCCCTGTCGGTAATTGGACGGTAGGTTTCGGTAACTCGACTTTCGACATCTATACGGTCAAAGTGAGACGGCCCTCTCGCCTGAGCGGGTTCCCAACCCTTACCTCTGACCACAGAGCGCAATTGTTGCATTAAACTTGGTCGTTCGTGAGGTGTAGAGACGATACATATTTTGTGTCCTCGCTGTTGGAGAATTTGTGTGTAGATAGACAAAACCCTCATGCCACCTGTAAGAGCAAGGGTAGGAAGGACAAAAGTAATTCTCATAGTATAGGTAGATGTGAAAGATCAAAACTGGTCGATCGAGCTTCTCCATCCTAATCTATTTGCACTGACGAGTCTCTTTTTGGGTTTGGCGCAGGGTTTAGGTCAAAGATCGAGGCGATCGTTACTTGATGTCGAGCCGGCCGTACTTTGTCGTCAGGGACTTTTGCCAATGACAAATCAGGAGATGTGTGAGAATTAGACAAGTCTAACCTTTAACAGATACATTTAACCCGGTAAATCTAGGAATCCACCCAAATCTACTGTGTATGGCATAATCTGGAAAGCTTGCAGCTTACCAGACATGGAGGTATCCCTCAAAGCTTTCAACAGAATATTGAAAGCGCCGTTTAAATCCCTGTCCAGAGTGTGTCCGCATTCGGGACATTTAAACGTTTTTAAGCCGCCCAACTTACTATGGATATGACCGCATTTTGAGCAAGTCTTACTGGTGTACTCTTCTGTCACGTCTACTACAACACAACCGTACTTGGATGCTTGATGCTTCAACGTTTGTTTAAAACGATAATGACTCAAAGTTACCATCGCTCTAGCTGTCTTCGTGGCAAGTTTTCGCTTACCCTTTTTTACCATTTGCTGCGTTTCAAATGTTGGCAAGAAAATTAACTTATACTTGCTAACTAGGTAATTAGCCGCCTTATTGTGCAATTCCGAAACTAAGTTCTTAATCTTAACACGAATCCTGGCTGCTACTTTTCTCGATCGATACCGCAGCCGCTTAAACTGACTACCTTTGCTTTTTCCGAGCCGAGACATTAACTTGTCTAAATGTCTGGCTAACCGATAAATGCGACCGATATCACTTTTGCCTAATTTCAGTATATTATGACCGTCAAATCCTGTCATAAATGTTCTGATTCCCGGGTCTAAGGCAATCGCTAATTCGGATTGAGTCGGAGGCGGTGCAACAGTGTCAACCGCATAGCAGATAAACCATTGATCGTTGATAATACTAAGGGTTGGTTCGTGTTGCATTACCTCCACTATTGCTTCAGACGCTTTAAAAGACAAGCCTTTGGTTTCGCGCGGATAGAATGTGTTTGATTTCCAGTTTGCTGTTTGAAACCTAATAGTTTGAGTAGGAGCTTTACAACTTCTAAATTTGGCTGTACCTTGGGATTTACAAGCTGCTTTGTGTGCTTCACAGGCTTGAAATACTGCTAGTTGACGCGGGTTGTATGGCTGTTGAGACACCCATTCAGGCGCTGAATCCATGATGCGTTTACGCAATTCATATTTACCGATTTTTTCATTTTTGAGAATGGCAATTGCTTGATTGTAACACCATCTGCTTGCGGCTATCCATGTCCGCCATTTCTGAGCTAGTTTTGTTTCCGGGTAGACTCGGATCTTTTTGGATAGTAGATTTGTCTTGACGCTGGGAGTAGAGTCCGCAATCGTCAGCCTGGATGATTCATAGGATATCTTCAACCATTTCTGGTTGGGGAGATAAGTCTGTTCGGCACAGAACCAGGAGTTAGCAATTTTGCTGTTGACAGATCCACTTGATAATATGGATCTGTCAACTCCTGGGCGCGAGTAGGTCAAAGCGATCGACGACCACAACTGTCTCGATATCTCCTGACATGACTTGTCCCAAAAAGGCAAGAATTTCTTGGCGTGTGAAGTTGAGTCCGTATCCAATGTATTGGAATTCGTCATACACGGTGGTTTTTTGTTGATTACATAGTATCAATGTCTACCGCTATCTTCAAGGAATTTACAAGAAATCGTTTACTATACGAAAGCAGCCTGAGCTTTCAAACATCCGTTGAACTCGGGTTGAGATTTTGGCCGGCAGTAACAGGAAACCAGTATTTGAGGTAGATGCGGTCAGAATTAGTGTCGAAACTGCTGGGTAGAAAACAGGACACCGCCGATGTGAGTTTTAGTAGAAGCACCCCACCAAACGATAATTGAGTTCCTATGCAGAATCCCGCGATCGCTGGCATCACTAGCGCAGAATTTCAAATTGCTGCTGTTAACATCAAAGCTTAACTTTTTCCGGCGCCAGTGGGAACCCGGCATGGTAATGGGCCCCGCACATAGTAGGGAGAACAGGAAACTATGTTAACTTCACGCTGTTGAGATTTCTCTACAGCAACTTTCAATCCTGCTTCAAAATGCTCCGTGGCATCTTTCCAAGAGTAATTGGTCACCTTAGCATAGGCGGCTTCCGACATGGCTTGCCACTGGGCATTTGACAAATGACACATAGATTCTATGGCTTTTGCCATTTCTTCGGGATCTTCTGGGCTGACAAGTATGCCAGTACCGCCGCTCAAAATTTCAGGAGCAGCGCCTGCTGTGGTACTGATGACGGGAGTGCGGCACGCCATCGCTTCGATAATTGGCAAGCCGAAGCCTTCAGAGCGACTCGCCAGCAGCCACGCATCGCATTTGCTGTAATAATCTTTGAGTTTGTCTTGGTCGGGTCTAATTACATACTCGGCATTGGCTGGTAGCGGCAATTCCGGGGATGGGGCCTCTGTACCGAAGGCAACCAGACGCAGGTTGGGAATTTTTTCAGCGGCTAGGGAAAAAGCTTTGAGTGCGATGTCGGTTCCTTTCCAGTAAATTGTAGAGTACATCATGCCAATGGTAGGAACCGATTGTTTGTGGCGAGGGCAGGCATAAAATTGCTTGGTGTCAACGCTCGGAGGAGCTGAGGAAACTTGGCTATCGCCATATTTAGTCCGAGCTAGGTCAACTAACCAGTCAGAAATCGTAATTTTGTGCATGGGTAGCATCCAGGTTGCTTCGACTCTACCTTCAGGTAGATAGTCAAAAACTTCATGGTGCTGGATAAAATAAGCTTTAGCTCCTTTGCTCGGGGAGAGTTTTGCTACCCACTCGGCGGTTTCCCACCAGGTGGCAACTACTACGTCAGCGTCAGGCACATCTTTGTCTTCTACTGGGCGCGAGCGATCGATAATTTTGTGTTCTACACTCAGATTATCGAAAAATGATGGTTCATTTTCAGGTGTGGAAATCCAACCCCTTCCCCGCAGCAGCGACTTGACTTGCTGGCGCAGACTCGCTGGGGTGTGGGGTACAGAGATGACGAACACGGAGTGCCCTCGTTTTCTCAAAAGTTCTGCGAAAATAGATACTACTCGTATTCCACCAGTCAGACACAGAGTTGGAAGAACAAAGGTGATTTTCATGTTTAACTCCCGCTGAATAATCCGACTCGGTTTCGACGCTGCGATGAGCGTGCTTTGTGAGAGCCGACAGGAAAGAGGGGCGGGTGAATCTTAATTACCGCTTTCCCGGTGTGGGCATAGAATCAAACCTAGCGACTGTTCGCAACACCCCAGTATCGATCGACAATTTCGCTGTCATTCTATTTATAGTAATGATGGATTCGATCGCGAAACTGTTCCGCAGGCATATTGTTTTGGGTCTCGGAAAGTTACTTCTCAAGACAGATACGCGATCTAACATCAGCTTTTTTCGCCCCACACGAAGCTCTACAACACTTCCTACCTAACATAACATCACTTGCTTATCTTACCGACAGATAGTTACGGTAAACCGAAACTCTCCAAACTTTAGTGTTGGGTAAAGGTAGCCAGCGTAACAATATTCCGGAGATTGACAATCGCCGTCCGGAAAACTGGGTTATAAAATATTATTAAATTAAATTATTAGTTATAAGAAGTTGACTTACGATAGCTACTATCGCTAAAAATACTGATATTTGACTGTGTTTCCTAAGTGACTGCACGCTCTGTTTCGCTTAAAAATATATTATTTATTCTGAATTCAGAGATGTAATTTACTCAAACACCTGCACGGACGCGAGCTAATTATGAAAGGGAATCGCGGAAATCACAGTCATGGATAGGTTAATCAGGAAAAACTGGTTTTTTTAACTGTTTTTCGATCTTTGTTGTCATAAATATCTTAAAAAACCGTTTGATGCGTCTGGACTGCTGAAAAAGGTAGGTTTGTCGATCGCTACAGAATATATAATTTGATTGGTATCAATTTAATTAACTGCCTGAGTTTTAAATTTTTTAATGGCAGGCGATCGCCTGAAAGTATCCCCAAAAGTGACTGCCACTTTTCCACCGAGTATGTAGCGTGCCCAACAGGTGTCTAAGTAATTACCGTAAAAATCAAGTTCCCCCAATTACCTAACGATCGTCTAAATATCACAGTAATTGTCAGGGTGCAGTGATATAGATCGTGGCAACCTTGACTCTTAATTGGTAGCCGCAGCTTAGCGGTATGTATCAAACGAGCTCGCTTGCAAAAAAATCCTGTTATGAAAGAATCAGATTTCCTGAGTTGGCGATTCGGAAGGACAATCGGTGTACTTTTGGGCGTTGTGCTGTCCAGGGTGGCAACGATATGGTTTGACAGTTTTCACGCAGTCAACATTATGCGCCAGCGCAACAAAATCTCTAACTTTAAACAGATGTCTTCACACAAAGCATTTCTCGGTGGGAATACAGGAACTTTCAATTGTTGTACAGCATCAGTCAAAATCCCAGCAGCGTCCAATACGGTTTAGTTAAGAGAGTCCCGCAGTCATAACGATTTGAAAAATAGACACGGAGATTGCTTTGGGGGCCCATGGCTGCGGACAAAAAGTGTTAGCCCAAGGGTATTGGGCTATAGTTGCTCAAAAACTGGCTAGTTAAAGAGGATTTGCCAAGCAATCATTGCGAGGGCTAAATCTGCGATCGCGTGGCTGATATAACTAGGCCACAGCGAACGGTAAGTTAGATAACAGTGCGACCAAATTATCCCGGCGGTGAAGACGGCGAAGGAGCCTAAAATCACAGCGCGCCAGTCGCTGTAGGCTGCGATTACAAAAATGTGGTGGAGGGTGAAAAATAGTGAACTGAGAAATATGGCTGGTTTTCCTGGTGTCAGAATCTGGCATTTGTTGCAGACAAACCACCGCCAAGTAAATTCTTCAATCAGCGAGTTAACTAGCACAAAATATGCTTCAACAATTAAGTAAATATTTTGGCTGTTGGTTCCCAATTGGCGAGCTTTTTCTTTGGCCGCTACAGGATCGATCCAGTGCTGGCCGAAAAGGCTGTAGATACCCACAATTACCGCAAACATGGCTATTCCCCAAATGGCTCCAGCCAGCAATTCTCGCCGCTTGGGGAGGGATAAATGCAGTTTTTGCCGATCGACTAAAACACACCAGGCGATCGGGAAAAGGAGCAACCAAAGTTGACACAAGGCTGATGCTGTTTGTCCCCAGCTTCCGGGGGCAATATACAAGCCTGTTATAATACCAATACTCGCAGCGGGGACGAGCAGTGTGAGAGCTAAGAGTGCTGTTTTGCGATCGCCAATTTCCAGCATTTTTTACGCCACCTTTGAAAATTTGGATTGACATCAAAGGTAAAAGCTTGGCCGGTTCCCAGAGGTGATATAGCAGTCCTTGCAGGAGTCGTAAAGTTTTTTACCCCACCCCAACCCTCCCCTTATTAAGGGGAGGGAGTAAGAAATTCACAAATGATTTAGAATTGCCATACCAGTTTTACAAAAATTTAACTTTAGCCAAACCTGAAATTCTGATGCCGTCAGTCATGCCCAATCTAAAATCTAAAATCTAAAATAGTATGAGTTTTGTGCCGCTTATCAAAGTGGTGCGTCTTTGTTACATCCCAAAATATGCAGTTGCACAAAATTGAACAATCAGCCACTCAAGCCGTTTCGGCAACAACAAAATGTTCGTGCAAGAACATTTTGATTGGATTTTTGCATTTGCGGCTCCAAATACCATAAGATGATTGAATCCGTAGTAGCTGTGTATTTTGGCCCAATGGCGATCGCAATCGATTTTGGAACTAGCAACACCGTCGTCGCTCGCTGGAATCAGGCTCTCCAGCAGCCGGAAACTTTGAAATTACCGGGATTGTCGGCAATCTCGGTTCAAAATCCACCCCTAATTCCCAGTTTACTCTACGTTGAGGACGCTGCTCAAAGTAAAGTAATCCTCGGTCAGCAAGTCCGCGACAAAGGCCTCGATCTGAGTGGAGATTCTCGGTTTTTCCGCAATTTTAAGCGGGGAATTGGCACTTCTGTGCAGGGTTTTGTGCCGGAAATTGACGGGCAAATTGTTGATTTTGAACGAGTCGGCGAGTGGTATTTGAGCCAAATTGTGAACTCAATTCGCGAACTGCCTTTGTCGGTAGATTCTTTGGTTTTTACTGTGCCGGTAGATAGTTTTGAAGCTTACCGCCATTGGTTGGGTAAAGTTTCTGAATCTCTGCAAGTGGAACAGGTGCGGATGTTGGATGAGCCTACGGCGGCTGCTTTGGGTTACGGTTTGGCCGATCGCGAAATTCTATTAGTGATTGATTTCGGCGGCGGCACTCTCGATATTTCATTGGTACGCCTCGATGTTAATGCCAACAAAAAGCCTTTGGGGTTTTTGCTGAAATGGGGCGAAAAGTTGTTAGCTGAATCTTCTGCACAAAAGACAAAAGTTGCCAGGGTTTTGGCTAAAGCCGGACAAAATTTAGGCGGTTCTGATATTGACAATTGGTTGGTTGACTATTTTGTTAAAACGAAAAAGTTGGCAAAATCTCCGATTACGACGAGATTGGCAGAAAGGTTAAAAATTCAGTTATCTTTGCTAAATAATGCGACTGAGGTTTATTTTGATGACGAAAGTTTTGAGAGTTACGAATTAGAATTGGACAGATCGGGCTTTGAATCTATCCTCGCCGAACATCAGTTTTTTGAGAACCTCGACGAGTGCATGAATCAAGTATTGCAGCAAGCGCGGCGCCAAGGCTTAGAAATTGGCGACATTAATGCAGTTTTGCTCGTTGGGGGTACTGTCCAAATTCCAGCGGTGCAGCGTTGGGTGCAGCAATATTTCGATCCGGCAAAAATTCGGTGCGACAAACCCTTTGAGGCGATCGCCCAAGGCGCCCTACAATTAAGTCAAGGCATAGAAATCAAAGATTTTCTCTATCACAGTTACGGCATTCGCTACTGGAACCGCCGCGACAATTGCCACAGTTGGCACAGTTTAATCAAATCCGGTCAGTCTTATCCGATGACCGAACCAGTAGAATTAGTCTTGGGAGCTTCTTTGGAAAATCAGCCCAGCATAGAATTAATTATCGGCGAATTGGGAGCGGAAACTGGTGGGACGGAGATCTATTTTGACGGCGACAGGCTAATTACTCGCCAACTCGCGGGCGAAAGATCCGTACAGCCGCTAAATGACAAAGAGGGAGCTCGCAGTATCGCGCAATTGACGCCTCCTGGGTATCCGGGGAGCGATCGAGTCAAAATCTTCTTCCGCGTTGACGAACAGCGCTTTTTGCGGATTACTGTGGAAGATTTGCTAACCAATCAAAATTTGTTAGAGGAGCAAGCAGTAGTGCAGTTAAGTTAAGGTGTATTTCTAATTATAGGTTCGTAGTGAGGACTTCAGTCCTTTCTTTTCTAAGGTGTATTTCTAATTACAGGTTCGTAGTGAGGACTTCAGTCCTTTCTTTTCTGAGGACTAAAGTCCAGGTTCGTAGTGAGGACTTCAGTCCTTTCTTTTCTAAGGTGTATTTCTAATTACAGGTTCGTAGTGAGGACTTCAGTCCTTTCTTTTCTGAGGACTAAAGTCCAGGTTCGTAGTGAGGACTTCAGTCCTTTCTTTTCTAAGGTGTATTTCTAATTACAGGTTCGTAGTGAGGACTTCAGTCCTTTCTTTTCTGAGGACTAAAGTCCAGGTTCGTAGTGAGGACTTCAGTCCTTTCTTTTCTGAGGACTAAAGTCCTCACTACGAACCTATTAGTTAAATTTCAGATTTGTGCACCACTACAGGCGTCCCCACCGAGGCCCAATTGAACAGCCATTTTGCATGATCTACAGCGACATTTGTGCAGCCGTGAGTGACGGGATTGCCAAACAAATTGTGCCAGTAAGCGCCGTGAATTGCCATACCTCCATCGTAATACATTGTATAGGGAACGTCGGGCACGTCGTAGTCATCGCCAGTCATTCTAGTAACGCGGTGTTTGGTTTGAATGGCAAAGGTTCCCGTCCGGGTGGGAGTCGATGATTTTCCAGTGGAAACATTGACAGCGTAAACGGATTTATTGCCTTCCCAAGCTACTAACTTTTGTCTGGACAAATCAATTTCAATCCAGCGCTGGTTGGATTCTTGCAACTGCATAATTCTATTGGCAATTATGTTGCGCTGTTGACCTGCAATTGCAGGTGTGTAACCGCCACAGACAGCAGCCAGAGTCAGCGCGAAACTGGCACAAAAAGTTCCAGCGCAGCGTAAATAATTTGAGTTTATAATGCTTTTCATTTCTCACACCTCTTGAATCTAGAAAACTATATCTTTGGAGGACTCCTTATTTACAGGATATCTCAAGCGATTGTGAGCAGCTTATTTTAGCAACATAATGTTAAGATTTTGGGCATAAATTTTCAAAATTCGATCCTCATCAACCCCCTTTAAACCAATACGCTACCCTGCAACTGTCAACTGTTTAAATCTTCATCTTAAAAATCTTATGCTTCAACTGTCAACTATCAACTGTCAACTGTCAACTGTTTAACAAGTTGTTAAGTTTTGGGTGAGAGTTTTGGCAATTTCGACGATCGCCCGCCAATCTCGATTTTGCACTAAGTGTTTGGGAAATAAGTCTCCGGCTAAACCAACGGCGATCGCCCCAGCGTCAATAAATACCTTGGCATTTTCCAGCGTCACCCCGCCCGTGGGAATCAAAGGAATGTCGCCCAGAGGGCCTTGCAGGCTTTTCAGGTAAGCAGCGCCTCCCAAACCCGCGATCGGAAAAACTTTCACGCAGGTAGCACCTGCTTGCCACGCCGTCATAATTTCTGTGGGAGAAAAAGCACCAGGGACGATCGGCACTCTCGCATCAACTGCTGCTTGAATCATGGTTACATCGGTGTGCGGAGTAAACAGGAATTGAGCCCCGCAATCTATGGCTTGCTGCAACTGTTCTAAGTGTAATAAAGTGCCAGTACCAATAGTAAAATCGGGCAATTCTGAGCGGAGTTGCGAAATTAATTCAGCGGCTTTGTGGGTATTCCAGGTAATTTCAATAAATTGGATTCCTCCTGCTGCTACAGATTTTGCCATCTGCCAAGCGACTTCCTGTTCGGATGAACGGATCACGGCGATCGCCCGGTGTTTTTTTAGTAGTGTCAACCATGATTGATGATTCATGCTAACTGATTTTGCCCCCAGATAATTCTATACAGTTCAGATCGGAATACCGAGCGGTTGAAACCGCGTCTATACAAATAAAACCCACCTCCGTGGGTTGAAAATAGAGCGGTTGAAATTGCGTTATTTTTTTTACACTACAGGCGAGTGGACTGCGTTTGACTCCGTGGCTAGAGCAAGTAAAGCCTCAGCATCGGTCGGTTGTGCCATCCATATTACCAGAAAGAATTGGTTGAAAGCCTCTCCCCGATCGGGAGAAATTAAAATCAGACTATCCATTACTCCAATCCTCGGACTTCTAGATAGAGGTCGCTCTCAAACTGTCAACGGTCAACGGTCAAAAGTCAACTGTTGAACGCCATTTGCAGAACCTCGCTCTACCCGTTGTAATGAGCAACAACTTTAGTCACTTTTCCGGTTGAACTGACTTCCATAAACTCACCTGTTTTCGTGCCTTTTTGGTTGATGTAGTACAGGACAAGACTGGAAATTCCCCACATGACATCGAGCAGCTCAAACTTGAGGTTAGGATAAACTTCCAGCCCCTTTTTGAAGTAGTTTCGTAGTGCTTCTTTGCCTGTCACTGTCCCAGATGGTTCGTTTAGCAGTTGCGCTGCGACAGGCGAGATCAGAATTACATCTTCTGCGTAATGCGACATGATGCGATCGAGGTTATGAGTATTCCAAGCTTCTACCCAATCACGTGCAAGTTCGCGCGCTCTATCTTCGGTGAGGATCATAGTTTGCTACTCCAATGCAGTTTTCCGCTGCTTCCTGTATGCCCCAAAAAAAATCGGGGCGATTCCAGACAATACCAGAAGCACCCCAATTATCGATTTTAAGCTTTAGATTAAATCTAAAATCTAAAATCCAAAATCTAAAATCAATTAGGCAATTGTCGCCATCTTGACATCGCTGTTAGCTAACAAATTTTGCAATTCATCAGCATCGACAGTTTCCTTGTCAACTAGCATATCTGCCAAGGCGTTGAGCACGTGGCGGTTGCCGACGAGCACGTCTTTAGCGCGACGGTAAGCTTCTTCTACCAACAAGCGAACTTCGTCATCGATCGTAGCTGCGGTTTCTTCAGAAAAGTCCCGTTCGGCCATGATATCGCGACCCATGAACATATTCCCTTGTTGGCGACCGAGAGCTACAGGGCCTAGCCGATCGCTCATTCCGAAGCGAGTTACCATTTGGCGTGCTACTCTGGCTACTTGTTGCAAGTCATTGGAAGCACCGGTGGTGACTTCTTCCTCGCCGAAGACAATCTCTTCAGCGATGCGGCCGCCCAAAGCTACCGCCATTTGATTTTGCAAGTAAGAGCGAGAATACAAGCCAGAATCCATGCGATCTTCGCTAGGTGTGAACCAAGTCAAACCGCCAGCGCGGCCGCGGGGGATAATGCTGATTTTCTGAACTGGGTCATAATCGGGCATCAGGGCACCAACTAAAGCGTGACCGGCTTCGTGGTAAGCAACTAAGGTTTTGCGCTTTTCGCTCATCACGCGGTCTTTCTTTTCTGGGCCGGCGAGGACGCGATCGATCGCATCGTTGACTTCATCCATCGAGACTTCGGTCAAATTGCGGCGGGCTGCCAAAATTGCTGCTTCATTGAGCAGGTTAGCCAAATCAGCACCGGTGAAACCGGGAGTGCGGCGGGCGATTTTTTCCAAATCCACGTCTTTCGACAAGGTTTTGCCGCGGGCGTGAACGTTAAGAATTTCCAGGCGGCCGGAGAAATCGGGGCGATCGACCACAACTTGGCGATCGAAACGGCCTGGGCGCAGCAAGGCAGCATCCAGCACGTCGGGGCGGTTAGTAGCAGCAATCAAAATGATGCCTGTATTGCCTTCAAAACCGTCCATTTCGGTCAGTAACTGGTTCAGGGTTTGTTCCCGTTCGTCGTTACCACCGCCCAAACCAGCTCCCCGCTGGCGGCCTACGGCGTCAATTTCATCAATAAATACGATACAAGGAGCGTTTGTTTTAGCTTGTTCAAACAAGTCGCGGACGCGGGAAGCACCCACACCTACGAACATTTCCACAAATTCCGAACCGGAAATCGAGAAGAAAGGAACGCCAGCTTCTCCAGCGACTGCTTTAGCGAGCAAGGTTTTGCCTGTTCCGGGAGGGCCGACTAGCAGCACGCCTTTGGGGATTTTAGCTCCGACTGCGGTGAAGCGATCGGCATTTTTCAGGAAGTCCACGACTTCAGCGAGTTCTAGCTTGGCTTGTTCGATGCCGGCTACGTCGCCGAAAGTCACCTGAGTTTGAGGCTCCATTTGGACTCTAGCTTTCGATTTGCCGAAGTTCATGGCTTGGTTGCCGGGCCCGTTTTGGGCGCGCCGCACCAGGAAAAACAGTCCCACCAAGAGCAGGATCGGGAAGAACAGGCTGCTGAGGGCTTTTACCCAGAAGCCTTCGTCGTTTTGGGGCAGAACTGAAATATCTACCTTATTTTTGGTCAGGATGTTAATCAGTTCGGGGTCGTTAGGCAGATTGACAATTACCTTGCTGCCGTCTTGAGCCGTTACGAGAGCTTTGCTGCGATCGGAACTGATATTTATTTTGTCTACTCTGTTGCCTTCGACTTCCTGAATGAATTGGCTGTACTTCCAAACTTCCCGACTAGGGGGCTGTTTGTCAAAAAATGCCGTGGCTAGGGCAATGACTACAATAGCCAGCAGTGCGTACAGTCCAGCGTTTCTCCACCGTTTATTCACCGAGGTCGATCCTCCTAATTATTTAGTCCCTGTGATTTGGGAATTTTTATTTATGTTCATCAATCTTAACGTAATTGTAACCTATTTTTGTGTTGTGAGGAATCCCGGCAAGGGCGATCGCTCGTCTGAGGTGGTGGAAACCGAACTGCCCTGAAAGCCGTCAGGAGATGGGAGTGTTTTACTAAGGAGTCACATATAGCATAAATTAAAAATTGTCAAGCCTTTAGTCGAAGTAATCTTGAGGGGACGGACTCCTGATAAGATCTCTGAGTCAGGGCTGCATTGGTGTAGGATGTTCCTGTTTATTCACTCTTCATATACAACGATCGACCGTTGAGGAACCGTCCGAAGATTTCAAGCCTCAGCATTAAAACAGTCTAGCCTACCCATTGCCATCACTTTGCCAGATTAAAAATTGAGTTAAGAGCGAGAGATATTCGGCATTCCAATACAGACAGTCACTTTAATAATTGTGTAAATTTAGATAATCAAAAAAAAATGAAGTGCAATATTTGTGATTCTCCAACAAACAGCTTGGCTGCGGCTACGGTACTAAAAAAATATAACGTTGAGTATTTTCAATGCTCAAATTGCGGATTTGTTCAAACCGAGGAACCGTACTGGCTTGAGGAGGCTTATTCTGAAGCCATAGCTAGCAGCGACGTGGGAATGTTATCGAGAAGCACGATGTTCTCCACCGCAGCCAATAATATTATTTTTAATTTGTTTAATCACCGCGGTAAATTTTTAGACTACGGGGGCGGCTACGGTGTATTTGTTCGGATGATGAGAGATTTAGGATTTGATTTTTCATGGCATGATAAATATTGCCAAAATATATTTGCACAAGGATTTGAGGCCGAGGCAAACAGCAGCTACCCCTACGAATTAGTCACAGCATTTGAAGTATTTGAGCATTTTGTTAACCCGCTGTCGGAGATCGAAAAAATCTTCAAATATTCTCGCAATATTTTATTCAGTACCAGATTGCTGCCAGCCAACAATCCGCAGCCCAGCGAATGGTGGTACTATGCCCTAGATGAAGGTCAGCACATTTCTATTTATACCACCAAGGCACTGTCTATAATTGCCGAAAAATTCAATTTAAATTTTTACTCTAACGGCGATTCTTTGCACCTCTTGACAGAAAAGGGAATCCCGCATCAACTTTTTCAAAGCCTATCATATTGCCAAGAACCGGAATTGAAAAAAGCCTCATTACTCCAAGAGGATTACGAGGCAGCTTTGAGAAAAATTGCCGACATAGAGAACCGCAAATCAATGAGAACTCCAGCAGCCCTATCTCCTAAAAATTTAAAAAAGATTGTGATTGACGGCGTATTTTATCAGCTTAACAGCACCGGCATTGGTCGCGTCTGGACATCGCTGCTAGAAAACTGGGCAGAAAATGGTTTTGCTAAGCAAATTCTAGTTCTTGACAGAGCGGGAACCGCCCCCAAAATTCCCGGCATCCAGTACCGGAATGTAGCCCGCTACGACTACAGCCAAACCGATGCAGACCGCCAAATGCTACAGCAAATCTGCGATGAAGAAAATGCAGACTTGTTTATTTCTACTTATTATACAACGCCTTTGTCAACGCGATCGGTATTCATGGCCTATGACATGATTCCAGAGTTGATGGGACAAAATCTTGCTCATTCCGAGTGGAGAGAAAAGCATTGCGGTATCCGTCACGCCTCAGCCTACATCGCCATTTCCGAAAATACAGCCCGCGATTTAGTTAAGGTTTTTCCGCAGATATCTTCAGCTTCTGTAGCTGTAGCGCACTGCGGAATAGACGCCAATTTCTCGCCAGCCGATAGAGAAGAAATCGCAGGTTTTAAGTCAAAGTACGGCATTGCTAAACCCTATTTTCTTTTGGTAGGCGAGAGGGTAGGCTGGCATGGTTACAAGAATGGGATATTATTCTTCAAAGCCTTTTCTCAACTTGCCAATAAGTTTGACTTTGATATAGTCTGCACAGGCGGAAAACCTGTATTAGAACCCGATCTGCAATTGTATTGTTCTGGAATCACTGTCCGCACGCTGCAACTAAGCGATAGCGAATTGAGAGTTGCTTATTCGGGTGCTGCGGTATTAGTTTATCCGTCGAAATATGAAGGCTTTGGGTTACCAGTCATCGAGGCTATGGCTTGCGGTTGTCCAGTCATCACTTGTCCAAACGGTTCGATTCCGGAAGTAGCAGGAAAAGCAGCGGTTTATGTAGATGCCGATGATGTCGGCGGGCTTGTCAATGCTTTGCGGGAAATACAGAAGCCTGCTGTTCGCAATTCATTAATTGCGGCGGGGCTAGAGCAAGCTAAGAAGTTTTCCTGGTCGAAAATGGCTGCAACTGTTAGCTCAGTTTTGGTTCAAGTAGCTGAGCGTTCCGTTCAACCGCAAGCCGATCCAGCCTTACAGAGCGAATTATCGAATTATGACACATCGCAGCCTGTCCCGTCAGCTTTCAAAGTATCTGCGATCGTTTCTACCTACAACTCAGAAAAGTTTATTCGCGGCTGTTTGGAAGACTTGGTAAACCAAACGATTTACCAAAAAGGCGAACTGGAAATCATTGTCATTGACAGCAATTCCGAACAGAACGAAGGAGATATCGCCCGGGAGTTTCAAGCAAAATATCCCAACATAATTTATTGCCGGATACCACAGCGAGAAACAATTTATGCCGCTTGGAATCGAGGAATCGAGATGTCGCGCGGCAGATACATTACTAATGCTAACGCTGATGACAGACACCGCCCCGACGCCTTGGAAATCATGGCTAATTATTTGGACTCGCAACCAGAAACTGCTCTGGTTTACGGCGATCAATTAATTACGAACGTTGTTAATGATACCTGGGTTGCGACGCAAGCTCAAACGCGGTGGAATTGGCCGGACTTTTCCTATGGGGAACTGGAACGACGCTGCATCGTGGGTTCTGGGCCAATGTGGAGAAAATCGCTACACGAAAAACACGGCTATTTCCGAGCAGAATTGACTGCGGCTGGCGATTACGAATTTTGGTTGCGGGCGGGAAAAACCGAAAATATGTGCCGCATCCCGGAAATAATTGGGCTTTACTACCACAACGAGCAAGGTTTAGAACATGGTTCAGGGCGATCGCAACAAGAAACGCTTAAGATATGGAATGAATACGGCATCATCCGCCGAGGTATCAAACCCGCTACTACCGTCCCCGTTGCCATCTCTGTATCACAGCTAAACGCCATGCCCTACCGCACGCCCGAAACAGCACTCGTCAGCATCATCATCCCCTGCTACAACCACGCCAATCTACTCAGAGAAGCTGTTGAAAGTGTTGTCAATCAAACCTATCAAAATTGGGAGTGCATCATTGTCAACGACGGTAGCACCGACGATACCAGCAACTTCGCCAATTATTTAATTCAATTATATCCTCAAAAAGCGCTGCGCCTCATCGACAAACCCAACACGGGGCCCGCTGATTCCAGAAATATTGGTGTTCAGCAATCGTCAGGAAAGTTTGTTTTATTTCTAGATGCCGATGATAAAATTCATCCCAAATTTCTAGAGGAGTGCGTTGAAGTTTTAGCAGCGAAACCGGAGGTGGGTTTTGTTTATACAGATGTGCAGCACTTCGGAGCAAACTGCGATTTAGTCAACCACGGCGATTTTGACCCCAATAAGTTTTTGAGAGACAATCAAGCCCCGGCGACTTCCTTATTTAGAAGAGAAATTTACGAGCAAGTAGGCGGCTTGAAAAAAGTGATGAAGCTGGGATGCGAAGATTGGGAATTTTGGATTTCTGCCTATGAAAAAGGCTGGTTAGGCGATCGTTTGCCTCAGCCTTATCTCTACTACAGGCAACACGGCGACGGCTCTAGCAGAACCCAAAAAATGGCCGCAGAACGCGCCAAATTAGACTTGATGAGGGCTACAATTGTTCGCCTGCACTCTCAACTTTACAAACCTGAAGAAGTGAGTTGGTCAGAAAAAGTTTTGCAGCAACACGGTAACTTGATTGCTGATGAATTAGCTCAAGTTAATACACCCGAACAGTCTTTAGCTTCCCTTCCCCAACACCTGGGAGAGTATCAAAAAGACCAAACCAATCAAGTTGCTCTCGCTCATATCCGCCAACTGCGCCGACAACTTGCCGATTATTTTGTGAATCTGCCCGCAGAGAAACTAGAAACTGCCTATTCCGGTGAGGCAGGTAAGGCACATCAAATGCTGCTAAATAGTACAATCAAATATGAAGCAATAACAGATACTGAACAGAGTTTAATCGGTCAACTGGAAACACATCTATCCCAGGGAATTAAAACTCTAAAAGATGTTAGCTACTTACTAGCAGCCTCTCTTTACCGTCGTGCCGATCAGTTATTGCTAAAGTATGAAAATGCAGCTATACCCAATTGGTTTGTCAACGACTATCTCAAGTTTATGTTTGCCGCGCCGACTCTCTTTCAAGAACTAGGAGAGGCTGACAATTATTGCCGCTACTTTCAGGGATGGGTTAGTTACGTCCACCGCAATATATTCCAAAACCAGAATTCACAAATTTGGCAGGAAATTGCCTGGTTTTTCACTCAAACCGCTAACTTTATCCCTTTGTATTTCAATAGCGAAAATCTCAAGCAAGTTTACACCAAACGGGCAGAAATTATTGAATTTGCGATGAAAAATCGCGGGGCTGCCATTGATTGCATTTTTCCGGCGAGGCCTGCAAACAGACAGAAAATTCGCGTCGGAGTTCTGACTAAGCATTTCGGGGCGATGACGGAAACTTTCGCGACTTTGCCTGCTTTTGAATATCTGAATCGAGAACAGTTTGAAATTATTTTGTATGCTATCAATTTGGATGGTAATAAATTAGAACAGTATTGCCAGAGTCGCGCGGATAGGTTGGTGCAATTGCCGAGTGATTTGCCGAGTCAAGTTCAGACTATCCGCGCTGATGACTTGGATATTCTGTTGGTTGCTACGAATATTACTGCTGTCACTCATCCGATTAGTTTGCTGGCGCAGCATCGATTGGCGCGGGTACAAACTACTTGTTTTAATTCTCCTGTGACTACGGGAATGCGCCACGTTGACTATTATATTGCTGGCAAGTTGATGGAACCTGCCATTGAGGGACGCGCGCACTATCGCGAGGAATTAGCCACTGTTGACGGTTTGGGTTGCTGTTTTAGCTATACCCTCGAACCCTATACTCCTAATCTTCAAATGACTAGAAATAGTCTGGGAATTTCTGAGGAATCGGTTGTGTTTATTTCCAGCGCTAATTTGTATAAGTTGGTGCCGGAGTTAAGGGAAACTTGGGCGAAGATTTTGGCTGCTGTTCCTAATTCCATACTGTTTTTAATGCCTTTTGGCCCTAGCTGGACTAATTATTATCCTGGGGCGGCTTTTGTTAATAATATGCAAGGGATTTTGGCGAAGTATGGGGTTGAGAGTCAGCGTTTGCGGGTGGTGAAGGCTTTGCCAAATCGTGCGGATGTCAAGGAAGTTTTGAAGTTGGGTGATGTTTATTTGGATTCTTACCCCTATGCGGGGACTACTTCTCTGGTGGATCCGCTGGAGGTGGGGTTGCCGACTGTTGTCAGGGATGGTGATACTTTACGATCGCGCATGGGAGCAGCAGTGGTACGATCGCTCTTGATGCCCGATTTAATCGCCCGTGACGAGGCATCCTACATTCAGCTAGCCGTCAATCTCGCCACTAACCCGCAACTGCGGCAGCAAAAACGCCAGGAAATTGTGCAAAAAATGCAAGCCAATCCCGCCTGTTTTGACAGTGTTGCATACTCAGGGGCGATCGCAAAACTATTTCAAGAACTCTTTAGCAACTGGCAAAAAAGCCACCTAGAAGCCTCCCGCAGCTTGCAGAATAGCATTCCCAAACAGCCAGACTTGGGTGAGAAACTCTTGCATAACGTCCAGCTTTACCAAAGAAACTCATCAAACATCTCAGCAATATCCGAACTCCGCCAAATCCGCAAACAAATCGCTGATTTCTGGCTAAATGTTCCCACCGAAAACCTGGAAGCCACCTATAAAAGTGCTGCCGGAAAAAGCTATCAAATGCTGCTGCACAGCTACTTTCAACATCAAGCGATGATGGAAGGCGAACAAATATTTTTGCAGCAATTAACGCAGATTAGCAAAGGATTAGTGCATCCTAAAGCTGTCAACGCCTTGCTCGCAGCAATGCTGTATTTCCCGCCGGGAACCATGCGGATTCCCGACGCTCGCAACCGCTTGCCACACTGGTTAATCGGCGATTACAAACAAGTTTTTGAAACAGAAGATACCGTCGAGAAGGAGTCAAGTTCTGACTTACTCGCTCAATACATTCAATCGCCGCAATTTGTAAATCAACTATTAGGATGCGTCAATCTTTACCGGATCGATCCGTCAGACGAATCGGTAGTTTTGGAACTCCGCCAAATCCGCAAACAACTGGCTGATTTTTGGCTGATTGTTCCCCCAGAAAAACTGGAAAATATTTACCGAGGGGAAGTTCGCAAAGCATATCAAGCAATACTTAACTGCGGCTTGCAAGCACAATCAATGACGGAAGCCGAACAAAACTTTTTGCAGCAAGTGACCGAAATTAGCAAAGGGTTAGTGCATCCTCAAGCTATCAATGCTTTGCTGGGTGGAATGCTGTACTTTGTACCAGGAAAAATGCGGGTTTCCGACCCTCGCACCCGCTTGCCACAGTGGTTGATAGACGATTACGAAAAAATCTTTGAAATCCCATTCGCGGACAATCAACAAACGATTGTCAACCAAGATTATCTCCCGCAGTTTCTCAATCAATTAACTGCTGCCCTGAATCTTTATGAAATCGAACCGACGGCGGAAATGGTAATAGCAGATTTGCGGGAAATTCGCAAACAAATTGCTGACTTGTGGCTGAAGGTTTCCGGCGAACAACTTGAACTTTTGTACCGGAGCGATTTGGGTAAAGGTTACAAGGCAATGCTCGGGAGTGGGTTTGTTAACGATCCGCTTACTGATACTGAACGTACTGTTTTGAATGCGTTGGTGGGTGAGTTGAGTAAAGGGTTTGGAATGCCTCAAGCTGTGAATTATTTGTTGGCGGCGAGGCTGTTTTGTCGCGCTGGACAGTTGCAAGTTCAGGATGCGGATAGTTGTTTACCTGAATGGTTGTTTGAAGATTACGAGCAGTTTGTTGGGGGTGCGGTTCAGGTGGCTGTGAAGTAAACAGTTGACGGTTGACAGTTGACAGTTGACAGTTGACCATGGGAGAGCGACCTCAACCTAGAAACAAGAGGATTTGAGTAATGAATCGTCTGATTTTAATTTCTCCCTCAAAGGCGGGCGGGCTTTCAACCAATTCTTTCTGGTAATATCAAATCCGGTTGCATCCTCCTGTATTCATCTATATCTTCTCTCTCTGTGCCCTCTGTGCTCTCTGCGGTTAAATCATTCCTATACAACTGGAAATGATACAAACTGGCATAACGCAGGCTGGGGCGCATATTACCCAGCCCTGTCTGGCGCAATTAATTAGGCAATTGTAACTTGATTTTGAAGGACAAAATAAATGCTTCAAATCTATAGAAATGGTGCAAATGGAGAAATAATTCGGGGTCAAGGGCTGTCGGCATTTATACACAATGTGAACTACCATGAAACTATCATCAAAGTCTTTGAAGATGGTAAAATCGATTGTTGGGGATTGGTTGACTTTGAGGAATTCAAAACCAAAGTTGCTGAGGGATGGGTTGTTACCCAAGTTCCCAAGGGTGCGAGGATAAGCTGTCACCATCTCTATTATGGAAACTCGACTTTAGAGTTTTATATAGAGATTGATGAGTTTGTCAAAGAAGTGGAAGATACCATAAACCTGCTTCAGGGCAAGCAAACAGTTGCAAAGACTTGTGTTGAAGCCTTTGCTAGATTCCTAACCTTGCCAACACCAGAAAATAAAAATAGCTTGCGAGAAGCTTACGATGCTATTCCCAAACATCTGAGAATTTATGTTCTTGGCGATATGGATTTTAAAGATTCTGCTATCCTAATCTGTATCGATGAAGATACGGAAGTTTCTCAGGAAAGTATCGAAAGCTTTAAGAGGCAATATGAATATATCTGGGAACGGTTAAATTAAGCGAATATGTGTATATAGTTATGTTTGACTGTCTTTCCTCGTTCCCAGGCTCTGGCTGGGAATCAGTTAAAAACTGTCGCTGTTGCACTGAAACCCCAACCAATCTTGGAGAGATTGCTCCAGTCGCTCAGCATCAGAATCTGCTAATATGCCAATCTTCCTTACAACTAAGCTTTCATGTACTGTATGCAAACCTCGCTTGACTGCTGTAGCCACATTTAACCCTGCTGCTGACCATTCAGTGAGTATGAACTCACCCTCAATTAAGGATGCAGTTTTGCTTGTCAATGGCACAATCATAATCTCTTGAGATACGTGTGGCGAACTCACAACAATTGCTACTCTTACCTTAGAACTAGACAAGTTTGAAAAGGGATATCTAACCAAAATTATGTCATTTTTAGAGTAACTGGGCATAGATATCATCCTCAGTATTATCCCAAACTGTATCTAGTGATGTTTGACTGGCTTGAAGCCAAAACTCAGTTTCTTCATCAGGTAAGAGTGTTACTAATACTTTTGCCCCTTCGGGTAACTCTGATAACTCTAGCAGTTCAATTTTTCCTTGTCGAACAGTAGCCCAAAGTGTTTTCAGCATATCCACCTCATAAACTGTGCTTTACGCAATTTGCAGATTTTTGATACATTGTCGCACAATTACAACCTAAGACACATAGATCGAGGAAGTATTTAAGCCTGACTTAGGATTAATTCAACACGAGTTCTGGATGTTGTGGCTCAAACAAAGGGCGTGTTACCTGGCGCAGCAGCACTGTTTCTAAACTGCCTTCTACTACATCTGCTGCTTCTATTTCTAATTCTCCCCACAAGAATCGATCGCCCTGAGCAGGCATTCTACCAAAAGTATGGATCGCGAATCCGGCGATTGTTTGGTACGCTTGGTTGGTTGGCAGGTTTAACCCGAGTTTTTCGTTAACTGCTGTTACTTCCCAGACGCCGGAAATTAGGGCTGAATGAGCGTCTTTTTCAATCAGAGTTGCTTCGGAAGCTGGTAGCAGCGATTCTGACTGTTTACTGGTAATCCAACCTGTCAGCATCCGTACCGTACCGTTGAGAACTGCTAGCAGCGGCCAGAGTATTTTCGAGCAGACTTCCAGGGCGGGCATCAGTAACAAAGCTGTGCGTTCTGGGGCGTGGGTTGCTAATACTTTGGGGATGAGTTCTCCTAATACTATCTCGATGTATGTAACGAAGATGAATGCTACGGGAACTGCGATCGAATGCGCCGTCAGCATCGCGGGAAAATGCCCGATCGGCAATTTGTCGATCCAGGGCTCGATCCAGTGTACAGTCGCACCCTCGCCCAACCATCCCAACAGCAGACTTCCGGCTGTTGTGCCTGTTTGAGTCACCGACAGGTAATGCGGTATGTTGTTCTGCGCTAGATGGACGAGTTCGGCGGTTTTCGCGTTTGGGCGATCGCGCAACTGGGCAAGTTGGCTGATTTGATGGCGATCGGCTGATACTAATGCTAGTTCTGACGCCACAAAAAACGCGATTAAAAGTGTTAAGCCCAGCAACATTGCTAACCTCAACAGTGTTTCGGCGACTTCTATTTCCAGACAAGTAAGGTTATTCAAGATAGATATCTAATCTGATAGATGTTTAGGTTAATCATTTCATCTTAGCTTGCAATTCAGATAGATTGACGGCTCCACATATCGGATATCCGCACTACGGGTCTTCGTAAGGTGTGCATTGCACACCCTACAAATAGATAAAAAAAGCAATTTGCCATCCATAAATCTATCTTCTGGCCGACGAGAAAAAACTCATAACATATTACGATTTATTGGTGCAAAGACAAGTATAAGGAAACCAAAGGTCGTGAACTTAAAAACAGTCGTATCGCTGCTAAAACAAACTTTTACTGAATGGCAAGAAGATAAAGCACCAACCCTAGCAGCCGCCCTAGCCTATTACACAGTTTTCTCCCTCGCCCCGCTGCTAATTATCGTAATTGCGATCGTCGGTTTAGTCTTTGGTGCAGATGCAGCCCAAGGTCAAATCGTCGCCCAACTTCAAAGTTTAATCGGCAAAGATGGCGCTCAAACTGTCCAAGAACTAATCCTTAAAGCTTCCGAACCCAAGTCGGGAATGATTGCTACTATAGTTGGTCTCGCTACACTTTTGTGGGGCGCTTCCAACGTATTTACTAACCTCAAAGAAGCTCTCAATACTATTTGGAATGTTTCACCGCCTCCGGGACGCGGCATTTGGGGATTTTTGCAAGACCGCGTATTGTCTTTTGCGATGATTTTAGGCATCGGCTTTCTATTGTTAGTATCTTTAGTAATTAGCGCCGTTTTAGCAGCCGTCAGCTATTGGTTGAACGGCTTGCTGCAATTACCAGTCAATATTTGGCAGATTGTGGATTTTGGGATATCCTTTGGTGTAGTTACGCTGCTGTTTGCCTTGATTTACAAACTTTTGCCCGATGTCGATCTTGCTTGGAATGATGTGTGGATCGGCGCCGCCATCACCTCAGTCCTGTTTACGATCGGCAAATCGCTAATAGGAGTTTACCTGGGAGGTAGCGGTATTGCCTCTACCTACGGTGCTGCGGGATCGTTCGTAATTATCCTGCTTTGGATTAATTATTCCGCTCAAATTCTGTTCTTAGGTGCCGAGTTTACCCAAGTTTGGGCTAACCGATACGGCTCTCGAATGCGAGGTTCGCGAAATAATACCCTGCACAGTGAAAAGGGGGAATCCTCCACACGCAAACATCGAAAAAATTCTTAATATTTGACAATTGGGAAATTTGAGGTTAAAGTCTATCCCCGGCTTTGATAAAAGCAAGAGCGAAGCAGCCAGAAAGCGGAAGGCGGAAGGAAAGAAAAATTTTGAAGGCAATAATTTATCTTTCTCTTCGAGCGCCATGTCAAATTCTGTCTTTGGGAAGATTTACTTCTGCTTTCTCCACAGTTCAAATTATTTATCGCGACAGGTAAAAATTTTACCTCCGACTGACGGGATCGGCTCGAACAGCAAGCTGAAAGCTGGTTCGAGTTTGACAACTGCTCAAATCCGGGAAATTCTTTTCACCCTCGTTCATTTCCATTTAGATTATCTAGAGTTTTAGCTGCTGCTGGTCTCTGTCAGCAGAAGGAAGTCGTTTGTCAATTTTTCCAGTGAAATTATCCCTGAGGGATGATTTATCGATCGCCTATTTTGACTTTAATAACAATTAGCAGCTACATTTCATTCCCCGCGCAGTAGCCAAAATCGCACATTAATCGGCTGCATTTTTTTAAAATTTTGGTAAACAATCATGATTTCATTAACAAAAAAACGCATCGCCCTGATCTCGGTGCACGGCGATCCGGCTGTGGAAATTGGCAAAGAAGAAGCGGGCGGGCAAAACGTTTACGTGCGTCAAGTAGGAGAATCTTTGGCGAAACAAGGATGGCAAGTTGATATGTTCACCCGCTCATCCGATCGCCAACAAGCAAGGATTGTCCAGCACAGCCCCAATTGCCGGACAATTCGCCTAGTAGCAGGGCCGCAAGAATTTATTCCCCGCGACGAACTTTACGGATATTTGCCAATTTTTGTTCGCGAATTTCAGAAGTTTCAGTTAGAGTCAGGCTTTCAATATCCCTTAGTTCACACGAATTACTGGCTGTCTTCTTGGGTGGGAATGGAGTTGAAAAAATCCCAACCCCTGCGACAAGTTCATACTTACCATTCTTTGGCAGCAGTTAAATACAAGTCGGTTGCGACTATTCCGATGATTGCCAAAACCAGGCTGCAAGTAGAAAAAACTCTTCTGGAAACAGCCGATCGCGTGGTGGCTACCAGTCCCCAAGAAAAAGAACACATGAGGTCTCTGGTGTCCTCAAAAGGCAATATAGACCTCATTCCCTGCGGTACCGACACTCAGCAGTTTGGGTCGATCGCGCGATCGGCAGCCCGCCGCCAGTTGGGAATAGCCCCCGAAACCAAAGTCGTGCTGTACGTCGGTCGTTTTGACCCCCGCAAGGGCATCGAAACCTTAGTCCGCGCCGTCAGTCTGTCGGCGCTGCGGCGCAAAGGGGATTTAAAACTAATTATCGGCGGTGGCTGGCGCGAGGGGGAATGCGACGGCAAAGAGCGCGATCGAATCGGCAGCATCGTGGAAGAATTAGGCTTAAGCGACATTACCAGCTTTCCCGGCGGTTTGAGCCGAGAGATTCTCCCCGCCTACTACGCAGCCGCCGATGTCTGCGTGGTTCCCAGCCATTACGAACCCTTCGGTTTAGTCGCCATTGAAGCGATGGCCTGCGGCACGCCCGTAGTCGCCTCCGACGTGGGAGGGCTCAAATATACCGTAGTGCCGCGAGAAACAGGTTTGCTCGCGCCTGTGAAAAATGAAGCAGCCTTTGCAAGTGCGATCGATCGGCTGTTAGTTGACTCAGTATGGCGCCAGCAACTCGGACAAGCAGGCAGAGTGCGCGTCCAAACCAATTTCAGTTGGGACGGTGTGGCCTCCCAACTCGGTCAACTTTACACTCAACTGCTCGAAAAATCGGCGATGAAACTTGACCCCGTGAGCGCTTAGTAGTATCACTTAGTATGGTTGAAGCCTGTTTCCCTCGATCCCTATCCATCTCATCTATAAACTGGGAACCTTCAACTAGAAGTGATATGAGGAGGTACTCTTGTACGCATCAGAACATCTGGGAAGACATCTGCTTCGTATGTCCGACCAAGAGCTAATTCGTCTGTGGGTAAACCGCAAATCTACCCCCAGCAAGCGCTTTAGCTGGCAGGCCGCCAACGGTTTTCGACTGTTTGTAGACAAACCGCTGGCACAAGTGACTCTGACAGATATCCAGACTTTCGCCGCAGCGATGAGGGCTCGCAAAGTTCCACCCCGTTTCTACAAGCAAACCTTGCTAGCTCTAAAATCGCTGTTCGCCTTCGGCCAGCAAACCGGAGTCTTGCCCGCAGCTATCCCCCTGTACGCGTGGCCGGTGCGAGAGCGCAGCCAGCAGTACAAACAACTCCGTTTGAGGCTGGGGTGGAGTTTGTGCATCTGTTTGTGCTTTTTTTTGGGTAGAATGGCCCCGAAACTCTGGGGACAAACAGTCTCGGCAGAAATGTCGCCACCTCCAAAACGCCTGACTGCCTCGGCAGAAAGCTCGCCGGCTTCGGCATCAGAAGCGTTGCCGAAAGTTGCAACTGACGAGCCACCAGACAAAAGAGATAAGAACGAGGATAACGACGATAGCATTGAGCGCGATCGGGTAAAAGCATTTCTCGACACCATCGCCAGCGCCGAAGGCACCGCTGCTGCCGATGGCTACCACACCCAGTACACAGGAACCAAATTTGCCAGTTTCAGCGACCATCCCAGAGAAATGAGATGCGGCCGCCGCTACGGCAAAAAACTCTGTTCCGACGCTGCGGGGCGGTATCAGTTTCTCAGCACAACTTGGGACAGATTCGCCAAAAAATTCGGTGTCAAGGATTTCAGTCCAGAAAATCAAGACCTAATGGCTATAGAGTTAATTCGAGAACGAGGTGCATTAGAAGATATCAAAGCGGGTCGATTGGAGCCAGCAGTCAGAAAACTCGCTTACATCTGGCCTTCTTTTCGGCGTTTTGGCGGTTCCGTGGACTCGTCGCTGCCCAAACTCGAAAAAATGTACCGGGAAAATTTAGGGATTTATCGCCCAGGATTAGTTGTTAGCAATTAGTTAATAGTCCGAGGACGAGTTACAATTTGCGATTTTGGATAGACTCTAGAGCATCCAAAATTAAAAGTTGGGGGTTATGGGTGATGTCGATTCTTTGAGAACTTAAAAATTATGCTAATTTTCCATCTTCCATGTTAACAATGCGATCGGCAATATCCAAAATACGGTTATCGTGGGTAACTAACAAAATCGTACAACCCTGCTCTCTGGCAAGTTGCTGCATCAAATTCACCACTTCCCGCCCGGATTTGCTGTCTAGGGCCGCTGTTGGTTCATCAGCCAAAACAATTTGCGGGCGACTAACTAAGGCACGGGCGATCGCAACTCTTTGTTTTTGTCCCCCTGACAAGTCATCTGGATAATAGTTAAGTCGTTGTTCCAGTCCTACTAATTCTAGCATTTTTGTAGATCGATCGCGCATCTGGGAACGTGACAAATTTCCGTGAACTTCCAAACCCATTTGCACGTTTTGTAGCGCGGTCAAACTGCGGTGTAAATTGTGCGCCTGAAAAATATAGCCAATTTTGCGCCGCGTCTTTACCAATTTATCTGAACTGGCATTGCACATCTCTTGACCGAGAATTTTGAGACTACCAGATTGACCAGAACGCAGTGCGCCAATCAATGTTAAAAGCGTGGTTTTTCCCGAACCGGAAGGCCCGGTCATCAGCACAATTTCACCTGCATATATCTCAAGGTTGATGTCAAAAAGTACCTGTTTTCGGAGTTGACCTTGACCGAAGTAATGGTCGAGTTTGTGCATGGAAATTACAGGCTCGGAAATCTGTAGGTTGTTGGCTGTGGGGTTGAGAATAGCGGATTTCATAAGTTAAGGATTCGGATTTTTTTAACCACAGAGGGCGCAGAGAACACAGAGAAAGATCAGAGAGAGATGAATAATTGGGATTAAAAAATGTCGGCGGGGTCGGCTGCTTGCAGTTTACGAGTGGCAATAGCTCCTGAAATACTGCACATAACCATGTTCAAAATTAATACTGCTAATGCTCGACCTATGGTCATGTATAAGGGTAAATTTGTAGCTTGACGAGTCACATGATATAGTGCTACAGAGACTCCTACTCCAGGTAAAAAACCGAGGACAGAAAGAATAATAGCTTCTTCAAAAACAATGCCGAGCAAATAAACATTCCGGTAGCCCATCGCTTTAAAAGTAGCATATTCTCCCATGTGGTCGCTGACATCGGTTGAGAGAACTTGGTAAACGATAATTACTCCTACTACAAAACCCATCGCTACGCCTAAATTAAAGACAAAGCCGATCGCAGTATTTTTAGCCCAATAATTTTTCTCGAACTCGATAAATTCTTGTTTGGTCAAAACCTTGACATCCGATGGCAAATATGCTTTTAAAACTTGTTGGACTTGCAGCGAGTCAGCACCGGGTTGCAGTTGAATTAATCCGGCATTTACGCTTGCAGAATCCTGTCGGGGAAACAGGCGTAGATAATTTTGATCGCTGGTGATTAAAGCTCCGTCAGCGGCAAAAGATGCTCCAACTGTAAATAAACCGCCGATCGCAATTGTGCGCCGATCGATCTCAGTTTTAACAGATTGTCCCTGATTAATTTGGGCGATAGACCCTTGATAATCTCCCCTTGAAGCTCGGTCAAATAACACAGTATCCGGCAATTTAATCAAATTCAAATTTTTGTTGACTTCTGGCAGGTCAAATGCAGGGCGATCGGGATTAAATCCCAACACCATAATCGACGTTTCCCGCCGAGTTTCAGGAACTTTCCAAGTAGCAATTTTGACATAAAGTGGATCGGCTGATTTCACACCAGGTACATTCATCGCCTGATATAATCTGCGCCTTGGAAAAGAAGATAAATTCAGCAAATTCCGGCCTTGGGGATTCATCAAAACTAAGTCAGTTTGCAAAGTTTGGTGCAGGCGCGTATTGCTACTGTAAAGCGCATTTTGAAATCCCAACTGCATGAACATCAAAACGTCAGCAAAGGCAATTCCTGCAACTGCAACCGCCATTCGTCCTTTGTCGTGACTCAGTTGCAGCCATCCGAGAGGAGTTCTGTTTCTTAACTGTTGTAAAGGTTTAATTAGTCCAATCATATCTCTCTTCTCTTCCTCTATTTTCTCTGCGTTCTCTGCGCTCTCTGCGGTTAAAAAATCTTAATTCTTAATTCCCGCCGATCGCCACTTTGACTTGCAAATTAGTCAATTTTGAATCGGCGATTGAAATCGCAACTACACAAACGAAGTCTGCCTCCGCAGACTCAAGAATGCTATTTAAGGCGGATTTGATTGATATTTAATTCCCGCCGATCGCAACTTTGACTTGCAAATTAGTCAAACCCGCTACTTTCTGACTGGAAGCTGCATCTAAACGCACTTTTACCTCCACAATTCGCGCATCAATATTCGCAGAAGGCTCGGTGTTAACAATGTTTTGCCGCTGCACCTGCAAACCGATGTATTCGACACTTCCCTGCAATTCCCCATTCAAAGAATCGCTAGTAATTTTGGCTGGCTGTCCAATCCGTACTTTGTCCACATCACTTTGGTAGATTTCAGCCACCGCCAGCATTTCGCGAGTTTGTCCGAGTTCGACAATGCCGTCATTTCCAACTTTTTCCCCAGGATACGTGTGAATTTTTAGGACTTGAGCATCTCTGGGAGCGCGGATGTAAGCTAGATCTAGATTGGCTTTGGCTTGTTTGGCGGCGGCTTGGGCGGAACCGACTTCGGCGGCGGCTGCTTCTATGTCAACGGGGCGCACTTCGGCGATGCGATCGAGATTTGCTTCCGCTTCGCCGATTTGCTGCTGTCGAGATTCCTGAATTTGGCTGAGTTTGGCTTGCGCTTCATTAATCTGCTGCTGGCGAGACTGCTGAATTTGATTCAGTTTGGCTTGCGCTTCATAAATTTGTTGTTGGCGAGATTGCTGAATTTGATTCAGTTTGGCTTTTCCTTCGTTGAGTTGCTGTTGGGCTGTTTCGGCGGCGAGGGTTTTGCTGTCGCTAGTTGAGGCAGAAATTGCTCCTTGTTGGTACAGTTGCGAGTAGCGTCGCTGTTCGTTTCTAGCGTTGCGGAGTTCGGCTTCTATGCGAGCAATTGCTGCTTGTTGGGTTTGAATTTCCCCTTGCTGTTCGGCCCTTAAACGAGCAATGGTGGCTTGTTGGGCTCTAATTTCGGTACTGCGATCGACTTCTAAGCGAGCAACGATCGCCTGTTGCGCTGCGATCTCGTTGCTGCGATCGGCTTCTAAGCGGCCAATGGTGGCTTTCTGGGCTTGAATTTCGCCATTTTTGGCTCCTGCTTTCACTTTTGCGAGATTTGCCCGGGCAACGCGCACTTGTTCTTGTGCTTGGTCAAAGGCTGCTTGCTGGCGATCGCGATTGTCCAAAATTGCGATCGTTTCACCTGTTTTCACTCTGTCTCCTTCTTTTACCAGGAGTCGATCGATCCTGTTTCCATCCGCCGCCCCAGAGCCCGAAACTTTAATCACTTCTCCCCTCGGTTCAAGTCGCCCCAAAGCTGTCACTGTGGTTAATTGGGATGCTGTGACTGCTGCTGCTGCGGTTGCTGCGTTGGGATCTGGCTGGCGCGATCGCCAGATCGTGTAACCAGTAGTTCCCCCAGCCGCCAGAGTTGCTAAGGCTGCTACAACTACGAGTTGTTTAACTAAGGGTGAATTGGAAGATAAGCTTTCTGCGGTTAAGCGGTGTACCATGACACACCTCATGATTTGGGTAGGTAAAAACTAAACGGTTTAGTTTATAAATAAATACTAAACCGTTCAGTATAATGATGTCAATACCCGAAGCAAAAATTACAGAAACCAGAGATGGCAAGGACAAAACCAATCGAACCAGACGCAACATTAGGTGATAAAAGCGAGCAAATCCTGCAAGGTGCGATGCAAGAATTTTTAACCCACGGCTACGCGGGTACGAGTATGGACAAGGTAGCCAAGACGGGGGGAGTTTCCAAAGCCACGGTTTACAGCTACTTTCAAGATAAAGAGGGATTGTTCGCGGCCTTGGTGCAGTGGCTGGCGCGAAAAAAAGTCCATTTTACAGTTCTGGATGAAGAACCCGCCGTAGCGCTGCGATTCATTGCCACAACTATATTGGATCAGGCGACGCACGAACCCGAATTTCTCAATTTCGTCAGGCTAGTGATTGCGGAGTCGGGGCGTTTTCCCCAGCTAGCGCAGACTTTTGTGAGAAACTTAGCTAAACCGGGTATCGATCGCCTGACTGAATATTTAACATTGCATCCAGAGTTAAAATTGCCCGATCCTGAGGCGACGGCGCGGATTTTTATTGGCTCTCTGGTATATTTCCAGTTAACGCAGGAGATGATGCACGGTAAAGATATTATGCCCATGGAGCGCGATCGAGTAATCGATGCTCTGCTGCACTTGATTTTGCGATCGCAGTCAAATTCCTAAGTGCGATCGAATGTTGATGGGAAGATGGGGCGATCGGGTTAATTTTTGAGGTTTTGAGTAGTCGCTTTCCCTCTCCCTTTTCCCCATCATTTGAGCTTTCAAACTTTGCTGTCAACGGGAGCATCTGAGTTTTGCATTTATAGTAGTGCGAGCGTCCCCGCTCGCGTATTCTACAAATCGCGAGCGGGGACGCTCGCACTATAATAATAAAAAAATGCTTTTTGCAAACCTGAGATGCTCCCGCTGTCAACTGTCAACGAAGAGGGCGGGCACTCTTGGCACCGCCCCTACAAACTGTCAACTGTCAACTGTCAACTGTCAACTGTCAACTGTCAACTGCCAACTAACCTTTCCCTCAATTGAGCATCTGATAAATGTGGCAGTTGTTCCACAAACAAAGTCAATTCTGCCAAAGGCAAAGCCAATAAATTAGTCACAGCCTGGGGCAGAATATCCTGCAAGTTAGTAACAAACATTTTCAAGACACTTTCAGCCAACAACTTGACCGCTTCTTCCCGCCCCGATTCATCGACTGTCAGCATCGACATTGCCAGCAACAAAACCGTAAAATCCGCAGCCAATAACTTGGATATGGGAGATAGAAAAGCCGTCATTTTCGGGCTTAATTCTCCAAAGCGAACTCGCAGAAAATTTTCTAAGATTAACCGCTGTTGTTCTTGTCTGCCTCGTTCCAGTCCTCGTTCTAGCCCTTGTTCCAGCCCTTCTTCTAATCCTTCTTCCCTAGCTTGTTGCTGTGCAGCTTGTATTTCTTCTCGAAAAAGTGGTGCTATCGTCATAATTAACTCCCGCTCTTCTGGCTCTAATTCCTGTGGGATGTCGGTTACTAAATTTGACTGTAACCGATACAATAATTCTAGCGCGATAATCCGCAACGGATCGTTTGTGGCTAAAGCGCTCAATTGGGCGATCGCCCTTTCCTGCACTTTCCCTTTGCCCAAAATCCTCAACCACAGAGTTTCGGGAGTTTCTGGCAACTGGTGAATCACCACAATTGCCGATCGCAAAGATTCCCCCAAAAAATAGATTCCCTGCATCCAATTCTCTGTATCTGGTGTCGCATTAAAGCTATCTACCAAGGCTTTCGATGCTGTCGGTGTCAAAATCCACAGTTTGGGTAACTGAGAGTCATCATAGCGAGTATTTTCTCTTCTAAATTTTCGCTCCAACTCGCCTCGCACGTCCAATAATTTGCCCAAACAGCTACAAATTTCGCTGGGGTTTGCCGGATTGCGAAACGGCTCAAAAATAGCAGTCGTACCCGCCATTTTTCCCAACAAGCCTAGATTTTCGGAGTATTCGGGAATTGCAGTGCCAGGAGTGAAATAAACATCGATTTCTCGAACTTCGCTCGTCACATCGCGGCCGACATTCACCGTTCCTAGCGGGGAAAGCAATTCTTCCAGAAATTCTTTAGCAAAGCGATCGTGAATAAATCGCGTCATAGGAATTACGATTAACTTTATCCGTTAATAATAGCAGATGTGCGATATTTATTTACAGCAGTTCTAAGAAATATGAGGTACGTTGTTGGGCTTTAGCCCTCTTATTTTCGTTTAAGTAATATAGCATTTATGAATGATTCATATAAATTTGTAGGGTAGTGCCCCCGTACCTACGCCCTATCTATCGCGCAATCGAGTTCGGGAAGAACCCCTACAAAAGTTACACAAATAATTTAGGATTGCTATATTTATCAACGAAGTGGTAGAAGAAAGGACTGAAGTCCTAACTACAAACTTTTTTGATTTCTCGCCGATCGCGCGGACGACAAGGATTTCCCATACAAACAAAGCCAGCGGGCATATTTTCAAACACGCTGCTGCGAGCTCCGATTAAGGCATTTGCACCGATCGCAACACCAGGGCCAATGAAGCAATCGGCGGCAATCCAAACGCCGTTATTAATGATAACAGATGCTGTTATTAACCCAAAGGCTGGGTCTTGGGGGTCGTGAGTGCCGGTGCAGAGGTAGCTTTTTTGAGAAATAACGCAGTGTTTGCCGATCGCAATTCGCTCCAGACTGTACAATACAACATCATCTCCAATCCAACTATAATCGCCGATTTCAACTTTCCAGGGATAGGTAAAACGAGCCGTAGGGCGGATAATTACCCCAAAACCTATTTTCGCGCCAAATAACCGCAACAAGCCGCTTCTGATGCCGTTACAAGGGTGTGGAGTGAGGGGAAAGGCGATCGCCTGCACCAACCACCAAACCAAAATTAGCCATCCGGGCCTTCCGCGATCGAAATTTGACTGGTTGTACAGCCGCAAATCAATTAAAGATTCACCTGTTAAAATATTTGGTTGGTTATTGCCAATGGGAAGATCGTTGATTTCAGGATTTGGCGAATTTGCGATCGGATGCGGCGGTTCCGGGTCAGGAGTTGGCGTATAATGAGTCATCTAATATTTAATTGAAAATCGAGTTTAACTTTAAGGACTGCTGCATGACATCTCCAGTTAGGGACAATTTTAACTCTGAAAACACGAAGGATCTCGCACACAGCCAAAATCCAAATCCCAGCATTCCGAAAGTGCGACTTTTACAAACAGCTTTAATACTGCTTAGCAGCTTTTTTGTAGCAGAGTTAATCGCCGCCATCAATTCTCACAGTTTATCCCTATTGGCAGATGCGGGTCACGTTTTGTCAGATGTAGCAGCTTTAGCAATAACTTTGACAGCTACTTGGTATTCGTCGCGACAAAGAAGTAAAGCTGTAGATTGTGCGATCACCCGATCGGCAATTCCTGCACGGGGAGAAATTATTGCTGCTTTAGTTAATAGTATCAGTTTAGTGGCGATCGCCCTGTGGATAGCGGCAGAGTCGATCGCCCGCTTGCAGTCCCCAACCCCGGAAGTAGAAGGACTCCCGATGTTAATTACCGCCATTGTCGGTTTAAGCGTCAACTCGATCAATGCTTGTTGCTTGCATTCCTGCTGTCACGGCGACTTGAACCTCAAAAGCGCCTTTCTGCACGCAGTCGCCGACATATTTTCGTCGGTTGGAGTAATTTTAGCTGCGATCGCCGTAGCGTGGCTGCACTGGAATTGGGCGGACGGCTTAATTAGCTTGCTAGTATCGGTATCAATAATTTTATTAACTCTACCATTGCTGATTGAAAGTATCCAATTGCTGCTGGGAAAAGTATCGGCAATCTCCGCAATTCAAGAACCTTGCGACTGCGAAAGAGTCAGCGCCGAAAAACTCCTGTTTCCATCCCTCGAAGAACTAATCAAATGATGTCTCGACCTCTGCGTTCATCAGCGTTTATCCGCCGACATCTGCGGTTAAGATCCAAAGTATAAAAGATAGGTATACAATCAAAATAGAACAGACTAAAATCAAATCTATGTCAACTAAAGTAGAAACGGAGGAAAAAAAACAATGAATTTAGAGCAAGCAGTTTTAGATAAGTTGCGCGGATTGCCCCCAGAGAGACAGCAAGAAGTTTTAGATTTTGCTGAATTTCTTCAACAAAAAACTATGGCTAAACGACCGCTAAAGAGTGTCAAAGGATTGTGTGCTGACTTAAAAGTAGATATTACCGAAGAAGACATCGCCCAAGCCCGAAAAGAAATGTGGGGAAATTTTCCCAGGGAGATTGTTTGATACCCTCAGTCGTAGCAGATACCCATACCCTAATTTGGTACATTTTTGAACTGCCGAGATTGTCGCCAGCAGCATTAACGGCATTAGAAGAAGCGGTTAATGAGGGAAATTCGATCTACTTTTCGGCAATTACAATAGTAGAAATTTCTTACTTAATTGAGCGAGGGCGTTTGGCAGGCGAGGTGCTGACACGAGTTTTAAATGCTGCGGACGATCCAAATGTGGGGATTTTGCTAGCACCTTTGGATCGCAATATCTCGGCAACTATTCAACAAATTGACAGGGCAACGGTTCCTGATATGCCAGACAGGATTATTGCCGCCACTGCTTTATCTTTGAGTCTTCCGTTAGTCACCCGCGACGCGAAAATTCAAGCGTTAACTATTATTCAGACAATATGGTGAGTATGGGTGGAATTGACAGGGCAATCTAAGAAACCGGGTTTTTTCCGAAATCTTTCATACATCCTGTAGGGGCGGGTTCACCAACCATAATTGCGCCAAAACAAACAATCTCAAAAACCCGCCCAACCCAACTCTTGAAGTACATCAAGGGCTTTTAGAGCATCGGGATATTCTTGTAATTGGGAGCGATATTGTTCAATTTCTGATTGGGTAATGGTAGTCATTGGGATAATGGCGATCGATTAATTGAATAATTCTTATTTTGTCATAATTATTGTACTTCTTTTGTGCAGAAACCCGGCCGTTGAAATAGCATTGATACAAACGAAGAAACCCGGCGGTTGGAAACCGCGGCTTGTCAAACGAAGAAACCCGGCGGTTGGAAACCGCGGCTATACAAACAATGTCCGCCTCCGCGGACGAAGAAACCCGGCGGTTGGAAACCGCGGCTTGTCAAACAATGTCCGCCTCCGCGGACGAAGAAACCCGGCGGTTGGAAACCGCGGCTTGTCAAACAATGTCCGCCTCCGCGGACGAAGAAACCCGGCGGTTGGAAACCGCGGCTATACAAACAATGTCCGCCTCCGCGGACGAAGAAACCCGGCGGTTGGAAACCGCGGCTATACAAACAATGTCCGCCTCCGCGGACTGATACAAAATTCGGCTTAAATATCCCGTTTATTTCTTAGTCTGCGGAGGCAGACTTCGTTTGTGTAGCTGCGGTTTTAACCGCCGAATCACTCTCTGGCGGTGACAAAGTAGGCTCAGGTTCTGCCACATTTAACTGACCGCCGCAGCAGCGCAATTCGTAAAGTTTAGCATTAATTTGATACTCGTACTGACTCAATAATCTTGCATAAATATAGCCAGCTTTTCCATCCAAAAAGCCGAGCTGAATGAAGTAAAATAAAATAAATCTGAGTAGTGGTTTAAAAGGCAGCCGCACCCAAACTTTTTTGAGAAATCGCTTCCGCTGTACTGCATCTCCAAATAAGTTGGCGCCAATAGTGCCGCTGTCGTCGCGGCCTTCAATAATATTGTAATAAACGCGGGCTTCCCAATTTGAATAGCGGTTGTGCCGTTCTATCCAGTGAAATAAATCGCGGTAATCTTCGTGGATCATGTCGTGTTTTAAGTAGCCGACTTGACCTGCTAAAATGACGTGTTCGTGTACTTCGTTGTCACCTGTATTGGGGACGGATTCGGTGCCGAGATTTTCGTAGCGGCCTTTTTGATGCTTGAACAAACGCAAATTCCAGTCGGGATATCGGCCGCCGTAACGCAGCCATTGACCTAAAAAGAAGACTTTGCGGTTGAGGTAGTAGCCGTCAAAATTCGGATCGGCGATCGCCCGCGCGATTTCGTCCCAAAGTTCCGGGGGGATGCGCTCGTCGCAATCGACAATTAAAACCCATTCGTTGCGAAAGGGCAGGTTGTCCAAAGACCAATTTTTCTTTTTCGGCCAGCGGTTGTCAAAATAGAATTGCACGACTTTGGCACCGCTACTGATGGCAATTTCTACCGTGCGATCGCTACTTTGGGAATCCACCAGAAAAACTTCATCTGCCCTGGCAATGCTGGCCAGACACGCAGGTAGATTAAGTTCTTCGTCTTTTGCCGGAATGAGAACTGAAACCGGAATCTTGGATGAACTAGATGTCATAATCGAGTGCTTGAACCTGAATGCGGTCGAGTTATTGTGGATGAAGTGCGATCGGCATGGTAGCGCCGACGACTTTAACAGCGAGGGATATTGCCTCTAGCCTAATGCCTGCTGGTCGATTTCGGTGTAAAAATCAGGCCCCGAAGGGCTGCACTTAAATAACCAATTTGACCCCAAGCAAAAACGAAATTTTCAAAGCGCAGTCCCGGATCTCTAATGTATTTAAAAGACTTGTATACTCCCCTCAGTATTCTTTCACCGCCCCGTCCAAGCTGAGCAATACCTGCTCGATCGGACAATTGTTCCCGATAACACTCGCTGATGCCTTGCCACCAACCCCGATCGAGAAACCAAGCTTGCTTGAGCCTTTCTACAGCCACATTGTGCAGAACCAGGGCCTCGGGCAGATAAACCACTTGCCAGCCTAACTCTAATGCTAATTCTGTCGCGCGCAATTCTTCATTTGACAACAACTTTTTGCCGACTCTACCGAGTTTGACATCGAAGCCACCAATTTGTTCGAGAAAAGCCCGCCGGATCGAGTAGTTTACACCCCTGGGAGTCAAACCGGCAGCAGTTACGTACTGGCAAGTATCCCCTAAATCATAAACTCCCAAGTTTTGGGCCAATCCGGGCGATAGCCATTTTGGTGCACAGACTCCACAAGGCCACAGCAAGTTAACTTTGCCGCCGGCTACGGCTAGTTTTTGATTGCTTTGATAGGCGGCGTGCAGCACCCTGAGCCAATTCGGCTCAGCAATAGCGTCGTCGTCGAGATAAGCTAATATTTCGCTGCTAGCTTCCTTGGCGCCGGTGTTTCGCGCTACTGATAAACCGATTGTGGGTTCCCAGACATACTTGAGGCGGCAGTCGGAGAGTCTTGCTTCTACCACCTCGCGAGTGCGCGAAGTGGAACTTTCGGGGCTGGCATAATCGTTAGAACCGTTATCCACTACTACTACTTCAAAGTTATCGGGAAAATCCTGTACCAGCAAGCTGTCGATCGCCCCAGCTAAATAGCTGGCGCGATTGTGAGTGCAAATTATGGCTGATATCTGAGGTTTGGGCATTGGGCATTGGGCATTGGGCATTGGGAAGAAGGCTCGCGCAGGGCATTGGGCATTGGGGATAGTCTCTATTTTTTGCTTCTTTTCTTCTCTCTGCAAATTGGTAAGGGCGTAACTCACTTGCTGGAAAACGGCTATGTTGGGAAATTTGATGTAGTTATTCTGATATTGTCCTATCAATGCTATTATCGCCTAAAAATCATTGGTAATCAAACAAATAACCAGCAACCAATAACCAGCAACCAATAACCAGTAACCAATAACCAATAACCAGTAACCAGTAACCAGTAACCAGTAACCAGTAACCAGTAACCAATAACCAGTAACCAGTAACCAATAACCCTTCGACCCTTCGACTACGCTCAGGGAACCGCAAATAACAAATAACCAATAACAAATAACCAATAACCAATGACTAAAATAATCTTAGTAACTGGGCCGGCTCGAAGTGGTAAAAGTGAATGGGCCGAAACTCTGGCCGCGGCTTCGGGAAAACAAGTAATCTATGTGGCTACTGGCATGGTTAATGAAACAGATTTGGAGTGGCTCGGCCGCCTCGAACAACACCGAAATCGCCGCCCGGTTCATTGGAAAACCCTAGAAGTGCCGATCGACTTACCGACAGTTATCCGCACTGGTAAACCCTCGGATTGCTTGTTAATTGATTCCCTCGGAACTTGGACGGCGAATCTTTTAGAACAAGAAGCCACACTTTGGACTGCTGCACAGCAAGATTTGCTAGCGAGTTTGAAGTCAACTGCGGCGGATGTAGTTTTTGTAGGAGAGGAAACAGGATGGGGTGTTGTGCCTGCTTATCCGGCGGGGCGGCTGTTTCGCGATCGCCTCGGCACTCTCGTCCGTCACATCGGGGCGATCGCCGATACTGTTTATCTCGCCACCGGAGGTTACGCCTTGAACCTGTCGGCTTTGGGTACGCCGCTACCCCCCGCCAAGAATTAACAGACGGAAGCGCGATCGACTTTTCGAGCAAAAAGCTCCGTTTGCCCGCAGACAATTTCAACTAAAAATCAGCTATAATTACAATTAAGCTCGAAAACTCAAAAATCACATCAATCACTCCAAAAAAATACTCGCGCCCAGCAACCAGCACAAAAATTTGACACCGAAAATAGTCGGCTTTTGAAAGAATGTCAAATATCAAATGTCTCTTGAGATAGAGATCGAATTTAAAGTTTAAAGTCTAAAATTACCAATGAATTGCAGGATTGAGTAAAAGCTATGGCATCAGAAAGTGAAGTCAGAAAATATATTGCTTACTGGTTTCAGTTAGGCAAAAAAGTATTTATTCGCAACGGTTCCGAAGCGCTGCTACCAAAATCGGTAATTGCGGGCGATCGCTACAGCAGCGAATTTGAAGAATGCTGGCAAAAAATCATCTCCCCCGACAGCGGAGACTGTCACCTGCAAGGCACCAACGAAACAATTGCCGAACTGCTGACACCAGCATGGGAAATCAGTCCCTGCGCGCGCTGTGCCATGCCCGTAGTGTTCCAACAAACCGGAATGCCACCAGAGTGCTGTCCTTGTTACGACTTACCCAACTGGCCCGATACCGAAATGCCCCAACCTCGATCGCCCGTCAGCACCAAATCGCAACTTTCAAGCATTCGCGATCGACTCCTCAGAACCGGTGGAGAGTGAAGAGGGGGAGAGGGGGAGAATGGGAGAGGGGGAGAGGGGGAGAGGGTGGCAAGAAATGGGGTTTTTCGCCAGATATTCCACTAAAAAACCCGGTTTCTTTAGTCCTAGCCCATAAGTCTTCGACCAATGACCAATGACTAAGGTTCGTAGTGCGGACTTCAGTCCGCTCTAATTCTGCGGACTGAAGTCCGCACTACGAACCAACTGCCAACTGACTAACCAATTCGGTTTTCTCTATCTCACAATAGTGGCGAGAAGGCCACAAATTGTTACAATGTCTTTACAATGCTTCACACTAGGTCTGAGTTTATGGATGTCAAGACGGTATCGCCAGCCTCCCCAGTAACTTACTCAAATTCAGGGACTCACGCTGCACCAGACAATCTCAAAGAGGTAAAAACAGTTCCCCTGCAAGCAGTACAAGTAGAACTAGACACAGCTACAGCAAATCCCCAACCGCTCAAATCAGCCAAAGATATCGCCTATGAGTTGGCCGGAGAAGCTGTGCGCTACGATCCAGTTGCGATCGCAGCCGAGTACCGCAATCGCCCCCTGCAAGTCTGGAGAAGGCTGTCGAGCGTGGTTTGGACATTTTTTAGCTTTGCCTTCAGTTTGTGGTGGGACAAAAAGAGAGGCCGCACCGCAGCCAACGAAAAGCGCCGCGCCGCCCGCCTGCGAGAAATTCTCAGCCAACTCGGCCCAGCTTTCATCAAAATCGGACAAGCACTCTCAACTCGCCCTGACTTAGTACCGCCAGCATATTTAGAAGAATTAACCACGCTGCAAGACCAATTGCCAGCGTTTCCCAACGAAGTAGCATATCAATTTATACAAGAAGAATTGGGCGCACACCCCAAGGATATTTACGCCGAAATTACCGCAGATCCGATCGCAGCAGCATCCCTCGGACAAGTCTATAAAGGCAAACTCAAAACCGGCGAAACCGTCGCCATCAAAGTGCAGCGACCCGGTTTAGCCGAAAACATCGGCTTAGATATTTACATCCTGCGGCGCGTCGCAGTTTGGGCGCAAAACAACTTCAAAATAATTCGCAGTGACCTCGCCGGAATTATGGACGAGTTGGGCGAGCGCATTTACGAAGAAATGGACTACACCCACGAAGGACAAAATGCCGAACGCTTTGCCGAACTCTACGGGAATCTGAAGGATATTTACGTTCCCAAAATCTACTGGGAATATACCCGCCGCCGCGTCTTGACCATGGAGTGGATTACCGGCATCAAACTCACTAATTTAGAAGCCGTCAAGGCTCAAGGAATCGACGCTCCTTACTTAATTGAAGTGGGGGTGCAGTGCTCTCTCAGACAGCTTCTAGAACACGGTTTCTTTCACGCTGACCCGCACCCCGGCAATCTTTTGGCAACTCCTGACGGTCAGTTGGCTTATCTCGATTTCGGGATGATGAGCGAAGTCAAACCTTATCAGCGGTACGGCTTGTTGGAAGCTGTGGTGCATTTGGTAAACCGCGACTTTGAAGGTTTGGCCAGAGATTACGTAAAGTTGGAATTTTTAACGCCAGACACCGATTTGACGCCAATTATTCCGGCTTTGGCTGGGGTATTTAACAATGCTTTGGGTGCTAGCGTTGCGGAACTCAATTTCAAAAGCATTACTGACGAACTTTCGGCGGTGATGTACGAGTATCCTTTCCGAGTTCCAGCTTACTATGCTTTGATTATTCGATCGCTCGTTACGCTAGAAGGGATTGCCATTAATGTCGATCCAGAATTCAAAGTGCTGAGTAAAGCTTATCCTTACGTAGCAAAACGGCTGTTGAGCGACCCCGCACCGGAATTGAGAGCCTCCCTGCAAGATTTATTGTTCAAACAAGGCGAATTCCGCTGGAATCGCTTAGAAAACTTGCTGAACAATGCCCGCGAAAGCGACGATTACGATGTCAGCAAAATCCTCAACCAAGCGTTAGAGTATTTATTTTCGCAAAGAGGAGATTATATTCGCGATCGCATTGTTGCTGAATTGGTGAAAAGTCTCGACACACTTTCGAGCAATGCTGTTGCTAACGCCAAAGCAGTTGTCGGCGAATGGTTTGGAGTCAAAGCAAGCCTACCTGTAGTTTCACAAACCGAACAAAATAACTTAGAACACATCAAGCGGATTTGGGATATTTTGCAATCAACTCCGGGTTTTGACGGCATGAAAGTATTGCAACTACTGCCACAGTTGTTGGTGAAACCAGAAGTGCAGAATATGGGCCAGCAAGTCGTCGGCGGCTTAGCTCAAAGAGCAGTTGCTAGGTTAATTCGCGAGTTTTTACTTTCCGAGAAACCAGCAGCTATTCCTGAAAATGGCAGCTATTCTCAGACTTCGCCTCAGTTGTCTTTGCCGGCGGCGAAGTAGTTAGATCAGATAAAAAAAGGTACGTAGTTGCGCTTCAGCGCTCTTTCCGGATACCAGAAAGAGGGCTAAAGCCCAACAACGTACCTTTTTTGTGTTATGAAAGTCCAGCCAAGGTACGTTGTTGCGCTTGGGCGCTCTTTCCGGATCTCAGAAAGAGGGCTAAAGCCCAACAACGTACCTTTTTTGTGTTATGAAAGTCCAGCCAAGGTACGTAGTTGCGCTTCAGCGCTCTTTCCGGATACCAGAAAGAGGGCTAAAGCCCAACAACGTACCTTTTTTGTGTTATGAAAGTCCAGCCAAGGTACGTAGTTGCGCTTCACCGCTCTTTCCGGATATCAGAAAGAGGGCTAAAGCCCAACAACGTACCTTTTTTGTGTTATGAAAGTCCAGCCAAGGTACGTAGTTGCGCTTCAGCGCTCTTTCCGGATATCAGAAAGAGGGCTAAAGCCCAACAACGTACCTTTTTTGTGTTATGAAAGTCCAGCCAAGGTACGTAGTTGCGCTTCAGCGCTCTTTCCGGATATCAGAAAGAGGGCTAAAGCCCAACAACGTACCTTTTTTGTGTTATGAAAGTCCAGCCAAGGTACGTAGTTGCGCTTCAGCGCTCTTTCCGGATATCAGAAAGAGGGCTAAAGCCCAACAACGTACCTTTTTTTTCTATCGTACTATTGATAAGATTAGGAAAGAGGGCCCAAGCCCAACAACGTACCTTTTTTGTATTTAGATTTTAACTGAAATATTGTTGGATAAATGCTTGCAGTTGTCGGACTTCGCAAGCTTCGGCAAGACGAATCAGTTCTCTGGCAAAGGCAGCCCGGTTCTCATCTTGAAGTTGTTCTGCAATTTCGATAATGCCGTCAAGTTCTCCGTTTTGTGCTAACTCAAATAGTTCGTTTAAAATTTCGGTTGCAGGTGGCTTAATTGACTCTGTTGCAACATCAGCATTCTGGTTTGGATTGTTATTGGTGTCGCAAATCCAATCCAATTGCAGATGTTTTTGCATTAGTTCCAGTAAGGTATCAGCTTCTACGGGTTTGGGCAAAAAGTCACTTCCACCAGCTTCCAGACTCTTGTGGCGATCGCTTTCAAATACGCTCGCAGAAGAGACGATAACGATGGTTTCTTTGAGTTGGGGATAAGTCTGTAGCTTCCGCAAAAACTCATACCCATCCATCACAGGCATACTTAAATCGGTAATAATTAAATCTGGTGAAGTCTTGAGAGTTTGTTCAATTCCTTCGAGTCCGTTGCTGGCTTCAACGATCTCAAAACCGATCGGTTCTAAAAGATTGAGTAGAACCGAGCGATTTTCCCAAGAGTCATCAATAACGAGAATTTTGTGTTTTTTACCTTGATATCCAGCGATCGCCCGTTGGTGAGATACTTTCGCAACGGATGCCCAATTGTCGGCGACGGGGAGTTCTACTTCAAAGGAGAAGGTGCTGCCTTCACCCGAGATACTGCCGACGCTAATTTCACCGCCCATGATCGAAACAATTTTGTGGCTAATTGCGAGTCCTAAACCTGTGCCTTCAGCTTGCTTTTTGGTATCACCAACTTGTTCAAAGGGCAGGAAAATTTTCTCGATTTCTTGCGGGGTCATGCCAACTCCGGTATCTTGAATGTGAAAGCGAATCTTTTTGCCAACAGATTCAACTTTGAAGGTGACACCGCCGCGATCGGTAAATTTAATCGCATTTCCCAGTAGGTTAATCAAAACTTGACGGAGGCGTTTTTGATCTGCAAAAACTCCCACAGGCAAGCCTTTTTCCGCTTTAAATTCAAAGTAAATCCCTTTTTCTTCGGCACGGATGCGGTGGATTTCGACGACACTTTGCAGGAAGGAAGGTAGGTGCAAAGGTGCGGGATTCAGTTCGAGTTTTCGGGCTTCGATTTTGGAAAGATCCAATATATCGTTAATCAGGGTGAGCAAGTGAGAGCCGCACTGGTAGATGATGTTGATGCCGTTGCTTGCTTTCGGGGTGAGGGGTTCGCTGCGTTGCAGGATTTGGGTGTAGCCCAGAATCCCGTTGAGGGGTGTCCGCAATTCGTGACTCATGTTGGCTAAGAATTCGCTTTTGGCTTGATTGGCAAATTCGGCTGTTTCTTTGGCTTGTTGAATATCGACGTTGGCTTGTTGAATTTCCTGAAACTTATCTTGCAGGGCTATAGCCATCAGTTGGAAGTTATTGGACAGGGTGTTTATTTCGCTGATGGAACTGTTGGGAATTTGCAGCGATTGTTGTTCTGTAAGTTTATCGGGCAAATTGTTGGTAATATTGGCAAGTTGCAGCAAGGGTTTGACTAGACTGCGACTAATAGATTTTGCCAGAAGCGGGGCGAGAAGTGCGATCGCCATGAGAATCGCGAAGCTTTTGGTATAAATTCTATCGAACACTGCTAAATGGGAAGCGCTGGGTTGTTCGATCGCAATTATCCAAGAAAAATCACCGCCAACAGCAGTTTTATTCACGTAAAATGACTTTCTCCACCGCATAACCTTAGGCGTGTTGGGGAGGATGGGTATCCAAATATTGGTGTTTTGATTCAACGGATTAATTTCACCATTCCCATTTTTATCAAAGGGTTGTGCTTCCTTTAGATCCTCGCGAGTGCTGGAAATAACGCGATTTTCGCGATCGAGCAAACTCACCATCCGAGTCGATCCGGCTTGACTGGCGAGCAAAAATTGTTTTAATTTGTTGGTGTCAACTTCTGCAAAAACTTGACCTACCAGGTTGTTATCCCGGAAAATGGGTACTGTTTGGGCGATCGTCGGCGAGTTCGACACCGTAACGAGATCGGAGAGCACCGGCTGCTTGGCTGTCAGTAAAGCCTGCAATGGCAAACTATCGAGTTTTGTGACTGAATTGCGATCGGTATTTTGGACAGTAGTGGAATTCAGAATTTGCCCGTTGGTGTCTGTAATGTAGAGATTGCTGAACCCTGAAAGAGTCGATCGGGCTATTTGAATTTTTTCCTGCATCTGTGAAGCGTCCAAGAGATTGCTATCCTGAACATTAGATGCCAGTTTTTGTAGGTTCTCCAGACTTTTCTGGTGCCACTCCTGTAAATCCGTACTCACAGCTTGTCTGCTGTTTTCTAGCTGGCCTAGAAGATTTTTTTGTTGAACATTAGTAGCATCCTGACAGTTCCAAATAGTTAACACCAATGCCGGTAGCAAGACAAAAGCTACCAGCAAATTTAGAAGAGTTTGTTCAAAATCCTGAGTTTTGAGAGTATTGACGCGGAGCCACTTAGCAATAGGAGTGTGAGTCAGAATCAGACTAGCAATCAAAGCATTACAGATTTGGTTGACTGGATTTCTGAAGGAAATCAACAGAACAGATTGAGGAGAAACTTTCCCACAAACCACATAAAGAAACCAAAGCAATGGAAATCCAATCGTTGCCCAGAAAATAACATCAATTAATAATAAATTTTTACTTCGGCGCAGTCCCAATCCGACAAAGATTGCCTCCACTGTCCAAAGAATAAAAGCGTAGGGATGATACCAAATTAAAATTGTACGGAAATTGGCAATTACCGCAGCGAGCGTTCCCCAGCCTAATCCATACAATCTCATAACCAACATGACAAAAACACTGCCAAAGAGCCAATCTGTGTAGAGAATAATTGGAATACTGAAATAGTTACCCAAATACCCTAAGACCAGCAAACAAAGCAAAACAACCGTCAATCGCAATTGTTCTTTTGACTGATTTTTATGCCTTGAGTAGTCGCCTAAACCTGAAATATTTGTCATTGTCTTTGCTGATTATAGAATTCCAAGACTTTGTAAGAGCGATCGCTTTTTTATTGACTTACAGAAACTAATAGCAGCGATTTTCTGATATCAAACATTGCTAGATTTTGCTAAATTATTTTCTTTGTCTAAATAGAACTTACTACGCTTGTGGTCAATTATTTCAACGATCTCCTCGATTTTATACCATCTTGGCAAAAAAGTGTGTGTTGTTATACTTTTTTGTCGATCGGGTGCGGCGATTCATAAATTGTTGATAGGTAGTTGTAGTTGTAGGGTGTGTCGCCATAGAAAATACTCAAGAAAGAGCGACTATCTCATAGCGACGCACCTCTTCTTTTCAAAGGTTTTAGTGGTAGGTGTGCCACCACAGACAAGACTCAATAAAGAGCGATAATCGAGCGAGCAATGCACCTCTTCTTTTCAAAGGGTGAGAAATTAAACCCCAATACGGCTCAATTAATATTAATTTCAAAAATCCTTGCTTCAACGCTCTTCGTTGAGTTGGTTTATTCAAATATTGTCGCACGCTTTGCGTCGCTTGCTAGGTTTTTCGTTTTTTCTTGCCTAGCATAAATGGAGCCGCGCCTACCAATATTGTTGCATTTATTTTTTTAATTGGTATTACTATTAATTTAACTTGATTGATATTGTAGTTTTTCTCAAAAAGATCGGGCATGACATACAGCTTATATAACACTCAAATAAGAGGGCTAAAGCCCAACAACGTACCCGTTATTTCGATGGAGCCGCTATATATTAATTTCGTTAGCATCATAATTATTCATCTTTCTCCTCTGTCCCTCTGCATTCTCTGTGTCAAGAGCGGTAAATCATTCCGATACAAGCGGAATTGATATTACCTTTGTATTTAAAGATTGAACACTCACATAGAAACTATCGGCAAGGCAGACAAACTGAATAAATATCCTCAATTGCACCCAAGGGCGGATAAAACTCAAAGAATTACTGAAGCTTAAATCCCTTAGCAGCTAATTGTTGGCGCAGACTTTGAATTATGACACTATCGACAGTATTTTCACCTTTGTCTGTACTGGCTTTGCGTTGGCGTTCGACATATTCGGTACGCTTTTGAGATAACTCGCGGATCGTTTTTTTAATCCTTTCTCTTTCGGTTTTCTTGCCAGCTACATATGTTCTTTTTTCAGTTAATGTCATACCTCGCATGATTTCCGGTAAGCTCTCATCTGATATTTCCTCTAGTTTCACTTTTCCAGTTTCAAGAGCGTCGAGTAAATCCCAAGAATAATTACTATAGTATTCAGAAGCTTTGGAGGCACCACGCATTGCAATATTTGCGCCAGCATTACTATCTTCAGTAGCTTGACGTTGTTGTCCGATTCTTCCTTGTCTGCCATAGGGAATATAAGTTTCATTTAATTTAGTATTCCAACTAGAAATTTCCTCATCATAAGGCGACTTAATTACCACAATTACTTGATTTTGATTGATGTTGAAGTTACTACCTTTTGCCAAAATAGCTCCAGATGCCCAAAGTTGTCGTTCCTGACTTTCCGCTGAACCACAGTAGATAGTATTAACAAGAGTATCTCCTTTAACAGCCAGATTGACAGATTGAGTCCAAACTATAGGGCCTTGATCGAATGGTTCATTGCCAGCGATAAAAATCACGCGAAAATCTGCCGGATCTTTACTCCAGTTTAATTCTTGCATTGCCGATCGAATTACCCAGCCAGCATATTCTTGACCGCCGTTAGTTTTGATACTAAATAGCTTTTCGGACACCAAATCTAATTCAGGAGTAAATCCAGTTAATAATCTGACAAAACCTTCCGAAGATGGTAAACTATCATTGCCATAATGATAGAGAGCAACTTCTAAATCTGGAACTTCGCCATCTTTTCTGACCTTAGATAAAAAATTCACAATTTGCCAAAGTTGATTGCGAGTCTGGTCGATCAGTCCATCCATGCTATTACTAGAATCTAAAAGGATGGCTATCTGAATTTTTGCTTTGGCGAAAGCGGCTGTGGGGGAGCACAGAATACTTAGGGTTAAGGCTGTAGTGAATAAAATTCGAGTTAGTTTCTGCATGGAATTTTGGGATTTCCTTACGATCACCAATTATAGTCAGTGGTAATCTAGATTTAGTTCCTGGTTTCCAGTGATTTGTAACAATATTTTACATTTTTCCGAAACGGGCAAGATGCCCGTTCCACAAAAAGTTATTAGTAGGATGTGTCAGCTACGATCGTTTTCGGTTTAAACTCAAGGTGCGTCAGAATTATACTTTTGGTGGTGATTCGTAATGTCGCAACTGACGCACCCTACAACTACAACTATGAATGCAGTCGAAATCGAAGAAGCCGTTTCCCGGCTTGCTGAATCGCCCTTTGACTCGGAAGAGTTTCCCTTTGCTTTCCTCGAAGCTTTTGGTAACAAGTCAACTACCATCAAGAAGCTCAAAAGCAAAAGCGGTGGTTCAAACAAATCGGATGTCGGTGGCGTACTTCAGCATAACAATATTCATTTGAAGGTTTGCTCCGAAGGTGAGGTGACAAATACCCTCACTGCTTTGCGGGAAAGTGCGGCGACTGCTAGACATAAGGCTAAGTTTATCCTTGCTACCGATGGCAAAAGTTTTGAGGCGGAGAATTTGGCTGATGGGGAGACAGTCGCTTGCGATTACCACGATTTTCACGATCATTTTGGTTTTTTTCTGCCGTTGGCGGGGATTACGACGGTTAGGCAAATCCGGGAGAATGCCTTTGATATCAAGGCTACGGCGCGTCTGAATCGCCTTTATGTGGAGCTGTTGAAGGAGAACCCGGAGTGGGATAAATCGGAGAATCGGGAAGCGCTCAATCACTTCATGGCGCGACTGATTTTCTGTTTCTTTGCGGAGGATACGAATATTTTCCACAGTGAAGGTTTGTTTGCGAAAACAGTCCAGCAAATGAGTGATTCGTCGAATACCCATGAGGTGTTGTCGGAGTTGTTTCGGGCGATGTGTCTGCCGCTGAAAGAGCGAGAAGTTGCACAGATTCGGAGTTGGGCAGATCGGTTTCCCTATGTGAATGGAGGGCTGTTTTCGGGTGGGGTAGAGGTGCCGCGTTTTAGTAAGATTGCGCGTTCTTATTTACTTCATGTTGGTAATCTGGATTGGACAAAGATTAATCCCGATATTTTCGGCTCGATGATTCAGGCGGTGGCGGATGATGAGGAGCGCGGTGCTTTGGGGATGCACTATACCAGTGTGCCGAATATCCTCAAAGTGCTTAATCCGCTGTTTTTGGATGATTTGCGATCGCAGTTAGAAGCGGCAGGAGATAATGCCCGAAAGTTGTTGAATTTGCGGCAAAGAATAGGGCGAATTCGGGTGTTCGATCCGGCTTGTGGTTCGGGGAATTTTTTGGTGATTGCGTATAAGAAGATGCGCGAGATTGAGTGGGAAATTAATCGTCTGCGGGGGGAACCGGATCGCAAATCTGAGATTCCGCTGACGAATTTTCGGGGAATTGAATTGCGCCATTTTTCCTGTGAGATTGCGCGGTTGGCGTTGATTATTGCGGAGTATCAATGTGATGTGTTGTATCGGGGGCCAAAGTTGGCGCTGGCGGAGTTTTTGCCGCTGAAGGATGATAATTGGGTTACTTGTGGGAATGCGTTGCGGTTGGATTGGTTGAGTCTCTTCCCATCGAAGGAAACGGGGGTGAAGGTGCAGCGGGAGGATTTGGATTTGTTTGGTGAGATGGGGGAAGTGGCGGAGATTGATTTTGAGAATCAGGGAGGAGAGACTTATATCTGTGGGAATCCACCATACAAAGGAAGTCAAACACAGACAAAAGAGCAGAAATCAGATCTTGCCCTTGTTTTTAAGCAATATAAGGTTTCATCTAAGCAGATTGACTATGTTGGTGGCTGGTTTATGAAGGCAGCCGAATATGCTCAGCACACTGTGGCAGAAGCCGCATTTGTGAGTACAAATTCAATATGTCAAGGGCGTATCGTTCCAATACTATGGCCTACAATCTTTGAAACAGGCTCGCTCATCCGCTTTGCATATACGTCATTTAAATGGGCAAATCTTGCTAGTCATAATGCTGGTGTAACTGTCTCAATAATTTGTCTTTCTCAATCGAAAGAAAAGAAACGCTACCTTTTTGATACAGGTCGCAATGGTGAAACAGAAGGAAGAGAGGCTGGCAACATTACACCCTACTTGACCGTAGGAGAGAATATTGTTGTAACGAGTCAGCAAGATAGTATCGCTGGTTTACACGAAATGTCTTTTGGAAATATGCCAGTCGATGGTGGCAATCTTCTTCTGTCAGCAGAAGAACTTAGGGAACTGACGCTTACACATCAAGATAAGCAGATATTGGTTCGTCGTATTTATGGGTCTGCCGAGTTCATTCGTGGCCTTGTCCGATATTGTCTTTGGATAGCAGGAGATCGGCTACAGCACGCGCTAGCTATTGAATTAATTAGAAGACGAATTGACTGCGTTCGGTCGATGCGCCTTGCAAGCAAAGATGCAGGCACAAACAAGATGGCTGCGCGTGCTCACCAAATGCGTGAAATGAACATCGGAACAAAGCAGACAGTCTCGATGCCCTCCGTTTCGTCCGAAAATCGGGATTATCTTCCAGTCGGGTTAATTGATGCTTGGTCTACAGTCAGCAACCTTTGCTTTGCTCTCTACGATGCCCCACTCTGGAACATGGCACTCATCGCCTCACGCATCCACCTAGTCTGGATCGCCACCGTCTGCGGCAAGCTAGAAACTCGATATCGCTACTCCAACACCCTCGGCTGGAACACCTTCCCCGTCCCTACGCTCACCGATCGCAATAAAGCCGATCTCACCCGCAGCGCCGAAGACATCCTGCTAGCACGGGAGAACTATTTCCCCGCCACGATCGCAGATATGTACGATCGCGATCGGCTGGATACCGAATTCCCATTGGTTAGGGAAGCGCACGATCGCAATGACGAAATCCTGGAACGAATCTACATCGGCCGCCGCTTCAAAAACGATACAGAACGATTGGAAAAACTGTTTGAATTGTATACAAAAATGACCAGTCAGCAACCGCTCCCAAAAAAGTCTGCGAAACGTAAAGGAGGTAAATGATGAAAAGCGCGATCGAAATTCCTATGAATAAAATCACGAAATGCGAAATCGATTGCTTGATGAATATTATGATATAAAGATCGCAAATGGTTTGTAAAATTCTTACTCTCTCCCCTTAGTAAGGGCAGGGGTGGGGTTAAAAATTTACGATTCATTCGTGAGAGCCTTAATTGACATACGGCAAATTGCCGTATATCATTAATTTAATACCTTATTTTACGGCTCTAACGCCATGACTAATGCAAGTGATTCAAAATCGCCGGCGCGGCTAGAACTTCGGATCGGTCAAGAAGCCAAGGCTCTCGTGCAAAAAGCTGCTGACTTGGAAGGAAGAACCCTTACAGACTTTGTGATTGCCGCTGTGCTAGCAGAAGCTCGTAGGGCGATCGAGCAGCACCAAACCCTGACGCTCAGCCTTAAAGATAGTAACGCTTTTGTTGAAGCAATTCTCAATCCTCCGAAGCCCAATCGAGCCTTAAAATCGGCGGCTTTACGGTATAAACAAACAATGTCAATTTAATGGTTCTCACGATCGACCTTCTCGATAGCCGAACCCATATCCGTTCGCGCTTTTGCTGTGGAGAAGAAAGTTTGGATAGCTACCTGTGCAAGCAAGCATCTCAGGATCTCAAAAAGCGAGTCTCCACCGTCTTTGTTTTAGTTGATGAGCCTGAGAAGAATGTTTTAGGTTACTATACGCTCTCCTCGTACACTGTCAATGTCACAGCTTTAGAAGAAAAACTTGCCAAAAGATTACCCCCTTACCCAGCATTACCTGCAACACTACTAGGTCGTCTTGCAGTTGATAATAACCAAAAAGGGAGAGGGTTTGGTGAACTATTATTAATCGATGCCCTAAAAAAGTCTTTAGATGCGAGTCAGCAAGTTGCATCTCTTGCTGTGATTGTAGATGCTTTGTATCCGCTCAATAATTCGGGGTAGCCGAGAAAAAAAGTAAGCAGAGTAAAAAAAGTGTTATAAAATAGGAGACATGACGCTTCATATTATTTCACGAGACAAGTCACCCTGCAATATACTACTGC